>CAYXVE010000012.1:0-105448 GCA_964468435.1 uncultured Bacteroidia bacterium | reverse complement strand
TTTCCGGCGCATTGCGCCAGTCGCCCCGGTGTGCTACCACCAATACGTAGTCATCTGTCGGATTTTTGATCCAAGAAATGAGGTCTTCGTAGGAATAGATGGTAGGGGCATTGACCATATCCCCTTCAATCCACCTGACCTTATACAAGTCTACACCAGGAAAAGACACATATCGCTCCGGTTCTAACAGATACACATGATGCGACCACCAGCTTTTTTCAGCCTGTATGTAAGCCACACGACCTGTTACAGGATGAAAACTTACCGCTTTGACATCTTCTTTTCCCGCTAGCGGTTCAAATAGTCTAAATTTTCCAGTATTTTTATCAAAGATCCACACACTCTCGTGTTCGGTGAGTAAAAGTTGACCTGGATATTGGGGAATAGCTGCCAGATCATGACCACTAATACCTGGGATAGTCCAGGTATCTACCAGGGTAAATCCAGGATGATTTGTATCCCAGTCTACTAATTTATATGCTCGGAGCTCATCATAGCCCAAAGCGTAAAGCAATTCACGCTCATCGTCCCATACCACTCCGTGGGCAGAATATAAACTGTCTTTGAATAACGGTTTTTCAGACATACGGCTGTCGTAGAGTTCGAGGCGGTTACCCTTATCATTTGTTGAGCCAGCTACAACGATGCGATCGCCAGGGAGCCACTCAATGGAGTGGGCATTGCCCACCTGGGCATAGAATAACACCTTTTGGGTGGCCCGGTCGATCAGGGCAACACCATTAGAGGAAGAACTGATTAGGATCTTGTTACCTCCATCAACAGGCTTGCAATCGTCCAGACTACGAAAATAGGTCGATCGATATATCGCTGGCAGATCAAAGGCTTCGGAAGCCTTCCAGCGCCAGACGACAAATGGTACGGTATCCTGTGAACGTTGCAGGTCGAAGATAATCACCTGATTGTCTCCACAGACCATGAGCTCGGTCTGTGATTGGGACCAGCACGAAAAAGCTGTGCTGATCAGCATGACTACAAAGAAAATCAATTTATACATAGTGTTTGTGTAAACTACATTATGGATGCAGTTTACGATTTTGCAGAAACTTGATCAAATGTTCAGGCCGGTTACTCGCTGAATTGAGCCATACTTGCGATCCATCAGGAAGTGTAAATAAGCTGGCTGGTTGTCCTTGATCAACTTCGTAGCGCTGAAATGACCATGCCTCTGTTTTACCTGTGTAAGTTTGAGAATTACTTGAAATCCACCACCAAACTGCCCCATACAAAACCAACAATACCACCGCAGCCGCAACCCTGTAACTTAATCTACTAAGAAATGATCTTTCAGTCTTGACTAAGCTTCCTCTATCAAACCCAAGCTCATATTGACGTATTTTATTAGCAAGTCTTTTCCAATTTTTCTCTACTTCATATTCATCACTTGATACCACCTCAGCATATTCATACCGGACCTTTATCCAGTTAAAGAGCTTCTAATATTTTTCCTCTTTCAGATAGTGATTCAATTCCATCACTTCCTCTTCTTTTGCAGTTTGTTTGAGGTATTTGGTAGTCAAATCAAAAAATGTATCATGTTCCATATATGCGATTCTACTGACATGATCCCAATTAGTCCCTGTAATGCCTAGTATCTGTGTTAAGAAATTGTTAAATATCAGAATGGATTATATGTATAACCAAAAAATCAGGCAAAGCATGGTTTCGGTTTGAGGATAATAGCGGGCGATCTGCTTAATGGCTTGTACCATATGATTATGCACGGTCTTGACAGATATTTCCAGCATTTCAGCTATTTCCTGATAAGAAAATCCCTCTAACCGATGCAACCGAAATACTAATCTGCGTTGAGGAGGAAACTGTAATAATATTATTTCAACCTAACATTTGACTCTCTGCTTATATGTAAAATGAACTGGTTCCATTTCATCCCATTTCCAATGTAAGCGCTTCATGCATTTTATCCTAACTCATGCTCTACTATTGCCTGTATCTTTAACATAAGATTACCAAAGGCTTTTTTTCACTTATTTAAGTATTAGTTAACTAGGTTAGACCTTCATAAAAAAATCCATATTGCTACTACTTTTTCACAAAAATACCCGTAATAATGATCTGGTTTATGGAATGTTAATACAACTTAGAAGGTATTCCTCGTTTTTATTTTATAAATTCACTCTCCAATAATTTACATATAGAAAAAATTATACCTTAGTTACCATGACCACCCTCGTCCAACGAATATTTACCAGAATAACCAGCTTTTTCATTGTCCTAGTATGCCTGGCGATGATCCCGGGAAGCATGAAAAATACAGGGATTGAAAATCCCGCTCCTATTGGCCAGTTTATTAATGGTAATTTGCCCTCTTTAACTCCTAGAGCAGGTGAAGGCAACTGGAGACTGATTGATGCATTTCCTGCGCTAGACTTCGTAGCACCTATCCATGTGGAACAGGAAGCTCAAAGCGAACGCATATTCGTCGGTGAACACATAGGACGGATCATGAGCTTTGATAAATCCAATCCTACCCAGAAATCTGTCGTTCTCGATATCAGAAACCAGACTCATCTGTCCGGAGAAGCTGGCCTATTATCTTTTGTCTTCCATCCACGATATGGTATGGATAACAGATATCTATACGTTTTTTATCAATACAGACCCGGTGGAGCCAACAGGACTTACTCCCGATTGTCGCGATTCGATGTTCCTGATAATGGCAATCCCATCAACAACAATACCGAACAGGTTCTCATTCACTTATACGACCGACAAAACAATCACAATGCTGGTGCTTTGTTGTTTGGCCCTGATGGATATCTCTACATCAGTACTGGTGATGAAGGAGGAGGAAATAACAACTATGGAAATAGTCAGGCCCTGGACGACAGACTACTAGGTGGCGTACTCCGTATTGATGTAGATCAGGACCCAGGCCGTAGTCACCCCATACGTCGCCAACCCAGAAGGCTTGACGGAAATGATGAAAGCTTTACCGCAAACTACTACATTCCCAATGATAATCCCTTCCTCGATCCCAATGGAGGTATACTAGAAGAATTCTATGCCTTGGGATTGAGAAATCCTCATGCTATGACCATAGACCCTGTTACTAATGATGTCTGGATCGCCGATGTAGGTCAGGCTCGTAGAGAAGAAATTAATCTGCTTACCAAAGGGGCTAATTTCCAGTGGGGCTACAGAGAAGGGGACCTGGATGGACCGCAGGGAAGACCCAATCCATTCAATGGTACAGATGAAGATCCCGTATACGCATATCCACATGGGAATGGCGACAATTGTATTATCGGAGGCTATGTGTACAGGGGAAACCGGCTGCCATCGCTGAAAGGAAAATATATATTTGCTGACAATGGAAGCGGAAGAATGTGGTCCATGAAATACAATCCTGGCGGCATACCAGATGTGGAGGAATTATTGACGGCAAATGTTGGTGGGGGAAAACAAGGCATAAGCGCCTTTGGCACAGACAGAGATAACGAAGTATATGTACTGCAATTCAATGGCGGAAATTCTGATGGCGGAAAAATATACAAACTGGACAGAGAACAGGCTGCATCCCCAGAACCTCCAGCGTTTTTATCACAAACGGGTATCTTCGAAGACCTCGAATCGCTCACTCCCGTTGATGGGGTGATACCCTATGAACCCAACTTACCTTTCTGGTCGGATGGAGCGGCAAAGCAGCGCTGGGTAGCTATCCCCAATGATGGGACACACGACCAGGCTATTGAGCAAATTACTTTTGCTGAAAACGATCCCTGGGAATTACCCATTGGAACTGTCTTTATCAAACACTTTGAACTTCCACTCGATCGACGCAATCCCGGACTAACCCGCAAACTAGAAACACGCTTGATGGTACACGGAGTGGATGGGAATTACTACGGCGTTACTTACAGATGGCTGGAAGATGGAAGCGATGCGGTTTTGCTTCAGAATGGGCTGGATGAAATCATAGATGTTATAGATCAGAACGGACAAAACGCCACCCAAACCTGGAGATATCCCAGCCGGGATGAATGCTTCACATGCCATAAAGAAGCATCAGGAACGGTATTGGGCTTCAACACGCGTCAGCTCAATGGAGATTTCACCTATCCTGAATCCGAAATTACAGCCAATCAACTCCTTACTCTGAATCATCTGGGCATATTTGATCCAACGCTAAATGAAGCAGATATACCTGGTTATCTGAAGACTGTATCTCAGGACGATCCCAACGCATCGCTGGAATTAAAAGCCAGGTCCTACCTGGATGTAAATTGCGGCTATTGCCACAATCCCAATACAGGCGTACTCTCAGCATTTGATGCAAGATTATTTACTCCTTTAGAACAGACCAACCTCCTAAATGGAGACCTGAGAGATAACCTCGGTATCGACGGTAGTAAAGTCATCGTACCCGGAGACACAGCCTTATCTGCCCTGTATGTAAGAATGAATCGGGCACACGATGAAATCGCCATGCCTCCCCTCGCAAAAAATGTCATCGATCAGGAAGGCGTTCAGTTGATTGCTGAGTGGATCTTTAGCATGGTAGAGAAAGACACGCAGGTTATTGATTTTATCAACATCCCAGACAAACTCACAACCGATCCTCCCTTTGAACTGGAAGCTACAGCCTCTTCTGGTCTTGCTGTAAGTTTCACCCTTATATCAGGGCCGGCCACCCTTGATGGTAGTATCGTTACACTCAGCGGAGATACAGGGATAGTCATTATTGAGGCAACACAGCCCGGAAATGAGGAATTTGAAGCTGCCGAACCCGTACAGGATACTTTCAGGGTAAATCTACCTCCCAAACAAGATCAGACAATCACCTTCAATCCCATTGCTGATAAACTCACAGATGACCCTCCCTTCATACTGGAAGCTACAGCAACCTCAGGGTTACCTGTTAACTTTAATATCCTCCGCGGACCTGCAGTCATTAATGGTAACACAGTGACACTTTCCGGAGAGCCGGGTACCGTAACAATCGAAGCTACACAGCCCGGAAACCAAGCATATAATCCCGCACAGCCAGTTCAGCGAACCTTTACAGTTTCCATGTCTGTCAACCCAGGTTGTCCTCCAGTCAATTTCCTGGAACATGATGTCAGTCCCTACGGCTTTCTACAGGATAGAGGAAGCGTTGTAGTCAGTGAGACAGGCGATGAGATTTTCCTCCATAATAATGCCTGGAAGGCAATCCATTTTCCCTATCTCGTAACTGAAAATACGATACTCGAATTTGAATTCAAAAGCACTTCTATAGGAGAACTGCACGCTATAGGTCTCGATCATAACAACTGGCAGACTCATGAGCATACCTTCAAAATCCATGGAACTCAGAAATGGGGTAAAAATGAACTGGAACCCTACCAGGGCGAAGACTACCAGACCTATATGGTTCCATTGGGAGCATATTATACAGGAGAATTTAACCGTATCTTTTTTATCGCAGACCACGATTTACCCGAACCAACTGGAAATGCCTACTTCAGAAATGTAAAAGTATATGAAGGCAATTGTGAAGGAATGAATATTCCTGAACTTACACCAGATCCCTTCTGCTTTGATATAGATCTTGATGAATTATTTATTGAAGCGGAGCACTTCAGCAAACGTATACCCAAACTTAACCGCAACTGGGAAACTTGGGCAGATGATCAAGCGAGCAGGGAACAAGGTATTATCGCTCCTGGTCAGGGCCTCAACACTCAGTTGCTCAACGCGGGTCCCAGCGTTGATTATCAAATTAATTTCGAAGCGACAGGTACCTATTATCTCTATCTGAGAACACAAAGTCCTGGAACAAGAGATAACTCTGTCCATATAGGCCTGGACAAGCAATGCCTGACTTGCGACAATGGGTTGGGAGTGGGCAAAGTTAGTACCAACTGGGAATGGGTCAACGATATTCAGGAAACCCAGGAAGTACTTAGTATCACGATTGAAGAAGTGGGAACACACACTTTAACGCTATGGATGCGAGAAGATGGGATCAGAATCGATAAAATAGCCCTACTAAGACAACCCAGAAAGCTTAGCGGCATGGGGCCTGTAGAAAGTACCAGATGTAATGAGATAGCAAACAACCTGGAAATCAATCGCTTCATGCCTGCAGAAGCTGAAATTGACTTCGAAGCAAGCGTTTTGGCTCCAGTCGTTGAAGCATACCCCAATCCGGTTTCAGACAGACTCAATGTATTGCTTTCTACCCTTGAAGATGCATCACTGGAAGCTAGCTTATACGATATGGCAGGAAGAAGATTGTATCATCAGGCTGTTCATACACATTCGGGAATCTCAAAGCAACTCAAGATCCCAATGGGTAAACTCAGTAGTGGAGTTTACATTCTGAGTGTCAAAAGTATCTCAAGCAATTATCCTGTGATCAACCGGAGGATAGAGAAAAAGTAGCAAGCTCGATCGTAGCTTGTAGTTATAAATCTGTAATGAATATTTTTATCTTACAAGCTACCAGCTACGATCCATTTTGATGCTCGAATCATAATCCGTATAATGTATATATCTTTTGTTACTTAACCACAGTAATTGCGGTCCCTGGCCTTGCGGCATATTCCTGATGGCAAAGGGCCTTACCTGATCATATTCAGAATTGGATGTTACCGGTGTAGAACGCCAGGTTTTTCCACCATCCGCTGTCATCCATTTCTCTATTTCAAATACCCCATTTACCTCTCTGGACAAATACACAATATTCGGATCTTCGTGATCCAGGACAATACCTCCTGAATAATTTTTCTCACGCTCTTCCTCATCCTCTGGTGTTTGGGGAAACCAGGTTCCCGAATCCACTAAACGATAATTATTCCATGTATTTCCATCCCATCTGGCATAATAGTACACATGCTGGCTGTCAATGGGATAACGGACATACACGATTACGGGTAATCCATCCTGACCTTCTGCCACATCCCATATCCAGGACTTTTCTTCTGTTATTGTTGCATCATATACCATATCTGCTTCCTCTGGTCCTAAGGGGATCTCGGACATTTTGCAAATCTTCTCACCGTTTGCTTTAACCAAATTACCATCCTCATAACACGCATAATAAATACTGTTGGTAGGTTCATTTCTGGGATGTCCATCTGTAAATGCAAAGTGAAGCCGATTTTTTCCATTGGATGACACTTTCAGATACGGTCTCCTGTTGCGATATATGTTTTCAGGCTGTATGAAGATCTTTCCCGTTTCCCAAGTCGATCCCCCGTCTTTGGAATAGGAATAATTGGGCTTGAAGTCCATACCACGCCAGAATAGATGGATCTGGTTTTTCTCCCCAGTCAGCATATAGGAATTGGTATAGGTGTAGGAGTCGCGTTTTCCGCTATAAGCTACTGTATCGTTGATATAGAGCGATCGGGTAGGCTCCCAGGTATCTATCCGTTCGGGTGCTTCCGCAACAGCTAATTGAATGGGATATGCCTTGCTATGCTTGGAATAGAAAACCATTAGTTTTCCTTCTGGGGTAATCAGCAAGGAGGGATTGTCATGATCATCTACTTCTAGTGCTGTGTGAAGTACATAGGTTTTGATATCGTCAGTTTGGTGATCGTAAAATCCCACCGTCACATCCCCATCCGATGTGATCCATCCCGCATAGGTTCTCTGGTGAGTTCCTTCGTAATAAATCGCTCTTGGATCTGAAAACCAACACCAGGCACCATCACTAGTAAATACATCTGTCTGACCTGTGGTCGTCTGCCCTCGCCCGCAGATTAGGCAAAACAGCAAAGATAACATCAAAAATATTCGATATTTCGAGTTTAACATACGTTAGGAGTTATGATATAAGACCCTTATAGATCTTGAATATAAGTATGATAAGCCATAAGAAAGATAATATTGTTGTACTATTTATCTACATTCAAACCCATGGAGAAAATAAGTTTGGAGCTATAGCACATACCTCAACCATTTATTTTCTCAATACCCAGCACTCCTTAACCTAGCCATTTTTTTCCTAATAACAATACTATGCTATAAACTCATAGGGCCTTGTGACTTTTTGGGGAAAACCTGACAAGAGATATTCAGTATAATATAATGACAGGAGTGGAAAAAATATTGACTATATCATAACATTAAAGAAATAGATATTATGAAATTATCACATGGAAAAGCAATCCTAATCCTTACGATGGCTTTTTCTATCGCTACAGGAGCTATCAAAGGTCAGGAGAGTATTGACGCTAATGTAGTTAGGGAATATGCAGATAGCTACCGGCAGAAGTTTCCGGTTGAGAAGGCCTATCTCCAGTTGGATAAATCCTTCTATGTACCAGGTGAAACGGTATGGATGAAAGCTTATGTCGTCAAAAATACTGACTATGAATTATCCGATATAAGTGGAGTGTTGTATGTCGATCTCATAGATCAAGCAAATAAAATCCTGGATCATAACATACTTTATGTAGCCAATGGAGAAGCGGTAGGTGATTTTGAACTAGGAGATAACCTGAGACCTGGGGAGTACCGCATACGCGCCTATACCAAATGGATGCAAAATTTCGACCGGATGTTTGAAACCAGCATGACTATTTTGGGCAATGGAGTATTTAGCTCAGAGCGGTCAAGAACAGATCTAAAACCAGACATTCAGTTTTTGCCTGAAGGAGGAAAGCTCATCTCTGGCCTGAAACAAACCGTAGCATTTAAAGCCATTGCACCATCAGGTCTGGGTATTGATGTAAAGGGAAAGATCGTAGATGGTGAAGGTAAAGAAGTGATAGCTTTTGCAACCACGCACAACGGCATGGGAGAAATAGCGTTCATCCCACTCGCCGGTAAAACCTATATCGCGCAAGTGGAATATGATAGTGAGACTTATGTTTATCCTTTCCCGGAAGTAAACGATTCGGGATGGAATCTCTCTGTCAACAGTTATATGCGGAACTTTGAGGTGAGGATTAGAGCGAAGAACGTCGAAAATGAATCTTATCTCTTGACAGGTACGGTAAGAAATGAAGTTCTCTATACAAAGCGAGGGACTTTTAGTGAAGAGGAAGATATCTATATAATCCCCAGATCAGATTTTCCTACTGGCGTTGTCGCTTTTACGCTCCATGCCAATGATGGCATCCCACTGTGTGAAAGACTGACATTCAATAACCAAAATGATGATCTGAGGGTATTTTTGACAACCAATAAATCTACCTATTCTCAAAGAGATAAAGTAGAAGTAGAGATTACCGCAGCAGATGCCAAAGGAAATCCCGTCATGGCTCCATTTTCGATCGCTGTAACACATACAGATGGATTTTGGGATGAACAACCCGACCGCGAGACGATTATGAGTCATTTGTACCTGAGTTCAGATGTGAGAGGATTTGTAGAAAATGCACCCTTGTACTTTCAGGATAATGGCTATAATGCCGAAGAATTGGATCTAGTGATGCTGACACATGGATGGAGAGGTTTTGAATGGGAAACTGTCCTATCTGAAAAACTTCCTACTCCGGAATATTATATGGAACAGGGACTCAGTATCAGTGGTAAAGTCTATGAAGAACGCAGTGGAGAAACCTTGGATGAGGGGAAAATCACGCTGGTAGTGGACAATGTTTATAATACTTTTGTGACCCATGCAGATGATGAAGGTAGATTTAGTTTTATGAATCTGGCTTTTCTGGATACTACACAGTTATTTCTGCAGGCGAGAACTTCCCGGAATAAGAAGCGTGAAATGATTTTCGAGCTGGACAAAACTGATACCCTTAAGGTGAATCCCTATATTAGGATTGGAGGCTATTTTCAGGAAGCTATCACTCAGGATACGCGCACAGAGTATATCTCCAGTAGCACACAATACATCCGCCAGCAGGATATGCTGGAAGGTATCGCCCAATACGAACTAGGTACCGTTCAGATCGTAGCACAAGCTCCAGAGGAAGAAGAGGATCGCAATCAACTGTACTCCAGAGCAGATTATACGGTAAAAGGTGACGATCTACCTCAAAATCTGACCGTACTGGACGCTCTACAGGGACGTGTACCCGGAGTAAATATCTACGGAGGACTGGGTAACCCACGTGTATCCATCCGAGGAGCTTATCGCGGACAACCACTATTCCTGTTGGATGGAATCCCAACAGATGTATCTATGATACAATCTATACCGATGTTTGATGTAGATCGTATCGACATTCTCAAAGGTCCCAGTTCCGCCATTTATGGTGGTCGAGGTGGTAATGGGGTTATTGCTATATACACCAAACGCGGATATGAATCTGACGATGGCGGAGTACCTGATGAGGATCAACCTGGTATCATCAGACCAGATCTTCCAGGATTTCATGTGGCGCGTATCTTCTATGCACCACAATATGAAGCCGATGAATCTGAATACCAGGCCCCAGACCTGAGAAGTACTATATACTGGAATCCGGTCGTAAGAACCGATAAAAATGGAAAAGCAAAATTGCGCTTTTTCAACAGCGACCTTCGCGGTGAATATCAGATTACCCTGGAAGGTATCAGCCTGGATGGCAAACTTGGCAGGGCTACTGAGATATATGAAGTGAACTAGAAAAAATGCTGTCTTGATAGGTAAAAAGGCTGCCTGAAACAGGCAGCCTCAACCCCCAATTACATTGCTTCCTAAAGCAATAAAATCTTGACTAGAAAATTATGAATTTGCTATTACTTCCATGGTTAAGACTGAATCTTCTTGGCTTTCATTTATTTTGATGAAATGGGCTGACAAAGGTCACATCCTGATTTCTTTTTTTATTTTTAGTGGATCAATAATCACACGCAACTTATACGATTGCCTTATGAAGACCAGTTTACTACTAATTGCGGGCATTTTATTTTTCAGCACTTATAGGCTTGAGGCACAGTATTCGCGGCGGATTGATGAATCTGCCTCCATCCAGAAAAAAGATATTTTTCCCCTTCAATCCCAACATGTTCATGGTTCTACCTTAGTGGAGTTGAGCAATGGAGACATCCTGATTGCATGGTTTCAGGGCTCTGGCGAGAGGCAAGCGGACGATGTGGCGATTATGGGTGCCAGATGGACTCCTGGCGATGCGAACTGGAGTAAGCCTTTCATCATGGCTGATTATCACGAACTACCTGATGTCAACCCTGTCTTATACATTGACCCTGCGGACAGATTGTGGCTTATCTGGTATACTGTGCTAGCCAACCAGTGGGAAACTGCCATCCTGAAATACCGCATCAGCGATGATTATCTCTCTCCTGGCCCTCCCAGGTGGGCCTGGCAAGAAGATATTCACCTCAAACCCGGTAGAAGAACAGAACGCGGCATACAGCCAGATGATCCCTTTGTGGTATCGCTTACCAAACAAATAGAAGAACTGGAAAAGTATCTTTCCGCTTCCGACATGCTTCAGCAACTGCCTGAAGAACAGCAGCAGGATATGATGGAGCAATATCGCGATCGCACACAGGAGCTCATCGCTCAGGCAAAAGGCAAAGATATGATGGCCAGAGGATATGTACTTACAGATGAAAATCGAGAACGACAACAAATGGGTTATCCCAGATTCAGACGTATGGGCTGGCAGACCCGCAACAAACCTTTCATCGTCGACAACCGCAGAATGCTGCTTCCTCTGTATTCAGATGGCTTTGACTTTTCACTAATGGCAATCACAGATGACTGGGGAAAGACTTGGACCACGAGCAAACCGATCTTTGGGTTGGGTAGTGTACAACCAGCTATGCTGGAAAAGACCGACGGTGCAATTGTAGCTTACATGCGAGATAATGGACCACCACCTCAAAGACTATTAATGAGCACATCCACAGATAAAGGAATCACCTGGTCCGTAGCTAAAGACAGCGAGATTCCTAATCCCGGATCAGCAGCAGATGTAGTAGAACTTTCGGATGGCACGTGGCTTATGGTCCACAATGATACTGAGGATGAACGATATTCACTAGCAGTCACCATTTCCCAGAATGAAGGGAAAAACTGGGCTACAGTGGCTCATATAGAGCAATCTGAACCTGGAACTGGTAGATATCATTATCCGGCAGTCATAGAGGGAAAAGACGGAAAAATCCACGTTTCCTATAGCTACCACATCAATCATGAAAATGGTCAGGCAAAAAATATCCGGCATGCATGGTTTAAACCGTTTTGGGAATAGGGTATAGATCGTGGCTCGTGGAATGTCGGAGTACTGGTACTCGTGAATAACTCAGATCCCCAATCTACTTAAGATGAGCTAAAATACACCAGTTTTACGATAAACAGTAAGGCAAATACATAAATAACCGGGTGGATTTTTGCTGCTTTGCCTTGGAATATTTGTATTAAGACATAAAATATCAGTCCGGTGGCAATTCCATTGGCAATGCTATAAGAAAATGGCATCATGACAATCGTAAAAAAGGCAGGTATACCCTCTTCCAGTGCTGAAAAATTGACCTGCCTGATCTCTTCCATCATCAATATCCCTACAAAGATTAATACAGGTGCAGTTGCCGCTCCGGGAATGATTCCAATTAGTGGCAGAATCAGGATGGACACCAGAAATAAAAGGCCTACAACCACTGCAGTAAGCCCTGTTCGACCACCTGCCAGTATACCTGAACCACTCTCCACATAAGCTGTGACAGTAGAGGTCCCCAATAAAGACCCCAACACAGTGGCCCATGCATCAGCCATCAATGCCCGGTTCATCTGGGGAAGTTCACCCTGCTCATTCAGTAGCTTACCCCTTGTGCCTGTGCCGATCAAGGTCCCTATTGAGTCAAATAAATCTACTAAAGAAAATGACAGGATTACGATAAATAAGGTAATCATACCTTCCCACACAGATTGATCATGCTTAAATGTAATCAGTCCCTGTAAGTCCAGTTGAAAGAAGGTACCAGAAAACCGTGGGAAACTCCAATTTAGTTGATCCGGAATCACGGTTACACCTAATGGGATGCCGATAAATGAAGTAGCTACAATTCCCAAAAGTAGCGCTGCACGGATATTCCATACATATAATACTGTAAGAAGCAACAGACCTATGATGGAAAGCAACACCTGGGGTTGAGTTAATGCCCCCATTTCAGGAATACCACTTGAGTTGACTGTGATAATACCTGCGTTGTTAAAACCTATAAGTGCAATAAATAATCCAATGCCAGGAGTAATTGATTGTTTGATAAAACCTGGAATTTCCTTCATCATCATCGCTCTAAGTCCTGCAACATTCATGATCAAAAAGAGTACCCCAGAGATCAATACCATCCCCAGAGCCTGCTGCCAGGTATATCCTAAATTTAAAACGATCGAATAGCTGAAGAAAGCATTCAAGCCCATTCCGGGAGCCAGACCCACAGGAAGATTTGCCCATAGACCCATAATCAGACATCCTGCTGCTGATGCAAGACAGGTAGCCATAAACACCCCCTCTTCAGGCATACCGGCTATGCCGAGTATGGAAGGATTGACAAAGAGAATATAAGACATGGTAAAAAAGGTAGTCATACCTGCAAACAACTCTTTTCTCACTGAAGTAAGATGAGAAGAAAGATCAAATAATGATTTCATCTGGGTGTATGGTCTTAAAGATTCCGAAATGGCAAATTAACTAATTATTACCGATCTATGGATTATGCAATATGCCTGCAAAAAAAGAAGGAGTACGTCTCTCACGTACTCCTGAAGTGAACTACTGATAAATAGGTATTCTTGCGTTTTTTTCAGGCGCTAAAAAAATTTAATACGTTTACAACTTCGATGCTATTGAATGATCAGTTCTGGAGGGAATGGTTTTTGAAAATTACCATCAAGCAGGGTAGTTCTGATATTTATATGATTGATGTGAGGCCAGATTGATCACCATTAAGGTAAAAGTTGTACAACTAGCATATTATGATTAATCGTAATTAAAGCTTGAGTAAATTAATACAACAATTTAGTGAAATTCAAATTAATATCTTTTTTATGTTCATTAATATATAATATAAACATTATATTAACTCCGTGTTAACAGTAATTTAATAATCCTCAATGTGATTAATGTCATAGACATCTTCCATCACAGATTGGGTGAATTCGCTTCCCTCCAACTGGTATATGAGCTTTCCATCCTTAATAGCCCAAATGTAAACATCAGGTACCTGAAGGAGGTCGATATCATGTGAAGTACATATAATGGTCTTGCCATCACTAGCTAGCTTTTTAAGAAGTCGATACATGGCTACTCTGCCTTTGGGATCTAGAGATTGGGCTGGCTCATCCAGTAACAGCAACGGGGTTCTCTGACAGAGAGCCCTTGCTAGTAAGACACGCTGTAATTCTCCCCCTGAAACTTCGTCTAGGGTACGTTGTGCAAGATGGCTTACTTCCATTCTATGCAGTTCTTCGCGGACCTTTTCGTAATCGCTTTTTTGGTAGCTTCCCCACCATGCCAGAAAGGGGAATCTCCCCATCATCACAAAATCCATGACTTTGTATCTGAAAGGAATGTCCCAGGTTTGATGAACGATAGCAATACTGTGAGCGAAAGCTTTAGGAGAGAGTGTTTTCAGATTCTGTTTGTTAAGCGTAATGGTCCCCTGGTAAGCAACATCCTGAGTTATACACTTCAGCAGGGTAGTTTTACCACTGCCGTTTAGACCAATGAGAAAGTTGAGTCCGGACTTAAACTGAAATGTTAACCCATGGAGGATGGGACTATCTCCCAGGTCAACACTTACATCTTCCAGACAAATCATCAATTACAATCAATATTCATCCTCATTAAACAAAAAGTCTTCTTTAGAAGGGTAATCCGGCCATATTTCTTCAATGTTCTCATAGGGCGAATCATCTTCCTCTAATTCCAGAAGGTTTTCTACGACTTCCATTGGGGCACCTGACCTGCGTGCAAAATCTACGAGCTCTTCCTTTGTAGCTGGCCAGGGTGCATCTTCCAGATAAATAGCTAATTCCAGCGTCCAATACATATTTCTGTATACTTTTTTTGAAAGTGCCGCAAAGATAGAATTTTTTCAAAAATAGTCAAGGAAAATTTTCACTATAAAAATAATCATTCGTAAAGAGGTTAATATATTGATTATCATATATTTAAGGGCTTGCGGGGTATTTTTTATTTTTCAGCAACCTGCAATTTGACTATATTCAGTAGCAAATTATGACTTACAAACAACAGCTAGATATGTTTGACATTTCATCGCTAACCGAAAATCCCGTGAATCTCGCGATTGTTGCAGCAGTATTCCTGATCATTATATACATATTGTTCAGAGTTGCAAGCTCAATTTTCAAACTCATATTGGTCGCTGGTGTGATTGGCCTCGCCTATTATTTCTGGCAGGGAGGCACAGTAGATGAACTCAAAGATTCAGGTATTGAAGTGATCTTCAAGGATGCAAATTTATCTAACATGAAAGCTATTCATTGTGATGGAACAGACTCAGACAGGACGAAATGTACTTGTATAGTAGAGCCTGTGTACGATGACATCTACCAACGTCTTACCCGGGAGGAAATAGCTCGTATTAATACATCTGATGATGCTGTAAAAGAGGAGCTCAGAAAAAGTATGAAACGACAAAGAAAGGAAATAAGAAAGTGCCTAATAGACAATAAAGGAAGTAAGTTGATCGATCAATTAAAAAACTTCCTGACAAATTAGAAACAACATTTTTTATTCTCCTTCCATATTTTCTTCAGGAGGTAGTATGGGCTCAGGCTGGGTTGCATTAGGATCTATTATATTACCAGGATTAGCATTATATTGTATACCTTCTTCAAAAGCTTCTTCCATACGGAGCGTAGAATCACTTCCACTAGAAAGGGAAATTCCAATTGTATTGGCCATAAAGGCAATGATGGCTAATCCTCCCGCCAGGTACCATGTGATTTTTTCAATGGCTTCATTACTTCTTCTTGCACCAAATAACTGAGATGCGCTGTTTGAACCGCCAAAAGTAGAAGACAAACCACCACCTTTACTATTTTGTATCACTACCGCCAGGATAAGTAGCAAAGATACCAACACCGCTAAAAAACCTAGAATTGTAAACATGATTGTTAAATAATCTTCCTCATTTCGGATTCAAAATAAGCACTTTTTTCAGGGAATAACAAGCTTAGTTTTTTATAAATGCGTATTGCTTCTTCCCTATTGTTTTGTCTCAAATGTAATAAAGCAAGTGTTTCTGTTACTAGTTCGTCATCAGGTTCCAGGCTATGGATTACCTTTGGGTCAGGATGTAAATGATTTTCTGGACCTGGTCTGGATATCTGCGGATTTTGCGTAAGAAATTCGTCAATAATCTTTTCAGCGACATCTTTACGTGATTGGGATCCGGATGAAACAACCTCTGGATTTTTGGCAGCATCTAGGGGATAGGCAAAAGGATTATCCTTCAGGGATCTATTTCTGTATTCTGCTTTAAACTTAGCTACTTGTTCTCCGATCTTCCGGGAAATATGTCTGTACTTAAAGGTCAGAACTTTAACATCATAGTTTAGAAAAACATCATAGGGCTTTTGCCCTTCTACTAAAACGTGAAAGGGTATTTCCTCATCAGCTATATTCTGATCAGATTCTTCAAAAGTAAGAATGGAGAACGTATTGTTGTTGGCACGGGAATATTTTCTGAGTTTGATATCCGTTTGATCATCAAACATATTAGCCAGTTTTTTTTCATACAACATCATACTTCCATCCATAAATCTCTTCAACAAAGTCCGGTTGGGAGCATAAAGGGCAGCACGGAACAGGGCATTTTTTTCTTTGGTCTGACGGGCTTTGAGGTAGTGAGGCAAGGCAAAATAAGGGTATTTTGAGATCCAGGATGATACAATCTGTTCTCCCTCTCCATCGAGTCGTGCATGGAGTAAATGTTGATATAAAAATAGCGGACTCATTACTTTACCATTTACCTATAGAACGATTAAAAACATCCTGAGTTATCTGTTCAAGTATTTCATTGACCAGATCCCGCTCCAGACTCGCAAAATCTCTATCGCTGTTAAAATCCACAAAATTTGAGAAGGACTGCTCCCAGCTATCATTGTCATCGATCGTATTTTCAAATTTCACCCTCATCCCTATGGTAAGACGGTTTTGGGCGGCTGTATTATCCCCACTGATTGCCACAGGAGAAATAAAATATGTACTTACCGAACCGCTGATAATCACATCAGCATCTCCAGAGGTAAGTGAAAGCCGCGACTGTGATAAAAACCGGTCCTGAAGCTGATTGGTCACTTCCTGTGCCAGCCAAGGAACAACGATCTGTGCTTCGTTTCCAAATTGCTCTACCGCGAGTGTCTGTAGTTTGGGGTCGACATTTCCGCCAGTAAGATTAAAATTGACCGAGCAGCCCACAAAAGTCAACGACCAGGATAAAAGTAATAGTCTTTTTTTGCCTAAAAAGCTGATCATAATCGATTGAAATAAATTGAAATATATTTTGCTCAAGCCCAATATGCTTTTCTTAACATAGTACAGTACCTCTATGATAAGAAAATCTTGTAACACTGCCTGCAGCCTGATCGTTTCCTGTGCATAGCTATTGATAATTACTACTTTTATTCATAGTACCTAAAGAGGTCTATGGGGTTGCATCAATCAAAGCATAATATCGTAATTCTTGATCTTTCTGTATAGGGTTCGCTCTGAAATACCCAAATCTGCAGCTGCCTTTTTACGATTATTGTTATGTTTATTTAGCGCTTTGATGATCAATTCTTTTTCTTTGCGCTCAAGCGAAAGAGATTCCTCCAGTCGAGGCAAATTCGGCTGAATACCGGGTGAAGATTCGCCCTGATGATAAGGCTGACCGTATGTAGTACCCTGTACGGGAAACTGACCAGAAGTAATCTCTGTATTTTTGAAACCCAGATATACCATCTTTTTCAGTTCTGCAATCTCCTGGTTTAACTGTTTTCCCATATCGTAAATCAGTTGATAAAGTCGGTCAATCTCAGCCGAATTATATGTCTCACCGCGTACTCCATTTTCATCTTTCGGCATCCTAATCACGCTGGGTAGATAGCTCTCCTGGATCAAGAGATTATTTCTGAGCACTTCGGAAGAAACCCACTCATTTTTTACAAGTAAAGACAGCTTTTCTACAAGATTGCGTAGTTCACGCACATTACCTGGCCACCTGTACTGATAGAGCAAAGTAGTAGCTTCGGGGGAAAGCACGATCGCTTCGCGTTTGTATTTGTCGGCAAACTCGTGAGCAAAGTAATTAAACAATAGCTCAATATCTTCTCCCCGCTCTCTGAGCGGAGGTACGAGAATTGTAATTCTGTTGAGACGGAAATACAGATCCTGTCGAAATCTTCCCTGTTGGATGAGTTCGATCAGATCTCTGTTGGTAGCGGCAATGACACGCACATCTGCTTTCTGGACTTTACTCGATCCCACACGCAAAAATTCGCCATTCTCCAAAAGTCGCAATAGTCTGGCTTGAGTAGCCAATGGCATTTCACTGATCTCATCCAAAAATATCGTACCCTCCTCTACTTCCTCAAAATACCCTTTACGAGCTTCATATGCAGAAGTAAAGGCACCTTTTTCATGCCCAAAAAGCTCTGAATCTAATGTGCCTTCGGGAATCGCACCCGTATTGATGGCTATGAGCCGTTTATGCCTTCTCTTGCTATTATCATGAATGATACGAGAAAAAACATCTTTACCCGTTCCATTTTCACCAAATACTAATATAGATACATCAGTGGGAGCAACCTGATTGGCCATCTCCACCGCTATATTCAAAGCAGGATCATTGCCTATGATCCCATAGCGTTGCTTAATCTGCTGGACAGTCATGTATTATTACTTTGTATTAGGACCAGCTACCATATTACCGATCAGGGTAGCACTGGTAACCTCGCGGATTCTCACCCACACATATTCTCCCGTACCTTTATCAGAGCCGTCCTTGGGAAACACAACCATTTTATTCTGATCATTTCTTCCACAAAAATCCTGATTAGAACGACGTGAATTACCTTCAATCAGCACCTTAAATACACGCCCTATGTCTTCGCGATTGGACTCTAAGGAGATTGTATTTTGCAGCTGTATTACTTCAGACAACCTGTGCTTTTTGACCTCTTCAGGAATGTCATCTTCCCACATTTTAGCGGCTGCAGTACCAGGCCGTTCAGAATAAGCAAACATGTATGCATGTGTATATCTGGAATAAGCCATTGTATCGAGTGTAGCCTGATGATCCTCTTCTGTCTCTGAACAAAAGCCCGTAATGATATCCGAAGAAATAGCACAACCGGGAATGATCTCATGTATCTTATCCACCTTGTTTCTGTACCATTGCTGGGTATAGCCACGATTCATTCGCTCCAGTATTCTATCGCTGCCCGACTGCAGGGGAAGATGTATATAATTACAGATATTGTCATAGCGAGCCATGGTATACAGTACCTCATCTGTAATATCCTTGGGATGTGAAGTAGAAAATCTGATTCGCATATGAGGGTCAACCTGAGCTACCATTTCCAGTAGCTGGGCAAAATTTATAGTCTCTACAAATTCACCAGCACGTTCGCGCTTTTCAATTTGCACCTTACCCTTAAGTGTATGATCAGGAGACCATTTGTATGAGTCTACATTCTGTCCCAGCAGGGTAAGTTCCCTGTAACCCTGATCTGATAACTCTTTTACCTCTTCGACAATCGAGTATGGATCACGGCTTCTTTCTCTACCTCGAGTAAATGGTACAATACAAAAACTACACATATTGTCGCAGCCCCTCATGATTGTCACAAAGGCAGAAACACCATTGGAGTTCAGCCTGACTGGTGAAATATCTGCGTATGTCTCTTCCCGGGAAAGCAATACATTTACTGCTTTGTGCCCGTCTAATACTTCTCCGATTAGTGTAGGCAGATCCCGGTATGCATCAGGCCCTATAACCAGATCAACCAATTTTTCCTCTTCCAGGAGCTTGGATTTGAGTCTTTCGGCCATACAGCCCATGATGCCAATCATGGCCCGTGGATTCAGAACTTTTTTGCGCTTAAGCGACCTTAAACGATTCCAAACCTTAGCTTCTGCATGCTCTCTAATACTACAAGTATTGATCAGTACCAGATCAGCCTCCTGCTCATCTGAAGTGAATCCATAATTCATCTCCTTAAGTACTGAGGCGATAATCTCAGTATCCGAGAAATTCATCTGACAACCATAAGTCTCAATATATGCCTTAGGTTGACCTACAGCAGGTCTTAGCGTATCTTCATATGCCATTCCCTGTTTGGACTCATCTATCTGTTTGGTAAATAATTCAGGGGTATAGGTGCGCTTAGTAATCTTATCCCGCATACGATTCTTTCTTTTCTTTTATTACTACCAGTTCCATCAGGTGATTGATCTTTCGTGTTCTGGCAAATATACGAAAGTCATGCGAAAAAGTGACATTTTGTCAGCTATCATCTCACAAGCGATCTATGACTTCCATAATTTCCACTTGTAAAGAGCCAAAAATTCTTTATATTGACCGGAGGGCTATATACAACTACTACATGAAAATTATTTGTATTTCCGACACCCATGGACTACATCGCCAGCTCAAGCTACCACCTGGAGATATCCTTATCCATAGCGGTGACCTGAGTCATCAGGGAAGGAAACACGAGATCCGCGATTTTCTCTCCTGGCTTGCAGACCAACCCTACAGACACAAGGTCTTCATCGGTGGCAATCACGATTTTTACCTGGAACAATCTTCCCTGACTTTCCATAAAATGATTCCTGAAGGTTGTACCTACCTGGAAAATTCTGAAGCAGTGATAGAAGGTATCAGATTTTGGGGGTCTCCAGTAACTCCTTATTATTACAATTGGGCATTTAACCGCCACCGCGGTAAAGAAATTGGCCACTATTGGGACAAAATTCCTGACGGAATAGATATCCTCATCACACATGGTCCTCCTGCCATGACACTCGACAGGACTTTTGATAATAGATACGCAGGATGTGAAGTCTTGCGAGAACGCATCCTGGAGCTTAGGCCTGCCTTTCACCTGTTTGGCCACATCCATGAAGGTTATGGGAAGAAAATGTTGGGGTATACCCAATGTGTCAATGCCAGTGTCCTGAACATTTTTCACAAACCTGTCAATATTCCTCAGGAACTTAGCATTGAAGCTATGCTTAGAAGAGAAAAAAATACCCGGCAGCCTGCTGAGATGCCGGGTATTCTGACAAACAGATACCTCAATTCCGATACTGTTTTCTGATATTATTTCGTAACGATGATGAGGTAACGGGTATTTTTCCAGAATTTATCGGGATCAGTAATTTCCAGTGTTTCAATATTACCATCGTTTTCATTGAGCACGTAGGAGTCTAGCGGATGGCTGGACATGAGCTCTACCTTTTTGCTGTTTACAGGTATACTGTAGGTCTCGGTGATATTGATTTGATTAAATACGTCCCTTGAAAGCTCATCTGACATGTTCTTTTTACCTCCAAATAGCCCAGACTTATCCAGCACATTCAGTGCCACAAGCTCCTTGGAGCTACCCACTACGAAGTAAGCAGTACTGAGTTTGTCCTGCTGCAACTCTATTCGTTGACTTTGCTCTTCCAGTAACTGTGCCTGCTCTTTGAGTCTTGCCGTCTGCTGGATCGTAGACACAGACAGGCTATCCAGCTTCTGGTTGAGCTCCCCTATAGCAAAGTCCTTAGAAGACAACTGATCCTTCAGGTATACGATACTGGAATCTTTTTCTTCAATCTGCCGGTTGAGCCTCGCTACCATCCTGTTGAACTCATTGATTCTGACATTAGAGCGACTAAGCTTTGCATTCAGATTATTGATGATCTCCTTGTTTTCATCCAGCAGGTTGTTGATTAGCTGGATATCCTCCAGTATCCTGTCCTTCTGAGTGGCTTGTAGCTCAGGATCACTGGAACTTAATGCAATAAGATTTTCTTTCTCACGAATCAATGCCAGATTGTCTTCAATATTGTTGAAAGACTCAAGGAAATCATTCAATACCGAATCCTGACGGGAAACGGCTTCATCTAGACGTTGATTTTCTTCTTCAAGTTCCTGCACTTTTCCTTGATCACAACCCCAAAAAGTGCTGGCTGCAACGAGAAAAAATAAAATGTAAAGTTTCATATGGGTGATCAATTAAATGATAGTGGGAGTTTTAATCCGCATAAGTAAAAAACGATGATATACTTCAATTAAGTATACATATGTATATGGGTGTTATAAATTTATATTAATAAATCGTAAATTTATTGCCTTCGTTACGTAATAATGAATTAATCGTTAAACATAGTTTCGCCAACTACTTCCGTAGCAGCAGCACTTTCATCCTCCGGGAGGAGGAATCTGTGGACTTCTTTTAATAAAGAAAGGATACGCTTCATACTGGTTACTTCCTCAAATATCAAGGACAAATACTTAGGCGATTCCTTCATGCGAACTCTTGAAGGATATGTTTGGACGTATTCAATATATTTAGCAAAAAGTGTTGATGCATAAAATGGAGAAGAGCGATCTGAAACCAGATACCATCTCAGGGTTTCTGCTTTGAGAACGACCCGTTCTATCCCGATTCTTTTTGCCAGTTCGCGAATGCGTGTTGCATCAAACAGATTGAGCACTGAAGCAGGCATTGGTCCAAAACGGTCGATTAGTTCTCGCTGAATCTCCCTTAGATCCTCCTCTGTTTCAGCGCCTGCTATGCGACGGTAAAACTTTAATCGCTCTGCAATATTGGGAAGATACTGCTCAGGCAGTCTGATATCGAGTTCGATATCGACCTGACAATCCTCTACGATGATCTTTTTGCGCTCTGCTAGTTCTTCTTCAAATAAATCGAAGAAATGTTCCTCTTTAAGTTCTTTGACGGCCTCGTCAAGTATCTTGTGATACATATCATATCCAATCTCAGTAACGAATCCGCTCTGCTCAGCTCCCAGCAGGTCTCCAGCACCTCTGATATCCAAATCCCTCAGTGCGATGTGAAATCCACTTCCCAGATCAGAAAACTCTTCCATGGCCTTTAGTCGCTTACGTGCATCCGGAGACTGAGATACCTCCGGTGGAGCAATCAGATAACAAAATGCTTTGCGGTTTGATCTCCCTACCCTTCCACGCATCTGATGCAGTTCTGAAAGACCATACTTATTGGCCTGATTGATAATGATTGTATTGGCGTTGGATATATCCAAACCAGATTCGACGATGGTCGTGGCAACCAGTATGTCATATGCTCCTTCGATAAAGTTGCTCATCACTTTTTCTAGCTGCTGCCCCGGCATCTGGCCGTGCCCTATTCCAATCCGGGCATCCGGAACCAATTTCTTGATGCTGGAAGCCACTTCCTCAATATCGCTTACCCGGGGATGAATAAAAAACACCTGTCCTCCCCGCTTAAGTTCGTATGTGATCGCATCCCGGATTTGTTCGCCATCATATCCTATGACCTGGGTTTCTATGGGCTGGCGGTTGGGAGGGGGAGTAGTGATCACCGATAAATCCCTGATACCAGCAAGTGAAAACTGAAGGGTACGCGGAATCGGAGTAGCGGTGAGGGTAAGTGTATCCACCTCAGTTTTTAGCGACTTGAGTTTTTCCTTGACATTTACCCCAAACCGTTGTTCTTCATCCACAATAATCAAACCCAAATCCTTGAATTTGATATCTTTGGAGACAATCCGATGCGTTCCGATCAGGATATCTATTTCTCCTTTTTTTAGTTTTTCCAAGGTCTCTTTCACCTCTTTGTTGGATTTAAAGCGATTAATATAGTCCACTTCCACGGGCATATCCGCCAGTCTGCTGCTGAAGGTCTTGTAGTGCTGTAGTGCAAGGATGGTTGTAGGGACCAGAATAGCCGTCTGCTTTCCATCTATAGCAGCCTTAAAAGCAGCCCGAACAGCAATTTCTGTTTTTCCAAAACCCACATCCCCGCATATCAGCCGGTCCATGGGGTGTGGCTTTTCCATATCTGTTTTTACCTCCTCCGTCGTTTTCAGCTGATCTGGAGTATCCTCATACATAAATGACGCTTCTAGTTCCTGCTGCATGTAATTATCCGGAGAAAATGCAAAACCAGGTTGAGATTTGCGCTTGGCGTACACCGAGACCAGATCAAATGCCAATTCTTTAAGTCGCTTTTTGGTTTTGGCCTTGGCTTTGGCCCAGGCTCCTGTCCCTAATTTGTGTAATTTAGGGACTGCACCGTCTTTACCTTTGTACTTGGAAATCTTATGTAGAGCGTTGACATTCACATAAATGGCATCACCTCCTTTATAAATAATCTTAACTACGTCTTGATCATGATCCCCTACCTTAATAGAATGTAATCCTGCAAATTGCCCTATCCCATGATGTACGTGGGTTACATAATCACCGGGATTGAGTTCCCTGAGCTCTTTCAAGGTAAGCGCTTGGGAGCGCTTAACATGCGGCTTTACCTTATATCGATGATATCTATCAAAGATCTGGTGATCCGTATAGCAGGCTATACCTAATATGGGGTCCAGGAATCCCTCATGTATTTCTCCAGTAATACCTGTAAATAATGCTCCATCTTTTTTTCCTATTTCTCTGAATATCTCTTCTAAACGCTGATGCTGGCGGATATTATCTGAAAATACATAATTCGTGATATTCGACTGTTTATTGGCTCTAAAGTGCTCCAGTAGTAAGTTGAATTCTTTGTGGAAGGCTGGTTGAGGCGTACCCTTCCAGACCAGTGTATGATCAGGGGTATAATGTTGCTGATGGGTACATTCTATGACTGTGAAGCGACTCAGCTGATCCAGAAAATCCTGACTATCATAATACAATTCGTACGGAGTGGCACTCATAGCCCCTCCCCCACTGTTGCCCTGAAGCTTTTCAAAATGTTCTATGGCTTTAATAAATATTTGCTCCAGAGAATTCTGAATATAATCGATACTCTGGGTGACAATGATAGAGGAAGGTGAGATATATTCGAGAAACGAAACTTTCTCTTCGGTCAGAAGATTTTTCTGAATATTGGGGATAAGGGAAACGCGCTTGATTTCTGTTTCGGATATCTGCGTTACAGGATCGAAAACCCTAATGGACTCTATCTCATCTCCAAAAAATTCTACTCTGAAGGGTAGCTCATGTGCAAATGAGAAAATATCTATGATTCCCCCCCTTACCGCAAACTGACCCGGCTCGTATACAAAATCGGAACGCTCAAAACCGTATGTTTCCAGCACTTCAATCACGAAATCCATCCCACAGTCTTCCCCTTTCTTGATTTCCAGCGTATTTTTGACCAAAGAGCGCTTGTTGACCACTTTTTCATTGAGTGCCTCAGCAAATGTTACAATGATCTGACGACCAGTTTTGGTATGATTTAGTGAGTTGAGCACCTCTGCACGCTGGAGTACATTGGCATTATCGATCTCTTCAACCTGATAGGGTCTTTTATAGGAAGCGGGAAATAACAGTATATCCTTCCTGGGCATAATCTGTTTCAGATCGTGCTGGAAATATAGTGCTTCTTCTTTATCATTAAATATCAGAACAATATTTCTTTCTGTAAGGCGATGAATTGCACTTATGACAAACGCCTGTTGACTTCCTACCAGAGCTTTTATCTGAAATTTCTGATGGTCTGCCGCCTTAAGTGCTTCTGAAAACTCCTGGATCGGCTCTGATTCCCGGTACAGAGATAGAATCTCATCTGCCTTAATAGCCTTTATTTCCTGATTATCATCCATAAACCCGAATATATCGCTTTTCGACGGCAAAAATACCTATATTTCCTTAAGAATAGTTTTAAAAAACTTTAACTTTAAACTTGTTTTTATGAAGGGATGTTTGAAAGAAAACAATACCTCCCTGTTAATAAGCCTGCTACTCACTGTTTATACTATGATAAAACGAGCAAAAATCGCTGGAGTTGGTCATTATGCTCCAGAAAATATTATTACAAATGACGATCTTGCAAAACTGATGACCACATCCGATGAATGGATTACTGAAAGAACGGGTATAAAGCAAAGAAGGTATTTTACACCTGGAAAAGACACAGTTGCGAATATGGGGGCTGCTGCGAGTAAAATGGCACTGGAAAGAGCTGGCGCGAACGTTGAAGACATAGATTTTATCATCTTTGCTACATTAAGTCCTGATTATTACTTCCCGGGATCAGGGGTACTTTTACAACGCGAACTCAATCTTCAGCACAAAGAAATCGGAGCACTGGATATACGTGCACAATGTTCGGGGTTCATATACGCTCTATCTGTAGCAGAACAATATATCAAAACAGGTACCTACCAGAATATTCTGGTTGTAGGTTCTGAAATTCATTCCTCGGGCCTTAATTTTACAGACGAAGGCCGCCACGTCACTGTCATTTTTGGTGATGGTGCCGGGGCTGCACTGATACAACCTGCCGAAGATGAACATCAGGGCATCCTGACTACCCATATGCACTCAAACGGAGATTTTGCTGAACAACTCTGTGTCATCGCACCGAACTCTCACAATGAAAGAAATCTCTCCCATGAGATGCTGGACCAGGGTAAGCAATATCCTGTGATGAATGGTAGACAGGTATTCAAATTTGCAGTTGAGAAATTTCCGGAAGTTATTCTGAAAGCATTGGAAAAAACGGGAAACCAGGTAGAGGATATTGACCTACTCATCACGCATCAGGCTAATCTTCGAATCTCTGAAGCTGTCAGACAAAAACTAGGACTCTCCGAAGATAAAGCCTTCAATAATATCATGAGATACGGGAATACTACAGCCGCCTCTATTCCGATTGCCATGAGTGAAGCATGGGAAGTAGGTAAGATAAATCCCGGCAACCTGCTCGCACTCGCCGCATTTGGCAGTGGTTTTACCTGGGCTTCCGCATTGGTAAGATGGTAAAAAACTCAAGGGAATGCCCACTTTCGGAACATCCCCTTGGAACCAGCGCTAATATTTGCTTGAACTGCTTACGACCTGGTAACAGGTATCCTACTGATCAGTCTGATATTCTCTATATCGGAGTAATCGTATTGGTAAAACCCATCCTCCCCTATCAACAATAGGATATTTTCCAGGGGAATAACATCATATGCATGTATTTCCCGAAAGTGGGCCAACTGATTCTGATCTATCTTCAATACATCTTCAGCATTATACACCTTCAAACCTTCTTCTCCATCACATACAAACAAGGTGCTGTTGCGTATTCCCAGCCCATGTGGTTTATGCATGGAGTATTCTTTGACCAAAAACGGACGTTCGATCCTACTAATATCCACGACATTCAGTTCATTTTCAAATCCATCACATTCGGGATTACCTGATCTCAGTGTTACATATGCATAATCTCCTTCAACCACAACTGGGTCGCAATTCCTAGCATGTCTGAATTCAGAAACAAAGGTGGGATTGCCAGGAATAGAAATATTGTATATAAACATACCTGTACGTGATCCTATAAATAAATGCTCAGCATAGGGAAAAATGGTCTCAATATCCCATCCAATATAGGGTTCACTAATCTTACGTGGATCAGTCAGTACTTTTATATCAAATGCGATAAGCTGCTGATTGGTTACCGCATACAGGTGATCTCTGGCCAGGGTAAATCTGGCCATAGACCCGCCCACTCCCTCGGGAACATCTGTTGAGGGTATTCCACCCCCTCTTAGTGCATCTTCCATCAGACAATTGGGACAATTGTTGGGAAACACTACCGAGCCATTTTCATCACATACCAATTCTTCTGTGATGATCTCCTTATTCCAGTCTACAACGACCCCTCTGCTTTCATCAGCCCAGAGCGCATTTCCATTTACAAAGGCCATTTCATAAGGGAAAAGATCCTCACGCCTGTCAATCAATTCAGGAAGCTCAGGATTGCTGATATCTATAATCAACATATCAATATGACTATCTGCATAGAGAATGTTTCCCTTGGCCGCCATATCCCGGTTACCAATGATATGGATAAAAGCAACCATTCTAGGATTGGCTGGCTCCCGGTTGTCAATAATGTGTATTCCTTTATCAATCTCATTGATAAAGATATAGCCTTCTTTGAAATAGATTTTTCCAGGATTCTCCAGGGTTCTCGGCTCTTCCACATCGTATGATGATCTGAAATCGCCATAGGACATATATACAGGTTCAAATCTGGCATAGGTAGCTGTCTTTTGGCAGGTATCCTGGACACAACCAGAAAGTACTACGACAAGGACAAGTGTGAGGTAATACGTAATAGGTTTCATATCTCAGTTATTGATTGGTATCGAATCTTTTTGAAGTAAGACGCTTTCCTCCACCTGAATGCTGCACAGAGATTCACAAATAAGTATACATAAAACCACTTACAAGTTTGAAAAATTGAAGTCAACATATTACTTACTTCCCGGTTATTCAGACAAGCCCATCACGCTTATGTCAATTATCGAAAATCTTCGTCAGATAAAGGAAGCCATTCGCTCAGAAGCCATCAAACATGGTAGACAAGCAGATACTGTGCAATTAATCGCCGTTTCGAAGACCAAACCTGTTGAAATGATACGAGAAGCTTTTGAAGCAGGTCAGATGCATTTTGGTGAAAACAAAGTTCAGGAACTCACTGAGAAATATGAGTTATTACCCGAAGCAAAATGGCATCTCATTGGAACCCTTCAGCGTAATAAGGTAAAATACATAGCATCTTTTGTATACTTAATCCATTCAGTAGATTCTGAAAAATTGCTGGCGGAGATCAACAAACAAGGTAAAAAACACGACCGGATCATTGACTGTTTGCTACAACTCAATATCTCAGAGGAATCTTCCAAATCAGGTCTGGATGAAGAAAGGGCCGCAGAGATTTTGAAGCATATCGAAGACTACCCCTACATAGGTATCAAAGGACTGATGGGAATGGCAGAATTTACAGAGGATTGCGAAGTAATCAGAAGGCAGTTTCGCAGATTGCAAAAAGCACTCAAAATGCTCAAAAATATTGAGCACGAAAGGATTGATCTCAAAGAGTTATCTATGGGAATGTCTGGAGATTATGAAATAGCTATAGCAGAAGGTGCAACGATGGTACGGATTGGAAGTGCAGTCTTTGGTGCTAGAAACTGACATCGGCACGGATGCGGATACCAAATCCACTGGCACCTGGAATATCCCTGTGTGTGAGTCGCCAAAAAGCATCCACCCGGAATAAAGTCAGAATATTCTTAACACCTACTGATGCTTCTATAAAGGGTTTATTCAGAGGGTTAGTTACATCCGGTATCTCAATTTCCAGATTTTGGTTCGTATCATTTAGCGAACCAGTAATTCCGCGTACTGTAAACACCTCTCGTAATTTTAATTTTCTCAGAAGTGGAATCCGGTTGAATACTAATCCTTCCATATGATAGCTCACCGAAGCACTTACATATTGATCTGCCACAAATTCGAAGAAATCCATGGTGTTATAAGTGCTTGTGAAGAGAAAAATAGTCTCATTTCCGGGGGGAATAAATAAATAGGGAAAGGGAACTTCACCCCAGACCTTTCCTCCCTCGACCCGGTAGTCCACATAGCCCAGCGTCCCAAGCTTTATCTGGTGAGATACACCCAGGACAAGTTTATGAAACTCAACATTACTTCCCAATACTCCCTCCAGGCCCATCGTGTATTTAGCATCAAATACCGGATAGGTAGATCCCAGACTGATGCGATCAAATTCATCCTCAAGAAATCGCTCCTTCCAACCAAAATGTGTGTAAAGTGAAACTTCCGTACTAATCAAGGATTCGCTTATTTCCCCATTGCCATTGATCTGCCGGAAATCGTAGTCATCTCCTCTCGGTGTGAGTTCACGCCGAATGACAGATAACGTATTATAAAATCCCTCAAACCACTCACGTTCATATCCCAGACTGAACTGTTCATAACCCGCAATCTGAGCGGTAGCAGCACTACCTGCTAATACATTGATCACATTATCACTTCGAATAACCGTAGAGCCGATTAATTCCAAATCATTGGCATAGGCTGAAGACAACACGCTACGGGGATTTTTCGATAAAATCCTATCGATAGATGTTCCATATTTAATCTGATCATCTCTAAAACCATAAGCCACATACCCGCCTAGTGAAGTTCTTTCACCCAGCAATTTCCGGGTTCTGGCTCCAAACTTGATTCTATGTCCTTCTATCTGATTGAAGCTGTAAAAGGTACCCAATGGTCCAAATTCAACTACGTCAAGATCAGCATATCCTCGGGCCAGGGTTCGCAAAAACTTGAACATAGGCAGTTCCATCGCACGGTCGACGACAGAATAAGCTTTTACCTCATCTTCTGACAATGTATTGTGCCTGTTTTCCTTCCAGTATTCCTCACTTTTATCCAGTGCTTCCTCATCGATATTTACAGCCTGGGATGTAGTGTAGATCTCATTGAGTTTTTCGATACCAAATTGTATATCCTTATAGGAACTTGTACGTTTGGCAACGAAATCGTAAACAGTCATCAAGGGTGGTATGGGTACTGCTGCTTCTATGTAAATAGAATCCCTGACGGGCATCCAATTATCATCGCCAAACTCGTCATAATATTGCTGAATATAAAAGCGTGTGATATAGTTGATATTGATGTCATCGGCTAGCGTCATCTCCACTTTTTTTACGGCATAATTGGTTTGTTCTATCCATATATTCCCTTCGAAAGTGGGAGATTGCTCTCGTTTGGGCCAGAATTTGATCTTATAGGACCAATGATCACCGATCTTCATACTGTCTATGAGATCGTAATCATAGAAACGGAAGCCCGCATCTGAAATGGGACTTACAATACTTTTATCAAGTAAGAGAATGATATTGTTATCGTAGATGTTTACACTCACGTTTGCATCACCCAGAAGTCTTGAGAAGCTCTCGTTCCGGGTACCAGACACTTTTGAAGCCTTAATATATTCACGCTTGGATTGAGGTTTCTTTCGATAGTATATATCCGAGAGTGTTTCTGTGATGAAGAAAGGCAAATACAGGTCTTCTTTTGTCGTATCCAAATACTCGTCAATTACTCGATCGAAAGTCCTCATCCAGAATTTGCTGCGTTTTTTTTCATCCAGATCGTTCAACCCCAGTTCCACTTTCGTATAAGCTTCCATCTGAAAAAAGTCGTGTTTAGTCTGATCATTTTGCGCTTTTCTGTCTATAGCCTTTCGTATAATGGGATATGCGGGGGGAACAATGATGACTTCATCAATCTGATAACTACTGGGAGCAAGGTAAATGGTGAGATTCTGTACTACCCCACTGCTGACAGGATACTTTTTTAATCCATATCCAAAATAGCTACATATCAGCGTATCTACATTTGATTTTACTGGTGCCTGGATGCTGTATTTACCCTCCTCATCAGTTAACAGCCCTATTTGGGTATCCTGAAAGTAGACAGATGCAAAACTAAGCGGCTCCCTTGAAATGCTATCCAGTACTACACCTCTAACGATTGTTTGCTGGGCAGTTGCCGCATAAAAACCACAAGTACAAACAACAATTAAAATAGCAAAAATAAGCTTTCTACGTAATCCTCCAGGTTCTCTCCTCCAGTGTAATAGTAGAAATAAAAAAATATTTAACATTTTTTCACACGTAAATATACATCATTTAAACTGTAAAGAGCCCTTACCCGTTGCCCTAGTAAGCATAAAAAAAATCTATATATTATGTTCCTGAAATTACGTATCACTTTACGAAACTATACAACTATCGTTTATCGATAAACAGGTAAAATGAAATTAAACTATAAATCTTTTGGCAATGGTCCAGCCATCATTATCTTACATGGTTTATTTGGCTCACTAGATAACTGGATTACACATGGAAAAAGCCTTGCATCCACCTTTAGTGTATTTCTGGTAGATCAACGTAACCATGGAAAATCCCCACATCACGATCAATGGGATTACACAACCATGGCGGAGGATCTACATGATTTTATGGAACAGGAGGGAATATTCATATCTCATATCCTGGGACATTCAATGGGGGGCAAGACGGCTATGAAATTTGCCAGTATGTATCCTCAAATGATCGACAGGCTGGTAGTAGCAGATATGGGTCTCAAAAAAAATCCTCCTGTACATACTGGTATACTCGGGGCGTTGACCCAGTTGGATCTCGATCAGATATCCAGCAGGAAAGACGCTGAAAAAATCCTTGCTGAACAAATTCATGACACTGCCATACTGCAGTTTTTACTCAAAAATCTTTCCCGAAATTCTGAGGGATCATTTAATTGGAAATTTAACCTACAGGTAATTAACGAAAATTATCAAAATGTACTCGAAGCGGTACAAACCGATCATCCATATGAGAACCCTACCCTATTCATCAGGGGAGGCAAGTCCAATTATATCCTGGATGAAGATATTCCTAATATCCGAAAGGCTTTTCCGGGAGCTGTTTTCAAGGAAATTCCTAACGCCGGGCATTGGCTTCACGCGGAAGCTGCTGAAGAATTTATACGTATATTGAGAGAGTTTTTGGAATAACATGAGAAAGCTCAGGTCAAATAAACTTTTCGACGTTATGAGATATATATTCATAGGCCTTGTATTAGGTGTGGCTACCGTGTCTTGTACTCAAACTCAAACTCAGGAAGATGAAAAACAGCCTCCAATAGATTCTATGAGTCTAGAGATCCCCTTTGAACAGGACCCCCAAAATATGCCACTTCCAGAAGAATTAACAGGTAGCTGGATAGCAGTAGAACTGAATGTAGGAGATCTCATTATGACCCTTGAAGACATGGAGGAGCAAGGAATCCCTGCTCCCACCCGCACTTTCAATAGTAATTATACGATGAAGTTCGGAGAAAGTGAAGATATGCCCTTGATACCTTTTTCCTACGTGAATCAAACCATCATATCGGATGAACAGGGTAATGAAATAATCGAACAGCTCACTTCAGATACCCTGATTATAATACATACAATTGACGGTGAAGAATCCAGATACGTATATGTGAAGAATAAGTAGTTTACCCTAAAACACTTCCCATAGAATAATCTTTTCTGCTGATCTGGCCACTGGAATTAATCCTCATGACGATACCTGTCCAGATTTTGAGAAACTCTGATTTAGCTTGTAGCAGAACATGTTCATTATCAATAATTTCCACTTCATGCTCAGTAATATTAGAGATCACTACGTACCTTCCTCCATTACTTTTGATCTGGGCAACAAATGGGACAGTAAAATCTTTTAAGAGTTTTACATAAGAGACCTGCAAAGAGCCATGATTGAGATTACTTGAGAAAACAGACGGGCTGAAAAAAGGGGAATCGAGACGCTGTGCAGAGTAAGCCTTCCGGCTTCCAAATGTGAGCATATCAAAAAGCAAGCGCAACTCTTTGTTCAGTTTTCTGGTAAATGATGTACTCATAGGGGTATAGATTTACTGTTAGGTATTGACCTAGATAAACTTAAAGTAGATTCAATAGCGTAAATATATGGGAAGTTGTACATCTTTTAATACTTTATCCTCAAAATATATTACATATATTAGTTTGTATTATTTACCAAAAATTATGGTTGTATCAAGCTATATATAGCTGGCCATAAGATGCTCATAATCATAAGATCATTTGACAAATAAGATCTTTTTCGGATTGCGATAGCACATTGTGAAGCTGAGGTTTGAATTTTGAAGTGAATTACACTTACCTCTATAAATCATGTATGATCATAAAATATAATTAATTATTACATAATTATATTTTTAAATAAAATTACATTTCATACGCTGTAATCAAAGTAAAGCAATTTTGATTACAGCGTACTAATACACGTAAAAGAACTGATACAGAAAATTTCTACCCGGTCATTTTTGTGTCATGCTATGCTTTATGATCCTTTTATTTTTCTGACAAACTGTTGAGTTGCAGAAACCACATCATCACATCCATCCAGACTCTTGATAAAAGCACTACCTATTATTGCACCATGTGCATACTGAGCAGCTGTAAGAAAGGTTTCTCTGTCGTGAATCCCAAAGCCTATAAGTCTTGGATTGCTGAGGTTCATGGCCTGGATCCGTTCAAAGTAAGCTCTTTGATGATCTGCTATGCGACCTGTCCTGCCTGTGGTACTATCCATGGAAACCATGTAAATAAATCCTTGTGTTACTTCATCAATCTCCCTGATTCTGGACTCAGAGGTTTGGGGACTAATCAGAAAAATATTGGATAAATTATGCTCGTCAAAGATATGTTTATAAACTTCCTTGTACTCAAACATAGGCAGATCAGGAAGGATCAGTCCATCGACTCCCACATCAGCAGCTTGCCTGCAAAACCGCTCTACCCCCATTTGCAAAACGGGATTGAGGTAGCCCATTAGGACAAGTGGTATATCGACCTTATGTCTGATATATTTGAGCTGCTCAAAGAGCACTTCCAATTTCATCCCGTTTTCCAGCGCACGTTGGTTACTTTGCTGGATCGTAGGTCCATCGGCAATAGGATCTGAAAATGGCATCCCTATTTCAATCATGTCGGCACCAGCATCTGCCAGTGATTCTATAATTGTGGGGGTGTCGTGCAACTTTGGGTAACCGGCTGTACAGTAAATGTTAAGTATTTCGCGATCTTTGCCTTGAAACAGCGCAATAATACGATTGTCTACCATAGATTGCGAGATTCTTTATACTGAATGTAGGTTTGAAGATCTTTATCCCCTCTTCCTGAACAGTTGATCACAATAATTTCATCCAGATCAAACAACTTTTTATCCAGCACGGCAAATGCATGTGCTGTCTCAATGGCGGGAATTATCCCCTCAACCTCGCTCAACTTATAACCCGCCTGCATAGCTTCATCATCCGATATATAAAAGAATTCAGCTCGTCCTGTCTCAAACAAATGTGCATGAACAGGTCCGATACCAGGGTAATCGAGACCTGCAGATATAGAATGAGGTTCAACAACCTGTCCGTCAGGCGTCTGCATCAGGATCGTCCTGCTTCCATGTAATACACCCGGTTTACCCAGATAGGTAGTAGCAGCAGATTTACCAGATGAGACTCCAAGACCTGCTGCTTCTGCGGCAATTAGATTGACCTGTTTATCATCCAGATAGTGATAAAATGCTCCGATAGCATTACTACCTCCCCCGACACATGCAATAATGTGATCGGGATTTTCCCGCCCCTCTTTCTCCATCAACTGCCACTTCATCTCTTCACTAATCACAGCGTGAAACCTTGCCACCATATCGGGATAAGGGTGTGGCCCTACCACTGATCCAATAATATAATGCGTATCCGCAGGGCTATTGATCCAGTGGCGCATTGCTTCATTGGTTGCGTCTTTCAAGGTCTTACTTCCACTTGTTGCGGGTACTACCTTAGCTCCCAGCATTTTCATGCGCTCGACATTGGGTCGCTGCCGTTCTATATCTACCGCACCCATATATACTACACACTCCATTCCCATCAATGCGCATACCGTTGCTGTAGCAACTCCATGCTGGCCAGCACCAGTCTCTGCAATAATTTTTGCCTTTCCCAATTTACGGGCCAGCAATATCTGACCCAATGTATTATTGATCTTATGAGCTCCTGTATGGCACAAGTCCTCCCGTTTTAGGTATATCCGGGTCTTATATATTTCCGACAGCCTCCTGGCAAAATAAAGCGGGGTAGGGCGACCCACATAGTCTCTAAGGAGTTCTCTGAATTCTTTTTGAAATTCTTCAGCATTCATGATATTGAGATACTGTCCTTTGAGCTGCTCTATATTCGGATACAACATCTCTGGAATATAAGCACCGCCATAATTGCCATAGTATCCCTTCTCATCAACTTTAAATGTATACATATACTCGTGTTAGTTAGTTTATTTGTTCGTTTAATAGTCCAGACAAGTGTAAAAATTACCATTATTAAGAATTTCTATAAATGATTTCTATCCACGCTGCAAGCTCCCGTATTTTATCCATGTCCTTGTAGGCCGGATATTTTTCAAATTGGCTATTGACATCTATCCCATGAATATTTAGGCCTTTCTCCAGCAAGTTCTCCAGGCGGTCCAGATCATCCAAACTGATACCTCCACTTAGAAAAAAAGGAACTTCCGACCCGTAATCATTTAGCATATCCCATCTAAATGTATATCCATTACCTCCAGGTAACTTTCCTTTGGTATCGAATAAGAAAAACGCACAAAATGGCTCATACACTTCTAACTGAGAGAAATCAAAGTCTTCTTTACCTATGGAAAACGCTTTGATAACTTTAATACCTTTATCTGTGAGTTCTGCGCAATATTCAGGAGACTCCTTTCCATGTAGCTGGACCAAAGACAGTCCATATCTCTCTACCTGCTTATTCACCCACTCAGGAGATTCATTGACAAATACACCTATCTTCTGTGTATGATGGGAATGTGGTATGCATGGAAAAGACTCATTTGAGAGAATACACCGTGGAGATTCAGGATAATAGATAAGTCCTATATAATCTGGTTTGTATTCATACAAAGCTTGTACGTTGTCAGGGTCTCTCATCCCGCAGACTTTCCAGTGTAACCGTTTTCTCATATCATTGCATGTTGTAGCTTCGTTGTTGAATGGCCGATCTGAGGGAATTGAGAAAGTCCTGGCAGGCATCAGCAGGCACAGTATATTCCATGAATCTCTGTCCCATCAAAAATCCCTGGAAGCCAGCCTCTCGAAGCTGAAGGATTTCTGCAGGACTACTCAGTCCACTTTCGACGACCTTGACACATTCCTCAGGAATGTGATCCGACAGTTCCAGCGAGGTATTTATATTGACTGTAAAATCCTTGAGATTGCGATTATTGACACCGACAAGATCTATAAAATCGTTCATGCCCATATCCAGTTCCTCACGGTTGTGTACTTCCATCAGTACCTCAAGCCCCAACTTGTGTGCAAATTCAGCTAACTTTTGTATTTCAGTTGCTGAAAGACATGCTGCGATAAGCAGAATAACATCGGCTCCCATAGCTCTTGCAGCTACGATCTGGTATTCATCAATCATAAAATCTTTTCTGAGTATCGGGATAGAAGTACTTCTACGAGCCATCTCGAGGTCCTCTCTGGTACCCGCGAAAAATTCATGATCGGTAAGTACTGATAATCCGGCAACTCCTGCTATTTCATATCCTTTTGTAGTTTCACCTATTTCGGCAAGTGCGTTGATCATCCCTTTAGAAGGAGATTTTCGTTTAAATTCTGCAATAATTCCTGAAGAATCCACCTGTCTGAGTGAATCTTTCATAGACAACCTATCACGATCATATAAAGCAGAAGCCTCCAATGCCTGAATAGAAACACTATGACGGTCTCTTTCTACTTCTAGCCTCTTGTGTTGGATGATCTTATCTAAGATGTTCATAAGCCATTTAATTTTGGATAAATGTTTGAAATGATTGGAATGCCTTTCCCGATTCCAGGGAAACTCTGGCCCTATCAATTGCATCCTCAAGGCTAAGTTCTGGTCTGGCACATTGGATGGCCAAACCAGCATTGGCGAGTACTACCTCTTTTTGTGCTGGTGTACCTTCATTTTTGAGTACTTTTTCAAAAATCATGGCAGATTCGGGGATAGTGCTACCTCCTTTTAACTCAGAGGGATCGTAGGTGTTCAGCTTCATATCTTCTGGCAAAATGACTCTTTCTCCATTTCTTTGGATGACCTTGCTCGGACCTGTCAGGGAAATCTCATCATAACCATCCAGCGCATGTACAATGGCAAAATGTTTGTTGGTTTTCTGATAAAGATATCCGTATAATCTAGCGAGTTCAAGACTAAAAACTCCCACCAGTTGCCTTTGAGGAAATGCTGGATTGACCATAGGGCCAAGCATATTGAAAAAGGTTTTTAACTTGAGTGCTCTTCGAATAGGTGCTACGTGTTTCATCGCTGGATGAAAAAGCGGAGCGTGAAGAAAACATATATGGCTTTCTTCCATCTTTTTGCGGAGATGATCCTGATCATTAGAGAAGCGGTATCCGAAATATTCGATCATATTCGAAGAACCCGATACTGAAGAAACTCCGTAATTACCATGTTTTGTTACGTGTATTCCAGCCCCAGCAGTTACAAAAGAAGCCAATGTAGAGACGTTGAATGTATCTTTTCCATCTCCACCGGTACCACATAGATCTATTGGGTCAAATTCAGAAAGATCCACACGTACACAGAGTTCGAGCATAGCCTCCTGAAAACCGCCTAACTCTTCCACCGTTATACTCCGCATATTGAAAACGGTCAAAAATGCCGCTACCTGAGCTGAAGCATATACATCCCCTTTGGCAATATTCATCAGAATCTCCTTAGATTCGACTCTGCTGAGGGTATTATGTTCAAATAAGTGATTAAGTATATCTTTCATTTTTTTACACTAATTCCAACCAGTTTCTCATTATTTGAATGCCATACTCTGTAATGACTGACTCAGGATGAAACTGCACACCATATACCTGATACGTTTTGTGGCGTATGGCCATAATACATCCTTCTTTATCTTCAGCAAGTACTTCCAGTGTACCATTCACAGATTCAGGCACTACTGCCCAGGAATGGTATCGCCCCACCTGAAAGCTTTGAGGCAAGCCTTCAAATAGCGGATCAGAAGCTACCGTAATGTGTGTGGGAGTGGCAACTCCATGAAGGACCTCTTTGAGGTTGTACAATCTTGCCCCAAAGGCTTCTGCAATGCCTTGGTGTCCCAGACATACGCCCATGATGTGTTTTTCCGGGGCGTAACGACTAATAAGTTGAGGCATGATGCCGGCTTCAGCAGGTAACCCAGGTCCAGGAGACAGCAGGATCTTGTCATACTGACCGACATCATCCAGGTGTATCTTATCATTTCTGAATACGTCCATTTGTTGGTCATAGCCCAGTTCCCTGATGATATGGACCAGATTAAAGGTAAAAGAATCGTAATTATCAAGCACCAGTATTCGAGGTTGCTTCTTCATATTGGTTAATCGTTTTTGCCTGTTGTAAAGCAGTTCTTAATGCCATAAGTTTATTGTGAACTTCCTGCAATTCCTTTTCAGGAACGGACTTAGAAACAATACCTGCACCTGCCTGAAAAAATAGGCAGTTGCCTTTGCTAAGGAATGAGCGTATCACGATAGCTTGATTGAAGGTACCATCGAAACCCAAATATCCAATACACCCACCATAATATCCTCTGTTCCCTTTTTCGTATTGGTTGATTAGTTGCATGGCCCGATGTTTAGGAGCTCCCGAAAGGGTACCTGCAGGAAATGTATCTGCTACCAGTTGTAAAGAGGATACAGAAAGATCGATCTTTGCTGTAACCTTGGATACAAGGTGGATAACATGGGAAAAATACTGTATTTCCTTAAAGGTATCTACCTTGACATCTTTACCATTTCTACTCAGATCGTTCCTGGCAAGGTCTACCAGCATAATATGCTCTGCATTTTCTTTGGGATCTGAGAATAACTCAGTAGCTAATTGAGAGTCTTGCAGGTCATTGCCTGTACGGCGGAAAGTGCCTGCGATAGGATGTATCTCTGCCTGCCCATGATTGATCACCAGTTGAGCTTCTGGAGAAGATCCAAATATTTTGAAAGATCCGTAATCACAGTAAAATAGATAAGGGGAGGGATTAATTGAACGAAGCGTACGGTATACATTAAATTCATCTCCTCTAAATTCCTGACTAAACCTTCTGGACAAAACAATCTGAAATACATCTCCTCGCTGACAGTGATCTTTTCCTTTCTGAATCACCTCAAGGAATTCGGGATCAGAAAAATTGGTCTGTTCTTCTCCAACAGGTTCAAACCCATATGCGGGCAGCGTGGGGTTGCTCAACAAACGCTGTATGTGATCCACTTCACTGGGATGCTCAAAATAGTTATGCTCAAAAATGTATAATTCGTTGTTGAAGTGATTGATCACGATCATGTACCTGTATAGCTGGTAAACGATATCCGGAATAGATCTTTCCTCGTCCTCATAGGTATCAATCTGTAGATCTTCGTAATAACGAACAGTGTCATATGCCTGATAACCAAAGAGTCCATTGTAACTAAACTTCATATCCAAGGAATCAGTCTGAAAACAGCTGCTAAACTGCTGAAGTAATTCTGGTACCTGTCCGGCAGCGCTCAGTTCTACAGATTCCTTTGTCCCATCTGGAAATGTCATCCATGCCTTTTTCTGTGCAATCTCAAATCTCGCTATGGGTTCACTACATATGTAAGAGTAAGTATTCTCATTTCCGTGATAGTCAGAACTTTCCAACAAGATGGAATGGGCGTATCTGTCGCGTAAACGCAGGTATACACTTACGGGCGTGACTGTATCAGCCAGCAGTTTTTTGTAGCGTGTATGTAACTTGTAGGTATTCATCGGTTGTGCTTGTAAATTAAATGCAAAAAAAAAGAGCTTACTACATTTAGGCAGTAAACTCTTGTTTGAACTTATACATCTCGTAACTATGCTACCGCCTGCATGTAATTACATGTAGACGCCACCACCAGTTTTTCAATATTGCTAACGAATATAATCTCACGTTTTTATTTATATATCGCTAATATAGGCTTTTCAATTATTCTGAAAAAATTTTTTTTCTTCAAGCCCCATAAGCCTTGTGAAACCAGTAATGGATCAGTAAATTGATATGAATATTACAGCAAATCTCCCCGCATGAAATGGATCATTGTTATACTATTGATATTCCAGGGTCATTCCATATTTTCCCAGAAAGAAAAACAGCAATTTACATATCAGGCGGGGATTACAGTAGGTATCAATATTTCAACTGTAGAACAACCCGTGGCTCTTACCTTTACTAATCTCGGTATTAGTACAGGTCTGAAAGGAGTACTTGAATTGCCCCGTCAATTTGAAATACATCATTACTTAACTTATAGTCAGAAAGGGTATCAATGGGATGAAAATATCCAACCTACACCGGGGATAGAACCTAACGACGTATACACCTGGGATTATCTGGATTTACCATTAATGATTGGCTATCAATTTGATCAAAAGCCCTTTAGTTTTACCCCAATGGTCGGGGTCCAACAGGGATGGATGCTGAGAGCGTATCGTTTTGAGCATGAATACCTTCCGGGAAGAATTATCCGCAATGGCACCAATCTGTTAGAAGACCCTTCTCAATCTATCAACCGGTATGAGATAGGCTGGCTGATAGGAATCAGTATCATGTATCCCTCTCAAGGAAAACTCACTCCTTTTCTGGATATCAGGTATACCCAGGCCACAAATCAGATCAGCGGAGGGCATGATGCTGCCCTCCGGGGTTCCAATCGCATGCTTACCTTCAATGCTGGTATTTATTTTTGATTCATCATACCTATACCCGGGCACCTTGTTTGATCGCATCTACGATTGATGGGTCCAGCAAGGTAGAAGTATCTCCCAGGTTACTAGCATCTCCACTGGCTATTTTGCGCAAAATACGGCGCATGATCTTACCCGAGCGAGTCTTGGGAAGGCCCGGTACAATCTGTATTTGATCGGGTTTGGCAATAGAACCTATTTCCCTTTTCACAACATCTCGTATCTCCTGAAAGAAATCTTCCAGATCCTGTGGTGCGTGCTGTACGATGATGTAGGCATAAATGCCCTGTCCTTTTATATCGTGGGGATATCCCACAACAGCAGATTCTACGACATTGGGATGTTCATCAATAGCATTTTCCACTTCTGCTGTTCCCATTCTGTGCCCAGATACGTTGATCACATCATCTACCCTTCCGATAATTCTATAGTTACCCTTCTGATCTCTTCTCGCACCATCTCCTGTAAAATATTTATCGTGAAAATGGGAAAAATAAGTCAATCTGCATCGCTCGTGATCTCCATATGTAGTACGCAGAATAGAAGGCCAGGGAAACTTGATACACAGTAGTCCTTCTGCCTCATTTTCCAATATCTCATTTCCATCATTATCCACCAGTACAGGCTGAATACCCGGAAGGGGACGGGTTGCAAAAGTGGGTTTGGGTTCTGTGACACCTGGAATAGGGGATATCATAATCCCACCTGTTTCCGTTTGCCACCAGGTATCTACGATAGGCACATTGCCTTTACCAACTTTTTGGTGATACCATTCCCAGGCTTCCTGGTTGATCGGTTCTCCCACAGATCCCAGTACTTTGAGCGTACTGAGATCGTATTTTTCAACCCAGGAATCACCCTGCGCCATCAATGCCCTGATGGCTGTAGGAGCTGTATAAAATTGATTGATTTTATGCTTGTCTACGATCTGCCAAAATCTTCCCGCGTCTGGATAGGTAGGCACACCTTCAAACATCACCGTGGTAGCACCCGACAACATAGGGCCGTATATAATATACGAATGCCCTGTGATCCATCCTATATCTGCAGTACACCAGTAAATGTCTTCTTCCTCATAATTAAATACGTTTTGGAAGGTATACTGAGTATATATCATATATCCTCCACAGGTATGGACTACTCCTTTTGGCTTACCAGTAGAACCCGATGTGTATAATATAAACAGGATATCTTCGGCGTCCATTTCCTCAGCTTCACATACAGTTGAGGCATTCTCTATTTCTTCATGCAGCCACACATCCCTTCCATCTGTCCAGTTGATATTTTCACCCGTATTTTGTTGGACAATAACAGTTTCTACCGATGAAGTTCTTTCGAGTGCATCGTCTACGACTGCCTTAACAGGGATCTGTTTAGGTCCCCGGAAATTCCCATCTGAGCAAATGACCATTTTACAAGTGGCGTCGTTGATGCGGTCAGCAAGTGCTGTAGCTGAAAATCCAGCAAATACAACCGAGTGGATTGCACCAATCCTGGCGATAGCCAACACGGCTATAGCCAATTCGGGAACCATAGGCATGTAGAGACATACTCTGTCTCCTTTTCCGATACCATATTTTTTGAGGACATTTGCCATCTTACATACTTCAGCATGAAGTTCTTTGTAAGTAAAGGTTTTTACCGCTTTAGCAGGATCATTAGGTTCCCACAGTATTGCAACCTTATCTCCTCTTTGATCGAGATGACGGTCTAGACAGTTTTCGGTAATGTTTAACTTACCCCCAATAAACCATTTGACATGGGGTTCTTTAAAATTCCATTCAAGCACATTATCCCATTTCCGCTTCCATTGAAAAGTCTCAGCCTGCTGTGCCCAAAAGCCCTCGGGATCTTCTACACTTCTTTGATAAGCCTCCCGATAGACTTCCATACTTTTAATCCGTAAGGTCATAATAATATTAAATTTTCTGAGTAGTAATGAATTTCCTAATATCTGTAAGGTGTATGATCTAAGCTGGGTTTAATATACTTAATTGCTCGGAAAATATATGATTCCCCTACAATCGCATCATGAATTTCCAGTCATGTTTCTGGGTACCCGTATTTCATCTACCAACTGTTGAATGTGTTCCGGTGGGGAGGGAGTAAACCTGGAAACAGTAAAGGTCACAACTAGATTGATCAGCATACCTAACGTACCAATCCCTTCTGGCGATATACCCCATAGATACTGACTGGGAGTACCTTGTCCTAAAAAGGTGTCAAATTTGAAATATATAATATAGGTTGTGGTAAAAAGTAGCCCAAAAATCATTCCAGCAATAGCTCCCTCCATATTCGTACGTTTATCAAAGATTCCCAGAAAAATTACGGGAAAAAATGAAGATGCAGCTAATCCAAATGCAAATGCTACAATCGCTGCAACATAATCGGGTGGATATATACCCGCAATACCTGCGATGACTATAGCCACTCCAGCCGCAATGCGTGCATAAATGAGCTCCTGCTTATCAGATATATTGGGGTTAAATGTCTGCTTGATCAAATCATGTGAGACAGAGGTAGAAATAACCAGCAATAGTCCTGCAGCAGTAGAAAGTGCAGCTGCAAGTCCGCCGGCTACAACCAGGGATATGACCCAATTGGGTAATTTTGCAATCTCAGGATTGGCCAATACCATGATATCCCTGTCTGGAATAAATTCATTGGTCTCCTCATCTGGGGTGTAATCTACCAGACCATCCTGATCCTTATCATCAAGCTCGATCAGTTTTACATCACGCCAATTTTCTACCCATGAAGGTAACTGATCATAAGCCACCTGAGATACACTATCGATCATATTGGCACGGGCAAATGCTGCCACAGCAGGAGCAGTGGTATACAGGATACCAATAAACAGAAGTGCCCATCCTGCCGACTTACGTGCGTCACTCACCTTGGGAACTGTAAAAAACCGGATGATCACATGCGGCAACCCTGCTGTCCCTACCATCAGAGCGGCTGTAATAAAGAATATATCAATTTTAGGCTTTTTCCCTTCCGTATATGCGGTAAACCCAAGATCGGTATGCATTTGATTAAGCTTCTCCAACAAGGAAATACCCTGATCCTTATACGTACCCATAAAACCAAGTTGAGGGATAGGATTTCCCGTAATTTCTATGGATATAAATATGGCAGGTACCATGTAGGCAAAGATCAACACACAGTACTGGGCTACCTGAGTATAAGTGATTCCTTTCATTCCTCCCAAGACGGCATACAGAAATACAATAGCCATCCCCACGATTATACCCCAATGAATCGGTAATTCCAGAAAGCGGGCAAAAGCAATACCTACACCACGCATTTGCCCTACAACATAGGTAAAAGAAACAAATAGTGCGCAGATGACCGCTACTACCCGGGCTGTCTGAGAATAATAGCGCTCGCCTATAAAATCCGGTACAGTAAACTTGCCAAACTTCCTCAGATAAGGAGCTAGTAAAAGTGCCAATAAAACGTATCCACCTGTCCATCCCATCAAATATACCGAGCCATCATATCCCAAAAAAGAGATCAACCCTGCCATGGAAATAAATGAGGCTGCAGACATCCAGTCTGCAGCAGTCGCCATACCATTGGCGAGAGGTGATACTCCTCTCCCCGCTACATAAAATTCTCCGGTAGAACTAGCTCTGGACCATATGGCAATCGCAATATATATAGCAAAAGTTAATCCGACTATAATAAGAGTTAGTAGTTGTTGATCCATAAACGCGTAGTACTTAGTTAGTAAGTTACTGAACTAAAATATAATTAATTTTGATCAGATCTCTGTCATCTTATACATATGCTCTTATTCTTCATCCACATCATATTTCTTATCCAATCGATTCATCAGCAAGATGTATACATATATTAACACGATAAATACATAAATAGACCCTTGCTGAGCAAACCAAAAGCCTATTGCGCCTAGTTGCTCTTTGAGCAATATCCCAAACACATAAGAAACTATAAACCATATGGAAAGCAATACAACCAGATAAGTCAGATTTCGCTTCCAGTACTTTCGTAAATCCTTTTTCATCTTTTCACCATAATACAATTCTGTTGAACATAGCACCCACTAAATGAATGCTCCATCTCAATTTATAAATTTTCCTGCAAAGTGGAATAAATCTTTTGTATTGGACAAGATTATCTGGTGAAAACCCATTCGTTATCTGAAGATAACGACTCATTGTAGTGGTATCCCATACTTGTAAATCCTTTCAATCCCGCTGGATCTACTATTTTTTCCCCGATAGCATAGTCACACATGGCTCCTCTTGCCTGTTTTACATAGAGAAAGATAGGCTTATACCGACCATTGCGCTCATCTTTAAAAGATATCTCAAGGATTTTGCCTTCCAGCTTTTTCTTATCAATGGCTTTGGCATATTCGTTTGAGGCAAGATTGATGAGTACTTTTGACCCAGACTCCTTAATGGCTTCATTGAGATGCAGGGTGATCTCTTCCTTCCAAAAGTCATAGAGATTTTTTCCGCGTTCGTTGGCTAGTTTGGTACCCATTTCAAGCCGGTAAGGCTGCATCAGGTCAAGCGGACGTAACAGACCGTACAAGCCGGATAAAATACGTATGTGTTTCTGTGCATACTCATACTCTGCTTCAGTGTATGAATCAAGTTGAAGACTGGTATATACGTCTCCTTTAAAGGTCATAAGTGCCTGTTTAGCATTTTCGGGAGAGAAAGGTCTTGAAAAATTGTGGTATCGCTCGTAATTAAGCTCCGCTAATTGTGCACTGATATCCATCAATGGCATCAGTTCATCCGGCTGTTTTTCAACTAGAATATCGATCAGTTTCTGACTTTCATCCAGGAATTGTGGCTGGGTATAGGTTGATATGTATCTCGTATCTTCAGAATAATCCAGTTTCTTTGCAGGAGAAAGAATCAATAACATAGCCTTCGTTTCTGTTAATATTTTCTAAAAAGACAAATTGATTTGGTTTACTACAAACATATAAAAATAGTTTTATATGGTCTACCTTTACAGATCTACAGGCATCTCATCAGGATCAGGATATTGATAGTGATAGTAGAGATAATGTATAGATTTTTTATTGGAAATCCATTTTTGAGGAGGATTAAAATCAGGTGCAAATTCCGGTAAAGGCAGCCCATATTTTTGGGCTGTGTGAGTATAATACGCTTTCCGGCTGGGGTGCTTGCCTGCCACTCCGTTAAAGATTTCGCCCCATGGTTGTTGTTGGATCACTTTATAGGTCAAACCAATACAATCCTCCAGGTGAATAAGATTGACAACTTCGTTGCCTTGAGTAATATTCTGTTTTCCTGCCAGAAATTTTACTGGATGACGTTGTTTTCCGATCAATCCGCTTAAGCGTATTATGATCCAGGGAAGTTCCTGTTGCTGTATCAACCTTTCTGCACTTACCAATGCTTCACCTGAGGCAGTTTGTGGATTTACCCCATCCTTTTCTGTGATAGGTCGAGGGGAGGATCCATAAACAGAAGTAGCACTTATGAAAATGATACCCTTTAGGGAAGTTCCAGCTACGCTATTGAGTATGAGTCGTATCATTGTAGGATAGACCCTAGCGATGCTGGGTTCTATCCGGCGGGGAGGTATGTTGATATACAGTAAATCCGTCTCTAGAAAAGAATTTATATCACCCTCTATTCCCTTCTCACTCACATGTATCATAAAAGGTTCTATCCCTTTTTCTTCAAGCAGCAGCAACTTGGAAGGAGTAGTCGTGGCACCGTGAATACGATAACCTTTTTCACGCAAATTCACTGCTATCGGCAAACCCATCCAACCGCAACCCAGTATGGCAATCCGCTCAATGGTCATAAAATGAAATATTTCTGATATGAATATTATTTCTCTCTTGATGTAGGTAATTTAATTTCAAATGTAGTACCCGGTCCCTCCTGACTCAAAACCGTGATCTCCCCCTGGTGTCTTTCTACAATACGTTTAGAAATATACAATCCCAAACCAGTACCTTCATCATCCTTTTTGGTAGAAAAAAAAGGATCAAAAATGTGGTTTATCAGGTCTTCAGACATACCAGGACCATTATCTGATATATAAATATAGATATAATCAGGGGCATGCACGGTTTTCACTGTAATTTGACCTCTTCCATGAAGTGCATCTATCGCATTATCGAGTAGATTCATAAATACTTGTTTGAGCTTGGCAGGATAAGCATATATTTCCGGAAGCTCCGGATCATATTGCCTAACAATATTGATACCGGCTTTGGTTCTGTTGGCCAAAAGATTGAGTGTACTTTCTATAGCTTCATGCACATTTGCCCAGGCTTTGTTACGGTCATCTTCACGGGTAAATTCCCGGAGTTCTTTCACAATATTACTGGTTCTGGATGCCCCTTCTTCTATACCCTTGATGAGTTCCTGTGTCTCATGAATAGCTAAGCCTACTTCAATTTCCCGCTCGTATTGCCGGATTTTTTCCAGTTCTTCTCGTAGACTTCCATCCGTAGAAAGTTGTTGATATTTTTCTAATAACTTACAAAGCTCATCTACATTTCTGCTGAGAGGAGCTGCACTGTTTACGACAAAATTGATAGGGTTTTTCAATTCATGTGCAATCCCTGCCGTAAGTTCTCCCAACATCGCCATTTTTTCCATTCTGGTCAGTCTGCGATCTGTTACAGCGATCTGCTTTTGGGTGCGCTGTAATTTATTAGCAAGGTCTCGTTTATCTTCTCGCTCCAGCTTAATCTTTTTATTTTTATTCCTGATAATCAACCAACTCCCTATTCCCAATATCAACAGCCAGGGTATAGCTTCTGGCTCAAAGATCCATGCTAGTATGATAATCATTAGCCATATCCAAAATCCACGAGTATTCATGATACACTTAGCCACTTGATCCATGTTCTTGGTTTAAGTGATAGTAATCTCCAATTATAAATAGGAAAATGCAGATATGAAAAACCAACTGTCAGCACCGAATATGGAAAATCACATTTCCAACCGATAGCTAGTGAACATGAACCTGTTACAGGAGTAGGTCTGATTAGTTATTTTCATACAGTAATGGAAAGAAATTACCTGAGATCTTGTTACCGGCAGGCACTGGAGGTACCCCTTCCAACAAAGGTTGGTTGCTCTCAGAATGCACGCCATCCCGGAATACATTCAGGACAAATGCTCTTCGAGCTCTTTCTGTTTTATTGGCATAAGAGCCATGTACCAACAAGGGATGGTGAAAAGTACCATATCCGCTTTTAAGCTTTATCGGAATAGGTTGAAAGGCCTGTTTTTGCTCTTCTGTCAAAAAATCCATAATCCTTTCCATATCTCCTGCCAAATCAGGCTTATCCAGCAACCCCCACTCATGACTTTTGGGAACATAATACAAACAGCCATTTTCTACATCGGCGTCATCCAGTCCAACCCAACAAGTCAGATGTGCCATGGGTTTTGTCCGGGTCCAATAGGAATAGTCTTGGTGCCATGCTACCACGCCTCCATGCAGTGCGGGTTTGCAAAAAAGCTGGTCATGCCAGAATCTGACTGGACCTTCAAGCAGTTGGCTCGCGGCCATGACAAAAGCTGGATTCCACAACACATCGTGAAATCCCTGAGTAACGCGCCATGCCCCCAACGCATGAAACAAAACTGTCTCAGAATCAGCAGACTCATTGCTGTGAAATTCATGAAATAAGCTATTGCTTGGATGCTCCGGATTCATGATCTGGGAAAGTTCCTCTTTCAATCGTTCTATCTGCCAATCGTCCAGAATTTTGATACCGGACACATATCCAAATTCCTTGTAATGCGCAACCTGCTCATATGATAATCTGTACTGATTCCACTCTGATTGTGTTCTAGGCCATACAAACAAATCACTGATCAGTCCATGTAACGTAGATAAATCCGTCATGTTTTTGCCTTTAGTAAGTACTTAAATAATCAATGTTTTTCCCTATAACAAAGCATCATAATGGGGAGAGGGATCAAATATTCCCCCATTTTTATGATAGAAATCCTCACCTAGCGGATATACGCCATCTCGATCGATGGTCCAAGAGGCACCCGGGTGGGGATGGTAAGATTTCATCTTATCCCAGTCGCGGTAATTCTGATGTCCATTGGTTTCCTGAAGGCCAAAGTTCAATCCTTCGAAAGGCGCCAGCCGTGCTGCAACAACCTTGTTCCATTCCACCAAAATGGGATTTACAGTCAAATCTGCGCAAAAGCAGGGAATATTTTGTTCATGAGCAACCTTGACAATTTTCAGGGTCATGCTTAAGGTCTTTGCAACGGCTTTGACTGCAATTGATCCATACCCTTGTTCAATACGCTCTCTGGCATCCTCATCCGTATGTGCGCTTTCATCTGCGGCAATCACTACTCCTATGTCACCTACAAAAGCTTTATTCCGTTCACCAAAAGGTTCTTCCACCAATGCAATTTGATCTAGTGCCTTGATCTTATCTGCATAATCCAGGAAGCGCAGGAGTGTATCCTTGCTTTCATATCTCCCGTTGGCATCGAAGTAGTAGGGTATCTTACCGTCCTCAGTATGATGTGTTTCATAGTGCCCTATTGTTTCGTGGATATCCTTCAGAAAGGCTTTATCTTGTTCGAGCATTTGCTGTTGGTCGCCAGGAGCTCCGATCTTGATTTTCATAATAAAGTATCCTTCATCAGCAAGAGCTTTGATCTCATCCATGGGCGTGCCATACCCTAAGGCAGGAATACTTGCTACTTTAGTATGTCTATGTGAAAGTGAGGGACGATACACTTCCGGGATCATATGATCAAAATGCTTTACACCATTATCTGCTGCGTACAGCAGCCATGCAGCATTATCAACACTAACCAGGGCATTTAATGCAAAGGTTTTGCGCAACTGGTTATTTCCCGTAATCTTTTTTCCATAAGCATACACCTCTTCCAGAATATCGTTCAGTAACACGACGGGATTTTCAAATGTCTGACCTTTGATGAGTTGGAGGGCATACTCAGTCATGGAAAACATCAGTGCATTGCCACCATTTTCAGAATGAGCAGCAAAAACACTGGCATCGGACCATAATACACTTTGGACTCCCAGGCCTACCTTACGTGTACCCCCATCACTTTCCAAAAGTGATGCTGTCTGCCAGATTTCAGATAGCGATCCTCCTTTAAATCCAAAAGGTCGTCTCAAAGGTTCTCGCTCAAAGTTAGTATTAACCTTTTGAATAGATACCGGTCTCAAAGGCATATGAGGATATGTTGATCTGTTGTAAATAGGCAAAGAGGTAGCCATAGCCGCTACACCCAATTGTTTGACAAATTTTCTGCGGGAATGGTCCATTTGCTTTTCTTACATATAAGTTTTTCTCTCTACTTAAAGAAAATGATTTGCATAAATACATATCTGGCATTCAGATCAGCTATCCTGGTTGGCTATCTCCCATGTTTCAGCTACCTGGGATTCATCCTCCTCTCCCTTACCTTTTCGTAATAACACCGAAATCACTGTCACCAGACCTATCAGTCCCAGCAGGATCAAATCCAATCTAAAGCCCCAAAGGCTATCTGGGATAATTCCGAGAAGAGAAGCCAAAAAGGCTAACAGACCGATGGCAGAAACGACAATAATTTCGGAACCTTGCTTCTTTTGGGTGAGGATCGCTGCAAGTATCATTGGTCCCATCATCGCTGTACCGGCAAAGCTCACCCTAGCCAATAGCACCAGTTGATCGCTAGCGAAGATGGAAAAAACCCATGCTGCAAAAGCAAAAACCAAAATAGCTATTTTAGCTCTGAACAGGTTGGCTTTTTCAGTACCGCCAAGCAGTGAACGAAACTCCGAGCCCAAAGCAAAAATCTGCGAATCACTTGTAGAGATCGCTGCTGCAATCAATCCGATAATCGCTGCCGCAGCTATCCAGTTGACCTGATCAAACAGCAATACCTGGGATAGGAAATCAGCGGTAGACAGATCTGCATAATTCAATGCGCCATACAGCCCTATAGGAATCGTAGGCATAATCACTAGAATGGCAAAACATCCTACTGCCACAGCCATGCGATGTGTAGCTTTCAGATCGCGCATGATCACCAAGCGCGTAGAAAACTGTGGCTGGGTAATGGGCATCAATAGTAACACCAAAAAAGATCCCAACATAAACTGTACAGAAAAAAGACCGTTGGGACCGGGGACTGATAATAGGGGAGCATTGACTTGCTCCACCTGGGCAAACATTTCCGCTACCCCTCCCAGCGCTTTCACACAACTGGATGCTATTAGCCATACGACAATCATCAGTAAGGTACCCTGTAATACATCAGCAAAGATGATCGCTTTTAATCCACCTGTTTCACTATACAATAGCATCAGACCAATAATACACAGTCCCCATCCCCAATAAGGAAGGGCATTGGGAAATACAGCCTCCAGAAATATTCCAATCCCCCTTATCTGAATAGCTACATAGGGGATTAGAAATAAAAATATGCCTGCGAAATAGACAAAACCTGCAGTTTTGGAATTATAGCATTTATTGAGCAGTCCCGCCATGCCTTTAAACCCATTTCTGGCGACCTTTCTTCTGAGATAATAGGCAAACCAGATAATTACGAAGATCATAGCACCATCTGATACGGCCAGAAAAATCCAAGCCCCAATCCCATTTAATCTGAAAAAGTCAGGCATTCCCATCAGGGTAAAGGTGCTAAACATCGTTGCGGCCACAGTCATAAACCCTATGATATATCCCAGGCTCTGACCTCCCAGCATAAAAGAATCCGCTGAAGTGTTTTTTTGTCTGGAACGCCAGGCCAGGGTGCCTAAAATTCCCAGATATACAATACTTATACCTATCAACCATTCAATCATGATATCTCCTTATCGTTTTTTCCAAAATGAACACTAGCCCCGATATATGTGATCAGTACCAGTGCAACTGTCAACAAAAATCCCGTCCAGAGGGTGTAGGGAATCCCCATCAACATGGGTTTATAAGTATGGGCAGGTGTAATGACTGGTGTGAATGTAAGTACTGAGAGTACGATCATGACCGTACAACTCAAATACCATGGAATTTTTTTTCGTTTGATCATAGGTTAAGGTTAGTAGTAGAGCTTTATTCAGGATAAATCTATAAAATATACCGGGAAATTTTATAAGAGAATCATTTCATGAGTTACTTATCTTACCCCAAACCTGAAAACAGTAGTGTGTTCGTAAGTTTCACCTGGTTCGAGAACAGGACTTGGAAATTCGGGTTTGTTAGGTGAATCAGGATAATGCTGGGTTTCGAGGCATAATCCTGAGCGCTTCTGATACACTTTTCCTCCAGGTCCGATAAGTGAACCATCCAGGAAGTTTCCACAGTAGAGCTGAACGCCAGGTAAAGTCGTCAATACCTCCATTTTACGGCTGCTTGACGGTTCATATACTATTGCGAAAAATACCAACTCCAGATCATTGGGTCTGTTCAGGATATAGTTGTGGTCATAACCACCGCCGTATTGTATTTGCTGATCTTCAGCATCTATCTCAGTCCCTATGGTCTTGGGATTTCTGAAATCAAAAGGAGTCCCCTCTACAGAACGGATCTCTCCGGTAGGGATCATCGTACTGTCGACAGGCGTAAAAAAATCTGCTTTGAGCATCAGTTCATGTCCCAAAATATCACTAGCTCCTCCATCTTTGAGGTTAAAATACGAGTGGTTGGTAAGATTCAGAACCGTTTTCTTGTCCGTAGTTGCGAAATAATCAATTCTGAGTTCATTACTGTCTGTTAGGGTGTAGGTTACCGTTGTATTCAAGGTACCTGGATAACCCTCTTCGCCATCTACACTTGTGTACATCAACTTCACAGCCACTCCATCATTGTTCCGGAATCCCTCAGATTTCCAAATTCGTTTATCAAAGCCTTTAAGTCCGCCATGTAAGGAATTGGGGCCGTTATTGGCAGCAAGGACGTAGGTAGAGTCATCCAGGGTAAACTGTGCCTTCCCAATCCGGTTAGCGTAGCGACCTACCAATGCACCCAAAAAGGGATGTCCAGATTCGTATTGAGCAAGATTGTCAAATCCCAATACCACATTATCCATGTTTCCCTCTCTGTCAGGAACCGTGATCTCGGTAATGATCCCACCATAATCAATGACTCCCACTTTCATGCCCTGAGCATTGGTCAGCGTAAAAAGTGTTACCGTATCGCCATCTTGGGTTTGGCCAAATACTTCGGATCGTAATTCAGCCTGAGCAAGGGTTTCTTTATCCCCTGAGGGAGTACAAGCCATGCAGATTAGTATTATAATTAATTGATAGCAATGGGTTTTCATATCTATTGAGACTATTCCCCCGGTTGTTCGTTGGCGGTTTTGGAAAACTGAAATCCCGTATCGATCATAAGTTCAGGATTAGCTGCCGCAAGGTCTTCTACAGCAGCTTCGCTGACGTTTGTCTGCCAGAGATAGAGACTCTTCAGGCTGCTGATAGTCTTGAGGCTTTCTAGAGAGGCATCACTTACATTTGTCCCATACAGATTCAAATATTCCAACCTTTTCAACGAGGTGAGATGCTTCATCCCTTCGTCTGTAATACTTGTCTGATCCAGCCTCAGTCGCATCAGGTTGGGCAACTGACCGATGATCTCCAGATGATCATCCTGTACTTCTTTTTTGCTTAGGGTAAGCCATAGTATCTGGTCCTGGGCTTTGAGCAGTGCTTTGATCTGATTGTCGCTTAAGGTTGTATCACTCAGTGAGAAATCCACATCCAGGAAAGGGCTTTCCTGTGCGATCTGATATACCTTAAAACCTTGGGCTTTCAGATTATCCATAACAGTGGGATCTACCGGAGAGACATTAGCTCCAGCGAGCATATTTTCACGTGCAGAAGCTGCATCTAGCCCCAGTTCACGTTCCAAAGCAGGGCGTATGTCTTCTGTAACGACAAGGGTATGTATTAAATCCTTTTCAGGAGCTCCCTGTTCAATCCACCAGTTAAGTATGGCAATTTGGTCATCGTTGAGCGGTATCTTGCCTTCAGGAGGCATGAATTTCTCATCATCTTTAGGTAAGGTAACTCTTCTGACCAGTTCGCTTTTGATTGCATTTCCAGCCATAATCACTTCGCCATGCTCTCCACCCTCCATCAACATAGCAAAATCTGTCATCAAGAGATCTCCCTTTTTTTTGTTTTCATTGTGGCAACTTACACAGCGAGCTTCCAGTACAGGCTGGATGACATCTGCAAAAATTTCTGCAGAGTCCAGATTAGTTACTAGCTGACGCTCGAATGTTTCGCGAGGAGGTAATCCGGCAAGCGCACGCATACCATTGGGCATATACTGGGTCAGATAGGTAGATCCATGTGTAAGTGAACCTCCAAGATGCCCCGTATATCCCAGTGATCCTAGCATAATCACCATGACTCCCATGTAAGCCGTCTGAGGCAACCTGGAAAAAGTAGGTATGATATTAGCCCTATATAAATATGCTACAATTGACACTACACATACAAAGATTCCCATCCACATATGCCAGTCCAAAGTAGATTCATTGTATCCTCCCCCCAGAGAAAGCAAATATCCCAATGCTGCAGCCGCTACCGAACTGATCGCACCAAGCAGCAGGGTAAAGGTAGCTGCTTCTTTCAGCGATGTATATTTTTCCTTTCTGCCCATCCATTCAAATAACCCTGCCAGTAACAAAAATCCAATAGGTAAATGAACCACCAGGGGGTGGAAACGCCCCAAAAAAATTACGATATCAGCAACTTGATTGTCCATGTGTGTTAGTCCTTTTAAAAAATAGCTGTATGATTGTGGAAGTTACAAAAAGCATGGATAAGAAAAAACTATTAGGAGAATTGGACGACGAACATCGGATAATTCACACAATACGTATTCTACATTTCCACTACTGCTTTAATCACTCCGGTATTGGGGTCTAGCCAACTGCCAAACTGATCAGGTACCTGGTCAAAGGTTGTGCGATGAGTAATCCAGGGATCAGTCGTGATCTTACCTTGTTCGAGATAATCAATAATCTGAACAAATTCAGATCCCAGGGCATTGCGACTGGACATAAGTGTCATTTCTTTTTTGTGAAAGTAGGGATCATAAAAGCTAATTTCGCCCACAAATAGGCCGATATATACCAGAATCCCTCCATAGGCAACATAATCAAAGGCGTTCATCATAGATTTTGCATTACCCGTGGCATCCAAAACGACCGTAGGCAGATCTCCATTCAATAGTTCGCGAATCTGTTCTTCAGCTTGATCCCCTGCCATTACTGTACCATCAACCCCCATTATATTCCTGGCAAAATCGAGTCTGCGCTGATTGATATCCATAGCCAGTACTTTTTGTGCACCTGCAGCCTGAGCAAACTGTACAGTACCCAACCCGATGGGCCCCACTCCGGTAACCAAAACAGTGTCTTTCAGACCTACCCTAGCGCGGTTTACTGCATGGCAGCCGATTCCCAAAGTCTCCACCAGTGCCAACTGCTCAAGACTTAGCCGTTGGGATTTATACAGATATTTGGCCGGATAGGTAAAATATTCCTGCATACCGCCGTCTTCATGTACACCAATCACCGAAAGGTTTTCTCCACAATTCGTTTTGCCCCTTCTCACAGCCTGATCATTGGTGGTATTGCGATAGGGTTCGACTGAGCAAGTGTCTCCTATTTGTACATTCTCTACCCCTTCCCCCAGTTCTATCACTTCCACTCCCAACTCGTGTCCCAATACCCGTGGATAACTAAAAAAAGGCTGTGTCCCTTCATAGGCGTGAAGATCAGTACCGCAAATCCCTATTCTCCTTACTTTTATTAAGACCTCTCCATAGCCCGGAGCTTTCGCCATCGGTCTTTCCTCCCAAAGAAATGTTCCGGGGGACTTTAATAACAATGCTTTCATGTATTTTTTATTTCCAATAACAAGTTTTTGAAGTTATTCGTAAATTTAACTTAAACAATCCAATTATGACAGATCGTAGAGATTTCCTTAGAGGCCTGGCAGCCATTACTGCTACACTTATGTTGAATCGTACAGATGTGCATGGTCGTCCTTTATCTCCGGGAGACCGAATTGGTGAACTCTTGCCTCTGCGAAAGCTCGGTAACACAGGAGAAGAAGTTACCATGCTGGGTATCGGCGGAGCTCATGTAGGAAGAGAAAATGAAAAAATGGCACAGGCAATTATTGAAAAAGCGATCGAGGGTGGTGTGAGATTTTTTGATAACGCAGAGATGTATAATAGTGGTCAAGCCGAAACTTACTATGGAAAATTTCTTTCACCTAAATACCGGGATGTATCCTTTATCATGACCAAGACGACTGCCCGGAACGCGAAGACTGCCCGTAAGCATCTTGAAGATTCTCTGAGACGTCTCAATACAGACTATGTGGACCTGTGGCAGATTCATGCTATTACCAGCCCGGGTGATGTGGATGGAAGAATAGATAATGGCGTGTTGGATGTGGTTCTCAAAGCCCAGGAAGAAGGTAAGACACGCTATGTAGGCTTTACGGGTCACACTGACTTTCATGCCCATCAGCGCATGCTGGAGCAGACCGATCAGCTACAGACGGCTCAAATGCCCATCAACATGTTTGATCCCAACTATAAGAGTTTTATCAAAAATGTAATGCCTACACTTGTCGACCGGAATATGGGAGTGCTGGCTATGAAGACTTTATCCAATGGAGGCTTCTTTGGCGGAACCAGACACTTCAGCCATGGTGATGACCCTAAAATCGTACCTGATGTAGCTACGATCCGCGAAGCCCTGCATTTTGTATGGTCATTACCTGTCAGTGTACTTATCACAGGAGCTTCTTCACCCGAGATGCTTCAGGAAAAAATAGACCTTGCCCGGGAATTTAAAGGCATGGATGAAGATACACGAATGGAACTGATTGCCCGGGTTGCTGGCTTTGATGGATCAAAAATAGAATATTACAAAGCCTAGTGCATAGGCTGTTCCCAGTTTTTAATATATACAGGAAAAAAAATACAGTCGTGGCCAAGCTAGAAATTAGGAGGTACCCGCTACGATTTCTGATCTAATTTATCTTTGTGCCCTGGGGCTCACTACTCACATAAGGTTCATAAGGGTAAACCTCTGGCACAACTACTACGCCTGTGCTTTGCTTAAAGGGGACCTCCCCAATACCTTCGAATGTCAATTCGCCAAAGAAGGCTGTCCAGCCTTCGGCTGGTTCTTCCACTGACAAACGATATTCACCACGTTCATTGAGGGGAATTTCTACGGGTTCATAAGCAAGTCCAATTTTATCCACACGGAAATCCCTGGATTGAGGATTAGTAGCTTTCCAAAGCGTTATGGCTTGTGGTGGAAATTCTTCAAGTGTTCTGATCACAATTTCATGGTCGACCACCTCCCAGTCAAAGTCAGGGCGCTCTGTACCCGTTACAATATGTTGATAAAATGATACCAATGTTTCCAGAACATCTGTTCCATCCATGGAATGTTCACTATTAGGTACATAGCGAAGATGTTTTTCTCCCTTGAGTTCATCCCAGTAAAATTGCCAGGAATCGGGAATAAAAAACTGATCGCCAGTAGCGTTCAGGATGAGTTTGGGCATGGTTAGCCGGTTTCTGTAAGAAAAAGGCTCAGTAATCTCCAGCAGTCTTTGATACTCTATAGCGTTTTGCCATTCCATGATACCTTCATTTACATAATTTCCAACTGCAGGCGCCCAGAATCCATAAACCTGCCAATGGTGTTCAAAAGAAGGTATAACGTTCAGCAGATCTATGACAATGGGAGCGATTGCTACTACCCGGTCATCAGTAGCCGCTGTAGTCCAGGTTGTCCATCCGCGCTTGGAGCCTCCTGCTACCATAAAATTTTCTACTGGTTGATCCAGGATGTCTGTTGTAGCTGCCGTGATTACATCCATCGCTTTTACAGCTGACTTCGTCATAGGTAATCGAGACAGCCACGCTGCATCTTCCTCTTTTCCTCCTCTTTCCATAAATTCTCTCCATCCATATGCAATAATCTCATCTTCAGAGCGTGGGCCATAATCATCACCGACAAATTCGATCGGTTGATTGGGGACATTGTGTAATTCAGCCACAACAGTCTGGGTAAGCATAGCAGGCTTCACCAGCATGTCGCTAGCTCCTTCAGGCATTTCCCGGTTACGGCTCCCACCACCAATGAAAAGCATACCGATCTGGCTGCTCACCTGATCAGGTACGACTATCGTGAGCCAATGCCACCAGAGGGGATCTTTGAGTTCATCTTCAGAAAGCCATGTTTGTGAAACCATGCGTACCACATATGTGGTATAACCCTCCCCATCCATCGCATTTGTGATTTCGTAGCTGAAGGTATCCTCAGCCTGTATATATTCATCCAGCGGAGTAACATCCGCCGCCACTGGCGCCGCATAAGCAGACATAGGTCCTGCAGAAGAGGGCTCAGGTTTACAGCCCGTAAAAATCAAAACCACACATGTTGAAAAAGAAAATATCAACATAAATAAACGTGAGTGGACAGATAGGTTTAAATTCATGAATTAGGTCTTTTAATTTTTTTTCAAAATAATGCTTTTCAGATAAAAGAAAAAGATGACTGGATAATAGATTAAAATTACGCTGTATTTTTTTGCTGGAAAAATCTTATATTCGATTTGATAACCCATCGATTAAAATCAATTTTTTGTAACCCATGAAACCAGAAAAAAATAAAAGTCAGACTTCGATTTCGAGGAGAAATTTTCTCTCCATGACTACTGCGGCTTCAGCAGGTATTGGTGCATTGTCTGTATCTACGCTCAGTGCAGATACCACGGCAACAGAACAAAAGGCTCCCGTAATTCCCGAATGGAGGAACAAGCAACCTGGTATGGCTTACCGCCAATTGGGAAGAACAGGCATGATGATCTCTGAAGTAGTGTGTGGGGGAGATCCTGTAAGGATGGGAAATACCAAACAGGTAGAATATGCCATGGAGAAGGGGCTAAATTATCTGGATATGGCTCCTGCATATGGAGGTGGAGAATGCGAAAGAGCTTACAGCACAATTATTGATAGTTCTTCCAAGCGGGAAAAAGTATTCATGACTACTAAGGTCAGTGGCTTCGACCGTGTAAGGAGCAATCTGTACAAGGAAATATTTGATGGACTTCCTTCTGGGAAACAAGAAGCTATCATAAAACGTGCACGCAAAATGCGTGATGACAGGGCTGTGGATAAACCAGGCTATTATCTGACCTACTGGCCTGGACAGGAAAAATCTATGGATCCATCTTATATGGCTAATGCTATGGTGAGAGATTATAGCCACCTGGTGGATGGTAGCAAGGCTTTCCAAGAAAAGATTATCACTTCCCTGGAAGGTAGTCTGGAACGTGCAAAAACAGACTATTTTGATATCCTGATGTGTCCCCATGGAGCCAATTGCCCCGAAGAAGTACAGATTCCGGAGATATATGAGACATTTGAGAAATTGAAGAAAGACGGTAAAGTCAGGTTTTTGGGGGTATCTACTCACAATGATCCCGCTGGTGTATTGCGTGCAGCAACTGAAACCGGTAGGTACGACATCTGCATGTGTGCTTACAATATTGTCAACGGGGGATATATGGAGGATGCTATTCGCAAAGCTTACGGAAGTGGTATGGGTATAATCGCTATGAAAGCTGCGATGGCTGTCGCTACACATCACAAATCGCTACAACCTACACCCAGTTGGCGTGTAGATAAAGTAGAACGAATCGTACCCGGAGAAATGAAAGCCCCGCTCAAGGCATATCTCTGGGCACTTCAGAACCCCCATATATCTGCGGTAATTTCAAATCTCTGGGATCACACCTTTGTAGATGAAAATTTATCTATTGTAGGTAAAAAGGTAGCACTTCAGCCTGGATAAAGAAAAACCTATTGCCTTCTGAAGTGCTCCTGATCCTGATTCTTTTTACCCTTGTGTGTTTTGTACTTTCTACCTTTACCACGTCCAGAACGTCCGCGACCTTTATCTTTTAATTTTGGCCCTTCGCCCAATTCAGTAGGCAGTGGTACTTTATTGACTTCGATCCCAATCAGTTGTTCAATCTTTTTGAATTTATACATATCAGATTCACTTACCAGGGTAAGAGCCATTCCTGTGCTACCTGCACGAGCCGTTCTTCCGACCCTGTGTACATAGTCCTCTGCATCATTGGGAACATCGTAATTGATTACCAGTTGAATTTCCTTGATGTCAATCCCCCGGCTGATCACATCAGTAGCGACCAGTATACGGGTCTTTCTGGCTTTGAACTGAGAAAGCACCTCTTCTCTTTCGCTTTGCTCAAGATCAGAAGAAATATAAGCTGCCCCGAGACCTGCATATTCCAATGCATGTAGCACATCAAACACCTTCTTTTTGGTAGAAGCAAATATGATGATGCTCTCACACCAGGGTTTGTCCTGCAGTAAAGAAGTAATCAGCGGGATCTTCTGATTGGGGTAGGTAAGATAAGCAGCCTGAAGAATGCCTTCGGCAGGCTTTGACAGGGCTAGCTGAATTTCTTCAGGATCATTTAGAATCACCTTAGCCAATTTGCGAATCTTGGGTGGCATCGTTGCACTAAACATGAGCGTCTGTCGCTTTTGGGGAAGGTAGGAGATGATCTTTGTGATATCTTCATAAAATCCCATGTCCAGCATTCTATCTGCTTCATCGAGTATGAGGTGTTGGATTTGGTCAAATTTTACATATCCTAGATGAAGGTGAGAAAGGAGTTTCCCAGGAGTTGCAATGATGATATTCGTTCCCCTGGTTAAGGCAATCTTTTGTTTTGCCCAATCCATCCCATCTCCGCCACCATATATCGGCATGGACGCTGCTGCCACAAAGTAAGCAAAGCCCTGAATCTGCTTATCTATTTGGAGGGCTAATTCACGGGTGGGAACGATGATCAACGTATCGATATGCTCTACAGGGGCTTCAGCCATTTTGTGGAGAATAGGCAACAAAAAGGCAGCGGTTTTGCCCGTTCCTGTCTGTGCGCATGCGATAAGGTCTTTTCCGTCTAGTATCAGAGGGATCGCTAGTTCTTGAATAGGGGTAGCTTCCTCATAGTTCATGTAGGAGATAGCCTCTAAAATACTCTCGTTGAGTTGGAGTTCGTCAAATTTCATATAGGAAGGTCAATGATCTAATTATCAACAAGTGCAGCAAAATATACACTTACGCTTTGCAGTGATGTATCTATATCGAAATACTTTGTCAAATATTAAAATATGAAAAGTAAAGTTAGCATCCCTATTATTTTACAAAGATACTATAAGAATTCTTAAGTAAAAAACATAACGATCCATGAATAAAATCTCAGAAATAAATATATGTAGCAGAGAATGTTCCTATCCAATCGGCTACATTCTATTCATCGCCATCATGTAAGCTATTCACCAAATCAATTAATCTGTCTGGATAATCTGTAATGATACCATCTACTCCCAAATCGATAAGATGTTTCATATCCTCTTGCTCGTTGACTGTCCAGGGAATGACCTTAATATTATTTTCGTGCATTTTTTTCACCATATCAGCAGAGGCTAACCTCCAGTTGGGACTGTAAATGGTAGGTACAAAACCCAGATTATCAATATTTTTTTCATAATCTGATGAGGAACCTATTAACAATGCCGTTCTTATTTCCGAATTCTGTTTATGGACAGCTCTTAAAGCCCTGGGATCAAAAGATTGTATGATGACTCTTTCGCCAACTCCCCTGTCTTGAATAACGCTAAGCAATAAAGCGGCAAACTTTTCAGGTACGGGATGGTATAAGGAGTCGCCTTTCAAACTACTTTTGATTTCTATATTATAACCCACTGGGGCTATCGAATGTTCCTGAACATAAGCCTCTACAGTATCTATTACCTCAGCCAGCAGCGGTTTGTGAACCCTCAGCTTTTCCTGATCAGGAAAAGATTCTACAACCTTGGTACCACAGTCAAATTGCCTGACCTGATCGTAAGTCATGTGGTAGATATTATTGTCAAAAGCGGAATCATCTGTTATCGGCAAACCCGTGCTATCCATACAAATATCTGGAGAAAAGAAAGGCTCATGTGAAAGAATTACCTTTTCATCACTCGTAATAACTGCATCCATCTCCAATGTTGTAACACCTAATTCCAGTGCTTTGATAAATCCTGGAATAGCGTTTTCGGGCATTAGTCCACGGCATCCTCTATGCCCCTGTATATCTAGTTGATCAATCCTTTCTGACATAGCGCCTTCATGGGAATGGGTAGGTTCCTGACATTGATATAAGGCAAAGCCTATTGCAAGTAAGATCAAAATTTGAAGCTTCATATGGTATTTCTTATGGTAGAGTTAATCCGCTTATTTTGAGTTGAAGCAAGACGAAAATACTAGGGTGCCGGGTTTGGAATTTGATGGTGAACATCCTCGATTTCTTTCAAAGTATTCGTCGACAGCTCAAAATTGACTGAATCAATATTTTCTTTCAACTGTTCCATTGTAGTTGCGCCAATGATATTACTGGTTATGAAAGGACGTGTGTTGACAAATGCCAGGGATAGCTGAGCCAGGGATATACCGTGCCTCTCAGCGATTTGCAGATATCTTGCAGTAGCGTCAAAAGACAACTGACTATTGTATCGCGACATACGTGGATACAGTGAGATTCTAGAATTTTTGGGATCTTCTTCCTTGTGATATTTCCCGCTCAACAACCCAAAAGCCATGGGAGAATAAGCCAGCAGACCTGCTTGCTCGCGAATTGCGATTTCAGCAAGCCCTATTTCAAAAGTCCGGTTGAGCAGGCTGTAGGGATTTTGAATACTCACACAGCGTGGCAGTTCGTATTTATCTGATAGGTGCAAAAACCTCATCATCCCCCAAGGTGTCTCATTGGAGATACCGAAATGTCGTATTTTACCTATCTTAATAAACTCATCAAAGGTTTGTAGAACCTCCAACATATTGTCTTCCCAGTCGTCGCTTTCATCGTGGATATATCCCAGCTTTCCAAAACAGTTGGTTTTCCGTTCAGGCCAGTGGAGTTGATACAGATCAATATAATCAGTCTGAAGTCTTCTAAGACTTCCATCGATGGCTATGTGAATCTGCTCAGGTGTGTATTGCAACGGATTTCGGATATAATGTGCAAAAGAGGATGGCCCAGCTATTTTAGTCGCAATGATTAATTGATCGCGATCTGTACGACTTTTTAGCCAGGTACCTATGTATTTCTCAGTGAGGCCATTATTCTCCTTTGTACTGGGAATAGCATACAATTCAGCAGTATCTATAAAATTGATACCCTGTGAAATAGCATAGTCAAGCTGCTCATGAGCTTCTTTCTCTGTATTTTGTTCACCAAAAGTCATAGTACCCAGGCAGATCTTGCTTACCTGGATATCAGTATTACCAAGTGCAGTATACTTCATAAAAGAGGAAAACAGTTTGGACGAAAATAATACCTAAGGATTGAAAAGCAAAAGAAGATGCCTATCCTTCCGCATAAGCGTTCAACCATGCCTGTCCCATGAGGTAGTTACCCGCCGGAGCTGGATGTACACCATCTGGACACCAATAGCTCGCTGGAGCCGATTCCAGAGCTTCATCAAACACTGCCTGAAAGGGAACATATATAGCATCAAATTCGTCGGCGATTCTTTTTGAAACTTCCCGGTAACCATCAAAAGCCGGAAACCAGTCTTGTTTTATAGCAGTACCTCCTTTAACTGCAAAGGGTTCACATATGACCAGCTCTATTTTAGGTAACTCCTTCAGAGTTCTATCCAATAATCCCCTGTAATCGTTTTCATATTTTTCCACAGTACCATCATATTTGCCATTGTACATATGCCAATAGTCATTCACCCCAATCAAAATGCTCAATACATGAGGTTTAAGATCCAGACAGTCCTGCTTCCATCTATCTGCCAGTTGATACACCTTGTTTCCACTAATGCCACGATTGTATATTTTCAGATTCAGATTGGGTTCTATACCCAGCATACTCGTGGCGATGTAGTTGACATAGCCACTTCCCAGTCCATAACTGAAGTTAGGATCCGTATACTTTCTTTCGCGATGTGCATCCGTGATGGAATCTCCCTGAAAGAGTATGACAAAGTCATCTTCGGACTTGAATTTTTGATAAATTTTTTTCCATATTCCTGGAGATAAAGCAGCAGGTATAGTTATTAAAGCGCCGGTCCCTAGTGCAGCTTGCTGTAAAAACTTGCGGCGTTTAGTAGTATCGTTCATAAAAATAATGTTGAATGTGATGATATCGCTCAATCTACAAAATACTCTATTCAAAATTCCGGCAAATTGACTATCTGATAAAATTCCTGTTTTAACGTACGATATTTCCTAACTCAACACTTCCTTTACAACAGATCCATGTACATCTGTCAACCGATATCGTCTCCCCTGATGCTTAAAGGTCAGGCGTTCGTGATCTATCCCCAGGAGATACAGCAGAGTAGCCTGAAAATCATGCACATGTATAGGATCTTTCACAATATTATACCCCAACTCATCTGTTTTTCCTAAACTAAATCCTTTTTTGACTCCTGCACCTGCCATCCAAATCGTAAAACAACGTGGATGATGGTCCCTCCCATAATTATCTTTCATGAGTTTGCCCTGACTGTAATTGGTTCTGCCAAACTCTCCGCCCCATATAACCAATGTATCATCTAATAATCCACGCTGCTTGAGGTCCATAACCAATGCAGCTGAAGCCTGATCGGTATTGGCAGCCTGACGTTTGATACCTCCCGGTAAGCCTCCATGCTGATCCCAGCCCTGATGATAAAGCTGAACAAACTTCACACCCTTTTCTATCAGCCTCCGGGCCAGGATGCAATTAGCTGCATAAGTACCAGGATTTTTTGAGTCTTCCCCATACATATTAAATACCCAATCGGGTTCACTGTCTATATCTACAACTTCAGGGACTGACATCTGCATCCTGAAAGCCATTTCGTACTGTACAATACGGTTAGCTATTTCGGGATCGCCAGTGTGTACTTGCTGTAGCTTGTGGAGCCTGTTGAGATAATCGAGCATTTGGCGTCGATCATTCCGGTTAAATCCTTGGGGATCATTGAGAAAGAGCACAGGATCTTTACCTGAACGAAACTGTACGCCCTGGTGGATAGATGGGAGAAATCCATTTCCCCAAAGTCTCGCATATAGCGGCTGACCACCTGCATTTTTGGAGATCAGTACGATAAAAGCTGGTAAATTTTCATTGTCTGTACCCAATCCATAACTCAACCATGAACCGATGCTAGGTCGTCCGGGTTGCTGAGAACCTGTCTGGAAAAAGGTGATGGCTGGATCGTGATTGATTGCTTCCGTGTGCATGGATTTGATAAAGCAGAGTTCGTCAACGATTCTGGCTGTGTATGGAGCAAGATCACTAACCCATGCACCACTTTTCCCATGCTGTGCAAAGTCGTAGTAGCTTCCCACCATGGGGAAGCTTGACTGTCCTGCGCTCATGCCTGTCAGGCGTTGTCCCTGACGCACTGAACCAGGTAGCTCTTCGCCATGAAGCTGCCTGAGTTTGGGTTTGTAATCAAACAGTTCGAGTTGTGAGGGACCTCCACTCTGAAACAGGTAGATGACACGCTTCACTTTGGGTGGAAAATGAGGTTGGCCCAACACGCCCTTCAATGGATCAGCGGATGCGCTGTGACTTGCACGGAGGGGATTCAAAATCGTTCCCAGAGCCATTGCTCCCACTCCGAGTGCGGAGCGGGTAAGGAATTCCCGCCGGCTTACATAGGTATTATATTGATTGCATTCGTGCATATTATTGATTGAGTTTTATCTTTTGTACACAGCTCCATCAAAATTCAACAACGTGGAGATAACTACTGCATAAGCAGCCAATGATGCACGATCCAGTGTATGATCTACTCGATACTCCCCGACGCTTAACCAGCCTTCGGATTTTGGGGGCATTTTCTGAAATGTTACCCGTTGCTTTTCATACAACTCTTCCAGGATTTCTATTTCAGCATCTGAAGGGAAACGACTGGTGAGGCTCCGGAAAGCATAAGTTAACCCTGCCCTGGTGGGTAATTTTCTCTCCAGGATCTGCTGTCCTAGCACTCTTGAAGCTTCCTGAAACTGAGGGTCGTTCATAAGTGTTAGTGCCTGAAGTGGAGTGCTAGTTTTTTGCCTTCTCACCTGACAATAAGTTCTATTAGCGGCATCAAAGGTATTCATAGTTGGAGGCGGAACGGTACGCTTCCAGAAAGTATATAAGCTACGGCGGTAAAGGTTGGCGCCGGTATCTGACACATATGTGCCACTATTGACCTTCCACAGCCCTTCGGGCTGGTAAGGCTTTACACTGGGGCCTCCCAGCTTCCTGACCAGCAGGCCACTAGCTGCAAGTGCCTGATCGCGGAGCATCTCCGCCGTAAGCCGCATACCTGGGCCTCGCCCAAGCCATTGATTGGCAGGATCTGCCTCCAGTAGTGCCATAGGCGCAGAAGAATGCTGCCTGTAGGCAGCAGACATCACAATCTGCTTCAACAGATATTTCAAGTCCCAGCCTGATTCGATTAATTCCAATGCCAACCAATCCAGCAGTTCCGGATGGGTTGGCAAATCTCCCTGGTTACCGAAATCTTCCTGTGTCCTGACAAACCCCTGCCCAAAACACTGCTGCCATAATCGATTGACCACTACCCTTGCTGTCAACGGATTTTTAGGATCAAATAACCACCTGCCCAATCCCATCCTATTGGGTGGCAATGTATCTGGATAGCTCATGATCGAAGCAGGAGTAGCAGGAAATACCTCTTCCCCTTTTGCATCATAGGCTCCCCGCTCCAGGAGATAGGTAGATCTGGGACGCTCACGTTCATCAATGACCATTACTTCCAAAACATCTTCAACCAGCCTGTCATATCTGTGGCGAAGCCACCTTAGACTGTCCAATAGTCTTTGAGATTCAGGCTTGAGAGTGATGTAATAATCATACAGCATAGCGTCCCATGGCTCCTCAGCACTTACACCCAAGCGTTCCTCCCGTTTATCATCAGACCAATAGGCTACTTCCCAAGCAGTAAGTTCTCGATCATATACGACTAGCTCATCTACTTTGCCATGTCGAAAGCCCTTGGATCTCCAACGTGCACCTACTTTCAAATGTGTATCCACATTTTCCCGTATAAAAATGATATCCTTGTACAACTGATCTTGTTCAACAAACATCTCCAATTCATGACCATTGAGGTAGAGATTCACTCCACCGGCTCTTCCCGAGCCGTCGTAAGTCAGCATAATGTGCTGCCAAGTGCCACGTGGGATAGAATCTTTGCTGATGAGATGTATGGCATTGTATGGAAAAGTATGCGCAAGACGCACATCCCATTGATCCCCTTCTACAGATAGCTGATATCCCTTAAAGTTGTAGATAATTCCCCCTTTGTTACTGTGAAAGATGACACCACTTCTCAACTCCTCTGGTACGCATATCCACAATCCAATGGAAAATGGATCTGATTTAGTAAATCGTCCCACTTCAGGAAAATCCAGTGCATCATCCCCATTCAGCAGTAGTCCTTTTCCCAGTATGCCATCTACAGGTTCAGGTTTATTAAGGGCAGGTTTGCTGGACACAGGATCAATGACACGCCCATCTTTCTCTAACACCGACTCGTTGGGTATATTGTTAATCTCAATCTGGTTAAAAGAATAGTGTGCAATCTTGTCTGTGGGTTCTATTAATGAAGGTTTCACTTTTCGTTTCCATTGCTCAAATAATTTCTGATCCTGCACGGTATCATGCAATCTTTCGAGGGAATCTTCGCGTTTCAGAATTTCTTGCTTCAGATAGTGCATTTTAGCTTCTACTTCCTCATCTGGCAGCAGCATAGTAGGTGAAGGCATATCAACCCGGCTCCAGGTTATCTGCCCTGATTCATTCACCTGATTGAAAAAGCTGAATAGCGAGTAATAATCTTTCTGAGATATAGGATCATACTTATGATCATGGCAGCGGGCGCATTCTAATGTGAGTCCCAAAAATGCTGTAGCAAATGTTTCAGCACGGTCAGCTACATATGCGACCTGAAATTCTTCATTGACGATGCCACCTTCTGCATTTTGAGCGTGATTGCGGTTAAAACCCGTAGCAAGTATCTGAGCCTTTGAAGGCTCAGGGATCAGATCTCCTGCCAATTGCCATTGTACAAACTGATCATAAGGCATATTGTCATTAAATGCCTGGATCACCCAGTCCCTCCATGGCCAGGCAGGACGGTAAAAATCGACTGTGAATCCATGTGTATCTGCATACCGTGCAAGATCCAACCAGTCCACTGCCATCCTTTCCCCATAATGGGGAGAATCCAGTAAGCGATCTACTAGTTTTTCATAAGCATTGGGAGTAGTATCATTCAGAAAGGCGTCGATTTCTACAATAGTAGGAGGCAGCCCGGTAAGATCAAAACTCAGGCGACGGATTATTATCTCCTTATCAGCCATTTTCTGAGGTTTCAGGCCTTTTTCCCTGAGCTTCTCCCATACAAAACGATCTATATCTGATCTTCCCCAACCTTCATCTTCTACTGTTGGTAAATCAGGCTTTTGAGGAGCAATAAATGCCCAGTGTGGTTTATACTCAGCACCCTGTTCTATCCAGCGCCTTATCTGATCTTTCTCCTGTTGCGAAAGTGATAAATGGGACTCCGGTGGTGGCATTTGCCAATTGGGATCCTCACTGAGCATTCGCTGATAGGCTTCACTTTTGCTGGAAGAACCACTTACAAAGGCATATTTGCCTGATTCAAGTAAATGCTCTAGTGCTCCCCCGGGCGTATCCAACCTTAGCCCTGCCTTGCGCGCGTTTTTATCAGGTCCATGACAGGCAAAGCACTTATCCGAAAGTATGGGCTTAATATGTTGATTGAAGTCCAACTCACTGTATACCACATTCTCATGGTATTCCTGATCACAGCTACCCATCAGCGTCGCAGTCCAGAAGACCATGATAAATATCATCGTCCTGCCGGATTGGATTAGATTATTTCCAGTAGGAAGCCTATTCATCTGAAAGTATTCATTGTATCTGCATCTGTTTGATCTCTAAGCCAATATTTGCCTAACGACATTTCCATGTACATCAGTCAACCGGTATCTTCTGCCCTGATGTTTGTAGGTGAGTTTTTCATGATCCACTCCTAACAGATGCAGTAAGGTAGCCTGAAAATCATGAACATGTACCGGATCTTTCGCAATATTGTAACTAAAATCGTCAGTCTCTCCAAAGCTAAAACCTGGTTTTATCCCTGCACCAGCCATCCAGACTGTAAAACAACGTGGATGATGATCTCTACCGTAGTTGTCTTGGGTCAGTTTACCCTGAGAGTAGTTCGTGCGCCCAAACTCGCCCCCCCAGATGACGAGCGTATCGTCTAGAAGACCTCTTTGTTTCAAATCCGTGATCAAAGCAGCAGAGGCGCGGTCTGTATCGCGACACTGAGAGGCGAGCTCTCTGGGGAGATCTGTGTGCTGATCCCATCCCAGATGATATAATTGGATAAATTTTACATCGCGCTCTGCCAGTCTGCGCGCCAGCAGGGCATTGGCCGCATAGGTGCCTGGAATCCGGGCCTCAGGTCCATAGAGATCAAATATTTCATCGGGTTCACTAGAAAGATCAAGTGCCTCTGGCACAGAAGTCTGCATGCGGTATGCCATCTCGTACTGAGCTATCCGTGATGGCATATCGGGATCTCCCATCTCTTCCATATACATGTGATTGAGTTCGGAGAGCTTATCAAGCACCTCTCTCCTAGCAGCACGTGTGATGCCGGTTGGATTCTGAAGATATAATACTGGATCTTTACCGGATCTAAGTGGGACACCCTGATGAAGTGAGGCCAGAAATCCGTTGCCCCACAGACGGGAATATATGGGTTGAGGTCTTTGAGCGCCCCGGGAAAGCAGTACAATGAAAGTTGGTAGATTTTCATTGAGGCTACCTAAACCATAGCTGATCCAGGAACCTATGCTGGGTCTTCCAGGCTGCTGCGATCCCGTTTGGAAAAAAGTTATTGCTGGGTCGTGATTGATCGCTTCTGTGTGCATGCTTTTGATAAAGCAAAGATTATCTACTACTTCTGATATATAAGGCATCAACTCACTGACCCAGGCTCCCGACTGCCCATGTTGTTTGAATTCAAAAAAAGAAGAAGCCAATGGCAAAGAATTTTGATATGCTGTCATCCCTGTAAGACGCTGCCCCATACGCACAGATGTTGGCAGTTCTTCCCCATGCATCTGAGCAAGCAAAGGTTTGTAGTCAAATAAATCAATCTGGGAAGGCCCTCCACTTTGAAAGAGATAGATTACTCGTTTGGCTTTAGGTGCAAAATGAGGAGAACTTAATATTCCAGTAGACCCATCTAAAAAGGAGGAAGCAGCGGGTCCTTCGCCACATCCCAACAATGATCCTAATGCAAGGCTTCCTACTCCAAGGCTCAGCCTGGAAAAGAAATGCCTTCTGTTCATCTGACAACTATATTCTCTTAATATATCTTCCATCATAATTATCCTCTGTATTTAGCTTCTTCAAGGTTCATAATTGTATTGATCACTACTGTGAGAGCTGCTAATTGATCTTTCTCCAGGCTGGTAATTACAGGAGATGCCCCCACGCTTAGTAAGGCATCTGCTTCAGATTCATTACTTTCAAATCTTGATTTTTCTGATATGTATAGCTCTTTGAGCATCTCTAGCTCTCCATCATTAACAGAACGCGAGGTTGCCAGCAAAAATGCCTGAGATATTTGTGTAGAAGGAGCCTCATATTCAAGTATCAGTTTTTCAGCTAATTTACGTGAGGTTTCTACATAAATGGGAGCATTAAGTCTTACAAGCGCCTGAAGTGGTGTAGTTGTACTTTGCCTATTAACTTCACACATTGTGCGTTCGGGTGTATCAAAAATCAGCATTGTAGGAGGCGGGATTGTCCTTTTCCAGTAACTGTATATACTCCTTCGATACAGATCTGCACCTTGGCTGGGGCGATATTTGTTTTCCCCAATCTGATTGGCCATTTCTTTCCACAATCCCGGGGGCTGATAGGGTTTTACCCATTTCCCGCCTACTTGCGGATTGAGTAATCCACTCATAGCCAGAGCCTGATCCCGCATCATTTCTGAGGCTAGCCGTTTCGAGGGTCCACGTGCCAGTAATACATTATCTGGATCAATCTCATTGAGTTTTATATTGATTCTGGCACTTTGCCTGTACGTTGCCGATGTTACCATCAGCCTGAGCATGTGCTTCACATCCCAACCAGATGTTCTGAATTCCACGGCCAACCAGTCCAATAGCCTGGGATGAGTGGGTAATGCTCCCTGATTACCGAAATCTTCTGGTGTGCTGACCAGTCCCTTTCCAAAAAGCATCTGCCACATACGGTTGACAGCAACCCGAGCTGTAAGGGGATTCCTTTCATCAAACAGCCATCTGGCAAGGCCCAGCCTGTTATGTGGCAATTCACCTGAAAAGTCTAGTATTGCCTGGGGAGTTCCACGCTCTACAGGGTCCATTTTGGCATCGTAGGCTCCCCTATTCAGCCAATAGGTCGTCTTGATGGTATCCAGCTCCTCCATGATCATCACATAGGGTACCTCCTGATCGAGTGCCCTAAGACTATCCAGCCTGTTGCGAATGTATTGATAGGTAGCGTCGTAATGCATGAGGTAATGTTGATAACTGGCATCTTCAGATATAAGAGGATCATCTTTGGGAAATCTACTGGTTAAGCGCATTCCGGCAACGAGGGGAATTTCTATGGGAGAAAGTCTACGGTTATATAGTTTGACCTCATCTATTTTTCCTCCCTTAAACCCATACAAATCCCCTAGAACACGTGCCCTGTGATTCCAGTTTCCTATCAGAAAATCGTTACCATTGAGAATAGATTTATGCTGAAGATTATCCCGGATTGTGAAGGTAGCCTGTTTTTCTCCATCAATATACAATTGTATACCTGCGGCTTTACCTGACCCGTCGTAGGTAGCAAAAACATGCGTCCAGGTATTCATAGGTACGCGTTTGCGCGTCTGTACTGATACAAAAAAGCTGTTGGCATCATGGAAAATCCTGAATGTCAGTTTATGGTCTCTTGTCAACACAAGATCATATCCCTGACGCTTCTGCTCCCCTACCCTTCGACTCAGAATTCCTGCATGGCGATCATGCTGATTACTGTGCTGTATCCACGCCCCCAGGGAAAACTGATGGTAGTGATCAAAATCTCCTATTTCTCCCATAGATAAAAAGTTTTTGCCATTGAACGCCAATGCATTACCTGACTTTCCGGTATTTATCTCTGGTTTTTCAATTTCAGGAGGGAGATTAATATTAACTTTTCCGCGACTATTTAGGGAGACTTTACTAACAAATGGGCTATTTTCCTGGTCAAAGTCTACCCACACCAGCAATCCCTCATCGATATTAGCTGCAACATCCTTTATACTTCCTTTTTGCTCCAACCATCTCCTGTACTTTTCTTCTGTATGAGGATTTTGCTGTTTCTGCTCGCTCCCAAGCGCATGATTTATACCTGTCATCATCTGCTTTTCCTGTTGTTCCCAGTAAGCTATTTGCTGCTTAATCTGGCTGATCGTACTATCCATTACTGGATTCTGAACTTTGATAGCAGGTGCAGGGGACTGATTGAAGTAACTTATCTTACCACGCTCAGGGATGTTATTAAAAAAGGAAAAAAGTTGATAGAATTCTTGCTGTGAAATGGGGTCGTATTTGTGATCATGGCATCTTGCACATTGAAGGGTCAGCCCCAAAAATACTGTACCAAACGTCTGTGTCCGGTCAGCAGCATACTCAGTAAGATATTCCTCTTCAATTACTCCTCCTTCCTGGGTAATTCCGTGATTTCGATTAAAACCAGTTGCCAGTTTCTGTTCATAAGTAGCATCCGGCAGCAGGTCACCTGCGAGTTGCCAGGTACCAAACTTATCGTAAGGCAGGTTTTCATTATAAGCCTGTATGACCCAGTCTCTCCACGGCCACATCGTACGGGGTCTATCATCCTGATATCCATGAGAATCGGAGTAACGGGCTGCATCCAACCATAGCGAAGCCATTCGTTCTCCATAGGCAGGAGAGCTCAACAAGCGATCTACAACCTTTTCGTAAGCATCTACTGAATGATCTTCGACAAAAGCCTCTATTTCTTCCGCTGTAGGAGGTAATCCGGTAAGGTCAAAAGTCGCTCTACGCAGGAGCCTCTCCTTACGGGCTTCTGGCGAAGGCTTTAGACCGTTTTGGTCTAGCTTTTCAGCGACAAACTCATCTATAGGATTTTTGACCCATTCCTTGAGTAAATGGCCGGGTATGGCAGTCCTTTCTGGGGGGATAAATGACCAGTGTTCCTTCCAGGTAGCTCCCTGTCTGATCCATTTGGCAATGAGATCCTTCTCAGCTTTGGACAATGATAAGTGGGACGACGGTGGAGGCATCATGGTTTCAGGATCATCTGAAAGCATGCGCTGGTAGGCTTCACTAGCTTTTGTATCTCCAGCTACAAAAGCATAACCACCAGACTCCAACTTTTTCTGCAAAGCACCTTCCCCTACATCCAGTCTCAGCTCAGCCTTACGCGAATTATGATCAGGACCATGGCATGCAAAACAACGATCCGAAAGAATCGGCTTAATATGATCATTGAAATCAACGGTTTTGATATCCGAATAATCTTTTTCATTAGCAGTCTGCTTTTCCTGTGTACAAGACGCCAATCCCCATGCAACTATTACAAATAGTATACCTGTATAAATTCTGGTCATTCGATGTCAATTTTTTTCAATATCGTAAAATATTAACTCTATCTCAACCTCAAAAAAACATCTCTTATTTCATAGCATCTCATTTGTAACTTTTCCCTTTAACCAAGAGTCTAACACTGAACTCAAAAAAATAGCAGGCATATGAGGTTTAGCTGTATGGGGAAAAGATAAAGTAGCCTGATGATTTATGCTAGTACAAGCTTCACCACATGACCGTGTACATCAGTCAGCCTGTATCTCCTGCCCTGATGCTTGAAGGTCAAACGTTCGTGGTCTATACCCAGCAGATGTAAGAGGGTAGCCTGAAAATCATGCACATGAACGGGATTCTCAATAATATTGAAGCTAAAATCATCTGTCTTTCCATAGGAAAAGCCTTTTTTCACGCCCGCACCAGCCAGCCAGAGTGTAAAGCATCTGGCGTGATGATCCCTGCCATAGTTATCTTTGGTGAGTCGACCCTGAGAAAAACTGGTTCTTCCAAACTCCCCCCCCCAGACGACCAATGTATCTTCTAATAGCCCTCTTTGTCTGAGGTCTTTGATCAGCGCAGCGGAAGCCTGATCGGTGGTATTCGCCATATTGCGGATTCCTCTGGGAAGGCCTCCATGCTGATCCCATCCCATGTGGTAAAGTTGTATGAACTTGACATTCTGTTCTGCCAGGCGCCTCGCCAGGAGACAGTTAGCTGCAAAGGTTCCGGGAATGCGTGAATCTTCACCATACATTTCATATATGTAATCAGGCTCCCCCGAAAGATCGACAACATCGGGCACAGAGCTCTGCATGCGAAAAGCCATTTCGTACTGGGCAATCTTAGAAGTGATACCTGGATCTCCCCATATCTGTTGCTGTTCTAGATTGAGCTGCTCTATGTAGTTGAGTGTGCGTGCGCGATCCTCTCTAGTCCTTCCTTCAGGGTTATTGAGATATAATACAGGTTCTTTTCCTGCCCGAAATTGAACTCCCTGGTGATGGGCAGGCAAAAACCCATTAGACCATGCAGAAGAATTGAGTGGCTGTGCCCCTTCTCCTTTGGAAATCATCACAACAAATGCAGGAAGATTCTCATTATCTGATCCCAATCCATAACTCAACCATGCCCCAATGGAAGGTCGGCCGCTTTGCTGATGGCCTGTCTGAAACATGATGACAGCAGGTTCGTGATTAATCGCATCAGTGCGCATGGATTTGATAAAACACAGCTCATCAGCTATCTCAGACGTGTAAGGCATGAGTTCGCTGATCCAGGCACCACTCTGACCATATTGCCTGAAATCGTAGTACGAACCGACTAGTGGAAAACTAGCCTGATTGGAAACCATTCCAGAGATACGTTCCTCTCCCATAGCGGAAGGTGGAATCTCTTTTCCATGATATTTGTACAATTCTGGTTTGTAATCAAATAACTCAATCTGTGACGGACCTCCACTCTGAAACAGGTAAATAACTCTTTTGGCCTTTGGAGCAAAATGAGGAGAAGATAGTATACCACGGGTAGGATCAGTGGAATGGGCATTCATTTCCTGAGCTAGAGCATTCACTGGATTGATAAGTGTACCCAAAGCAGCCGCACCGAGACCCAAACCCGTTTTGCGCAGAAATTCTCTTCGGGAATGAATTTGTTCGTAATTATTACAATATGACATAGTTGTTAGTTTCAGGTTTAGAGCTTTAGTCGCCTACCAATTACCAGCTACGAGCTATTTGATAATGATTGCCTCATCTGTATTCATCATACTATGTATGACAACGGCTATCGCAGCCAAATGGACTTGATCTAGTCGCTCATCGGGTTTGTGTTGTCCCATAGAAAGATAAGATCTTGCCTTTTCGGGTTCGCTTTCATAGTAGTCTTGTTCTACTTCAAATTGATTTGCAATGATGGATGATTCTTTCTCCGTCGGCTTTCTGCCAATTACAGTCAAAAATCCTTGTCCTAAAGCAACCGATATTTTACTGTTGTATTCCAACAATAGTTTCTCTGCCAAAGCTCTGGCAGCCTCTATATATTGCACATCATTGAGAAGTACCAGAGCCTGTAAAGGCGTCTGTGTTACACGTCTTTTGACGGTACATACATCCCGGTCAGCAATATCAAATATCAGCATAGAGGGTGGAGGTGCTGTACGCTTCCATATCGTGTAAAGGCTTCTCCTGTAAAGGCCTTTACCTTCAGACTGAAGATAAGGATACCGCCAGTGCTTGTTACTGATCTCGTCCCACAACCCATCGGGTTGGTAAGGATATTGGCTCGATCCTCCCACTTTATTGACCAACAGGCCGCTCATTGCAAGTACATTATCCCTAATCATCTCTGCGGGAAGTCTGAAACGTGGTCCACGCCACAATAGCGTATTATCAGGATCTGCCTTGCGCTTTTCCATATCGATTGCAGAAGATTGCTGATAGGTAGCAGAACTGACAATGAGCTTATGCAATGCCTTTAAGTCCCAGCCGGAGTCAATAAAATATCTGGCAAGCCAGTCCAGCAGCTCTGGGTGTGAAGGCAGATCACCCTGACTACCAAAATCGTCAGCAGTACTGACAAGGCCTCTTCCAAAATGCATCTGCCAGGCACGGTTGACCATTACTCTGGCAGTGAGGGGATGTTCAGGATCAAATAACCACTTTGAAAGTCCAAGCCTGTTCTGAGGTAGCTCTTCGGAATAAGCTTTGATCACCTCAGGAGTTGAAGGATATACCTGATCTCCAGGAGCCCGGTAGTCGCCTCTTTCCAATAGAAAAGTGGGTCTAGGGTAAGGGAGATCACCCATGACCATGATTTCCTGAATATCGTTGCCCAAGTGATTTTCCCTTTCCCTCAATCCATGCAGTTGGTCCAAAATGTCTGAGGAATGCTCTCTAAGTTTATTTGATACCCAATGAGACCTGAGCAATTCTGTGCTTGCCGGATCGGAAGAAATATTCTGTTCATAGTTTTGCGGATCATATAGATATTTAACTTCAAGTGAGGTTAGTTCTTTGGAGAAAATTCTTACTTCATCCAATCCTCCATCTCGATATACTGGTATTTTATCACGGAAACCCAGGTAAAAACCATCAAATCCATAGGTATGTATATCTGGCTCGTAAATGATTCCTTTATATAGGTTATTCCGGTCTATATTCATATCAGCCTGATTACCATTAATATACAACTTTATCTCTTCGGCATTACTAGAACCATCATAGGTAATTGTCACGTGTGTCCAAGTTTTTACGGGAAGTTGCGCCAAAGAAGTGACCTGGAGTGCATTTTGAGGCCATGAATGAGCGATAATAAACTGTAATTTGTTATCATCCAGATTAAGGGTATATCCCTTATATCCTAATCTAAGATTTTCGCAGTGGTAAAAAATACCTGCTTCATCATATAATGTATCTGGATATAGCCAGAGGCTTATGGTAAAAGGATCAGTACGCTCAAAAAGTCCTACTTCCTTGGTAGTTCTGATGGAGTGATATTCGCTGACGAATAGCGCTTTACCAGCGGCTCCGTCTCTATGAATAGGGTTGGTAAGTCGCGCAGGTTTATCTGTTGATGCAAGATTGGGAGTTGTATACAACTTCTCATCTTCAAGGGTAATCTCATCAAATGGATAATATGCACGCTGATAGGGGGCAAGTTCATGTTTAATATCAGGTATTGTAAGCTGCCTGTCATCCAGGTTTTCATGAATCTTTGAAGCTAGTTCTTCAAGCTGATCTTCGCGTTGCTCGATCTGATTTTGAACAAACTGGAGTTTGGCTTCTACCTCATCATTGCAGAGCATTAAGGCAGGACCGGGGGTCTGATCCAGGCCATACACAGCCGTTCCCAGTTCATCAGTACTATTAAAGAACGCGAATATTTGATAATATTCTTGCTGGCTTAGTGGATCATATTTATGATCGTGACATCTGGCACATTCGAGGGTGAGTCCCAGCATGGCCTTACCAAAGGTATTGGTCCGGTCGGCAACATATTCCGTACGGTATTCTTCGAATATGATACCTGCTTCAGAATTTTTCTTGTGTAAGCGGTTAAATGCGGTGGCCAATACCTGATCTTGAGAAGATTCATCGATCAGGTCACCCGCAAGTTGCCAGGCGATAAACTGGTCATAAGGCATGTTATCATTAAAAGCATGTATGACCCAGTCTCTCCAAGGTGTAAAATCCCTGTGTTTATCATCCAGATATCCATCGCTATCAGCATATCTTGCTACATCCAACCACGAAGCAGCCATATGTTCACCATATGCAGGAGTATTCAGCAATTTATCCACATATTGATGCAAGTCAAATTCACCGGGATCATTTAATAGTTCTGAAACGTCATCACTAGCAGGGGGTAAGCCCGTAAGTGTAAAACTCACTCTGCGCATCAAATCAGCATCAGTGGCTACAGGAGCGTGTTCCCAGCCTTCCTGTTTGAGTTTGTCTTGTACAAAATAGTCAATGGGATTCTTTGGCCAGGACTTATCTGCTGAAGCCGGAATCTGAGTACGTTTAGGAGGAATAAAGGCCCAATGTGGTTTGTATTCAGCTCCCTGATCTATCCATCTTCCGATCAGTTCTATTTCTTGTTCTGTGAGTGCGAGTTTAGATTCAGGTGGCGGCATGAGCTCATTGGGATCATCACTCAGCATACGTTGATAAGCTTCGCTTTGAACACGGCTTTTTCCTACAAATGCTATATTACCTGATTCGAGTAAATGTTCTAAAGCACCTTCAGGCGTATCAAGTCTCAGTCCAGCTTCCCGGGTGTTTTTATCGGGTCCATGACAAGCAAAACACCTATCCGAAAGAATAGGCTTGATGTGATAGTTGAAATCAATTTCACCTGAAATTTCAAAATTCTGTTTTGAATTTGGTGAACAGCCTGACATCAAGTATAAAATACCTAAAAGTAGTAGTAGTCCTTTACCGCATTTCATAAGCGTAGTCCTAATGATCACCTTCTCAAATGATATTCCCTATTGAAAATCAAATTAATGATTTTCTGGCTCTATTCAAATCATGGAGCATTCTAAATATGAGATTTATGAATATAGATAAGATGAGCAATACAACATATTTACGCATAAATAAGCACAGCCCAGTGATCCCGTGATGGGTTTTTTATTGATACCCCGAATTATTGCCCCCTCGAATTTCTCGTTACGAAATTCTGCCCCACTTGACCAAACGCACATTCTATGTAAGTGGGGCAGGCTCGAGAAAAGTACGAAACATCCATTGAAAATTATCCATTATCCATTAATTGGGTAGGCTTGAGAAAGGTGTGAAACATCCAACCATCCTATCCCCTTTAACTGGGTAGCGCATCGAACAAGAGAGGCTGCCAGTAGGCTGGGGGATTAGTGAAATAAATGGGAGAAGTATTTTGAAAAACAATAAAAAATAGTTGGAGGAAGTCTATTTTTAGACTTCCTCCGTTCAGGATTACTACTACACAATAAACAAGGAATATGATAAACAGGAGTTTACTGACATTGACCTTTTCCCCAGTCCATAGCGTATTTTACTTTCCCAATATACCATGATCCTGACATAACATTGTTGAGATAATAAGTAACTGTATTGCCATTTTTGTATTGTAGCACCAGTGCCCTCTGACCCTGTACATTGGTGATGCTCCATTTTCCTGAAGAGCGCTCCCAACTGGCAGAACTAGCCCAAGCAGTATTTCTGCCGGTGTTGTAGTCCCTTGACCCACCTTCTACTGTTATAGAAGACTCTGTGTAATCCTTAAAGAATCCATTGGGACAAAAATCAATTTCACCATAAGCTCCACCACCGGTAGCCAGGATACTGGCCTTTCTGAACCAGTAAAGCCTCGAACCTGCTATCTTTTGAGCCTCACGTGAACTCAATTGATTGCCGACTCCGGTATTTCCATTATTGTAGGGATTACTAGCCCCTCTTTGGTAGTTTTGATAATCGGTGTTGCTACCGTTGCCACCTTGTGGCTGACCTTGAGTATTCATGCGATAGAAAACTGTAGTTACACCTGAGGCGCTCATCTGGAGCTGATTTCCATTGATCGTTGCTGACCAGGGAAGGCTGGTACCTATCCCACTGATAATCTGTCCCTGGAGCTGCTGTCCCACTCGCTGAGCAGTCAGGGTGAAATATATATTTCCAGATGAAATGGCACCTTCATAGCCATTACCAGATGTCTGAAGAACAAGGGCAGTGGACTGTTGCTGATCTACAAATGTTCCTACAAAGGGATCGCTATTTTGTGCACCTACCTGGCAAGAGAACATCAACAAGACGGAAGTGAAAAAAATGAGTGTGTTTTTCATGATATGTAAGTATTAAATTCGTTTAACTTTATTGTCACCTTCATACTTCGCATACCATGAAGCGTTATCACTCACTTATTCACTTTTTTTCTAACAGAAATCATCCTTACAATTGATCCTACCAAAATAAGTCCCAGCAGGCCATATATCCACCATTGAGAGCTATCGGGTAATGCCTTGATTTCTCCCATATAGATAAAGTTGGCCCAATAAAAGGGATGTACCTGATCGTGATTACTTAAGTAGTCTATTTTGGCCTCCCGGAGTGCTTCAGCATAGGGAAGCCCCTGTCTTAACTGATCATAAAAAGCCTTCATCATGTGATAAGCAGCTCTGTCGTCTGTTTGCCAGAGCGTCATGACCAGATTGGGACATCCTGCATATCTAAATGCACGTGCAAGGCTAAGCATACCCTCTCCTAGCTGGGATTCTCCAATACCTGAGTTACAGGCAGACAATACAACAAGATCTGCTTCCAGATCCATATTAAACAGCTCATATGTGTGTAAAAAGTTATCTTCATGAGAAGTATCTTTATCCTGAGAAAATACAAGTCCTGAATACAAGGGATTCCGGTCGTCAAGGAGCGTATGCATAGCCATATGTATGATACCCGCACGTGTCGCTACCTGCTTAAATATTTCCTCACTAGCCTCCGTTCCCAAATATGCTTTCCCCCCCATCATGGAAGATAGCTCTTCTACCTCGGGTTTGTTGTAGGTAAGTAGACTAAGCGTATTAAAACGGGTAGAATCCATTCTGCGATCTGCCCGGAGAGCTGCCAATTGCATAGCATCTTTGCCATAATCCGGAGCAAATCCCATAAAGCTGTGCTTCTTTGTTCCGGCCTTGCCGGAAACATCAATCAATAGCTGTGCAGAATAAGCATAGGAAACTTCATATTCCTTAATGATGAATGGCATCACATTGTAATTCCCGGGATTTTGTATGGGCTTTGATATCAAAGCTTCAAATGGGATAAACCCTAAAATTCCATCAGGAATAATTCGTAGTTTTTGGGGCTGCATTTCCAAGGAAGGCTCCAGCAGTGTACGATACAATGAGTAGGCATTCCGAGCATATTCACTTAGTTGTTGATCCCAGTTAGATTCGTCCCAGTTGTAGTCTTGAAATGATTTATATAAACGAATGATCTTCATGATGAATGTACTATCAACAGGCGCTTTGTGATAGTCAAATTGATCTTGAGAGATGGTAAAAGTATAGAGGAATCCGGGTGTCATAAAATACCTAATAATCATTTCATCTGATTGGAGCGTTTGCTGGAGGTCCGTTACGTCGACTGTATTGCGTTGATATTTCATTTCAAAATATTCGGGATAACGCTTTTCTATTACTGAAATGAGTGAATCTTTGATTTCGCGGGCATCAAACAGTCTTGCTCTGAATGCTAAGAGCTTCAGAGAGTCTGTATGGGCCTGACTTTGTAATTCGTATAATTGTTTTTCATAAAAACTAATATCAATCCTAAGCTGGTTTTCCTCTTTCAATAATTTTTCGGGGATACCTGATTGCTGTCTTGCCTGTACATCCCGTATCCATTCATGTAGTAAGGCAGACTGTGCTCGTTCTGCTATACGGAAAGAACTACTGAGATGTGCTGGATTCGAAGTCTGTTTGTACAAAGCAATATTGGCCTGCATAGCAGCTTCATACACCTCACGAGCTTTCCTGCTCAGATCCAGTTTGGACTCTCTATATGAATAATCAGCTTGCAAGTTATCCAGAATCTGGAAGGCAGTCTCCCATGTCTGAACTGCACATGATAATGCCTGCTCAGCAGTTTCTCTGGAAGCGTAGAGCAGCAATGCTTTTTGGTGGAGAGACTCCAGATATTCGGGCTTGCCTACAGGTATCAGATGAACAGGTGGTACTGACATGACCTGCTCACCATCAAAATCCTTGAGATTGGACACTATAGCTTTGTGATAGGTATTGATAGCACGCTGAGTGTCAGCCTGCTGAACATAGACCTTAGCCTTCTCATTGAGTATTTTGGCGATGAGCGGGTGCTTTTCTGGAAGCGTTGAAGTAAGGATATCTATGGCCTGATTATACGAACTGATAGCTTGATCAAAACTTTGTTCTAAAGCATACAATTCTCCAAAAGCAGCATAAACCAAAGCGCGATCTGGATGGCCTGGCCGCATCTGGCGATTGATGTTTTCAGCTCTTTCAAGATAGATGCGCGCTTGTCGGTAATCTCCAGATGGTATCAGAGACTGCGCCAGGTTAAACAGATTCTCTGCAACATCGGGATGTGTTTCACCAAACAGACTCACATTCATTTCCATGGACTGCTGGTGATAGTTGATTGCCTCCTCGTATTTTTGTTGCTGGGCATATACACTCCCTATATTTTCCAGCGTACTCGCCAATTCATAACTTATGGGAATATCCGTTGAGTTTCTGAAAATATACAGGGCTTTGATATAATTATCGAGCGCTTCTCTCAAGTCGCCATGTTCCTGTCTCACAACTCCTATATTCAGATAGGACTCTGCAACAAGGGGATGCTGCTCTCCAAAAATTTCTCTACGAATATCAAGTGCATTCTGATAGAATTCCAGTGCACGCTCAAAATCTCCCTTGAGGTCATACATGACACCCAAATTGTTGTATGTACTGGCCAGATTAGGATGTTTGGGTGGTAAAATTCGCTTTTCGATCTCAAAGCCTTTCATCATAAATTCAATGGCTTTGTCATAATCTCCTTCGGAATACTCAAGAATACCTAGATTCTGGTATGTATCTGCTATATGCATGTGATCTTCAGGAAGTACTTGTTTCCTGATCTCTAGGGTGCGTTTATAGTATTCTCTGGCCTTTTCAAAATTTCCCTGATCCGACACAAGGTTCCCTAGAGCGTTATAGGTATTGGCAACAGAGGCATGTATTTCCCCATATTGTTCCGCTTTGATTTGCAAAGCCCTATCGAGATAGTATCTTGCTTGATCATAGGTGCCACGACCCATATTGAGCATACCCAGGTTATGCAGAACTTCACCGTAAAGGGTGTCCCTTCGCTGCTCCCAGTCCAGGGTGGTAATAACTATCTGCAGGATCGAATCAGCTAAAGTATAATCGTTCTGGTAAATGTAAAGTTTGCTTAGTTCATATTGCAAATTCATTAGGAACTCAGCGTTTGTAATATCTACCTGTTCACTTACCGATTCTTCCAAGGACCTAGCAGCAAGTCCCATGAAGTATATAGCACTGTCATATTTTCCGGAGTCCTGATATTGATAGGCTTCTCCCAGCCACTGAAATATCATTTCCTGATCTTGATTCTGAGCTGAGATTCTTACCTGAAGAACACTAGAAAATAAAATGAGCGTTGTTAGGGTATATTTCATTTTTACTATTGCATTAGACTCTAATATTCAACGTATATTCAAATTACTATTTCTTTCCTATCTTAGTTTACCAATATTTCACTTTATTATGACATATTCGCTGAAACCCGTACTGAGTGATGAAAGGATTATAGACCGATTGCATTCATCACCGGGTGAGTTTGAAAAAACTGCCTCGTATTTACATCAGCGATTTAAAGGCTTTATAGGTAAAGCAAAAGGCCGTTATCCTTCGCTTTCTGAGGAAGATCTGCAGGATGCTTACAATGACGCCCTGGATGCACTGATCAAAAAAATTATTCACCAAACCTTTGATCCGGACAAAGGAAGTATCAGCACATTATTTTATCAGATTTTTTCCAATAAATGTGTTGATCAGATGAGAAAGATTACGAACAATAGAAGTGAATGGGAAAAACAACTGGAACAGATTACCCCAGATTTACCTGTAGGAGCAAGAGATTTTTTACAGCAGGTATTGGAGAAAGAAGCATTCGAGGGGATTGTACATTGTATGGATGAGTTAAATCCCCCCTGCAAATCCCTTATCATGGATATAGATTATTGGGGATTCTCACCGGAGGAAGCTGCCAGTAGAAATGGCTACAAGAATGGACAAAGTGCCAGTCAGGCCAAGTACCGTTGTATGGAAACACTCAGAAAAAAAATTGCCAAAAAAAATGAACACGGATCAGCAAGCTAGAATTTTACAGTACTTAAAGGGAGAATTGGATACCTCTTCACAGGAAGCATTTGAAAAGGACTGTCAAAATGATCCTGAGCTTATGGAGACACTGAAGCTGGAACTACAAACGCGCTTCGTCCTCAGGGAAACCGCCAGGAAATACTTTGATACCCCTCGTGATCTGGCTGAGAACTCACAACGTCCTGCGAATAGTTTCCTCTTCTATCGTATAGCAGCTGGAATTGCTATTGTGCTTGTCCTGGGTATTGCACTTTATTTTCTACTCAACAAACAACCCTCTCCACAAGAATTGTATGCCATGAATTACTCCGTCCCGGCCATTTCTCAGGTTAGAGATGCCAACATTCAGGGAGACTCCCTCTGGAGCCTGGGAGTTCAGGCTTACCAACAAAAACAATGGTCGGAAGCCGAATCATATATCACTCAGTACCTTAACCTGGATAAACCATCTGCATTCCCTCAGGCAAGGTTGTTACTCGGTATCACTCTGCTGGAACAAACAGATATGTTAGCTGCTCTGTCGACATTTTCGGAAATCGCCAACACCAATCACCCTTATTTTTATGATGCGAGATGGTATTCTGCCCTTATACACATTCGGAATGAAGATGTAGAAAAAGCTCAACCAGAGCTGAATACCCTGCTTCAAAGTAAGGTATACCGAGAACGGGCCAGGAAGATTCTGAAGCAATTGCAAGATTTGTAATGGATCTCATAACTTATGTTTGATATTTTTGTGTATTATTACTGATTCAGTATGATCTGTAATCAGCTAGCTGCCCAAAAAGGTATGAAAAATACCCTTCAGGAACTGGTTGCAGCAGGGCAGAGAGATGGTAGTGTTAGCCGTGAATTCCCACCTCATACCCTTTCAAAATTTATTATTAATAACCTAATCGGAATAAGAATCTATGGAAAATCCTGTGGATCGGGAGAATCTTACCAGGATATCATCGAAGTGGTAATGTCATTGCTGAGAAATTCTTCATCAGATTAAGCATTTTCTAAAATCCATATCCCCCTTACATAAATACTTTTCAGATCTCATACCAGTACATCACAATTTTCCCTAACTTCGTACAATATTAATACTTTTCTGAAGTGGGGTGAATGTGTGTTGGTATTCCTGTATTCATTTCGAAGCACATTTTATGGAAAATGACTCTACCACCGTTGAACAGCTTTTAGATCCCAGATTCCTACAAGATCGTATCGGAAATGTGTTGGCTGATGCAACGGAATTTTTACCTAAAATTCTGATCGCCCTGTTGGGCCTCTATCTGGGGTTTCGCATTCTCAGTAGACTCGTAAAGATCATCAGCAAAGGCCTGGAAAAATCGGGAATGAGCGAAGATGTTCGTCCCTTTCTGATCTCTTTGATCAGTATAGGTCTAAAGGTAATCCTCGCTTTCATCATTGCAGGTACAGTAGGGATTGAAACGACGTCTATGGTCGCCCTTCTGGGTGCTGCTGCTTTTGCAGTAGGTATAGCGCTACAAGGGTCTCTGGAGAATTTTGCAGCAGGGATCCTAGTGCTTTTATTTAAACCCTATAAGGTAGGAGATCTGATAGAAGTTCAGGATGAGATGGGATACGTAAAGGAAATACAAATTTTCAGTACCATTATTATCACACTAGACAATAAAACCGTCATCATTCCCAATAGTAAAGCAAACAGTGACATCATCACCAATTTCACAAACCAGAAGTATCTTAGAGTAGACCTGAATGTCTCCATGCCTTATGAAGAAGACTTTGAAAAAGTAAAACAACTTTTAGAAGAAACCTTAAAACAGACAACTAAGGTGTTGAAAGACCCTGCTCCATTCGTTGGAATCGAAGAATTTGATACCCATTCTATCAAGTTAGCCGTCCGTCCTTACGCAATGACAGATGATTACTGGGAAGTCTATTTTGAAGCATCCAAAAACGTAAAAGCCGCACTGGGACAGGCTGGTGTCAAGGTGGCGTATTCAGAAGGTATAGAGCTTGGCAATATTGGTTCGCGATGATGCAGCAACCCACAGGTATCTTTCGTATAATAATAAAATGAGAAATATATGTGGAAAAAGTTATATGTGATCAGTCTCTTGGCCTTAACATGTGGGGGATGCGACACGGACGATGACTGCTGCCATCCCATTAAAGAAATAAGTAATGATGACAATGTCTTCAGCCGGCCCAGGGTAGGAAAAACATCCTACTACATCAGCTTCCAGAGCAAATTGCTCTTCAACAATCAAAGGTGGTACTTTTCTGAAGAGGAACATGTTACTGATACATTAGAAATAAAGGTAGTAGATCTGAATAGCGGTGTTTGCACACTTTTAGAACAGTATACACTTGGATCAAAATCTTATCACAGATTTGCATAAGGACCAAATTTTCTTTGGATTGAATCGTAATCTCATGCCAATATTGCACTCCACGTAATGACATAACTTTTCCATGCTTTGGAATGTGTAATCCTATATATGATGATTTGACGTATCAATCATGGAGGGAATCCATATAGCTATTGAGCTTATCAAGATAAATCGTAATCTGTTTTCTGTCATAGTAGATGACTTTGAGCTCTCGTAATCTGCCCATGATCACACTGACGGTCTGTCTTGTAGTGAGATTGATGGCAGCTATATCGTGGTGAGTCAGGAAATTTTCGGCATAAGCTTTATCTTGTTGGACTATACAGAAATTTTGCGCAAAAAAATACAAAAAGGCCAGTATGCGATGCTCGACATCCCAGAGTGCCATAGCAACCAGCTGATGCTCCATAAAATTAACCCGCTGAGACATGCTTAGCATTAATGCTTGAACAATACTGGGTTGCTTCGCAAGGATTTTTCTATAGTATATGTTATCGAGAATGTTCAGATCTACATCTGTAAGTGCTTGTGCAAAGTCAGATGAACGCGTAGTATCCAATGTCAAATTGCCAAAAATATCTCCTGGCCGTAAAATGGAAAATATAACCTCTTTGCCCTCCAGGGAATAGTAGCCTAATTTTATATAACCAGAATTTAATCCATAAATCTGATTAACTTCCTCATCATATAAATAGATCAGGTTATTCCGTGTGTAGGACTTCGTACGGTTAAACCATGTAAATAAATTGGGGGGTGTTTCCTTATTCCTTCCATTGATTATAGAAGAAGTATAGCTGTTTTGAAATGAGTCTGGGATGTTCATGGGAAGATGTATTTGAGAGGTGATGCAAACTTTGTTGCTTTAAATTATACTTACGAATACAGGTATAGAGTAGTTGCAAACTCAAAGATTAATTAAAAAAAATGGAACGATCAGTATGTTATCAGTAAGCATCTGTAAATTTAAATTAGCCCACTCTATAACCTAAGCTTCTAAAAATTAAAAAATGGTGACTTTGTGTTTCCTTTTCGATGATATTTCATCCAAATGATATAACTATTAATCATTGACTATGCTATAAACATCTTCAATGTTTTCTTAAGCCAAACAATTATTATGAAAAAGCTTTTCACATATCTTTCCGCCTTTACAGGTTTAATACTTGTAATTTACCTGTTTCAATCTTGTGCAATAAACCCGGTTACCGGTAAGAAAGAATTGATGTTAATGTCCGAGCAACAGGAAATTGCGCTTGGAGCATCCAATGATCCCGTAATCGTCAGCCAGATGGGGTTATACCCCGATAGTGTATTACAGCAATTTATTGAGGAAAAAGGGCAGGAGATGGCAGCTGTCTCCCACAGGTCTCATATCGACTACAAATTCCGCATCATTGACTCACCCGTTATTAACGCTTTTGCAGCCCCTGGCGGATACATCTATTTCACGAGGGGGATTATGGCACATTTCAACAATGAAGCCGAGTTTGCTGGAGTACTGGGGCATGAGATTGGTCATGTGACGGCCAGACACTCAGCCCGGCAGTACAGTCAGATGATGCTAGCTCAGATCGGAATGATTGGAGGAATGGTTCTTTCTGAAGAATTTCGCAATTATGCCGACCTAGCTAATACAGGTCTGCAACTCCTGTTTTTGAAATTTGGAAGAGATCACGAAAGTCAATCCGACCGCCTGGGCGTGGAATACTCCACTAAAGTGGGCTATGATGCTATACATATGGCCAACTTCTTTAATACACTGGCGAAAATGCGTAAAGGCAATGAAGCTGAGGCTATCCCAACTTTCCTGTCAACACACCCAGATCCCTTGGACCGCTATGCCAATGTAAATGCTTTGGCAAGTGAATGGCAGGCCAAATATCCTGGCAAAAAATTTAGCGTCAATCGCGATAGCTATCTCAAAATGATCGACGGTCTCATATATGGGGAAGATCCCAGACAGGGATATGTAGAAAATAATACTTTCTACCATCCTGAAATGAGATTTCAGTTTCCTATACCCAATCAATGGAAAACTGTCAATACACATTCTCAGGTACAAATGGTATCACCTGATGAGAAAGCATTCATCCTATTGATGATAGCCAGTGAAAAAACACCCGAAGAAGCCGGTCAAAACTTTGTGACCAAAAATGAACTCAATCTACTTCAATCCCAGCGGAATCAGGTCAATGGATTTAATACCTATATAACGCTCTCTGAGCAGGTTCCTCAGCAAAATCAGGAAGTTGGCACAAATGCCAGTCAAACCCAATCAATGGATCGAACAGGTAGCCCCAAGCCTCAGAAATCACCTTCGTCTAGTGATGTGAAAACTGGTCAATCCCAAAATACCAACACATCGCCTACCCCCACACAGTCTCCAGGAAATAGTCAGTCTTTTGAAAATACTCCACAGGGATCACAGGATCCCAACTCCTTGCGCGTATTATCTTACTTTATTGAGTACGATGGCACGATATACAGCTTCCACGGGATATGCAAACTCGCAGACTATGATTCAAATAATCAGTACTATACGTACACCATGACCAACTTCCGTACCTTAAACGATCCTGCAAAGCTCAATGTAAGACCCGAGAGAATCCGTATCCAAAAAGCAACAAAAAGTGGCAGCCTTTCCAGTATCCTGAGATCATTTGATGTGCCAGAGGATCGCATGGAAGAACATACACTGATCAATGGACTGGATCTGGACAATTTTGTTCAACAGGGAACTTTAATTAAAATAATCAAAAAATAATCGCTATTTTGAGAATATAAATTCAATTATAATATCATGAACAAGAGGGCAATAATACTTGTATGGTTATGTACTCTGTGCCTGGGAATTGTAGCTCAGCAAGATATGGAAAAATCCCTTCAACGCAGCTTTATTATGGCTGAAGACGGGGAAACGATCACAATTGCAGAAGGCACATTTTCTCTCAAGGGTAGTTTATGGATGGATGGGAAGAAAAATATTACCATCAAGGGTCAGGGTATGGATAAAACGATCTTGTCATTTAGCAACCAGACTGAAGGGGCAGAAGGGATCAAAATAACCCATGCGACAAATATAACCATTGAAGACCTTACCATACAGGATGCAAAAGGCGATGCAATCAAAACGCAGGAAGTTGAAGGTATTACTTTTCGTAACGTAAAAACAGAATGGACTGGCAAGCCCAACAAGAAGAATGGTGCCTATGGACTCTATCCCGTGCAATGCAGCAATGTCCTGATAGAGCATTGCGAAGCAATAGGTGCCTCCGATGCAGGGATCTATGTAGGGCAATCTCATGAGATCATCGTAAGGAATTGCAGGGCTTATCAAAACGTTGCCGGAATAGAAATAGAGAACTCGACCAACGCTGATGTGTACGAAAATGAAGCAACAGCAAATACGGGTGGAATTCTGGTATTTGACTTACCTGGATTAGTAAAGAAAAAAGGTGGACAGGTACGGATTTTCAACAACAAAATCATCGAAAATAACTATCAAAACTTTGCTCCCAAAGGAAATATGGTAGCTATCGTCCCCCCGGGAACGGGTGTAATGATCCTGGCTACCAGCAATGTAGAGGTTTTTGATAATGAAATTATCAACAATAAAACCATCGGCACATCTATCATTAGCTACTACATAACTGAACTTCCAATCGACGACGATGCATACGATCCCTATCCTACCAGTATTTATATACACGATAATACATTTGAGAGAGAAAAAACATGGCCAACACTCAAAGGAAAGTTTGGTAAACTCTTGTGGTGGAAATTTGGAAAAAAAGTACCTTCCATCATATACGACGGAATCCTAAATAAAGAACTGGTAAATGAATCAGGATCTTACAATCGAAATAACCAAATCTGCATTGTGAATAATAGAGGTGCCTCATTTGCTAACCTCGATGCTACAAATGGATTTAAAAATCTCAATACGGATATTTCCAAATATAACTGCGAACTGCAGCAACTACCTGAAGTAGGATTAAATAAGTAGCCTATAAATTCTCAAAGTTACTAGTTCTATGAAAAAATTCTCTATGTTTATCCTCATTCCCTTATGCATAGGTCTCTCATGGGGATATAATTGGTATTCACCTGAAAAAATATTTAATGAAAAATTATCCGATTACGGATTCTTTACAGGTAATATAGCTGAACTTAATCCTGCTGAACGCGTCATCCCTTATGATCTGAATTCTCCCCTTTTTTCAGATTATGCTTACAAAGCTCGATTTGTATATTTTCCGGATGGAACTCATGCGACCTATCATGCCCGCGATGTATTTGATTTTCCTGTTGGGACTACGATCATCAAAACCTTTTACTATCCTCACGATTTCCGCAAACCAGCAAAAGGGCGTACTTTGATGGAGACCCGCCTGTTGATACGTGAAGAAAAAGGCTGGAAAAACCTGCCTTATATATGGAATGATGCTCAGACAGATGCTTATCTAGAAGTAGCCGGAGGAAGGAAAGACATTACGTGGAAAGATGAAAAAGGTAAAAAACAAAAACTCAATTACGTAATCCCCAATATGAACCAGTGCAAAGGGTGCCATATCAAGGGAGATGCCATCACCCCTATAGGTCCTTCAGCCAGACAACTCAACGGGGATTTTACCTACAAAGAGGGCACTTTCAATCAGTTAGTACATTGGGAACAAAAAGGGGTGCTAAAAGGACTTCCCGCTATAGCGCAAGCTCCTAAAATGGCTGACTGGCTAGATGCAAATAGCTCAATACAGGAACGAGCCAGGGCTTACCTGGATATCAATTGTGGCCATTGCCACAATCCTGAAGGTCCTGCCAATACATCAGGATTGTATCTTGACTATCATACTCAGAATCCATCAGAGCTGGGAATACTCAAAGCACCCGTAGCTGCTGGTAGAGGCTCAGGTGGGCGTCAGTATGATATTGCTCCGGGGAAACCTCAGGAGTCGATACTTGTCTACCGGATGGCTTCAGACGATCCAGGAGAAATGATGCCTGAGCTTGGTAGAAAAATGGTTCATCAAGAAGGGGTAGATCTGATCAAGGAGTGGATCGCTAGCATGTCTGACTAGTAGTTACTATGCTGTGTTTTTATAAAATGTATGATTAAGATTTTGAATAATTTTATATATATATAGTTATGTATCACAACAACCTATATGCTTACTACGAAACAGACTACTCTGCTATCTACTAACCCGATCTGGTGCTTTACTAGATTTCTGATACTGATACTTATATGCTTATGTTCAGAGGCTATCGCCCAGAATCGTACGCTCTCGGGAAAAATCATTGACCAGACTACTAATAAACCCTTACCAGGAGCACAAGTGTTTATTCCAGGTACCAGTACTGGAGCTTATACGGATGAATCAGGAAGGTTTTTATTAAAGGCTCCCTCAACTCCCCCTTTTGACCTGCGCGTTACGTTTATCGGCTATGATACGTTACTCCATGAGGTAACACGCCTAAATGAACCTCTGGAACTGTATCTTACTCAGACAGATTTGAAAATGTATGAGGTGGAAATCCTTGCTGAAGGCAACTCTGACCTCAAAAATAGGGTAGCCTTGTCTATTGAAACCCTCAATCTGAAAGCTATCCGTAATTCCAGTGAAGTAAGCTTCTATGACGAACTAGCAGTTTTGCGTGAAGTAGATATACTTACCGTGAGCTTTGGCTTTAAAGTAATTAACACGAGAGGATTCAACAGCAGTACTCCTGTACGCTCACTACAATTAATAGATGGTATTGATAACGCCTCACCAGGTTTGAATTATCCGCTCGGAAACTTTGTCGGCTTATCAGAACTAGATGTAGAAGGAGTAGACCTGGTATTAGGAGCCAGTTCATGCTATTTTGGCCCTGGAGCTTTCAATGGTGTGGTCAGTATGAGAACCCGCAGCCCTTATGTCCACCAGGGGCTGGAGGTAATGCTCAAAGCAGGAGAACGACAATACAGAGGAGCTGCGATCCGGTATGCAAAGGCTTTTGGAGGAGAAGAAAAGAATCCCAAATGGGCATTTAAACTGAATGCTTCCTATGAATCTATTTACGACTGGGAAGCTGATGACCGCTCCCCCTCCCGTGGCTCGCTGAACGATAGTATCTTTGCCAGTAACCCTGGTGGGTACGACGCAGTAAACCGCTATGGCGATGAAATTTCTGGCAACTACACTTCCTTATTTGAACAATTTAGACATCCTGGACTGGGAAGATTCTACCGTAGCGGATACTGGGAGAAAGACCTTGTTGATTACGACAGCTACAACCTCAAACTAAGTGGAGCCATCCATTTCAGGCCCCGTGAAGACATTGAGATCCGGGCCAGTTCGAGTTATGGAACAGGAACTACCGTTATGCAACTGGATAACCGCCTAAGCCTGAACGACGTGTATGTTATCCAGAATCGATTGGAAATCGCTCAGCAAGACCGTTTTTTTCTCAGATTCTACAATACCCAAGAAAATGCAGGCGATACATACGATATTGTGACTACTGCTTTTCTCATTCAGGAAAGAGGGAGGGGGAACGGCAGTTGGTTGACAGGATATAAAAATTATTGGTTTAGAAACATCAATCCCAAGGTAAAAAACCTGGAAGGTTTTCCGGAGATAGGACCCGCTCCTGACTTCTTCTATGATTTTGAAAAAGCTAATGAGATCCTTGCGACAAATCAGGACTCACTGGATGTATGGCATGAAATTACCCGCAATGCTCAAAGTGGAAATTTTATTGAGCCAGGATCGCCCGAATTTAAAGAAGCATTCAACAATATTACCAACACACCTGTCTCTGAAGGAGGTACCCAATACATAGACGAATCCCAACTTTACCATATACATGGTGAATATCATTTGCAGACCAATTTTTTTGATGATGTAACCCTGGGTGCAAACTATCGTTGGTACAGACCCTATTCAGAAGGAACCATTTTCAGCGATACTTCTGGTACGATCATTAAAAACTATGAATTTGGAGCTTATATAGGATTGGAAAAACGCCTGATCGATGACCGGCTCAAAATCAACGCTGCTGCACGGCTCGATAAAACCAAGAATTATAATTACCTGGTCAGTCCCGCCTTTTCAGCAACTTACCGTATAGATACACGCCACCAAATACGAGGTTCAGTATCTTCTGCACTTCGCAACCCCACATTAATCGAACAGTATTATTATTTTAGAGTGGGAAACGCCATCCTGTTAGGTAACCTCAATGGATATGAAAATCTGATCACAGCCGATTCCTTTGAGGATTATATTACCTCACCCAATCTGGATACAACCCTTCTAGAGCGCTTCAATGAACCACCTCTTGTACCAGAAAAAGCCTTTTCTGGTGAAATTTCTTACGATGGTGTATATTTGAATAACCATATGGTTGTCAATGCTACCTATTACCTCAATCATTACAGAGACTTTATAGGTTACAAACTGGGTCTCAAAGTGCCTTTCTTTCAGGGCTTTCCCGGGACACCGCGTATTTTCCGCATTTCGGCTAATGCCAGAGACGTCACCCTTACAACCGGCTTTTCAACTGGCATCAGCTATTATTTCAGCAGTAAGTTAGTGTTCAACGGTAATTATTCCTGGAACCGGATCATACAGGTCAAAGATGATCCACTTATCCCTGCATTTAATACGCCCGAACATAAATTCAATCTGCGCTTCTCCGGAAATGACGTAACATTATTGGGAATACCCTATTGGAATTGGGGATTTACATTCCGGTGGGTAGGAGGATATACCTTCGAGAGTTCTCCACAATTTACCGGACGTATACCTGCCCAGTATTTTCTCAATGCCCAGATAACCAAAACTTTTCCAAAACTACGAAGCCTGGTCAAAGTCGGTGGTTCCAATCTGCTCAACAGAACCCAGAATGGACTCTATGGAGGACCTAATGTGGGAAGGTTTGTATACGTTGCCTGGGGACTCAGACTTATGGAATAGCTTTATCTTCCAAATATAAAATACTACTATTATGAAACACTTAGTACTTATCCTATGCCTTCTGAGCACTAATATTATGCTTACAGCACAAGGCACTCGCTACATCGATGAAGTTTTTACTTCAGTTTCTGTTCAGAAAAACATCGTATACGGTAGCAATTATACGATACTTCCCATCATTCTCCAGACAGCAACGCAACCCCAGATCGAAGACTTGGAGATGGATATCTATAGTCCAGTAGGAGATACCTTGACAGATCGCCCCCTAGTTATTGTTGCACACCGAGGAGATTACCTCCCTCGAGTAATCAATCAGTCTCCTTATGGAACCCGTGAGGATAGTGCAGTAGTAGAACTATGTCGCGAACTTGCAAAAAGAGGGTATGTAGCTGCATCTATCTCTTACAGATTGGGATGGAATCCTTTTGGAGAGGATATCACCCGAAAAAAAGGAGTTCTGGAAGCAACATATCGTGTTACGCAGGATATGCGTACCTGTGTACGCTTTTTCCGGAAAAATGCCGCCGAAGATGGTAATACATATCGTATTGATCCGGAGCGGATCGCAGTGGGCGCCTTTGATGCAGCAGCCTATGCGGCTTACAATGTAGCTTATCTCAGACGATTCGATCAGATTGAACTTCCAAAATTTGTCGACTTCTCTCAGCAGCCTCCTGAAGTATTCATCGATACGACACTGTATGGAAATCCCTATGGCACTCAGGAACGCACACTAAATGTAGCCAACTACCCCGAATACAGTTCTGATGTCAGTATGGTATTCGGATTCCAGGGAGGCCTGGGAGATTTCTCATGGATAGAGGCAGGTGATCTTCCGGCTATTGGTGTCATCGATGCTAGTGCTTTGGAGCTGACTGGAATACGTGATGTAACCATTAGTGCTACAGGGGACATCATCATAGCAGATGGAGCAAGACCTGATACCGTCATACATCAATCTCAAGCTTTAGGTAATAACAATGTTTGGATTGATCAATTTGATGATCCACTGACTCAATTAGCCCTGCAAAGAAGTGGCGGCATAGAAGGTCTTCTACTTCTCAAACCAGAGGTCAGAGAAGGCGAGGTTCTATGTGATTCTACAGCTGGTGCACAACCTAGTTCTTACAGGGGAAATATATATCCCTGGAACTGGTACGATGAGCAATTATTCAGCACGTTGTGGAATTTTATACCAGACCAAACAGTACCTGGAGACGTACAGGTATGCCGCGAAAATCTGGGTAATCCCAATGATCCTGAGCTGTCGCGTTCGTACGTAGATACACTCGCCAGGTACATTGCTCCCAGAATCATTACAGCGATGAATGCCAATACCTCTATCTCCCGATCAGGCCAGATAAGAACCCATCACTTTGTAAAAATTTATCCGGTTCCAGCTGAACAGTCTGTAAGCATCCTCTCTGATAAAGCGATCCAAGTATATGAAATCACAGATATTGCCGGTAAACATTGGTCAAAAAAAATGGGGATCAACCGGCAAGAAATCACCGTCCAACAAGAAGGAATGCCTGCAGGCTTCTATTTGCTCAGGCTATATTTTGATGATGGCTTTCAGACACACAAACTCATATGGAAATGATAGTACTCAAAATATATATTCCTAAATAATTTTATTGCAATTATAGTTTTGTACGATATTTAAACATTATTGGTGGGTTTATCCACATAGGATATTCAAAATCCCTGCATATTTGTAATGAGATGTGCAGCTAATTATTAAGGTACTAAGGAAGCAAGCGCCCCCGCCCGGGGGCGCGCTTTTATTATAACACCTGCTTCAAGCCTACGTATATTCACTAAAAAACCTCATTCTCCTAATAAGACCTCTTTTACTATGTTCACTGATCTTTTTTTCCTTCCCAATCTTGTCATGTGATGACGATGAAGATCAACCATTGCAAACGATGCCTGATAACGATGGTGAAAATGAAACCATAAGCTCATCAAAGACCCTACTGACAGACACGGCAAAATTAGCAAAGGTCCTTTGCAGATTCCCTTTCACAGGTAGAGCCACTTCCCAGTGGATGTGCATTTAGATTAATGAGTTTCCTATATTATCCATATCAACAAAAGTCCCAAAATAAGATCTGTATGGGATTGAAGATAAGTTCTGACAAGGCGTTTACCTTTTTGAAGGTGATTCTGGACAGTGTTTGGGGAAATCTTTAGCGTTTCTGAGATTTGAATTAATGTAAGGCCCCTGAAATATCTCAAATGAAATACCTCCTTACATCTTGGAGGAAGATTTTCAATTGCCTTACGTGCGATTTTCATCCCCTCATTAAAAAAGAGCTGATCTTCAAGTACAGTTGATGATGAATCGATATATTGTTCTACATATCTGTCTCGTAAATGCTTATCTCTTGCTACTTTACGAAGAAAATCCAAACAATAGTCCCGGGTTATTTTTAAGAGCAATCCCCCAATGGGCTGACAGGTTTCTAAAGTTTCTCGCTTTTGCCATAGTTTGACAAACACGTCCGAGGTGATTTCCTGAGCAACTTCTTTACTTCTTACAAACCTGAAACAATAATGATACACCTTGGCATGATACTGCTCATATATAGCCGTGAAGCTTTGTGTATCGCCATTCACCAGATTTACAAGATGATAGTGTTCCCTCATCTCCATATTTTAAACTATAAAAAAGTATGCCTGCGTTGAAATATTTAGGGTATCATACTGATATAAATTAGAAATAAACTCTTAGTAATTCAACCCGTAACTTTTAAAAAATTCCATCCCCTAGTAGTACATTCTCTTTTTACTAACGGAATATAAAGATAGAGCCTGTAAAGTGCTTTATCATAATTATATGTGAAATCCAATTTTTCTAATTGAATGACAACCAGAGACCGGTTAATTGAAAAACTCTTTCAGGGAACATGTACTCGTGAAGAACTGATACATCTAATGGATATCATAAAATATGAATCCTCAGATATTGACTCAGAGTCAGAGATAATGAAAAAATTATGGAATACACTCGAATCTGATCCTGATTTAGATGAATATACCGCCACTGTTATCCTGGATAAAACACTCAATAAAATTACTTTTCACAAAAGGGCAGATCATGATCATGTGAGAGAGATTTATAACGAAGAAAACAAGAGAAACCTACAGAAAAAGTGGTTGTTAGGGGGAAGCATCGCTGCGGCTATACTATTTGTAGTGGGAATAATTATGGGATACCAGCATTTCACATATACTGACAATATAACCCAAACAACTACAGGCTTCGGTGAATGGAAAAGTCTGACACTTCCCGATGGATCAGTGGTCATTCTCAATGCCAATTCAAGTATTTCGTATGCCGAAAACTGGAAAAAAGAAACGAGGAATGTGAAACTCGAGGGTGAGGCTTTTTTTAAAATAGCTAAAGATGAAGCAGGAACAACATTTACTGTATCCACAAAGGACATTGGAATTGTTGTACTCGGAACCACTTTCAATGTTCATACACGTGGAGATAAAACCAATGTATTTCTGGAGGAAGGTAAAGTCAAACTAAAGATGGACTATTCGGAAAAACTTTTATCCCCAGGCGACTTCGTTTCCTATTCTTCCAGTCAAAAAACCATCACTTCTTATCACAAATCCCTGTCAGAATCTCATACTTCCTGGAAAGATGGGTCATTGATTATGACCGAGAGGAGGGTTGAGGACATATTTGAAAAAATAGAGGAAATATATGGTTATGAGGTCAAAACACTGGACAATAATTTATTGTCTGAAGTCAAAACAATAGCAATACCCATGGATAGAATTGAAATTGCTATCCCTATTCTGGAAAAAGTGCTCAACGTGAATATAGAAATAAATGAAGGTCAATTAATGGTCAAAAAATAAAACGACCGGTGCAATCTGCCAATTGCCCCGGCACTATTACTTTAATTTAAACATGTAAATCTATGAACTTGACTACTTACTACCAACTCTTTCGATGTGGTCTCGCAGTTTTGATAAGTGCGGGGATCTTGAGCTTGTCTACATTAGCCAAGGACATCGAAAAAAGTCAAACCAGACCACTCAAGGAAGTACTGGATGAATTTTCACAAAAGTATGAGGTGTTGTTCTCTTATGATTCCAAATCACTGGAAGCTATAAAAGTTCATTTCCAATTCAAACAAGGGGAAAATATTGAATCTGCCATTGAAAGGCTCCTAGCTCCCATTAATTTTGGTTTTGAGACATACGGAAATAAGTATTATGTCATTTATGAGAAAAGTAAGAAAGGGGGAAAATCTTTAAAAAAGATTAGTAAGTACCTCGACAAGATCAATAGACTTGAACAAAAAGGGAATCTGAGTCTGCAATCCAAACTCCAGGATGATGTAGCTCAGCTGCATTCTGTTACCCGGACGGCTATTCAGTTCATCGTGGATATTACGATAAGTGGAACCGTAACCAATAAAGCAGGAGAACCTCTGATCGGTGCTACAGTACGTGCAAAAGGGAGTAACCAGGGAACCCTGACGGATGAAAATGGTGCCTATGAGCTGATCGTCCCTGACGAAGTTACCACTCTACTGATTTCATATATAGGGTATACCACACAGGAAGTAGATATTGAAGGTCGTACTGAGATCGATATTGTCATGAACGAATCAATATCACAACTTGATGAAGTAGTAGTTGTAGGATACGGAAGGCAGCAAAAACGGGATCTTACCGGGTCGGTAAGTAAAATAGATGCTGAAGATCTGGAAAGCATTCCCAGTTCAAGGGTTGACCAGTTATTACAGGGAAGAGCACCTGGAGTACAGGTAACTCAAGTGAGTGGAGAACCTGGAGCTGCCACATCCATACGTATTCGGGGAGGTAACTCGATCCAGGGAAATAATGAACCCCTTTGGGTTATTGATGGGGTCATTGTAGGTCAGAACTTTGATCTGAATAATATCAACAGTAATGATATTCAGTCGCTTGAAATCCTAAAAGATGCCACAGCAGTATCTATCTATGGTACCAGAGGAGCAAATGGAGTTATTCTCGTGACAACCAAAAGTGGTCAGGGGGCACGTTCGGGTAAGCCTCAGATCACTTTCAATGCATACTCAGGCATTCAGTCCATGATCGAAACAGTAGACTTTTTGGATGGACCTGAACACGCAGCGTATGCCAATGAAGATGCGGACTTCCGCAGCGCAGCCAGGCCCTTTCCCAATCCAGCTAGTGTAGCGGATGTCAACTGGATCGATCAGATTACACAAGATGCACCCATTACCAACGTCGATCTATCCATATCCGGGATCACTGAAGATCAAAAAATCAATTATTATATTTCCGGTAACTATTTCAACCAGGATGGAATCATTCGTAACTCAGGAATCGAAAAATACATTTTTCGAGCTAATCTGGATTATCAGATCTCAGACGTTGTCAAAACTGGTTTCAGACTGAACGTATCACGGCAAAGAAGAGAAAACAACAAAACCGGCATTTCCCAAATTTTCAGAGATCATTTGTCCACCCGTGCGATTTATGATGATGAGGGTCAGTTTACTACTGAAAATCCTGTTTCAGCCTCTATTCAAACCAATCCTGAGGCTGATATTTTACTAAGAGATAATCATAGCTATGTTACAAATCTTCTGGGAAATCTCTACTTAGAAATAGAGCCCCTCGAAAACCTGGTAATCCGGTCGACCTTCAGCCCAGAAATTGATTATTTCAAACTCAATCAGTTCAACCCAGGTGCTCTACCTCAAAATTTTGTCATTAATGATGGAGGAGATGCCACGATCAGAACCAGTTCAAGCATCGGTTTTATCAACGAAAATACGATTTCCTATGAAACACGCCTGGGTGAGAACCACAACCTGAACCTACTGGGAGGATTCACTATTCAGGAATTTCAAACGGAAACCAGTCGTTCCAGTTCCTTTCAATTGTCCAATGATATCACAGGGTTCAATAACCTGTCTTTTGGCTCCAACCCCAACCGCAATGTGGTGGGTTCAGGATACGATGCTTTCCAGTTGGTATCATGGCTGGGACGAGTCAACTATTCATTTGCCAATAAATATCTACTGACCTTCGTAGGCCGGGTAGATGGGTCTTCGCGATTTGCCGATGGCAATAAATATGGCTTTTTTCCTTCCGGTGCGATAGCCTGGAGATTATCGGAGGAACCCTTTATACAGGATCTCAATGTATTTGATGTCCTTAAGCTGAGAGCCAGCTACGGCATATCGGGTAGCCAGGCTATACCGTCTTTCCGCACCCTTGCGCTTCTGGATATCGCCAATACTACTTTTAACGGCGCAGAACAAGCAGGTGTAACACTGGGAAGACCCGAAAATCCCGAACTCAAATGGGAAACTACCCGACAATTGGATATCGGCCTTGAAGCAGGATTTATTCAGGGCAGACTCACTTTCGAATTGGATTACTACTATAAGGAAACAGAAGATCTCCTATTGAATGTCCAGATTCCACGTCAAACAGGATTTGTAAGCCAGCTCCAAAACCTGGGTTCACTTCGCAACACAGGATTCGAGCTGATGATCAATACTGTCAACTTCTCCAAAGAAGATTTTGTCTGGTCTAGCATGATCACGGCTTCTATCAACCGGAATGAAGTACTTAATCTAGGCGGGGTAGACCTTATTGATATTGTAGATCCATCAGCCACGGGCCAGGGGGGACCTGGTGGAAGACTTATTGTGGGAGAACCTGCTCCGGTATTTGTGGGAGTCAACTATCTGGGTACCTGGAAATCCCAGGAAGAGATCGATGCATCCGGACAGGTAGGACAGGACGTTGGCGGTCCAAGATTTGAAGATACAAATGGTGATGCGCAAATAACCGAAGACGATTTTATTGTGCTGGGAACTCCTCAGCCCGATTTTATCTACGGATTTCAGAATACCATTACCTTCAAAAACTGGAGTCTTGATTTCTTTTTCCAAGGAACGTACGGAAACGAAGTTTTCAACAGTTTGACTCAGACAGCATTTTTCGGAAGGGCAGAACGAACTAAATATGCAGAGACACTGGACAGATGGACACCCAATAATCCTGATTCAGACATCCCCAGAGCAGGTGCAGTAGCAAGTCTTTCAGAAATAAAAATAATTCAGAACTCATAGAAGACGGTACACACATCAGACTCAAAAACCTGAAACTGGGATATGATTTACCACTAGGACGTTGGGGGATCAATAGCATAGACAGGATTAATATTTACTTTACAGGAGCTAATCTCTTTGTAATCTCCGATTTCAGACTTGTAGATCCTGAGACCAGTATGTTTGGTAGAAGTAATGTCGCACTGGGTTTCTCGCAGGGTGAATACCCCAGTGCCAGAACGCTTTCTATCGGCGTCAAAGTTAGCTTATAAGCTTCCTTACAATTTCTCTTAATTGGTAAACCAATAAATTCAGAAATAATGAAAACATACATATATAGCATAATTATCATACTTTTTTCCGGTCTGGCGGTTGGATGCGATGAATTTCTCGAAGAAGATCCACGCGCAATTGTTTCACCCACAAACTTTTTTAATTCTGATGCAGAATTCAACTCAGCCATTAATGGCATGTACACTGTTTACAAAAATAATTCATTACATGGGAAGATCGGCCTGGACAGATTCTACGAAAACGGAGCAGATGTAATCGGTCCAAATCGCGCTTTTGGACAGGTAGAACCCATTCAGAACTATACCCTGAACGAAGGAAATGCAGGAGACATCTCTCAGGGTGGTGGGGCACCACTGACTTGGCAGGATTTATACAGAATTATTCAGAGCGCCAATATCGTCCTGGATAATCTAGCGGGAAATGAAAATATTAGTTCTGTAGGACGTAGCTTATACAGAGGTCAGGCTCTTTTTCTAAGAGCATATTCTTATTATCATCTTACCAATCTTTGGGGAGATGTACCATATTTTCGAGACAATATCACCATTGATGAAATCAGAACCTTGGGGCGTACCGACCTTACTCAGATACGGAATGATATTCTGGATGATCTGCAACAAGCCCAAAATCTACTCCCTGATAGCTACAACGACAGCGAGTTAGGTAGAGCTTCCAAATGGGCAGCAGCCATTGTAATGGTCAAAATCTATCTCATACAGCAACGCTGGCAGGAAGCCAGAGATAAGGCTGTGGAAATTATCAATAGTTCTCCTCATCAATTGCTGGATAACTATGCAGATGTATTTGATCCCTTCAATGAGTATAATGCGGAGGTCATATGGTCTATAGATTTTGTCAAAGACATTAATCAGGATGACTGGCCAGATCACTTTACTCCACGTATACGCGATGAACCTAAAAATAGCGATGATCGACCTGCTCTTAGTACGGCTCTTGCAGAACGCAATGAAGGATTTACAGGCTATGGCCTGGCCATACCACTGCCTGACTTCGTTAATGACTTCCCAGAGGACGATTTGAGAAGATCTTCAAATATTGTACAAAGTTGGTTGGGATTTGAACTCAATTTCCCTTACATGCCTAAAATGTGGAATCTGGATCAGATCAACTCTCCAAGAGGTAATCATGGAGATAATAAAATTATCTTCAGACTGGCAGATGTATATCTCATGGCAGCAGAAGCAGAAAATGAACTTAACGGGCCAGCAAATGCATACCCATATATCAATGCTGTAAGAGAAAGAGCCTATGAACCTGACCAACTACTCTCGGGCCTCAGCCAGCAACAGTTCAGAGAAGCTATTTATGATGAACGCAGATGGGAACTGGGCGGCGAAGGCCACCGTAGAATGGATCTTATCAGATGGGGTATACTACTCGATGTAGTGAGAAGTACAGAATACCGGGTTTTCAATCCAGCTCCCAATATACAACCATACCACGTTCTCTTACCTATACCCGTGGAAGAATTGAGATTGAATCCTGCTTTGCTGGAATCAGATCCTACTAATAATGGATACAGATAACTGTAATAGCAATATTCCAACCGGAGGGAGTCTCATTAAATGGCTTCCTCTAATTTTTTCTATACATTTAGTTGTGTAGCTTGTCACTAAAAGCCGAAGTTTTGACTTTGGTAGTTTTCAAAGCTCATTTTTACTCGTATCTTTTTCTATTTATGCAATCATCATTTGTTAATCAACATGTACATTTACAACTTTTACCACCTATTTCTTTGGACATTATTCACGATTTTACAGCCCTTTAACCCTGCTAAAAAGTATAATTCTCAAAAATTCTTCCTACCAATTTTTGAGAAGCAACAGCAAAACCTGCCTAATATCGTTTTCATTGTCGTAGACGACCTGGGATGGAAGGATGTAGGATATATGGGGGGTGATTTTTTTGAAACCCCAAATATTGATCACCTGGCAAGTGAGGGAATATTTTTCACACATAGTTACGCAGCTGCAGCAAACTGCGCTCCCAGCCGTGCATGCATGATGACTGGCCAGAATACCCCACGCCATGGAGTCTACACAGTAAGCCCTTCTGCCAGAGGCAATGCAAAAGACAGAAAATTGATCCCCGCCACCAATACTGATTCCATTTCACATGAATCTATAACTCTTGCTGAGATCTTTAAAAAAGCTGGATACCAAACCGGAACCTTTGGAAAATGGCATCTAGGGGAAAATCCACTACTACAGGGCTTTGATGTGAATTTTGGTGGTAACCAACGAGGTAACCCCGGAACAGATGGCTATTTCAGCCCCTATAACTTAAGTTACCTCGAAAATGGTCCTCCGGGAGAACATCTTACAGACCGTTTGACAACAGAAGCCATTTCATTTATGCAAAATCATCGAGACAAGCCCTTTTTCCTATATTTACCCTATTATGCTGTTCATACTCCAATCCAGGCAAAAAAATATCTAGCTAAAAAATATCAATCCCGTTATCAACAGAACTTTAAAGGAATAGATCCAGTGTACGCAGCGATGGTAGAAAATACTGATATCAATATTGGTAGAATATTGAAAAACCTGGAAATACTAAACTTAAGAGAAAATACCATCGTGGTATTTACTTCAGATAACGGAGGCATTGCTTCTATTGCTACACAGTTACCTCTTAGGGCGGGTAAAGGTTCCTATTATGAAGGAGGTATCAGAGTACCATTAATCATACGCTGGCCTGGCAAAGTTCAACCTGGTACTGTATCTGATGTTCCAGTAGTAAATCTGGACTTTTACCCCACGTTTGCTGAACTCCTAAATATATCAGAAATCAATGATCCCCTGGATGGTACAAGCTTACTACCACTGCTTGAAGGAAAAACCTTGGATAAACGCCCACTAATCTGGCATTTTCCCATTTATCTGCAGGCATATAATGGTGAAAAAGATGATGCCAGAGATCCTCTTTTCCGTACTAGACCTGGCTCAGTCATTCGCTCTGGAGATTGGAAATTGCACCAATACTTTGAATTTGGAGATATTGAATTGTACCACCTCCCCACCGATCCCGGTGAACGAAACAACCTCAGAGATAGTCATCCGGAAAAGGTTGAGGAATTACTTGGTATGCTTGAAAACTGGCGAATAAATACCGGAGCTCCCCTACCCTCCGATGAAAATCCATCTTTTAAACAGTAATTTTGATTTTTATT
>CAYXVE010000011.1:0-111741 GCA_964468435.1 uncultured Bacteroidia bacterium | reverse complement strand
AATATTTTTAAAAAACCTTACTTAGATACTATACAATATATCATGTGCGTTTATGGATTGGATATATACCAAAAAAGAATTAACTACCGTTTTTGCTGCTGATCAGCAAATATTTAGGCTAAATCTGTCTAATAATCATGAAAATGAGGGTTGTCTTCTTCAGCTAAGGCGTTGTTTTGATAGAGCGCTTGAAATACTGAGAGATAGAATGCATCAAAAACAGTAATTTCTTACATATGGAGATGTTTTTTTGGGAAATCTTACAGGTATTTTTCTGTTTTTTAAGATATTTTTGTGTTCAATTGCGTTTAGAATCAATTACTTGGCTTTTTGTCTAAATCTCTACAACATTCATGTTTGAAGGAAAAGGAATCCGGACTGTAATTATTGTGGCTGTAGCCATATTTGCGGGAGTTATTGCATTTTTGTATTTGCAGAACAAAAAGGTTGCCAATGAGAGGATCGAAGCACAGGAAAAAGTAGCCGAAATCACCAAGGAATTAGATAAGGCTATGGAAGAAATGCTTGAGCTTGAGGTTCTCTCTGAAGACCGTGAAGAGCAAATTCAGGTGCGTGAGACCATGCTTAAGGAAAAAATTGCTGAGGTTACTAACCTAAAAGAGCGCATCAAAGAACTGAAAAGGCAGGGCTTTGTAGACCAAAAAGTCATCGAAACACTCGAAGAGAAAGTAGATCAACTGGAGCAGGAACTGTTACAGTTTAGTTCTGAGGAAGTACAATTTCTCACGGCGCAGGTACAGGATAGAGAAAATATTATAGACAGTATTCGTAAAAGTACTGTTGTTCTCAGAAGCGAAAACGAGACACTGCGCCGACAGCTTGAAGCTGCTAACATCGTTCCGGATGTACCTGAACCCCCCAATAATGCAGCCGGTGTACCCAAGGCAGTTTCCTTCAAATACTTCAATGTGACCTCAGGTGGCCGTCAGGCTATCGTAAATCCTAAAGCCAGTGAATTAGTAGAGTTAATGGTATGTTTCGATCTTCTGGGAGGTCTCGCCTTAAATGTTCCGGTAGACAATTACGACATTTACATGGAGTATAAACATCCGGATGGAAGTCTGGCAACTACTGCTTCCTCTGGTAGTCGTGCTATGGGAGATGATGGTAGCGAAAACCGGTTGTATACCACCAACACAACTGTAAGGCTGGAAGGAGATAGCAAAGACGTATGTATGTCGATCAAACTGGATGGAGAATCATTCCAGAAAGGAAGACAGCGTGTTGTGATCTATTGCCGGGGAAAAGAAATTGGAAGTGATTACTTTGAAATACAATAAATACTATCTTAGGGACATAAAGATTTCCCTATGCTTCGTTATTGTATTCTTTTTAGCCTAACAGTTTCCATTATACTTTCCTGTAGCAGGGTTGCTGATATTTCCACAGATGTACTCATTGTAGGGGGAAGTGTCAGTGGTACTGCTGCAGCTATTCAGGCTGCAAGGGATGGAGTAGATGTTATACTCGTTGAGCCTACCCCCTGGCTCGGCGGCATGCTTACTGCGGCAGGTGTGAGCGCTACCGATGGCAACCACCAGCTTCCCTCAGGCCTATGGGGAGAGTTTCGTCAACATCTGTATGATCACTATGGAGGACCAGAAGCCGTTTCAACTGGATGGGTAAGCAATACCTTGTTTGAACCCCATGTGGGAAATGAGATATGGAACACGTTGGCGGATGAACAAGCTTCTCTCAAACGTTACCATGGATACAAACTCCTCAAGATTATGAAGGAAGATAATAGCATTAAAGGTGCCATTTTTCAAAATCAGGGAGGAGACCGATTGAGGGTCAATGCCAAAATCACAGTAGAAGCGACTGAACTGGGAGATATATTTGAAATGGCAGATGCCATTTATTACACAGGTGTAGATACTCCTGAAAATCCACATGACACCAATGTACAGGATATTACCTATGCTGCCATACTCAAAGATTATGGTAAAGGTGCAGATATGACAATCGAGAAACCTGCTAATTACCAGCCTGAGCTATATCACTGTATTTGTGAGACGGTATGCGACGCAGATACAATAGTCATGGATTGTGATCAGGTGCTGGATTATGCAGAATTGCCCAATGGTAAATACATGATCAATTGGCCGCACAATGGAAATGATTATTATGTAGATGCCACAAAACTCGTTGAACGAGAAAGAGTTAAAGCCTACCAAAGAGCAAAAGAGATTACCTTGGGCCTGGTGTATTTTCTGCAGACAGAAGCCGGATACCCTCATCTGGGATTGGCGGACGATGAATTTCCTACAGATGATAAATTGCCATTTATCCCTTATCACCGTGAAGCTCGCAGGATACAGGGGCTCACACAACTTAAGGTGGAGGATCTGATCGATCCATACGCCGATGCTTCAAGGCCTTTGTACCGGCAGGCTATCGCAGTGGGAGATTATCCATTAGATCATCATCACCAGCGCAATCCCCATGCTCCTGAAGAAACCTACCCGCCTATTCCCTCATTTTCTATACCCTACAACTGCCTGGTACCAGAAGGTCTTGATGGGCTGATCGTCGCTGAGAAAAGCATCTCAGTAACCCATATGGTCAATGGTGCATCGCGGCTACAACCAGTAGTGATTCTCATCGGTCAGGCTGCAGGAGCAGCGGCAGCTATGTGTGTCAGCCAGGGTGTAGAACCCGCAGCGTTGTCCGTCAAAGCACTCCAGCAACATTTATTGGACGCCCACTGCTGGTTGATGCCTTTCCTGGATATCACACCCGATGATAGCTTATTTCAGTCTGTCCAAAGGGTAGGTGTAGCAGGCTGGATCAGAGGACATGGAGTACCTTACCAGTGGGCCAACCAGACGTGGTTTTATCCGGATAGCTGCGCTACTACAGAGGTCCTGCTCGAAGCCGTCGGTAGAGCATCTCTGTCCAGCAACCTAGTCAAACCGTCGTTTTTAAATGCTAAAACGACAAATTCCTGTATTCAGGTTGGTGAAGGAATCAGATTGTTGTACCAGCTTTGGCAGGGGCAGTCTCTGGGACAGCGTAGTATAAAAGAGGAAGTCCCCTTATCTGCATTCATGAATGATGCATTGGCATTTTTTGAGGACAAGGGATGGCTTAAAAAATTGAAGAACAACGAAGATGAACTGGACCTGGATCGGCCACTATCAAGAAAGGAACTTGCATGGCTACTGGATGCTATATATCAACCCTTTGAGGATGTCAATAGTAATATTCCAGGGTCCTGAGAAGCAACATTGTGAATGTTGTTTCGTAATCATGTATAATGCACTAGCTACAATCAAATGCATAATTTGATTGTAACCGCAAAGTTATTTAGCTTATCATTAGTAATTGTAATTCATTTCACGTTGCTTATCCCTCCATAAGTTTCTGCGGTGTTTTGCATGTTTCTTATGTATAGAATACAATAATGTATTCTGTTTTTTTCATTAAAATTCCAATTTTTGTTATGTCTCAAGTTAAATTAAACGACGTCGTTAAAGTCCACTATACTGGAAAACTATCGGATGGGCAGGTATTTGACTCGTCGGCCAATCGTGAACCACTCTCCTTCCAGGTTGGGGCTGGTCAGGTGATCAAAGGATTCGAGGAAGCCATAGTAGGTATGGAGATAGAAGAAGAAAAATCTTTTACAATCGGTTTTCAGGAAGCCTATGGACCTGTGAGAGAAGATCTTATTCAGGAAGTTTCCAGAACACATCTTCCTGATGACCTGAAACCTGAACTGGGGCAGGAACTGGTAGCACAACAACCTGACGGACAAAAATTAAGTGTTAGAGTTGTCAAAGTCGATGATCAAAACATTACTGTAGATGCCAATCATCCATTGGCAGGTGAAGACCTTATGTTCGATATCAAACTGGTCGAAATATCGTAGGAAACAGTATACTTTAAGACATCATTTTTTATCACAGGAGGAAGTCAATTTCTATTGACTTCCTTTTTTTTGAAGAAGTTATAGGGTTGCCTCCAGTGCTTTTAGAAATTTTGGGGTTTATAAGCCATAACGATATACACAATAATCTTACATAAGTGATTGAGGATTCAACTAAAACCAGGAATTCCACTAAATTTAATCCAGATGGCCAGCGGACCAGAGCCCGATACAGTAATAATGGAAAGGGGGATAGTAGCTCTCACCTATTTTAAAGCCAGTGATCTTCCTGCAGCCATTCAGGAAAATATCACTACTAACTACAGTGATTTTCAGCTTGTCAAAGGTGAATTCATCTGTGGATTGCAGCAAGGTAAAAATGTATAGTGAAAACAGCTGATCCAAATATTACCCGTAAATTTCAGCTTATAAAGGACGTCTCTGAGCTGTTCAGAATTGAGCATTTTCCCTACCAGGTAAAGGCATCTGTTGGACCACTGATCGAATACTGGAAAGGCGAAGTCGACAGCGAAAAGTACATGCGCCATCTGCATGACCTGATTGAAGAACAATATATTGAAGGTCAAATCGAAAATCTGGAACAGAACACCCTGCAGGGCGTATATGGTTTAAAGGCTTTGAGCGTAACAGTTAAATTAACCAGCTAGGATAAGTAAATTCATACATGTATATCAACCCATCATTATTTGTGCGTTGTATCCTGAATGTGAGTACCATCTTGATATTAATATCTTGTACGTCAGAAGGTGAAACTACTCAGCCCCGCTATATGTATCTGACAGAATCCGTATACGCTTCCGGCAGTATGAAAGCCAAAAACCAGTATCAGGTATATTCTACCGTATCTGGAATACTGGAACACATATATGTGGAGGAAGGAGATCGTGTAACACGTGGGCAGACACTTTTTCGCATACAGAGCGAAAATACAGAATTGTCCACAGCAAATGCCAGACTGAACCTCGAACTGGCTCGTCAGAATTATGGACCAGGATCACCCATATTACAAGAGATCGTACTGAATGTAGAATCAGCGTATCAGAAATATGTCAAAGACTCTCTCAATTATTATCGTAAAAAACGTTTGTGGGAAGAAGAAATTGGGACACTGGCTGAAGTTGAGCAGTTTCAACTGATTCTGAAGACTTCGCGAAATAGCTATTTTTCGGCCCGGGAAAGACTCGCTTCAACCCGTAGTCAGCTCAAAAACGAACTAGAACGAGCCGAAAATACTTACCGTATGCAGGTAAATAATCGTGGCGACTTCTCAATCAATAGTAAGATCGATGGTAAAGTGTATGCTATCAATAAAGAAGAAGGGGAACTGGTCATGCAGCAGGAACCCCTGGCCGTGATCGGTGATGCAGATCAGTTTCTGCTCGAATTACAGGTAGATGAGCTGGATATAGGTAGAATACGGCGTAACAACAAGGTACTGGTAACCTTAGACACTTACGGAGATGCTGTGTTTGAAGCCTATATATCAAAGATTTATCCCCTGCTCGATAAACGTACCCAGACATTTTTAGTAGAAGCAGAGCTCAAAGAACGTCCAGCAGTATTGTATCCTGCTCTTTCTCTGGAGGCCAATATCATCGTAAGAGATAAGGAAAAAGCACTTGCCATTCCCAAGGTATATTTGGTAGATAATGAGTATGTGCTTGATCAATCAGGAGAAAAAATATCCGTAACTGTAGGTGTCAACAATCTAGAATATGTTGAAATTCAGGGTGATATTGATACTACTACCGTACTAGTCAAACCCTAATCCTTACCCCATGCAACTTCTAGTCGTATTAATGATTGCCAGAAAACACCTCTTAGCCAAGATCAAACAGACACTGATCGCGGCTCTGGGGGTAACTTTTGGAATAGGGATGTTTATCAGCATGGTAAGTTTCATGACTGGGGTCAATAAAATGCTCGACGACCTTATGCTGAGCAACACACCGCATATCAGGTTGTACAATGATATCAAGACAAAGCGGGAAATGGTTATTGACAAGGCACCTGCATACCGGGGAGCGTTTAATGTCGTACACCACGTCAAACCCAAAGATGTAAAAAAACAGATACGAAACAGTTTGCAAATCATCAATATCCTCCAGGAAGATGATCGTGTCATGGGAGTAGCGCCAAGAGTGACTACTCAGGTCTTTTATCAGTTTGGTGCCAGTGATATTAATGGTACCATAGTAGGCGTTGACATTGAAGAAGAAGATAAACTGTTTGACTTGAGTAAAAATATGATCGAAGGTGATCTGTTGGATCTCCTGACGGTCAACAATGGTATCATTGTGGGAATAGGCTTAGCCAATAACCTGGCTGTAGGGATCGACGATCGCGTAAATATTGTCACCTCTAAAGGTGTTCAGTTTCAGCTGATCGTCGTAGGGATCTATCAGACAGGTATTGCTCAGATCGACGATGTACAAAGCTACACTTCCCTCAATACGGTTCAGAAGATCTTGGAGCAAAACTCAGACTACATTACCGATATCAATCTCAAAGTAGAAAACCTGGATATGGCTCGTGCCTTGGCTGAGGAATATGAAAAGCGTTTCGAAATCGATACCATCGATTATGATACTGCCAATGCTCAGATAAAGTTTAGCTATGATATTCGCAATACGATTACCTATGCTGTTTCGATTACTCTGCTGATTGTTGCAGGATTTGGGATCTACAATATTCTCAACATGTTTATCTATGAGAAAATGGATGATATTGCGATCTTGAAGGCTACAGGATTTTCAGGAAAAGATGTAAGGCGAATATTCATCAGTCAGGCGCTGATCATTGGCATTACCGGAGGGCTGCTGGGATTATTAATAGGATATTTTATATCAGTGGGTATTTCCCATATTCCTTTTGAAACAGATGCACTTCCCAGTCTCAAGACAATGCCAGTCAACTTTGACCCCCAATTTTATATCATTGGTATTGTATTTGCCTTACTGACAACTTTTTTTGCAGGTTATCTCCCTGCTAATAAAGCTAGTGTGATCGATCCTGTGGAAATCATCCGTGGAAAATAATTATCCAGTCTATGATCCTCTATCCAGAAGAAAATGTCTTACATACACATCAGATCAACAAATACTTTTATGATCCAGTAGCGTTTCACGTGTTGAAGGACATCACCTTTTCGGTTAAGCCTGGCGAATTTGTATCTGTCATGGGAAAATCGGGTTGTGGAAAATCGACCTTGCTGTACATCCTCTCTACGATGGATACGGATTATCAAGGAGATCTGTATCTGGATGGTGAATTGTTGACAGACCGTTCAGCCGTTGAATTAGCAAAAGTCAGAAATGAAAAAATCGGTTTTGTTTTTCAGTTTCACTATTTGCTGCCGGAATTTACTGTGTTGGAAAATGTGATGCTACCCGCTATGAAGCTTGGGAAATATGATCGCGGTGAGATCGAATCCCGTGCCTATGACAAGCTCAAGCTATTGTATATCGAAGATCAGGCACTTAAGCGCGCCAACCGCCTGTCGGGCGGTCAGAAGCAGCGTGTAGCTATTGCTCGTGCCCTGATCAACGATCCTATGATCATCATGGGCGACGAACCTACCGGAAATCTCGATTCCAAAAATTCCGACAATGTATTTGAAATATTCAAAAACCTGGCTAATGAGCGCGGTCAGGCACTACTGGTCGTAACACACGACCTCGATTTTGCCCGCAGGACTGATCGCGTTATCGAGATGCTCGATGGAAAGATTATTAGCCACGATGCAGAATTGTCCTAGGAACAGATCATGATCTGTAGCTAACTCATTGGGGGATATGAAATAAATACTGCTTAAATAAAGTAGTGCAATAGTAATCACTACTGTCAACTACCTATCGCCACAATTTTCACCACCAAAAATCCCACACTAAATATCAACCCCAAAAAGGGATGAGCCCCATTAGCAGGGTAACACCCAGGATTACCCAAATTTCAGGTAGCTCCATCAACTCTTTGAGATATCCATTAAACTAGCGCATCGAGGTCTCAGCAGATACAATTAACACGGTACCTGTCCCACAAAAAATCAGGTAAGGCAGGGTGATGGCTTTTTGAGCGAGCTAGGCGAATTTTGAGACGAACTATCGATTTCCAGAGGCATAGGATGGATTAGTCGAAGATGCTGAGTCTGTTTCAGCTTCGTTATCTGTGGGCTGGAGATACACAAGTCTCATGAGAAAATATCCGGTAATCGCTCCCATAAAGAAACCCGCCAGTAATCCTCCGGCAATTCCCAGCAAGGCTATGATGAAGACAGAGGTAGATTCAGTAGGAATCGAAGCCGCGATAAATATCCATACAATCCCTGCTCCCCATCCCAGAGCACTAGCCAGTATCCAGTTTTCTGTCTTTACAGCATAATCTTTGAGGACATTTTGCTGAAACATTCCCATGATAGTTCCTAGCAGGATACCTGCCCCGATTCCCACAAGGATGTTTATCCACGGAGAGCTAGATTCGGAAAGAGAAGCTTCGGATGCATAGCCTGCAAATACTACAGATGGAAGCGAGCCGATCAGCCAACCCGTTACAGCAGCTAGTACAGTAGCAAATACCCATCTCCAGCGTGGTATATCCTCAAATACCCTTCTCAGGACATTCCATTGAAACAATCCCAGGATGCTACCTTCTAGTACCCCTGCTATGAGCATAGTCGTGATCACAAGAATCTTCTGGCTGATGCTAACAGGTTCTCCGACCAGATGAAACATAGAACCAGCCAAGGTTGCTGCTAATCCAATACCGATAATTTCTCCTCCTGCACATGCTAGAATCCATCTCCACCAGTTTTTATTCCAGTTATAACTTTTCATGTTTGATCCTATTAAATAGTTTAGATCCATGATAACGAATGTGAAATAAGGTGAAAATGAGACAATCACATCCCAAGGGATGACTTTAGTCGACAGGTTTTAGAAAGGGAATGACTAACTTCGTCAGAGGACATATTTTTTTGGGTGATATGAGATTATTGTAGACAAAAGGAGCCATATCATAAAATTCGAAGCTTAGCAATGATCTTTTTTTTCAGGATATTACTAATTGTTGTAGGGGTGATTATTGCCTTAATAGCATTAATCAGTACGTTGGGAGACGAATGGCTCAACCGGGCTATTTTACGTGAAATTGACCAGCTCAAAACGCAAGCCCGGAAACATACCATAGCTAAAGCAAAGTTGGAGACACTTGAAACGTTACCTGTCGCCATACAGCGTTATCTGGTCTATGCACAGATTTTAAACAAGCCTATACCCACATATATCCATATGACACAGTCCGGAAATTTCCGGAAAAAGCAGGGAGCCAACTGGATGTCTTTCAGGGCTACACAATATTTTACCATTGACCCACCGGGATTTTTGTGGCATGCCAAAATGAAGATGGCACCCTTCATTACATTGACGGTAAGGGATAAATTTCTGGGGGGAAAGGGAGGTATGCAGGCAAAGATACTTTCCGCCATTAAAGTAGTTGATGAAGAGACCCCAGTGATTGATCAGGGAGCTTTAGTCAGGTATCTGGGGGAAATGGTTTGGTTTCCCTATTCCTTTCTCAGCCCTTATATTACCTGGAAGTCCTTTGACAATGATGCTGCACAGGCAACATTGACTGTGGGAGAACTCAAGGTGAGCGGCACTTTCTATATCAATGATGTCGGAGCGATCACCCATTTTGAGGCAGACCGCATGCGGTCTGAGGATGGCAAAGCCACCTCAGAACTCTATGTCAACAAATATTCAGCTTACCATGTGATGGGAGGATGCCGTATTCCCACAGAAGGAGAAGCCGGCTGGGACCTCAAATCCGGCTATTTCAGCTACGTAACCCTCCAAATTAATGACATGTACGAGGCAATCGATGAAGATGCATTGCCATAGGATTGCCTATCTGGCCACTGTAATCCTGGGTTACATGTGTACTACTGGCGCGTAGAGATGCGATACATCGTTTTGTTACAGTCATGCGACGCATCGCGTCTCTACGAGGGTTGTAAACGTATGTCTCAAATAATACGGATACATTCTACAACTTAATTGCTGGCTCGAGTTTGCAAGTTCAGGCCTGCAACTTGGGCTAGCCGAGATATACTACTAATGATATTATTGAGTTACAGGTCTTCCCCTCCAAACCCCTCCATCAACTTTCTAATCGCTTCATGCTTTCATCCTACTGCCTCATCCCTTTAAATACCTCAAAAACCGGCTTATCCATCACCGCAGCAGTGGCTAGTATGCCCCCCATGGCGGCACCCATAATGCCGAGCGAACTCACATCAGTACCAGTCAGGTAGAGATTCTCTATCGGTGTCTTCGCCTTAAGCCAGGATTTTTGGTAACGCTCGGGTACGGCTGGTATGCCGTAAAAAGCTCCGGAGGGCCATCCAGTAAAATCTGCAAAAGTAAGTGGTGTTGCCAGTTCCTGATAGGCTACTAGGTCCGTAAAACCTGGAATATGCCGTTCTATCAATCGCAATAATCCACGTGAAATCTTTTGTTTGAGGGATTTGTATTCATCCCCTCGCTGCATCACCTTGGTATTTTTCCACTGTTCGAAGTACTGATGATCTACAAAGTGAACGATCTCAGCCGTATGGGCCGTAGCAGTTGGGTCTTTTATGGAGGGAAACGACAAAAAGGATTGCTTGGGATTACCTAGCATAAGTGCCTCGTCATGTGCATCCCAGTCATTGTGGTTGTAATCTTCGTAAATCCAGAAATTTTCTCCCTGTATGTCCAACCTGGCCGGACTTTCTTTCAGACCAAGATACAACGTTACAGCACTGCGACCCTTGGGAAAGGATTTGAGTTCTTCGGCAAAGGGAAGATCAAAAGGTCGCTGTAGAAAGTGTAGATAGGTATTGACAGCACCAGCATTGGAAATGATATGAGGCGTGTGATATATAACAGGTTCGCGTTGATGAGGCACCTTTACCTTGATGCCGGTGGCCTTCTGATCCTCGACGATGATTTCCAGTACTTCGTGATTGGGACATAAGCTGCCTCCGTGAGTTTCGATGACTTTGGAGATGGATTGGACCAGAGCATCTGCACCCCCAACAGGATAATAGCCACCTTCGGAGTAAAAGCGTACGATCATCGCATGTATTCCAAAGGCACTCAGTCGGGGTGGCAGGCCATAATCGCCCCACTGTGAGGCAAGGATAGCCTTGAGCTTATCACTTTGAAAGTGCTGGTCAAAGTATTCCTGGGTAGTCTGAAGTCCGTGATTATGGACAAATTTCTGATATAAGCCGATAATACCCGCAAATAAATGCGGCATACCATGCCGCATCATGCGAAATGCCAGTTGAGCACTGGCTCTCTGCACGTCTTTAAAATATTTGCGTAAAGCTGCTGCTTCTTCAGGAAAATGAGTAACCAACTGCTGAATAAAGTCCTCCCGGTCAGAACCCATTCTGATGGTGAGATCCGGATACATGAATACATCGAATGGATCTGGCATGCGATTCCACTGAACTTGCCCGTCCGTAAGAAAATCCATGAGTATTCTCCCTTGTTGCCGTTCTCCCATGTAACCCACATAGTGAAGCCCTACATCCCATTTATACCCATGCTCCCTGCTAAAAACCTGCGTGAGTCCCCCTATAGTATGGTGTTTCTCCAGAATCAGAACACGCTGTCCATATATTTTAGCCAACAAAGCTCCACAGGACAGGCCCCCCATCCCTGATCCAATGATAATTGCATCGTACTCACTTTGCATATATTTTTCTACTTGGGATTGACTTCTTTGCGTTCATTAGAGCTACTCAACAGCACACTACTCCTATATATTAATCGACAATCCTGAATGCACAACATAATTAAGACCGTTTAGATCGCGATTAAAATCAGTCAATAAATTAATAGCCAGAACCTATGATCCAAAAATATATGCAGATAAAAAAGGTTTTTTTTCAGAATCTTTTTGAATAAATCCCATGCGCCATGACCTACCCTGTCAAAGCGGGTTGTCTATACTATATAACATATAGGAGATCAGATGCTGTTGCTGATCAAAAATGTTGCAGCAAAGGCGATGATCGCATACAACTCTGGAAAAACAGCCAGGATCATGGTCTTGCCAAATACATTGTATCCGGATGCAATGGTGGCGATGCCATTGGCACAGATCTGTCCCTGCTTAAATGCAGAATAAAAACTTACAACAGCAAGAATTGTCCCTGCAGCAAAAATGGCAAAAGCACTGATCAGATCAATATCATTCGTAAGGATCCCTTTGGAATTAAAAATAAAAAATGCTGCAAATCCGTATAGTCCTTGTGTTCCGGGGAGAGCACTGAGCAGCATAAAACTTCCAAATCCATCTTCTTTCTTTTTCAAGGCCCCGATTGTGGCATTTGCTCCCATAGAGACACCGAGTGCGCTACCGCATCCGGTACCGGCTACCATGATGATCAGACCTAAATATGCAATGATGATTGGCAATGTCATAGGTTGTGAAATTATATTGGGTTTTTATGATTTATTTCTTTTGGAAAAAGGTTGATAAGGGACTCCACCCCCCGTAAAGCCAGCATTTTTGTAGAATTCTACAAAGGTCAGCCTCAGCGGGTGGACAAATGCTCCCAGTGAAGATATCAGGATATTAATAGAATGTCCGAATATTAGGATTATAACCAACAAAATGGGCCCTACATAGGGCGTACTTGAAAATTCCAGAGCAATATTGTTGATCACCAGCCCGAGAATACTGCTGGATACCCCCAGCGCAAATAAACGAATGTAGGATAATACATCCCCAAAAATGCCTGTAATGTTATACAATCCCCATACTCCTGCGCCCAGACGTTCCAGTATAGGGGCATCGGGTTTGGAATATAGTAAGATCAATACCAGCCCAGCCCATATTGCATAACCAGATATGCTGGGTATTGCTTTGATTTGGTACATGTCCAGTATGCTGAAAATCAGTATGATCCATCCAAAATCAGCGAGTGCGTGGAAGTATTTTCGCCAGCGAAATTTTTGGTAAGCTTTGAGGCTGATGCCAAACAGGATCTGTATAATCCCCAGGATCATAGAGAGGACCAGTATCTGATCGTAATTCAGAAAATTGTCTCTAACATCCTGAAAATAGCTTACCTCTGCCAGTTGCAAACCAAAAAAAGTCCCTGTAAGGGTTCCAAACAGCGTAGTACCTATTCCCAGAAGCTGAGCCAAACGCAACAGATTTTTCTGATCAGGGTCATGGGTTCTGTAGTAATATATAAATGAACCCATTAAGATCAGCAATCCATACCCTGCATCTCCCAGGCAGAATCCAAAGAATAAGAGAAAAAATGGAGCAAAAAAGGGCGTTAGGTCCATTTCTCCGTAGCTTGGGAGGGAAAATAGCTTGGTAATAGGTTGAAAAAGACGCGACCACCCATTGCTGTACAAAAGAATGGGTACAGGGTCCTGCTCACTGGGGTCTTCTTCGATGTAAAAAATATCTTTTTCCTTTAGGAAATTCTCCAGCTTTTTTTTCTGCGTAACCGGAACAAATCCTTCCAGCATCATTACCTCACCTCCGGCACTGGATTCAGTATTGATCAATGTCTGGTCAAAAGATAATTTGTTGAGTACCTCCTGCCGTGCGGCTTCCAGTTGATCCATACTGCTGACGATATATATATCCAATTGATGTTGTATCTGTCTGATTTCAAGTGCAAGTTGATCTGCTTTTTCTTTTAGCCTGTGTAAAGGTTCTACGGGTGGATTGACGATTATGGCGCGTTCCAGGGCAGGGGCTTTTTCTTTTCTGGAAAGAATGACAAAATACAGATCCACCTCGTCCTGATAAATGATCTCAAGGGCATAGGTATCTTGCCATTCAGGTTTGAACTGGCTCTTCTTACAGGAGAAAAAATGGACGTAGAGATGATGTTGACGTAGCCTGTCAAGATGATCGGGATCGTAATCCCCCCAGGGTAGTGCCTGCTTCAGTATGAGCTGAGCTTCGGTCTGTTTTTTCTCCAACTTAGTGAGCTTCTCTCTTTGATTGGTGATATCCTCAACAAGTTCTGCCCCAGTCATACTCAGGTCTCTGGTCTCAGTCTTGGGCTTGCGCCTTTTCAGGTACCGTAGGGTTTCATCGATTTTATTGACAAATTCCCGTGCTCCCTCTATCTCTTGATTATCCAGCCTATTGTGTTGTTGCAGGGTATGAATGATCCCCAATTCCTGTAGTTCCCGCAGGAAATCTATGTATTCCTTGTGATAGATTAGGAACCCATATTTTTTCATCTCTACTACCATGGCGATTTGATTAGCTTCTTAGCGTTGAACATCATTCATGAACCCTTTTTCTTTTTCACAATTTTATAGGCAGACTTTGCTACATTCTCCTCATTTTCCATATATCGCTTAATCTTACGTATGGAGGACTCAAATTCAGGGATTTGAACTTTTTCATAGAGATTTACTTTTTGAGTTGTTTTTTTTCTTGCTTCATCCAGGATTTCCATCTGTTGTTCATAGATCCGTTTTTCTAGCTTAAGTCTCAGTAGGTCTTCCAGGATCTCCAGACCGTCTAGCAACCATAAGGGTTGATAAAACAGCTGGTCAGTGGCCAATTTGAGTGAGATAGACTCTAGGATCGGGATATTGATCCCAGCTATTTTACGCTCAGATAACTTGAGCTCCTGTAATTCTATACTGTCCTTGTCAAACTCATTCCAGAGCATGTGATAAGGCTCCAGCAGACTCATCCTTTTCTCATAGGTTTTTTCCAATTCTTTCATCTTTTTTCTGGCTTTGGATACTTCCACTCTCAATGCTGATTCTTTTCGCTTCAGGGTAGGAAGCATCCTTTGCCGCACTTTTAGTGCTTTGCGCATCTGTTGCAGGAAGGTCTTATTATATTGTATCTTGATTGCCACGATGAAAGTTTTCGTTGAGAGACTCTATGTTGGATCTTCAGGATCTCCTGGCCAGTATTTTTTGATAATATGTTCTTTAATACCTGTTTCAGCACGGCTGAAAAACTTCTGAAACAGTAACCAGCTTTCATTGAGAATTTCTTCCATTGTCATGTTGACGTCTATCGCGAGTAGCTTTTTGGAATATTCACGGGCAAAGTCCAATGTACGGGTATCATAATCTGTCAGGTCAAATCCGTTTTCCTGCTTGGTCTTGGCATCAGCAGCATCAGCATACAATCGAATGGCTGCGTTCATCACCTGACCATGATCTTCACGGGTTTTCTTGCCGATGATCAGCTGCTTCAGCCTCGAAAGACTTCTGAAAGGATCGATGATAACCTTTCCCACATCAGTATCACGTCTTAAAAACAATTGTCCTTCTGTGATGTATCCTGTATTATCGGGAATGGCGTGTGTGATATCACCATCGAGTAGGGTAGTTACTGCTATGATGGTGATCGAGCCTCCTCCAGGAAGCTGTACAGATTTCTCATAGATGCTCGCCAGTTGGCTGTAGAGCGAACCCGGCATGTTGTCCTTAGAAGGGATCTGATCCATATAGTTGGATACGATACTCAGCGCGTCGCAATAAAGCGACATATCTGCCAGCAGTACTAGTACTTTCTCATTTTTCTCCACAGCAAAATATTCTGCTGCCGTAATCGACATATCCGGGATGAGGAGTCGCTCTACAGCAGGATCCTCTGTGGTGTTAATGAAACTGATAATCCGATCAAGTGCACCTGCCTCTTCAAATATATTGCGGTAAAACAGATAATCGTCATTGGAAAGTCCCATGCCACCCAGGACGATCTTATCGGCCTGTCCACGCAGGGCAATTGTTGCCATGACTTGGTGATAGGGTTGCTCTGGATCTGCGAAAAAGGGAATCTTCTGACCTGCTACCAGCGAATTGTTGAGGTCTATACCGGCAATGCCGGTAGATATCCATTCAGAAGGCTGCATTCGCTTCAAGGGGTTGACAGCAGGTCCGCCGATTTCGCGTTCCTCGCCTTCAATCTCTGGCCCGTTGTCCAGTGGAGCACCGTAGGCATTGAAAAAGCGCCCAATCAGTTCGTCGCTTACCTTCAGTGATGGTGCTTTGCCAAGGAAAACCACTTCCGCATTGGTGGGAATCCCTTCCGTACCAGAAAATACTTGTAGGGTGACGTGTTTTTCATCTACACGTATGACCTGGGCAGGTCTTCCATGGATCAGCGCCAGCTCTTCATATCCCACCCCTGTCGCCTTGAGTGAACAGGTTGCTTTAGTGATCTGATTGATCTGTGTATATATTTTTTGAAATGCCTTAATCTCAATCATGATAATGCGGGTTCAGATATAAGCTTCCGGATTGCTTGTTCATATTTTTGAAACTTATCAGATTTGAATTCCGAGAAGTTCATTTGCCTGAACTGGTAGATCAGGTTTTTGAAAAATGGCGCTACCTGGTCAAATTGGCTAAAAAGGAGGGTTCTGCTGCATACTTCCATAACTAGTTGTAGCATATATTTTTGACGTTCCAAGGGTGTTGACTTGTCGATATCATCAAATGCATCCTGCTGAAGGATCACAAAGTCAATCAGTTCAGCTTTCCAGTAGTCTTCGTGATAGGTGATTGGAACGCCATCATCACCCAGAATATTGATCTGCTCAAATGCTTCTTTTCCCTTTCTAAGCCAGTCTTTGGTATTGGATACCAGATCGATCCACTTTTCCCCCATGATACGATTCATCGCGTCCTGCACTTCGGGATATTCCAGATATTTGGAATAGCTATCCACGGGATCTATGGCAGGATATCTTTTGCGGTCTGCGCGTTGCTGTACCAGGCTGTAAAAGCATCTGGCTACTTTACGGGTAGCTTCTGTAACGGGTTCCTTGAGATTCCCCCCGGCGGGAGACACCGTTCCGATAAAGGTGATCGATCCGGTCTGTCCATTGTTTAGATAGACCATTCCCGCTCGGGAGTAATAATTTGCGATCGTAGCATTGAGGTCTACGGGATAGGCGTCAGGTCCGGGAAGCTCTTCCAGACGGTTGGACATCTCTCTTAGAGCTTGTGCCCATCGGGAAGTGGAGTCAGCCAGGAGCAATACTTTGAGCCCCATGGCACGGTAGTACTCGGCAAGCGTCATAGCTGTATATACCGATGCCTCCCGCGCTGCTACCGGCATGTTGGAAGTATTACATATGATGGTTGTACGCTCTATGAGCTTGCGTCCTGTATGTGGGTCATCCAGCTCTGGAAACTCAATGAAGAGATTTACTACCTCGTTGGCCCGCTCGCCACAGGCAGCGAAGATGATCATATCAGCATTGGCATTCTGTGAGATACTGTGCTGAAGCACAGTCTTGCCACATCCAAAAGGTCCAGGAATAAATCCCGTTCCACCTTCTGCGATGGGATTCAGCGTATCAATAGACCGAATACCTGTTTCAAGTATACGTATAGGGCGTGGCTTGTGCTGATATGCTTTAATAGGCTTTTTGATGGGCCACTTTTGTAACATAGATATTGGAAATTCAGTACCGCTTTCATCTTTGAGCACGGCGATTGTATCTGTAATACAGTAATTACCCACTGGAGCCAGATATTCCAGGTGATAGCTACCTGTCATTTCAAAAGGGACCATGATCTTATGCGAAACCCAGTTTTCGGGTACTTTTCCCAGCCAATCCCCGGCAGTTACCTGATCTCCGCTTTGGGTGAGGGGAGTAAAATCCCAGTTGGAGGACTCATCCAGGGCAGGTGTTGAGGTTCCACGGTTGAGGAAGAGTTCCTCTATTTTATTCAGGTCGTTTTGCAATCCATCAAAACTGCTGGAAAGAATTCCTGGCCCTAGTGTTGCCTCGAGCATACGACCACTAAAATAGACCTCACCACCGGCACATAATCCTCGTGTGCTGTCAAATACCTGGACAAATGCTTCTTTTCCTTCCACCTTGATCACTTCTCCCATGAGCTTGATATCCTTAAAGTTGACATAGCAGATCTCATTCTGTGATACAGCCTCTTCTACATGTACGCCCAGCAGGTTGGAGTTGATACTTCTTATTATTCCTTTCTTTTCCATGTGTGATTATGAATTTAGGGCTGCTTCGTAAAAGTTGTGTAAAATTTTCCTGAGGCTCTTTTCACCTTCTTCTGCTTCCAGTTGGTTCCATCTTTCTATCATCAACAGCTTTAAGGTATATGCAATGAGGTATCCAAGCCCAAATGCCTCAAAAAAGGCGATTTCATCCAGATGCTTCCATTTGATTTCGATAAGCGTTTTTTCCCGTTCTACCAGATCCTGAATACGGAAAAGCCCAGTTAATGCACTGATATAGGATATTTCCCCTCTCAAGCCATCTAACAGGGGAGAGGCTTCCAGGTTGAGCTGACGGCTAACCTGATTGTTACCAATAAGAAAATTCTGGTATTGTGTACCGTATTTATGGCAATTGATTGCCATGACAATATTCCGGTAGTTTTGCTCAAATTGGAACCATTTCTGCAATAATGGATGAGCCTTCACCTGCATGTATTCTATGTAAATTTCCGTTAGTCGATTTTCCCAGCTTTTTGGGGTTTCGTAGATACTTTCTGTATGGTGATATTCGTGAATAAACTGTTGTATGTGTGTAGGAAAATGCTCAGGATGTTCGAGGGCATAAGTTAGCTGTTCCTGTGTGAAGTTCCCTGCGTTTATATAATAGGTAGGTCTGCTCAGCATCACGTGTAGCAGGTTATGGTGATCTACAGGTGCCAGCAACAATTTTAAATGTTGTAAATCAAGTGTATCTATATGAAGCTCCAACATGTTGAAGAATACCTTTTGATCAAATGGAAGCTCTCGCATGAACCGGCGGAGATCCGGCAGACCAGAAATGAAATAATGATATGGCCGTGAGGTGAATTTCATTCCTCAAATAGTATTTGACGGGTTTGGGGTCTTAAGAAAGACTTGAAGAGATGCTCAAACTGTTCATCAGAGAAATAGAGCTGATAACCATGATCCTGTTGCTGAACGATAAATGCACCTTTGATCCCAGCATCAAACGTAACACGCATGCCTTCTTGCAAGGCAGTATGTAGTTTTTGCTCAAAAAATTCATACATTTCTTCTTTCCACTGTTCAGGCAGGATCAGGTGTACCTGACTGATCTCAGGTGGATGTGCCAGCCAATGCTGTACCATCGCTTCTATTAATCGCTTAACAAAGTCCGGGTCTTGAAATGTGCCTTGGATTTCCTTTGATAGGATTTGTGTCGTGATAGCGTCTGCAAGCCGGCGTTTGCCGACCTGAAGCGTCTGACTTAAAGCTATATTCAGGTCCTGTTGAAGCTTTTGATAATTCTTATCAGCTTCACTTCGTGCCGAATCTATGATTTCGTTTGCCTGGGCTTGTGCTTCTTTCAAGATCTGAGCTGCCTCTGCCTGAGCATCATTAATAATTTGTTTAGCTTCATCTCTGGCCTTTTGAACTCCCTCCTCATATACTTTCTGGGTTAGTTCTTCCAGCCTTTCGTTGCTCATATTGAATGGGTATAATTTGTTAATTTAATAGCTAAATTTCATGGGATATCAGCGCCTACACATTGAGAAAGTTCAGGCCTGGGCCTGATTTAAGTCATTGACAGGAGTAAGTATCGTGATGGATCAGTTTTTGCCTATTTATCAAAAATCATATATGGTCCTTGTAAAGAATAATACAACGATTAGAAGGAATACAGCTCAACTCAGCTAGATGAAGAATCCAGTGTTTACATGGAGTTTTGTGTTGTGTGAGCTTTTGGAGAGTGCTTGCCGACTTATTACCCTGGTTCGAATGATCAACCCTAAAGAGGTTCACAACTGGATCATGTCTGAGTGGACAGGGCTTATAGCTGGGATGATGGAACTGAAAATGCTTCGTGGGATAAAAGAACCTGCTGAAGCTTCACAGGAAGAAATGAGGGTCAATAGTTGATAGATTCATCAATCTCTGCTAAGATACTGAGGTAGCTCTGGTATCTGCTTTCAGGAATCTCCCCTAATTCGACAGCCGCTTTTACAGCACAACCTGGCTCATTGATATGAATGCAATTGTTGAACCTGCATTGATCCAGTAACGTAAACATCTCAAGGAAATTATGACTGACCTCTGCTTTGTCAAATGTTGCTATCCCTAACTCTTTGATACCTGGTGAATCTATGATGTATCCTCCTCCCTGTAAAGGATACATTTCAGCATAGGTAGTAGTATGTCGCCCCTTACTGGTATAATGTGAAATGTCCGATGTTTTAATATTGTAATTTGGATCGACCAGATTGATGAATGTAGATTTACCCGATCCTGAATGGCCCCCCACAAATGTTACCTGATCTTTGAGTAATTTATATACTTTTTCCCGGTAGGAGGTATCTATGGAACTCATCATTATTACTTCAATTCCCACTTTTTCATATACTCCTTTTACTTCGTCCATTTTTTTTAGCTGTTCCTCCTGATTTAGTAAATCTATTTTATTGATGACGACTTTTGTAGGAATCTCAAATGCCGTGGTTATCAGCAAAAACCTGTCTGCAAAGCCATACGAAGTCGCGGGATAGTCAACAGTAAATAATAGTAATGCCTGATCTACATTTGCACATAGAATATGCACTTTGTGAGCCTGAGCTACAGCTTTCCTCAAGATATAGTTATTTCTGGGTAGCAGCTCGGTAACTAGCCCTAATCCCTCCCCCATATGAATCTGGATTATAACCCAGTCCCCTACAGCTACCGGATTGGTAGCGTTAATGTCCTGTATTCTGAATTTTCCCCTTATCGCACATTCATACTTTTGGCCTCCCTCTACCTGCACAATACATCTTCTTCCCGTAGATTGTATAACCCTCCCCTTGATAGAGCGTGAAAAGGAATTGGGTTGTGAAGTTTGAGAAAAAGCGGTTTGAGATGATTTCATGTATATATGTTACGGGGGAACCATGTGTGTTTGCTGATCTCACAATAATATAACAAAATGGGGATGAAATATCATATTGGTAATCTCTGGATGTATAGTCCTTCTACAAACTTAACATTAAGCCATTCAACATCGGATGAAAAATCGAGCTATTATGGGATTACCTGTAGTTTCTGATACATGTGATAGTGCTCTGTTTTGACATGTACGATGTATGTCCCAGAAGGATATTTGCTCAGATCTATCTGAGAACGATTCTGCTTGTTCGCTTCAAGGTGCGATTCATGGAGTTTCCTTCCATGGATATCTGTGATATACAGTAAGCTCTGGTGGCTTAAAGGATTTCTAAATTCCAGAACAGTATAATTACTGGCTGGGTTAGGCGCAATTTCTATAAGAGATTCCATTTTTTTAGGTAGGTTGGAAATGATTCCTGTTGGTTTACCTGTTTCTGATATTACTACAGGTAGGTCGATCGATCCGGTACAATTTTCTGTTATGCTCCTGAGGGTCACGATAAAGGTACCTGTATCTCCATAGACATGGACAGGTGACTGAACAGAGTCCGTCTGCCCATCACCAAAATCCCAAAACCATAGGGTGGCTCCATCTGTGAGACTGGAAAAAGATACTGTGTCCTTATTCTGGCGATAACTGAAAGCAGCTTGAAGCTCCTGTCCTACAATTATCTCCACCGGCACAGGAGTACTGAAACAGGGTGTTTCCATAACTTCCCAATCATAAAAATAGTAATAGTAATTGTCTGAAGGGAAGGCATTGGAGCCAGTGATCGACACCAGATCCTTTATAGAGTAGGGATATATGGCACCAGAACTGTTTCTAAACAGGTCCATAAACTTCCCCCCTATGGCATATCTACCGGGTTGGAGATTGAGATTGAGTGTAATACGACTGCGACCTTTAGAGATAAATATATTGAAAGCATCCAGCATATTTCCCTGGCCATCTTCTAGTACAACCCGGCGATTCCCCGCCGAACCAGCATTGACATATACAGAGCTTAATCTGATGGGTTTGTGTACCTCAAATTCCAGTCTTGCATCGAATTCGGTGTTGTGAAATTCTCCCCCTCCCAAGGATTCATCTTCAGGACCTACTTTGAGTGTATCATCCACTATGAAGGACTCTGCAAAAAAAGTAGTACAGGTATCCAGTTCGGGTGTTGTAAATCTGTTTCCGGTATGAAGCAATGTTCCGGAGTCATCATACCAGTTGACGTTGGGCCTATTATTGCCAGCTACCAGGGTTACCTGACCCGGACCACAACGAGTAGTATCAGATACTTCAGGAACGTCTATGGGACTCACAAACACTTTTGCCTCAGACGTGGTGCTCGCACAGTAGGAGGATATAGACCAGTCGTAGAGATAGTAGTAAAAGGTAGGACCTGCATCTGGAGGACTATCGTCCAATGAAATGACATTTTCGATTGCATAAGGAAAATCTGCACCTGTGCGGTGCCGATAAAGGTTCATATTTTTGCCTCCCAGTCGATAGCTTTCGGGAGTCAGATCCAGATTCAGTTCCACGCGGCTTTTTCCAGCAGGGATAAAGACTGGGATTTCCTGGATCAGGTTGCCGCTACGATCTTCCAGGACCAGCATGCGCTCCCCCGCTTCGGCAGCATCTACCGAGACAGAATTGAGTCTGAGCCTGCGCATTACCCTGAAGTAAATCCTGGCATCAAAGGCTTCATCATGGTAGCCTCCGGTTCCCAGGATGGAGTCCTGCAACGGCCCGACAAATTGAGGGGGATCATACGCTATATTTTGTGCGTAATAGGTAATATCATTGTTGAGCCGTGGAGGTATTAGGGTATCTCCTACATGTATTTTTTCCCCCCACTGGTCATACCAATGTATATCCCCCGTCCCCTGTGCTGTAAGGCTAATGGTTTCCCTACAGGCAATATATCTGGTTTGAGCGACAGGTGGTGGAGGGCCAGGATTGATACGAATGTAGGAATCCCGGACTACTGTATCACTTTTTCCACAAAACCCTTCTACTATCAGGGTAACGGTGTATTCTCCTGGTGTCTGATATTCGTGAACAGGACTGGCGGTGCTATCCTTTGTCCCATCACCAAAATCCCAAACGTATCTGGCTATATTGGAAGCTTGCTGATGAAATCTCACTTCATAAGGTGCTGTGCACAGCACCTTCGAGGAAGCTGTAAAATTTGCCACCGGAACTTCACGATAAGGTTCATCCAGACCTACTGCATGCCATGCATTGATGACCGATTCATGTACTTCAGAACAGGCACCAAAGAGATCAATTGCAGATAAAATCGTGAAATATCTGGCATCTTCATAAGTACTAGTAGGGGTCATGTAAATAGTATATGCCCTGTATACAACTGCCAGTGCTGAATCCATTCCTACACCTTTGACCTCATAGGCCTCTCCGAAATCATTGAAATCCTGCCCACCGCTCACCAGCAAGTAAAACCAATGGTTTTGCACTCCACTATTGATATGTACGCCACCATTATCTTCTGTACCTGTATACCAGCGGGCTCCCTGATAGTTTTTGGGATGTCCATTGAGATTGGGATCTTCCATGCTCCGGATGATAAGTCCCCGGTCCTTCCCGATCTTCCAGGTAAATGTTTCTGGTTTGGCATAATACTCTACTGCTTTGCCGATGATATCACTGAATGATTCATTGAGGGCACCGGACTCGTTTTGATAAATGAGGTTGGATGTGTATTGAGTTAGACCGTGTGCGATCTCGTGGGCAACAATATCCAAAGTGGCCAGGGACTTACCATCGCCATTGCCAAATACTACACGTCTGCCATCCCAAAAGGCATTATTGAAATCTTTGCCATAATGAACATAACAATTGATCGCTCCCCCTTCATCGTCATAGCTATTCCTTCCAAATCGCTCAAGCAAAAAATCATACGTAGCTTCTGCGCCCCAGTACGCATCCGATGCAGCTCCATCGATTAAATCATTGGGAGCATTCCAGATATTATCTTGATCCCATACATCACGGGCCTGATTAAAAGCGGTAGAATCATTCATGTCCCAGGTAAATATACCTTCTCCTCTTCCGGATTGACGAAGTCTGAACCTCCCTTCAGTAAATTGAGTCGTGATGTTACGTTGACCACTAAACCGGGTATTGGCAGTACCACTGCTATCCTGGCTATGTAAAGCATCCAGCTGAAAGACCAATTGACCACTACTAGCATCTATGTAGGTCAGGGTTCTGCTGAGAGGAGCATGTGCATAAATATCAAACTTCCAGGCCAGGCGAAATTGGGGTTGCTGATAATCTCCCGCTAGTGGAATATATACCATTTGTCCTTTAGGATAATCTGTTCGGTGATATCTTGCTGTCAGATTTGAGCGTATGTCAAATTCACTTTCTAATTCCCATTGGTAGGTTCTTGCGCCAATATGTCTGACAGAACGGGAAAGGGCCTCTGCTTCGGGAATGGTAGGTTCACGAAATCCAACTTGAACTTTGTATACTTTTCCTGTAGCTGCATAAACTCTTCCTTCTTTTTCATGAAGGATATACATGCTACCTTCTACAGGTATACCCCTGTACGTCTGTATATACCTCAAGTGGCGATGACCACGATGATTTGTTTCCGTATTCCAATATTCAAAGCCATAACCGAGCGAATCAAACCTGTATTGTTGGGATATCAGGTTGATGATCCCGGCTGGGGGAAGTACCTTTTTCTGTTCAAAACGGATGTGCCTCGGTAGCAACAGATTGGGGCTTTCAGTATGAACCTGCCCATCTTGTATGGCCTTCCATGAAGTCTGTGCAAAAAGCGTATGACATCCCAAAAGGAAGATTAAACATGATCTTATTGGAAGAGCAGCATTCATATTGCAGTTGTTTATTTCAAAAGTAATACATTTTAAACGTTATACCCATACAAATTGATATACTTTCTAAGGTAGGGAAAAGATCTTCAATAAAGAGGTCAAATTCTGGAGAATACATAAATGATACCTAATGGATTGTATGAAGGTAGTAGCTAGAAGGGGAAGAAAGCCCCTGGTTGTTAAGGAAAATGAAAAAAGAGACATAAAGAAGTAGAAAATGGGTAATAAATGCAAAAAACAAGGTACTAGAGGTAGGATTTTTTGGACAAATCTGCAGATTATACAATAAATTTCTGTATGAGTAGCGGGCATTACGATAACAACTACAATAAAATTGATATTTAATTGATCAATGATAATTAATTGTGTCATTTTTTCTTAATTTTTGCAAATCAGATTAGATTTATAGACTTTTAATGTGAATTATTTAATTTTAGCTTGTTAATACTATTATGTTTTAATCAATATCGTATATGAGAAAAAGATTAGCTCGCATTTCGGGTATGTTTCTGTTGTTCATAATAGCAGGTATGAAGTCTGTATGGGCTCAGGACGGGATCGATTCAGGCGCAACGGCCTGGATGTTGACCTCTACGGCATTGGTATTATTAATGATACCAGGACTTGCCATGTTTTACGGTGGATTGGTTCGTTCCAAGAATGTATTGGGGACGATGATGCATAGTTTTGTAGCGATGGGGATTATGAGTGTATTGTGGGTAATATGTGGTTACGCTATGTGTTTTGGTGAAAATGTATTGGGGGGCTGGATTGGATGGAATAGTGATTACCTATTCTTGCGTGGTATTGATGAGACCATTATGAGTGAGGGTATTCCTGAATACGTCTTTTCGATGTTTCAGGGTAAGTTTGCGATTATTACACCTGCTCTGATAGCTGGAGCATTTGCAGAGCGTGTACAATTTAAAGGTTACTGCTTTTTCATAGCTTTATGGGGAATACTGGTGTACAACCCTTTGTGTCATTGGGTATGGGCAGGAGATGGCTATCTGTACAATCTTGGGGCTAATGGTGCGATTGACTTTGCGGGGGGAACCGTAGTCCATATTTCTGCTGGTGCCAGTGGACTGGTGGCTGCCATCTATCTGGGAGTTCGAAGAGGGTATCCGCAGACTACCATTCGCCCCAACAACCTGGTAATGACTCTGATTGGGGCTGGATTACTTTGGGTAGGATGGTTTGGATTTAATGCTGGTAGTAGCATAGCCAGTGGTTTGAGTACCGCCCAGGCATTGACTGCTACACAGGCTGCTGCTGCTGCCGGAGCTATAGCATGGGTTATTATTGAAGGAATACGCCAGGGTAAAGCTACAGCTTTGGGTTTTGTCAGTGGTATCTTGGCTGGTCTGGTTGCAATAACGCCGGCAGCTGGCGTAGTACAACCGCTGGGTGCGTTGGTATTAGGTGCTGCTGCATCCCTTATCTGTTACCTGGCTATTATGATGAAAAACCGTCTGGGGTATGACGACAGCCTGGATGTATTTGGTATTCACGGAATAGGAGGAATCGTAGGTGCTATTATGTTAAGCTTTTTTATTCGCGATAGCTGGATGGCAGAAGCCTCAGGGGCTATCGGTGGTAGCTGGACCATGTGGCAACAGCTTGGCGTACAAGCCCTGGCAGTATTGATCGCTATCGTATACGCAGGTGTAGGGACGCTGATCCTACTGGTATTGATCGAGCGTACTATCGGGTTGAGATCAAATGCAGAAAGTGAGATGCAAGGTCTTGATGATGCATACCACGGAGAGAGAGGATATGGTATGCTAAGTCCTCATTGATACTCCCCAATTGAGATTAGTTTTTTAGATGACAAAGACCACAACACATATTTTTCATGAAACTTATCACCGCCATTATTCGAGAAAATAAACTCGATCAGGTCCGTGAAGCACTGATCGAGGCTGATATTACCCGGATCACTGTTAGCCGTGTGGCAGGGCACGGACAGCAGGTTCAGGAAGAGATATACCGCGGACAGAAATATATACCGAGTCTTACACCTAAAGTCAGACTCGAAATTGCCGTCAATGACGAATTTGTTAATATCACCTGCGATACGATCCTCAAGGCTGCCAAATCCTCTGGAAATGGTGAAATTGGTGATGGAAAAATATTTGTATTACCCTTAGAGGAATGTATTCGTATCCGTACCGGAGAAAGAGGTAGTGCAGCTGTTTGATTTTTGTTTGGGTAATATTTTGTAAACAGAGTCATCCCACTATCAGTGGGATGACTTTTTTCCTGAAATATATTTTGTGTACGAGATTACCTCAGGAAAGATGGGGTTACAATATCCAGAGCTTGTTATTTATTTCTGTTTAGCAATACAGATGAGTACATTGCTTGAGTAGAGATCATCCTATAATTGTATATAATAATGTGAGATGGCCAAGATTATATATTAAATTGAAATACATGATAATCAGATGCTTGTGCTTTATTTTTGCAAAATACTAAAAATGTATATTATAATTTAATGAAAAAAATTATAATCGTTATTTGCAATTATAAAAAATATTATTAAATTTGAGTGTACGATAAAAAAATCAATTAAGCCAATAGATCATTGAAAGTGGATAGCTGGTAAATAGGTTTGAGCGAGCCTCTTGTAGAGGCTCGCATTTTCCTGAGTTCTGACTTTTTGGATATAATTTATTTGGTATTATTTCATAAATAGTATATATTAGTAACGATAATAAAAATGATTCAGGGTAAATGGTTTTTGAACAGGGGGTTAATGGGGGCTTTTGGCCCCCTTTTCATTTTTTTAAAAAAATGGCTTTTTGTTATCAAGGTTTTTATTTATAATTGCATCATAATGAGAAATTTATTTTCATATCAAGGTAGATTTTATTTTTCATGCTTCTATTTTTATTTTGGAAGGATGTAGGGACCTTGTTGTGATACATAAGATATATTAGGCAAGCGTCCTCAACATCTGAAGGGCGCTTTTTTTATTTTGCTATGAATTCACTAATACCCATCATTGCTCAACCTAAGTCGCTTACTGTAGCTATACAAGGCGTGAAAGGAGCTTTTCATGAAATTGCAGCGCGGAAGTTTTTCCACGACGACGTAGAGCTGGATATGTGCGAGACATTTCCAGGCTTGTTCCGTGATCTGCGTGAAAAACGTGCCAATATCGGCGTTATCGCTATCGAAAATAGCGTGGCTGGATCACTGCTTCCCAATTATGCTATGCTCAGAGATTCGCCTTTTACCATTATTGGCGAAGTGTATCTTCGCATCAAGCACAATTTGATGGCATTGCCAGGTATGTCGATCCCACAGCTCAAAGAGATTCACTCTCATCCTATGGCTCTGCATCAGTGCCAGGCATTTCTCGGACAATATCCTCATATTAAGCTCGTAGAAAGCGAAGATACAGCACTGAGTGCCAGGCGTGTAAGCGAAAAGAATTTGCAGAAGATCGGAGCGATTGCCAGTGAAATATGCGCTCAGTATTATGGGCTGGATATCCTGGCCGAAGGCATCGAAACCAACCACCGGAACTTTACCCGTTTTTTGGTGATCATCGACCAGGAGCAGGCGGTGAATTGGGTACAGGTACGAAATAAAGCTTCTCTTTGCTTTAACCTCGCTGAAATGTCTCAGCGCATAGGAAGCCTTGCAGGTATACTCTCTATCCTGGGGCATTACGATATGAATCTGACCAAAATTCAATCCCTGCCTATCCTCGGAAAAGAATGGGAATATTTCTTCCACATAGATCTGGAGTTTGAAGATTATCAGCGATATCAGCTATCTCTTAACGCAATAAGACCCCTGGTTAGTGAATTGAAAATACTAGGTGAATACCAGCGCGGCGACAAAGGAGAAATGTAAGTTGTAATTATTTTAGTCTCTGAAACATTATTATTATGATCATACAGCCAGCTAACCGGCTTGGAAATATCACAGAATACTATTTTTCTACGAAACTTAGAGAAATAAGAGATCTGCGTTCGAAAGGAAAAGATATCATCAACCTCGGAATCGGTAGCCCCGATCTCCCACCCTCTGATGAGACCATTAAGCAACTGGTAAGCCATGCCATCAATCCTAATAATCACGCTTATCAGCCTTACAAGGGAATACCTGCTCTGAGGATGGCATTTGCAGAATGGTACTGGGGAACTTTTGGGGTAAAACTCAACCCCCATGAAGAAGTCCTGCCCCTCATGGGCTCCAAAGAGGGTATCATGCACATTACAATGGCATTTGTCAATCCCGGAGATGAGGTTCTGGTTCCCGATCCAGGATATCCTACTTACGCCGCAGTGGCGCGTATCGTAGGGGGAGAAGTGAAGTCTTATCCCCTGAAAGAGGAAAACCAGTGGTTTCCCGATCTGGATCAACTTGCACAACAGGACCTCTCCAAAGTCAAAATTATGTGGATCAATTATCCACACATGCCCACTGGAGCCATGGCCAGCGACGAACTGTTTAGAAGTTTGATCGATTTTGCACATAAACATCAGATACTGCTCTGCCATGATAATCCCTACAGCCTTGTACTAAATCCTCATCCCAGAAGTATTCTGGGATATGAGCAGGCTATAGATGTCGCGATTGAACTCAACTCTCTGAGTAAGTCGCATAATATGGCTGGATGGAGAATCGGAATGGTTGCTGGAAATCAAGAATATATCCAGTATATCCTGAAAGTAAAAAGCAATATGGATTCAGGTATGTTTATGCCACTACAACAGGCAGCTACTACAGCACTCAGACACAGCTTCTCCTGGCACCATGAACGAAACAATATCTATAGCAGACGAAGGAAATGGGTAAAAGCTATGCTGGATGAACTGAAGTGTAATTATCAGGACCATCAGGCAGGGATGTTTATGTGGGCAAAAATTCCGAAACATGTAAATTCTAGTCGTCATTACTCGGATCGTTTGCTGTATGAGGCCAATGTATTTCTCACCCCTGGGTTTGTCTTCGGGCAACAGGGAGAAGGATACATCAGAATATCGCTCTGTAGTCCTGAGCATCGCCTCGAAGAGGCGCTCGAAAGGATTAGCTCCTTTGCACGAGATAATATTGAAACTATGAGTCAACCCCACAATCAATAATACAGTAATATGGTCATTGCGATAGTAGGATTAGGATTAATAGGAGGATCATTTGCAAAAGATCTACGTACAAATGGACTGGCTGAGAAATTGATTGGGGTGGACCCCAATCAACATCATTGCCAGAAGGCGGAAGAAATGGGGTTGGTGGACGAAATCATGGACATGGCTTCTGCATGTTGGGAGGCTGATGTGGTATTATTAGCCATTCCTGTATGTGCTATCTCCAGGCTTCTACCGGATGTGCTCTTCATGATCCAGGAAGCTGGAGTCATTATCGATATGGGTTCTACCAAAGGCGAGATTGCCAGAGCGATTTATCAACATCCTCGAAGGTCAAGATGTGTCCTGGCTCATCCTATGGCTGGTACGGAATACTCTGGCCCCGAAGCTGCAGTAAGCAATCTCTTCCACGGCAAAGCTGCCATTCTGTGCAACATTGAGGAAAGCGATACAGATGCTGTACAGGTAGCTAAGCGATTGTTCAAGAGCCTTTTTATGCGCCTGATTTACATGGATGCTGACGCACATGATGTTCATGCAGCCTATGTATCTCACATATCACATATTTCTTCTTTTGTGTTGTCTCTTACCGTACTCGAAAAGGAAAAAATCGAATCGAATATTTTTAACCTGGCAAGTGGAGGTTTTGAGTCGACAGTCAGACTTGCCAAAAGCTCCCCCAAAATGTGGAGGGATGTATATGAGCAAAATTCGCAGAACATAGTAGACGTACTGGATAGCTATATCGAGAAAATGAAGACTTTCCGCGATCACATTGCAGATGGAGAGTTTGACAAAACATATGAACTCATGGAGGAGGCTAATCAGATCAAAAAGATCCTTACACCTCCCCAAAAGATCAAACATTAAGCATTTATTCATCAAACCAGCAACTATAAAATTTGAAAAAATGGTCAATATGGATATTCAACCAGTAGAGGAATGGGGCCTGAGTATTACTACGCCCTTGATCATCTCCGGACCCTGTAGCGCAGAGTCGCCGGAGCAGGTAATGGAAACCGCCAAAGGAGTAGCGCCATATGGAGTGGGAATCCTCCGGGCAGGTATCTGGAAACCACGCACCCGCCCCAACTCCTTCGAAGGTGTTGGGACCATCGGATTGAAATGGCTAAAAGCTGCCGGTAAAGAGACGGGAATTCCCGTATGCACTGAGGTCGCTAATGTCAAACATGTGTACGAAGCCCTTAGAGCCGGAATAGATATCCTGTGGATTGGGGCCAGAACTGCCGCAAATCCCTTTGCTGTTCAGGAAATTGCTGATGCACTGGAAGGAGTAGACATCCCTGTCATGGTCAAAAATCCCATTAGCCCTGATCTGAAACTGTGGATCGGTGCCATGGAACGCCTGCACAACGCTGGTATACGGAAAATGGCTGCTATCCACCGCGGATTTACGGTGTATGGTCATACCAAATACCGCAACCAGCCACATTGGGAAATTCCCATCGAACTCAAACGTAGTATGCCGCAAATACAAATTATCTGTGATCCCAGCCATATCTGTGGCCGCAGAGACCTGCTGGCTACTATATCTCAGAAAGCATATGACCTTGACTTTGACGGACTGATGATCGAGGCTCATCCCAATCCCGATAAGGCACTTAGCGACGCCAAACAACAAGTAACACCAGAAGGACTAGGTGAGTTACTCGCAGGTCTGGTACGACGTAACCCCGATGTAAATAGCCCACAGGTGCTCAGTAGACTCGAATCTTTCCGTGAAATAATCGATGATATCGACTACAAACTGATAGATACCCTCGCAGAACGCATGGATATCGTTCGTGAAATCGGTAAGTACAAAAAGGAAAAAAATATTACAATCCTGCAGGCTGATCGATGGAATGAAATCATCGAAGATCGCCTGAGTAGAGCGCTTCCCAAAGGACTCAGTGAAGACCTCCTCATAGAAATCCTTCAATTGGTACACAAAGAGTCTATCCGTCACCAGACCAAGGTGATGAATCAGGAGAAAAGTGAAGATATTAGTAAGGAGAAAAATGCATAGTTGAGACTGTCTCAATCCCTTATTCTTTACGGATGGTATAGGTGATTCGCACTTTCAGAATTTACCTGTACCATCCGTTTTTTAATAGGATTATTTTTGTATATTGTTTGCTTACACCATGGAAAAATAGAAATTATGCAAAGATTATCCATTATTTTTATCTTATTACTAATCGTTTCCATTTCTTGTAAACAACACTCTAAAGATCCCGTTCGATTAAAAGGTCTGATTACTGAACAGGCTATGGTCGTATCAGCCCACCCACTTGCATCTCTGGTAGGGGTAGATATTCTTCAGAAAGGGGGAAATGCGGTAGATGCAGCTGTAGCTGTGCAGTTTGCGCTGGCTGTAGTTCATCCTTCTGCTGGTAATATAGGGGGAGGCGGATTTATGATCATAAGAAAAGCAGATGGAACGGTACGAACGCTGGATTTTAGGGAAAAAGCACCCTTAAATGCTTACCGGGACATGTATTTGGATGAAGCAGGAAATGCCGTAGCTGATATGAGCCGGCAAGGACATCTGGCTTCGGGGGTTCCTGGTAGTGTAGCAGGAATGTTTGCCGCTCATGATAGTCTGGGAAAATTATCCATGTCAGAACTTATACAACCTGCTATAGACCTGGCAGTAAATGGATTTACACTGACAGAGAAAGAGGCAAATGGCATAAATGCTCACAGGGAGAGAATGATGGAATACAGTACACAGGCCAGTGTGTATACTTCCAAAGATCAATGGGAGAAAGGTGATTCTATTAGGCATCCGGAATTAGCCCAGACTCTGATACGGATTAGAGATCAGGGTAAAGTTGGCTTTTATGGAGGAGAAACAGCTGAACTGATTGTAGAGGAAATGAAAAGAGGAGGTGGAATGATAACGATGGAGGACCTTGTAGGTTACGATGCTGTCTGGAGAGAGCCTGTCATAGGCACTTATAAAGATTATAAGATCATCAGTATGGGACCTCCTTCTAGTGGAGGTGTTGCGTTGAACCAGCTTCTATCCATGGTGGAAATGTATCCGGAAATGCTGGGTGCTGGTTGGCACTCCGTAAATGCTACACATCTAATGGTTGAAGCAGAAAGACGTGTATACGCTGATCGTTCCAAGTACCTGGGTGATATGGATTTTTATCCGGTACCCATTGAGGGATTACTGGATAAACAATACCTCTCAGGTAGAATGAAAGATTTTAATCCTACCCGGGCGACCTCCAGTGATGCTATCTCTGCTGGTAATCCCAGGATGCTGGCTGAGTCAGAAGAGACAACTCATTACTCTATTGTGGATCAGGAAGGAAATGCTGTATCTGTGACGACGACTATCAATGGAGGTTATGGCTCTCATGTTGTAGTGGGAAATGCGGGGTTTTTGCTCAATAATGAAATGGATGATTTTAGTGCTAAGCCTGGAGTGCCCAACATGTTCGGACTGATCGGTGCAGAAGCAAATGCTATTGAGCCAGGTAAACGAATGTTGAGTTCTATGACCCCCACTATCCTTGAGAAAAATGATTCTCTGTTTATGGTTGTGGGTACGCCAGGAGGTTCCACCATTATCACTTCAGTATTCCAGACTATCCTGAATGTTGTAGAATATGATTGGGGAATGCAGGAAGCTGTGGAGGCACCGAGGTTTCACCATCAGTGGTTACCTGATGTCATCTCCTTTGAACCCAGAAGCTTTACCCAAAGCGACTCTACCGCTCTGGCTGAAATGGGACATCAGTTCCGCAATAGGGGATTCATCGGAAGAGTGGATGCAATCCTGGTACTCCCTGATGGAAAACTCGAAGGTGGTGCTGATCCCAGAGGAGACGATGCTGCCCGGGGTTTTTAAAACATTATCCTGAGAAATAGAGTAAAAAAATCAGACATTCGATACTCCTCCTCATGGAACTACTCGCTTTGGCCCTTGCACCTGTCGTATTTCTGTTCACCTATGTGTACCTCAAAGACAAATATGAGAGAGAACCCCTGAAATATCTAATCATAACGTTTGTTTTGGGGGTTTTTACAGCCTTTCCGGTGTTGCTTATTGGTGAGCAATTACAGAGGTATACGAATATAAACATGTATACTGCACCGCTGATATATGCATTTTTTTATGTAGCATTAGTGGAGGAGGGTATGAAATATTTGGTTTTGCGATGGTACAACTACCCCCATCAAGAGTTTGACGAGCCTTACGATGGGATCATGTATGGCGTAGCAGTATCACTGGGATTTGCAGCAATCGAAAATGTCATGTACGTAGTCTACAGCAATGGCGATCCCTATCAGACAGGGATCGGCAGGATGTTCACTGCTGTACCTGCACACTGTATGTTTGGCGTACTGATGGGATACTTCGTCGGAAATGCAAAATTTCTGACAACAGGTAGTCAACTCATGGAAAGATGGAAAGGACTGGGAACAGCAGTCCTTTTCCATGGTCTTTACGATTATTTTTTATTCCTGGGAAAAGAATTCTACGTCCCATTTGCCATTTTTACCCTCATCATCGGAATTTTTCTGGCTCGTAAGGCTATTCTACAACATGCTGAAATCTCACCACACAGAGACTCTTCCGACAGCGATCTTTAAATAATAGTTCCCGTGAATTATTTCTCTATTAGTTTAAATACATAATTCCACCTTTCACTGGGTTTGCTGCCATCAGAGAGTATTTTGATGAACTCAGTATTCGCTGGTATTGGCTGAAATTTGATAGAAAAAGTTTCAGGAAATCCTTTTCTCAACTGATAAGTCTTGGGTTGGGTATTTTGTCCATAATACAAGTGATAAACTTTTCCTTCTACCTGCAATTTGATTCTTGGAGGTGGCATTGTGATGGTTTCATCATCTCCATGAACCTTGAAATCGATCTGGGTATAGGATTGGGTCAATTCCACATGATCTACATACACCGATTTATTTCCGGGTGAAGCTTGTTTGGCAATGAATGACATATTGGTGGGTATAGGCTTGTCTTCTGTGGAAGGTTGCTCATCAATATATGGGGTATTAGCATTGCCCTGGAGTGTAATACTACGTGAAAAGTCATGGGTTTCCTTTTCTGTAGGACCGGATAGAGTATTACTCCCTCTTTCTCCTCCTCCTCGGGCATTACCCATGAAAGGATTCTCTTTAAGCTTCTTTTTACCAGAACCAGCATAAGGGTCAAAACTAATAGCTTCTTCAATAGGCATTGTTGTTGAGGAAGTCTTTTCCCTTTCGTCTTGTTCGTCCCAGTTCATGGATCGTGACTCAGGTTCAGGGTCGTCAAAGAAGGTGGTCTCGACCATTTCTTCAGCTTTCTGCTGAGACATGATCTCATCATCATCTTGGGTTTGGATATCTCTGGTAGCATAGTCTCGCCAGCTTCTGGGAGAAGCTTGGGACGAATTACTTCTTGATTCCTCACTTCTGCGAAATTTGTCGTAAGTAGAAAAATCATCTCTTTCGCGATAGTAGGGATCATAACTTCTTTCACGGGAATTTGCCTGGTATCTGCTCTCAGCAAAGCGAGAATTCTCTTCTTGGCGCTCAACGTTACTCCTGTTATTGTCGCGTGCAGCAGGTCTTACTTGAGGCCTGTCTTCATAAATCTCATCGTAAGTTGACCTTCTGGTGGGGATATCATACTCTCTGGCAAGTGCCATGGATCTCGAAGTCCTGTAAGGTCTGTATTCATCATCATCCATTCGGGTTTCAGGACGATTACTACCCCTTGATAATGGTTTTCCACGCCGACTGTTGTAACGATTCAATTGATCCAGTTTACGCGCTGCTTCTGGATAATCTGGTGCGAGCTCCAAAGCTCGCTGAAAGTCAAAAGCAGCTTCTCGCTGATCGCCTAGTATGTCAAATACCATTCCCCTTTTGTAGAAGAGCACGGGGTTTGTACTATTTAGACGTATAGCTTCATTGAGATCTTCAAGTGCCTGATCATATTGATTCATCAGCATTAGGACACTTCCTCTGAAATGATAAGCACACCAGTGATTGGGGTCCATTTTGATCGCATTATCAAAAGCACTCAGTGCAGCATCATAAGATTGATTCAACATCCGCTCTGAACCCAGCAATACATAGCTATCTGCCTGTGTCATATCGCGGTAGGGCTGTGCAACAAGTATAAGCGGAAGGAACCCCAGGATGAAGAGCAAGTATTTTTTCATGATCAATTAATTTCGTTCAAATCGTAGCTAATATATGCTAAATATAATATGATTGTTTCACCATACCGCTCTACATACGCAGTTTTTATTACATTGATGGGAAATTTTTCGAGAAATTAATGTGGTCAATTTGTAACCTTTACGGGAATCTGCATATTTTGCATTATATTAGAGCTATATGGAGCAGTCATTGGTGGGAATTATCATGGGTAGTCAATCAGATCTTTCCATCATGCAGGAGGCTTCTGCTTTTTTAGGTGAAATGGAGGTGGCCCATGAAATGACTGTTGTCTCCGCTCACAGGACACCTGAACGTATGATAGACTATGCGCAAAAAGCATCAGATCGTGGATTGAAAGTCATCATCGCTGGTGCGGGAGGAGCCGCGCACCTACCTGGTATGGTTGCTTCCTGCACACATTTGCCCGTAATCGGAGTACCCGTGAAATCTTCGAATTCCATAGATGGCTGGGATTCTATCTTGTCAATCCTCCAGATGCCCAAAGGGGTGCCTGTAGCTACTGTGGCACTCAATGGTGCTCGCAATGCTGGGATTCTGGCATCGCAGATACTTGCTATCCATGATCAAGGATTATCTCAAAAGCTTATCAATTACAAATCTACCCTACAACTGCAGGTGATGGAAATGGCAAAAGCTGTCGAAAACTTAAAAAATAAGTGATTTTTTTCATAATCGGGAAATAAGTGTAAATTGACCGATCTTATTTTTTTACATAAAAAAAGGAACACTTTGGATATCTTCGACAAAATAACTCGGAATATGTCCACTGACTTGGGACAGTTTTCTGAAATAGGACATGGATTTCTCACATACCCCAAGTTGGAAGGAGAAATCAGTTCCCGGATGAGGTTTAGAGGAAAAGAAGTTCTCACCTGGTCACTGAACAGCTATCTGGGATTGGCCAATCATCCAGAAATACGTAAAGTAGATGCTGAGGCAGCCGCAGAATTTGGTCTTGCAGCGCCTATGGGATCGCGTGTGCTTACAGGTAATACAGATTATCATGAAGAATTCGAACGACAAGTAGCCGATTTTATGCAAAAAGAAGATGCCTTTTTGCTCAATTTTGGCTATCAGGGCTGTGCATCTATCGTACAGGCACTCACCGATCGTAAGGATATTATTGTCTATGATCAGCTTTCTCATGCATGCATTATGGACGGAATGAGTATGAGTATGGCTAAAAGATTCGTTTTTGCCCATAATGATATGGAACAACTGGAAGATCGTTTGAAAAAAGCTCAAAGACTGGTGAGACAGTCAGGGGGTGGAATTCTGATCATTACAGAAGGTGTATTCGGAATGAGAGGTGATCTGGGCCAACTTGACGAAGTCATCAGACTCAAAGAAAAATACAATGCCAGAGTATTTGTGGACGATGCTCATGGCTTCGGTGTAATGGGCTCTACCGGTATGGGAACAGGAGAATATTTTGGGGTTCAGGATAAAATCGACGTGCTATTCTGTACCTTCGCCAAAAGCATGGCAGGATTTGGTGCGTTTGTTACGGCAGATAAGTATGTCATTCGCTACCTCAAATACAACATGCGTAGTCAGATCTATGCTAAGTCCCTTTGCCTAGCGATGACCATAGGTGCTATCAAACGTCTTGAAATGTTGAGAAACAGACCTGAGTTGAGGGAAAAGCTCTGGTTTATTGTGAATCGACTCCAAAATGGTTTGAAAGAGCGTGGATTTGATATAGGTAATACTAAATCTCCCGTTACTCCCGTTTATTTGAGGGGTTCTGTTGCAGAGTCGATTGCTATCATAAGAGATTTGAGAGAGAGTCACCAACTGTTCGTTTCAGGGGTGATTTATCCAGTGATTGAAAGAGGAGGGATCATTCTCAGACTGATCCCCACTGCTATGCATTCTGCAGAAGACGTGGATTATACATTAGAGGCATTTGAGAAACTTAGAGAAAAGCAACAAAATGGGTATTATCTCAACGTGCAACTTCCTTCTTACGCACTTTAAAATTTCTTTTATTTAAATAATTAGATAATAATATCTATCTTAGCGACCAGTAATTTGTATCAAGATGGAAAAATTCGAACAACTTAAAAGCATTATCGAGCAAAGCTCTGAAGATTTTCAGAAATTCTACGAAAAGAATAATAAGGCTGCAGGTACTCGTATCAGAAAACACATGCAAGACATTAAAAATCTGGCACAGGATATACGTAAGGAAGTCCAGGACATGAAAAATGCCCAAGAGGACTAACAGTCATCACGGTATCTCGCTTATTATTGATTAGAACTAGCATCTGTCTGTACAGATGTTAGTTCTTTTACTATTTTTTTCCTTAGTTTATCACTTGCCGACACGATTGGCAATCGTGTATCCGGTAAACAGAATCCTAGTTCATGCATGATCGATTTGATCCCAGTTGGGTTTCCTTCTTCAAAACATACCTTCATAAGGGGATATAATTGATAAAAATACCTGCGGGCAATCGTATAATCCGACTTAAGTGCATGATTTAGCATATTGCTATATAATTGAGGGAATGCATTGGCCAGAACTGAGATTACGCCAATTGCTCCGATGCTCATCATGGGTATAGATAATTGATCATCACCTCCCAGAAGCTGAAAAAAGCTGGGTTTATGCTCCTCTATGTACATGCTCTGACTAAGATCTCCTGAGCACTCTTTGATGGCAACAATATTGCTGTGATTGCTTGCTAGGGAAATAACGGTTTCGGGTTGCAGGTTTATGCCAGTCCTTCCAGGAATATTGTAGAGAATGATAGGGAGATCAGAAGAAGCAGATATCGCATGGAAGTGCTCATACATTCCCTGCTGGGTAGGTTTGCTGTAAAAGGGACATACAGACAGAAATCCGGAAGGTCTGTACAAACGTGTGTAGATTTCCACTTCTTTGCAGATCGCTTTAGTATGACTACCTCCTGCACCTACCACAATGGGCACCTTATGTTCAGCCTCCTGAAAAAATATATCCAGAATCTGTTTTTTCTCTTCAGAAGATAATACCGGAGTCTCCGCTGTAGTCCCCAATGCGATAAGATAATCTATATTGCCCTTAATCAGGTGCTTGATAATCTTTCTAAGTGCATCTATATCGATATCGCCCTTGCGATTGAAGGGGGTGATAACGGCCACTCCCGTTCCAGAAAAATTACTCATGATCGTCTTTATTTACGGGTCATACTCAAATAACCCTCAAAGGTTTGAATCAGATATTTTACCTGATCTACGGGTTGATGAGCTATCATCACTTCATAGCAATCTTCAAATCCTTCTTCGTGAATACCTACTCTGGTTCTGGCATTCATGACACTACAAAGATATTTTGACGTGATCTGATCACTTTGATCAAGATTTAATAGGACATCTATGGATAGCTCCTGCAACTGGTCGACAATTTCATCGCTGGGAAATCTTAACCAGTTGAGGTCTAGGGGATTGATAAAGATATGATCGTAGTTACCCTGAAGTACCGGCTCGCTTTTCTTCTGGAAATTTAATTCTATCACCAGTAGTTCCTTCTTTTGTGTAAAAAGCATGTCCAGAAAATGCTGTATCTGCTGCAAATTGACCTCCGAGATTTTCGTGAGGTTGACGATCAGGCCAACCTTCACAGCACCTGACAGATTGAGAAAGTCCCGCTCGTATTTTCCATTCACAGACTCTATCTTCATGTAGCGCTTTCTCGATAGTTTAGCTCTTATTTGATCAATCCATTTCATTCCAGTAATTTCAGAAATGCAGCTTCTGAGATAATCTCCACGCCTAGTTTTTCAGCTTTTTCCAGTTTTGAAGGCCCGGCATTATCTCCTGTTAATAAATAGGTTGTTTTACCTGAAAGTGACCCTTTGACTTGTCCTCCATGTTGGGTTATTATCTTTTTGAGTTCATCCCTGCTCATTATTTCAAATACACCAGAAATTACAAAACTCTTTCCAGATAATTTCTGGTCTTCCTGATCTATTCCATCTTTTTCCTCAATTTCCAACTTTAATCCAGCCTGCTTCAATTGTTTTACAAGATCTATGTTTTCCTGTTTTTTGAAAAAATTTACAATACTTTCAGCAATCCTGCTACCGATATCCGGAATTTCAGCAAGGGATTCCTCGTCGGCATCCGTCAACTTGTCTATACTTTTCACATGTCTGCTCAATTTTCGCGCAACCGTTTCTCCCACATATCTGATCCCCAGACCAAACAATACCCGTTCAAAAGGTTGCTCCTTACTTTTTTCAATGCCCTTTAATAGATTTCTGGCAGAAAGGTCTGCAAATCTTTCCAATTCTATAAGCTGATCATAAGTAAGATTATATAAATCTGCATAGGTCTGTATCAGACCTTCTTCCACCAGTTGATTGACGATCTCATTCCCCAGGCCATCTATGTCCATGGCTTTCCTGCTGGCAAAGTGTTTGATCCTGCCCTTGATCTGAGGAGGACAGCCATTGATGTTGGGACAGAAATGATTAACTTCTTCCTCAGGGCGATAGAGCTGGGTTCCACATTCAGGGCAATGAGTAGGAAATTCTACAGGTTGAGAACCTTCCTCTCGTTTATTTTTAATTACACTTGTAATCTTAGGAATGATATCTCCACCCTTTTCGATAGTAACCGTATCTCCCAGGTGCAACCCTAGGCGTTCGATTTCATCTGCATTGTGTACAGAAGCTCTTTTTACGGTTGTTCCGGCCAATACCACGGGTGTAAGATTGGCTACAGGAGTTATTTTACCCGTTCTCCCAACCTGAAAGTCTACAGATTTGACATTCGTGATAGATTCCTCAGCCTTGTACTTGTAGGCAATAGCCCAGCGAGGAGACTTCGATGTACTCCCCAACTCCTCCCTTAAAGAGAGTTCATTGACTTTGATTACAATCCCATCTATGTCATAGTCCAAATTGTGTCTTTTGTTTTCCCATTGAGCTAAATATGAGAATATTTCATCGAGATTATCACAAATCTGATGCATGCCACCAATGGAAAATCCCCATTCCTGCAATAAGTCCATCTGCTCTGCATCAGTTTGCACAATCAATGGATCCAGAGCCAGAAAATACGCAAAGTAGTGTAATGGACGTTTGGCTACTTCTCTTGAGTCCTGGAGTTTTAATGTTCCTGCGGTAGTATTTCTGGGATTCATAAGCGGTGGAAGCTCTTCTTTTTCTCGGTTCTCATTTAATTTGATAAAATCCGCTCTATACATGACCACTTCGCCTCTAACTTCCAGCTTTTCCGGATATCCATTTCCTCTTAGTTTTAATGGGATGGAATAGATGGTTTTTACATTATTTGTGATATCATCACCGCTGTATCCATCTCCGCGTGTGACTCCGTGGCGGAGGATTCCCCGGTCATAATGTAGACTGAGAGAAACTCCATCGAATTTATGCTCCAGCAAATAGCTGTAGGGCTGACCTTCCGTCAGTTTGGATACTTGTTTGTCAAACTCTGCAATCTCGCTTTGTGAATAGCTGTTACCTAGGCTTAGCATGGGAATTTCATGCCTGAAAGTCGGGAATGACTTCGTGATTTCTCCACCTATTCGTTGAGTAGGAGAGTCTGGCTGCCGGTATTCGGGATATTCAGCTTCAAGTTTCTCCAAATCCTTCAACTTCTGATCAAATTCATAATCAGAGATCGTAGGAGATGCCAGCACGTAATAGTTGTAGTTATGCTGCCGGAGTTCATCACTCAGTTGCTTAATGTTTTCCTTGGGATCCATACGCTACGGAAGGTTCACAGAGAAGATGCACACTATGAATGTTTTTGAAGATACGCTTGAAGCAATAATAAATGCTAAAGTAATATATTCCTGGAATATACAGAAACAATTGGTCGAATATTAGGGCTCATTTCTTGATGAGATCAGAAACGAATACAAAATTTCGCATGGCTTCACTGTCGGTATCCAGAATTTCCCTTTTTGAGCCTTCCCATTCTTTATGTCCTTTATACAGAAACATAATCTTATCGCCCACATTCATGATACTGTTGAGATCATGACTGACTACAACGGTAGTCATTTGGTATTCGTGAGTAAGCTCTTCTATTAGCTTATCGATCACTGAAGCTGTCGGGGGATCCAGGCCGGAGTTAGGTTCATCAACAAAAAGATATTTTGGATTCAGGGCAATGGCACGTGCTATTCCTACCCGTTTTTGCATCCCTCCCGATAGTTCTGAGGGATAGAGCTTATTGACACCTGGTAGATTTACCCTTTCCAGACAGAAATTGACCCTTTCGTGGATCTCGGAAGCACTTTGTGAAGTAAACATTTTCAAGGGAAAGGAAATATTTGCCTCAGCAGTCATAGAGTCAAATAGTGCAGACCCCTGAAACAGCATTCCGATACTTTGTCGTATTTTTTTCTTTTCTAAACGCGGGGCTCCGTGGAAATCCAAGCCATCATACAGTATTTCACCTTCATCTGGTGTGATCAATCCTACTATACATTTCAGCATCACACTCTTGCCACTACCGCTGGCGCCGATGATCATGTTGATCTTGCCCTTTTCGATTCTGAAATCTATTCCTGTCAATACGTGGTTATCTCCAAATGATTTCTGGAGATTGATAACATCTATACCCATTAGATCAAGTTACGGTTAAGTAACTCCAAAGGTACAAATTAAATAATTAATGGAGAATGCGCTACCTTGTGAGAAGTTTGCTCTTTGTTATTTCCCAGATCAGGTAATACCAGTTGGGTCCCCGAATAGGAAACGCTTCCTTTAATTCTAGTGGCCAACAGTCCTTCGCGTGTGAGTAACTGACTGGTTGGTTTGGGACTTTTAAAGTAGCCCAGAAAAACCGCTGGCGGGTGTATATAAATGTCTCCTGGATGGTCTTTCGGCAACTCATCTCCAGCCGTCTGATCTACTTTTACAGGTTCGCGCACGCTGATGGGTACGATGCTCGGGTAAATGGTGAGTTCACTTGGGATATTGTGTTGGGATATCCCCATACGATTAAAACTGATGTAGCCTCCTGCTTCTGGGAGATGTAGACCTGTGCCAAAACCTGGTGCAAAAGATCTCATCTTGCCCAGGAAATGCTCCTGAAACATTTTCTCACCTCCCCCTGCCTGGTATATGGCAAATACGAGAGAAGGATGACGACAAGTATGTGGCGGGGTTTCATCCCAAATCGACTCATAATCTCTAACACTTTGATTGAGATGCGTAATGCAATAATTTTCAATAATCTGATGCGTGCGTATGGGGTCAAATGCCTCAGAGAGAATGACCGTTCCCCCTGCGGCAATGGTTGCACAGATACTGTGTATCAGGTTGCTCATTTCCGAAAATAGCTGATTGACCAATATCTTGGTTTGTTGGTTGATGTTGGCTTGCTGATGCATGAGCACAGCTTGTACCATGATATTTTCATGACAAAGCAGTACAGGTCTTTTGTGTATCCCGTCGAAAAACATTACCAGAGGACTCCATGCATGGATAGATTTTTTCAGTTTTCGCATTCTGCTGGAGTACCCCAAAGAGGAGGTTACCCTGAAAGAGGAAGAAGTACGAACAAAGTTTTCCCAGGATGAAATCCCATGGATAAGGTGATTTTTCCCATTTTTTTCGAGATCGATCTGAATAAAATGAGAAATCAATGGACACATATGTCTGACAGTCCGCCCTACAATACTACAATCCCCTTTCTGTGTGGTCCCGACAAAAAAGAATGCCTTGGGATGAATGAACTGTATCCTTCTGATGAATTCCCGTTTGGGTAACTGTAAGTTGAAGGGTACGTATATAGCACCGACCTTGGCACTGGCATATAGCAATACTACCCCTTCTATACAAGGGGGTAGTAACACAGCTATCCTGTCTCCGGGTTCGATACCTATATCCAACAACCTGGAAGCCACGTCATTTACCATCTTAGCAAACTGGTGGTACATGAGTTGTCTTCCACTATCATTATGAATCAGAGCAATTTTTCCAGGGTTTTCGTTTTTCCACTGTTCGGGATAGGTATGTATCAGCGATGTAGTCTTTCCCATAATTTACATGATCCCCGCTTTGCTTAATTTTTTACTAGAAACGTCCTATTCTGCAATTTATTAGTTGAATGTAATGTTTTTCATACTCAAGATATGGATGGTCAATTTTATTCCATGAATAGTAACAAGTGATAAAATCAATTGTAGGGTATTTTTTTTATCTTTACCTCACATTTATAACGTACTAGTTTTTATGAAAAGATTATTTACAGTATTTATACTGATTGTCGTGATCAGTGGAATATATCTGTTTTTTACTGCCAAAGGCCGTCAGAACAAGATGGTAACACTTGAGGAACAGGTAGAGTCTCAATGGGGTCAGGTAAGGAATATGTATCAGCGCCGTGCAGATCTCATCCCCAATCTCGTAGAGACTGTAAGGGGGTATAAAGACTTTGAACAAGAGACACTTACCCAGGTTACTGAAGCAAGGTCAAAGGTAGGACAGATAACCATGAGTGAGAATATCCTGCAAAATCCACAACTGATGCAGCAATATGCCAATGCCCAGGGACAACTCGGGCAGATGCTTTCCCGCTTAATGGTTGTGGTGGAGCGATATCCAGACCTCAAAGCCAATGAGCAGTTTAATAATCTGATGGTTCAACTGGAGGGTACGGAAAATCGCATAGCCCGTGAAAGGCAAAAATTTAACGAAGTGGCCAGAGACTACAATACTTACATTAAGCAATTTCCGGCCAATATTTTTGCCAACTTCTTCGGATTTGAACCTGTCGCTTATTTTGAAGGGTCAGAAGGGATAGAAAATGCACCACAAGTAGATTTTAATTAATGCTACGGCTCAATTGGATTACGAGTAGATTACAAAGTACATCATATGGGTTGGTTTGATAAACCTGCTGGAAGATTCTTTTCAAAAAAAGAAGAAAAACAGATCATAGAGGCCATACGAAATTCAGAAAACAAAACCTCTGGAGAAATACGTTTACATCTGGAAGATCACTGCAAACATGGAGATGCTCTCAGTAGAGCTTGGCAGGTTTTTCATGAATTAGAGATGGGAGAAACCGCAGAAAGAAATGGCGTATTGATCTACCTGGCTGTAAAGGATCACAAGTTTTCATTGATAGCCGATGCTGGTATTGATGAGGCTGTCCCCGAAGACTTCTGGGATCAAGTTGTGAAAGAAATGCAGGATGATTTCCGCAATGGAAATTTTCTCTCGGGGGTGCTTAAGGGGGTTCATCAGGCTGGAGAAAAACTGCAAACCTTTTTTCCTCGTAAAGAATCAGACCAGAATGAACTGTCTGATGATATTTCTTATGGATAGCAAGTTATATTTTATATGAACCAACGAAGACTGATCAAATCCTTGCTGTTGTTCTCCTATGTATGTTTGCACACATTGAGTGTTCTCGCACAGGAGTTTCCTGAATACAGGGGGTTTGTCAATGACTATAAAAATCTCCTCACAGTGCAACAGCAACAATCGCTGGAATCCTTTCTGACCAAGCGGGCTGAAACTACTTCTAACGAAATAGCTGTAGCTATTCTGGATCTGCCGCAGGGAGAGGTAATTGAAGATTACACCTACAACCTAGCAGAGAAATGGGGAATTGGTGGAGCTGAAAATGACAATGGAATTCTGGTAGCATTATATCCTGATTCGAGACAGGTGAGAATTGAAGTGGGTTATGGATTAGAAGGTGCAGTACCTGATCTGGCATCATACAATGTCATACAAAAGGATATAATACCCTACTTCAGGAATGGAGATTACTTCCAGGGACTTCTGGAAGGGGTGACATCACTGCATAAACTTGCCGCTGGAGAGTATTCCGATGCCGCCCGGCAACAATACTATACACAGACTGATAATGATAGTCGGGATGATGGAGGTGATTTTCCTGTATTCTTATTGATCATGATCCTGTTTTTCCTTGTGCTTTTTTTCAATCGCACAGGAGGTGGCGGCGGAGGACGTGGTGGCCGGGGCAGAGGCTACTATGGTAGTGGACCTTATTGGTGGGGAGGAACAGTAGGTGGGGGAAGTAGCTCTTGGGGAGGAGGAAGCTGGAGCGGTGGTGGGTTTGGCGGTGGAAGCTCTTTTGGGGGCTTTAGCGGGGGTTCTTTCGGAGGAGGTGGATCTAGTGGCAGTTGGTAAAGCGACTTTGATGACAAAAAAATAAATCATCAGGTTACATAGCCTGATGATTCATCTTTTTGGCGAGCTCTATATCGAGATGTGTAATCCCTCCTGCATCGTGTGTAGTCAGGCCTACCTTTACTTGATTGTACACATTGCTCCACTCTGGATGGTGATCCATTTTCTCCGCATGTATAGCACAGGCACTCATAAAACTCCAGGCTTCTACAAAATCCTTGAACTTGAAAATCTTGTGCAGTTTTCCATCTTCAAGCTCCCAGCCACTCAGGTCTCTAAGTGAGGTGTGTATCTCTTCCGTTGTAAGTTTTGTTTTGTTCATATTACAGTTTTATCCATAAGACTAATCAATATACAAATTGTTATCAATTATAGGCTTAATCTAGCGCGCAGTGAGCCAGTGCAAGGTGGTCAGGATGATCTGCTGCATCTTTGGGAATGTATTGCTCTATGATTCTGCCATGATCTAGGATAAAGTATCCAGGCATCTGAAACCCATCACCTCTGAGCCTTCCTACCCAGTGCCCCTTCAGTACACCAGCATAAAAGCCCTTAATCCACATATGCATCCCAAATAATTGCTTGAAACTACCCCTTTGGAGACCAAAATATCTATACAGACGTTGATGGGGATCACTGATTTGTATCGCTGTATGAAGACCATACTTCTCAAGCATCTTCTCTCCATATGCTTCGTTCGACATATGTACGATCACCAGCTGCATCGAACGGTCAGCGATCGATTGTTGGATCTTTGACAGATCCGAAAGTACTTCCCTACAGAAAGTGCAACCAAAATGTCTGACAAAGACTACATAGATCTTCTGATTCTGCGATAAATCAAACAGGCTATGGCCCTCGGTCGTTTTTACCGTGTGCAATGGGCTGGACTCAGTAGATTTTTCGTATATAGGCATGACATACTTTGCAAAGCAACTTTTTTATTCACCCTTTTGTTATAAAGCTATGATAGCAAAATATACGTTCCTCACAGTCATTTTTACCACCTTATATATGACAGGGCTGATATGGTTTGTGCAGGTAGTGCATTATCCCTTATTTGGTAAAGTGGGTTTAAGTAACTTTACCACTTATGAATCGCAGCACACGATGCGTACGGGTTGGGTTGTAGCACCAATTATGCTGTTGGAACTAGCAAGTACATCTTTATTGATGCTTTACAGACCTCATTTTATTCAACCCTACGAAGCCATTGTCCTGGTTCTGCTGACAATAGGAGTGTGGGCTTCGACCTTCTTTATTCAGGTACCGCTTCATAGTACCCTTATCGGAGGGATGGATTGGGAATCTATCAGGAAATTGGTAAGTTCCAATTGGATCAGGACTGTTCTGTGGACATGTAAAGGATTACTTTGTTGCTGGATTGTCGGGAGATTGATAGTATGATGTATTTGGCGTGAATTATTTTATATGATGGAACTTAAATCAAAATTTGAAGCAAAATATCCAGGAAGATTTTTTCTGGATTCCTCCGACTGGAACTCACTTGAAACGTTTTTGAGATCACATGGCTGGATTGAAGAAAACGAAAACATCAGGCGTACGGAAAAACCAGGGGAAGGAAATATGAACTACGTGATACGCGTCAAGACTCAGGAAAGAAGCTTGATCCTGAAGCAAGCAAGGCCATGGGTAGAAAAATATCCTCATATTGAGGCTCCTGTAGACAGGGTAGCTGTTGAAGCCCATTTTTTTCAGATTGTCCAAAAGATAAAAGGGATCGAACATATGACACCTCATTGCCTGGGCTATGATGGAGATAACTTTGTCCTGGCAATCGAAGATCTGGGAGAAGGTGCCGATTTCACCTATCTCTATCAGAAAGATCAGGCACTCAATAATACAGAAATTGATGCTTTGATGCATTTTATCAATACGCTGCACAATTGGGACACCTCAGACATTGTAGATCACTTTCCAGCTAACATAGGTATGAGAGAACTCAATCATGAACACATTTTTGTCTATCCATACCGGGAGGATCATGGCTTCAATCTGGATGATATTCAGCCTGGACTAGCAGAGGTTTCACGGATTTACAGAAGAGATCGTGAACTGAATGATCTCATCTGCGCCTTGGGGCAGATATACCTTTCGCATGGAGAAACGCTCCTTCAAGGGGATTATTACCCTGGGAGTTGGCTCAAGGTGCCAGATGGAGTACGGATCATAGATCCGGAATTTGGCTTTATAGGAAAAGCTGAATTTGAGATGGGAGTAATGATTGCACATTTATACCTGTCTCAGCAAAATACAGAGACATTGACGAAGGTTTGGCGAAAGTATCATCAACCTAGCGGATTCGATATGGAAATGCTTGCAGGCTTTGCAGGTACTGAAATACTGAGAAGGCTGATAGGTTTGGCACAACTGCCACTGGATATGGATCTGAGCCAGAAAGAAGCATTACTGGCATTAGCCAGCCATTGGGTAAAATCTGGGAAAATAGCAGAATTGGACTAAAATCGATGTATAAATCTATGTATAATACCTTAAGGCTATGCTTGGGAGTATGCTGTATACTCCTGGTGTTACTTCCAGCCTGCCAACCTAAGCAGGATACAGATCATGCTGATATGAATACTAAGCAGGATTCTAACGAGTTGCCGGAAACGGCATTTTTACAGATCTCACGCGCACAACTCTATGACAAAATGCTGGGGATGCTGGTAGGTTCAGCAATAGGTGATGCCATGGGAGCTCCGACTGAGATGTGGAACCGATATAATATCAAGGTTGAGTACGGCTTTGTAGATAGTCTAGACAATATGATACGGGAGCCATCTCCCGAAGGTACATGGGGCTTTAATCTACCGGCCGGAGGAACTACAGACGATACGAGATGGAAAATTCTCTTGAGTGATTTCATGAGCAAAGAGGGAAGTAGGATGTATGCTAGTAGAGGCCCTGATCCATATGCATTTGCACGGTATCTTGAAAATCGCTACGAGTCTGAAATTGCAGCCCTTAAATCAACAGATAGTTATGATCCCGAGCCTTTCGAAGATAAGATTAGAAGAATGGCATGGCTACAGGAGTGGGCTGTTGTGGCCAGACCTTTTGCCCGTAAGGATATAGAAGGATATTCCAATGCCTTGAGCAGGTTTTACGGGGGTGAAATGGTCTGTGCAGGCCTGCTATACACACCCATGATCGGGATGGTCTATCCTGGTAATAGTGAAAGGGCATATCGTGCTGCTTATAGTCTCTCGATCTTTGATCTGGGATATGCCAGAGACATCAGTGCCATCACTGCTGCAATGGTTGCAAGTGCTATAGATCCTGAAGCTACGCCAGAAAGTATTCTCAATGTATTGAAGGAGACAGATCCTGAAAAGTACTTTCACAGCCGTCTGGTAGGTAGATCTTCATACAGGTTTTACCGGGATGTACTGTATATGGTGCATGAAGCCAGGGAAATGACAAGGGATGATGTAGATATGGATAATCTGAAGCTTCCCTATAAAGGACGTGATACCTTATATATTACCCAGCTTCAGCGTATGTATGAACTTCTCGATAACAGAAATCAGGATATGCCCTTTCATGCTGGAGAAATCCACATGATCAACCTTGCAGCATTGATTTTTGGAGATTTTGATTTCCGGAAGTCTCTGGAATTTGTGATTAACTACGGACGGGATAATGATACAGTAGGGGCAGTTACCGGTGCTATCCTGGGAGCTTATCATGGAAAATCCCACCTACCCAAACAAATGGTAGCTCAGGTGCTAAAGACCAATAAGGATCAGCTAGGTATTGACCTGGAACAATGGGCCAATGATCTGACAGAAATGTTGATCCAACACCGAGTAGTGGAACTGTCGGCAGGTTGAACATCCACTTTTGTGAATCCGTTTGAAGCAGCATGAGTTACTCAGGAAATAGGTATTTTATCTGTCTTGGAATAGCGCATTCGGCGATTTTTGGCTATTATTGTTTTTCAAATGGCAGGTTATCATAATCTCATATCATGAGCACATTAACTGTAGAAAATTTCATTACTCTGGGTATGCTTGTCATGCTACAACTTGTCCTGGGCTTAGACAATTTGCTGTATATCTCCCTTGAATCCCGGGCCGCACCTAAAGAGAAGCAAGCTTTTGTCAGGCAGTTGGGGATCGGGCTGGCTATCTTTCTGCGTATAGCTCTACTGTTCATTCTGGTGAATGTCATCAAATATTTCCAGGACCCTATCTGGGGACTTAACTATCCCAGTATTGCCACGGGAGAATTTAGCATCCATAGTCTGATTGTTTTACTAGGAGGTATTTTCATTATGTACACAGCTACCAAAGAAATATGGCATATGATATCGCTGGAAGAAAAAGAAGAGAAAAAAGCAAGTGATGAAAAGTCTATTGCCAGTATCATCACCATGATCGTCATCATGAATCTGGTCTTTTCGTTCGATTCTATCCTGAGTGCCATGGCACTGACAGAAGTATTCTGGGTTATGGCAGCAGCCATCGTGATTGGAGGTCTTGCCATGATCTGGCTTTCAGATCGCGTCACGACCTTCCTGAGCAACAACCGGATGTATGAGGTGCTGGGACTTTTTATTCTATTTCTTGTCGGGGTGATGCTGCTGTCAGAAGGAGGGCATCTGGCCCATTTGAAGCTATTTGGAAATGAAATTACCCCACTCAACAAGACTACATTTTACTTTATCCTAGTGATCCTGGTAATTGTGGATATAGTTCAGGGTCGTTATCAGCGCAATCTCATGGAAATTAAGAAAAGAAAGGCCAAAACTACTCAGAAAGCATAGCACTACCAGCCTGTTCTTTTATGTAGACAACAGCACTTTCTACATAATTTGATACACACGTGGTAACATTTAGGCTTTCTTCCTGCTCACAAGCACTAAAGAAAATCAAAGTGAAGGCTACAAGGGTAAGGAATGATTGAAAGATTCTTTTTGTTATAGCGTAAAAATAGCGTAAAAAAAATTAATGGTATATGTCATTTTAATAGGTGATAGAAGTCATTGAAAGTCTTTCTTATGCTGAATTTTATGCTTGATCATCCCAACAGTGGCCGCGACAAAATGCCAAGCCCACCGACTCTCAATAGAAGTATCTTGTCTAATCAGTAACGTTCTAGAGCTATCCATCCAGGCATTTGCTCTCTCAATAACCAATCGCTCTTGATACATTTTTTCATCAAAAAACACTTTTGAAGCTATTTTTGAGCCATTTCGTTTATTATGAGCGACATTTAGTTTAATCTCCTCTTTTTCAAGGATTTTCCGTAAGATCTCTGCGTCGTATTATGCATCAGCATGTAAAAATAATCCCTCAATGGGGATAGAAGATTCTCTTGACCGGGCCCACATCGTATGGAGTTGTTTTTCAATCTGGTAAAGATCGTTATGATTACCTGCTATGGATTTAGCCCAAGCTACCACAAGCCCATTTCTATCGATCATGCATAAAATATCACTGTTTTAAGCTTTCTTACGACCTTGATACTCAACAGATTCTCCTCCCTTTTTAGCTAGACTGTGGGTAGCATCAAGTTGAGCAGTAGAAAAGTCCAGTAGCAATTTAAATTGAGCCGAAAACTTTGTCCATACTCGTTGCCAAGAGCCATCTTTACTCCGTTTTCGATAATGGTGATAGACAGTATAATAGCTTATTTCGGCATAGAGTGAGACCACGTACTCAAAACATAAGATAAGAGAAAAATGGTAGATACTGCGCTTCCCATTTGCATTTAGACTCAAAATTACTGAACATTATATATGGAACAGCGAGATTTTATCCTGAAGCAGATCGAGCAGCTTGGAGAGGTTTTAGCTATATTGATGGGATTTAAGCAGGCTGATAAGCCAGATGATGGGTTGAAGTATGTGGAGTATGTATGGGATAATATGCTAGACGCTACTTTCATGATGCTGAGAGAAAACCCTGTAGACCAATATTATACGATGTTGACAAACCAAAATAGATTGTCTTTGGAAGAGTTGAAAATAGCAGCTGAACTGCTGTATTATGAGGGTGAACTGCATGGGATGAAAAATAATATGATCAAGGCGCGGATTGCCTATTACAGAGCGCTGAAGCTGTATGAATATCTGTTGAAAAACGATACGTTGTACGATATGTCCATTGCTGCTAAGGTAGAGAGGATAAAATCCTTTCTATGAGGATCTGTTGATGATAAAGGAGAAGTAATTAAATGAAAAGTAATACTCCTGTTTAATACTACCACAAATTGATCTGATGTATGAATCCTATTTTGGCTGAATTTATTGGAACTGCTATCTTATTACTACTGGGAGATGGTGTTGTAGCCAATGCTATCTTAAATCAAACGAAGGGTCAAAATGCGGGATGGATTGTTGTAACATTTGGTTGGGGAATTGCTGTGTTTGTTGCAGTTGTTGTTGTGGGGCAGTTCAGTGGTGCGCATATTAATCCTGCCGTAACGCTGGGGCTTGCTGTTACTGGTAAATTTCCCTGGGCAGATGTACCGAGTTATCTGATTGCTCAGTTTTCAGGCGCATTTACGGGTGCTTTTGGGGTTTGGATCCACTACAAAGATCACTTCAAAGCGACTGATGACCAAGACGTAAAGCTTAGTGTTTTTGCTACTGTTCCTGCGATCAGAAATCCTTTGTTGAACCTTGCTGCGGAGATTATCGCAACTTTTATCCTGGTACTGGGAGTATTGTATCTTTCTAAGCCCAGCATTGCCGGGCCAAACGGTGAACCCGGTGGTCTGGGAGCCCTGGATGCGTTACCCGTTAGTTTACTGGTCTTTGGAATCGGCCTGAGCCTCGGAGGTACTACAGGATATGCCATTAATCCCGCCAGGGATCTATCGCCCCGTCTGGTACATGCGCTTTTCCCTATTCATGGCAAAGGCTCAAGCGATTGGAGATATAGCTGGGTGCCGATAATCGGACCAACTATAGGAGGACTCCTCGCTGCAGGATTATTTCTCTTGTTACGCTAATTGTTAATTACTTCAGATGGTCAGGGTCTCGATTTCTGCTATGATAAAGCGGATAACACTGTCTGATTCATGATGTCCGATGGTATGTGTCGCAAATGCCTTGACTTCATCTTTGGCATTTTCTACTGCTACAGATCTACCCGCAACCTGAAACATGCTGACATCATTGGTATTATCTCCAAATACGGTAATATCTTCTCGCTTAAATCCCAGTTCTTCGGCAATGGAAAGGATGCCATTCGCTTTGGTTGCTTGTCGGTCATGAATACTCATCCAGAACCATTCTGGAGTGTGGTAATTATCGTAAATATGAATCTCCAGCATTTGGGGAAAGGCATCATGTAGCATATACTTGAGTTCCATCAGTGCTTCCTCCCGGTCTACCACAGTAAAGCTAATGACAGACTCTCTAAAACAGTTCTTGAGATGTGGCGTATGTCTCAACCGCTTATCGCGAGCCTTGATCCGGTCTGTGATAAACCATTCACCTCCTTGATTCGAGACACGCTCGTAGTATAGGGCGTCTTTGTATCCATCAAAGGTGCTAATAAAGGGAAGATGCCCTTGATTGCGTATCATTCCCAATAATGGATCGATAAGCATGAGATCAAGATGATTGATCCGGATGTGATCCCCAGAGTGGAAATCCGATACGTAAGCACCATTGCCTCCTACAATAGGAAGATGAAAGGGAATACCCTTGAGGATTTCTTGCACTGAACCCACAGATCTGGCTGTGGCGATGGTAAAGGGAAACTGCTCGGACAAAAGGCGGTATAACTGATCTCGCGACCAGTCAGAAATACTAACATCACTTCTGAGAAGTGTGCCGTCAAGATCAGATATATACAGATGATTCATAAATCAGATTTTGATGCAAAATTAGTCCTTTTTCTTTATTAAGAGTCTTTGTAACTTTCCGGCTCCAGACATCACACATGGATAGAACAACAGAACTGCTCAAAAAGGTTCGAAAAATTGAGATTAAGACCCGTGGCCTCTCGGATCAGATCTTTTCTGGAGGCTATCATAGTGCCTTTAAGGGGAGGGGAATGTCTTTCAGTGAGGTAAGAGCTTATCAATATGGAGACGATGTTCGCAATATTGACTGGAATGTAACGGCCCGGACCCATGAAACTCACGTGAAGGTATTTGAGGAAGAACGTGAACTGACGGTGATGCTAATCATTGACGTGAGTCCTTCTACCCTGTTTGGTACTCAGAAAAACAGAGACCAGATCGCACAGCTCAAGCAAGATATTATTACGGAAATTGCTGCTGTCTTGTCTTTTTCGGCTATTAATAACAATGATAAAGTTGGAGTGATCTTTTTTACAGACCGGGTTGAAAAGTTTATCCCCCCCAAAAAAGGAAGAAATCATATTCTGCGTATTATCAGAGAGTTGATAGATATACATCCCGAGGGAAGCAGTACGGATCTAGCTGATGTACTTCGCCACATGACCAATTTCTTGAAAAAACGTAGTATCGTTTTCATTATCTCAGACTTTCTCAATAATGGACCTGAATACAAGGAAGCACTGAGTATCGCACGCAGAAGGCACGATGTTGTGGGGATACATTTGTATGACGATAGGGAAAAAGAATTACCCAATATGGGGCTGGTACGTGTGAAAGATGCTGAAACGGGTGAAATGGCCTGGTTGGATACTGCCAGCAAAGCTACCCGGATCAGTTATGGAAAGTGGTATAAGGAAAATTTTGAGAAAACACGGTCCCGCTTCCTAAGAAGTGGTGCAGACTTGGTTAGTATCAATATCAAGGACTCATACATCGCCGCTTTACTCAATTTGTTCAATATGCGGGAGAAACGGGCATAACGAAAGATAAATTCATTCGTAAAAAACGTGTTATAATACTAAATTTGTGTCGTTGAACATACAATACATACTTCTCGCGCATCTTTATCTGTAATCGGTTAGTGCTTTTTTAACTTCAACACTGAATATTGTATCAGTTACATGAGTCATATAATATCTGGATCGATAAAAAGCAGTAGCTCTGTACATACATGGTATCTTTCCCGCAATTTCATGTCCGATTTCTGCCAGGGAAGATTCTCGTATACCCTGCTCCTGCTTTTACTGGTCAATATATGCTCGTATCACGATATCTTTTCCCAGGATATCACCGTACGGGCTAGTATCGATACTACGGATATGCTGATCGGAGATCAACTCCCGCTGAATGTAGAAGTCTCTTATCCAGATGATATACGGGTATTCTGGCCCTCATGGCTGGACACACTCGGGAGAATGGAAATCGTTTCCCGGACAGAACTAGATAGCTTAACAGGAGGTGGAAACATCACCCAAATGCAAACATTATATCTTACTGCTTTTGATTCAGGGGCCTATCAGATACCCCCTCTGAATTTCTACTATACTTCCACCTACAGCAATGATACATTATCTAAGACAACAAATCCTCTGGATGTATTTGTACATACCGTTCCGGTTGATACTTCTCAGGCCATCAAGGCCATCAAAACGATTCAACCCGTTCCCATTACCTTTAGGGAGATTTTCCCTTGGATCTTAATCGCGGTCATTATTCTGGCCATCATTGGAGGCGTGATATATTGGAATGATCTGAGGAAAAAACGGAAGCCTGCTATACTGATCAAAAAAGAGCCTGAAATACCTCCTCATGAGGTTGCCCTGGAGAAACTAGATTTACTGGAACATAAAAAATTGTGGCAGGAAGGACGTGTGAAAGAATACTATGTTGAACTTACTGAAATTATAAGAGAATATCTGGAAGGTAGATACAATATACCGGCACGGGAATCTACTACAGAAGAAATCATCAGGGATCTCAAAAGGAAAGATATTACTGCTGAGCAGATGGCTCAGCTTCAGGATCTGCTACAAAGAGCAGACTTGACTAAATTTGCCAAGTCTAGACCAGGACCTGAAGAGAACCGTAAAAGTCTGGATGTATCCAGAAACTTTGTGCAAATGACCCGGGAGATCATCATAGCTGAAGATATGGCTGAAGCCATTCCTCAGCCCACTCAAACTACAAAAACATGATTGATTTTCTCAAAAATATTGAGTTTGCGACTCCTAATGCATTTTGGTTACTCATACTGCCTATACTATTTATCGTATGGCATTTTTGGAGATATCGACAAATGTATCCTACGCTGACATTACCTGTATTGGAGGGGGTCAAATCGCACAAAAGGCCTGTAAGAGGTTTAATCAAGAAATATCTCTTTATCCTCCGGAGTCTCGCTACAATATTTCTCATCGTTGCATTGGCGAGACCTCAGACAGCATTCAATGAAGAGGAGGTCAATACACAGGGTATTGATATTGTGGTTGCATTGGACGTTTCCGGGAGTATGCTGGCTAGGGACTTCCAGCCTGATCGTCTGGAGGCAGCCAAAGCCAAGGCTGCCCAGTTTCTGGAAAACCGCCCCAATGACCGTATCGGTCTAGTGGTGTTTGCTGGAGAAAGCTTTACCCAATGTCCATTGACCATTGATCACAAGGTTGTCGATAAAATGCTGGGTGAAATTAAAAACGGGCTCATAGAAGATGGTACAGCAATAGGTATGGGCCTGGCTACAGCCATCACCCGTCTGAAAGAAAGTGAAACCCAAAGCAAAGTGGTGATCTTGTTAACGGATGGTGTGAATAATTCAGGTTTTATCGATCCCATGACTGCTGTTGATGCAGCCCTGGAGTACAATATCCGCGTTTATACCATTGGTGTGGGTAGAAGAGGGACAGCACCTTATCCCGTGCAGACACCTTTTGGTACCACATACCAAAACATGGAAGTAGAGATCGATGAAGATCTTCTTCAGCAGATCGCCAATGAGACCGGAGGTAAGTATTTCCGGGCAACCAACAACCAGGCGCTTGAAAACGTTTATGAAGAAATTGATCAATTGGAGACATCCAGAATACAGGTCACACGCATTTCGCGTAAAACAGAACAATTTTACTGGTTTTTGATCATCGGTGGAATTATTTTACTGACAGAAATATTATTGAGGTATTTTGTAGTGAGGCATATTCCCTGAGCTTTGTTAAATTATGAGGTTAGAACATCCGGAAGCACTGTACTTATTCTTACTGCTGATCCCACTCGCAATGGGTTTTGTCCTGTTTGTGTGGGGGAGAAGAAAGGCTATGAAACGGGTAGCTGTACCAAGTATATGGGATAAACTCATGCCATACAGACCCTCAGGAAAACACTATGTCAAGTTTACACTAATATTGCTAGCAGTATCTTTTTTCATCATCGCCCTGGCTAACCCACAGCGCGGCTTAAAGGCAGAAAAAGTGAAACGAAAAGGAGTAGATCTCGTGGTAGCACTGGATATCTCCAAATCAATGCTGGCAGAGGATGAAAAGCCCAATCGCCTGGCCCGCTCCAAGCAGTTTATCTCAAGGCTAATCGATAAACTCGGCGGAGACAGAATTGGTCTAATTATCTTTGCAGGAAATGCTTATCTACAGGTGCCCCTCACCTCTGATTATACCGCTGCCAAAACCTTTTTACGTACCATTACCACAGAACTCGCTCCTACTCAAGGTACTGCGATAGGTGATGCAATCAGAATGGCTCGCGACGCATTTGAAAATGCTGATCCTAAGTACAAGGTCGTATTGGTACTTTCAGATGGAGAAAACCACGAGGGTGATGCGCTGAAAGCAGCAACAGAAGTCGCTGAAGAAGGTGTAATCATACATACTATGGGGGTTGGCACAACCAAAGGTTCCCCTATTCCCATATATGAGCGGGGAAGGCAGATAGATTACAAACGCGATAAAGAAGGCGGCATCGTTTTTTCAAAACTTAACGAAGAGATGTTACAAAAAGTGAGTATCCAGGGAAATGGAAGATATTTTAGACTGGAACAAGGGAATACAGAAGTAAATGCCATAATGAACGAACTGGCAGGTATGGAGCAAAAAGAATTTGAAGAAGAGGTATTTACCGATTACGAAGATCAATATCAGGGTTTTCTGCTGATAGGATTAATCCTGTTGGCAATAGAATACTTTATTACAGAACGCAAAAGTAGAATTTTTACGGAATGGTCTTTGTTCAAAACCAATTCACGATGAAATACTGGATTATACAAGTAGTATTATTACTGGCGGTACTTTCTGTAAATGCCCAGTTTTTTGGCGGAAAGGAAAAGACTTATCTGAGACAGGGAAATAAAGCCTACCAGGAAGGTAATTTTGCCAAATCTGAAAATAACTACAAGCAGGCCCTGGAGGTCGATCCGACTAATCCCAAGGGGAAATTTAACCTCGGAAATGCATATTATGAACAGAAGAAATACAATGATGCAGTCAGAGAATATGAAATCGCTTCGAATTTAGCGGAACAAAGCAGTGCATCTGCTGCGGCTTATCACAACCTGGGCAACTCATACCTCGAGTCCAAACAGTACGATCAGAGTATTGAAGCATACAAGGAGGCGTTGCGGATAAATCCCAATGATATGGAGACCAAGTACAACCTGGCTTATGCTCAGCAAATGCAACAACAGCAACAAGATCAACAGCAAAATCAGGACCAGCAACAGGATCAGCAAAACCAGGACCAACAGAATCAGGACCAGCAAAACCAGGATCAACAGGATCAGGATCAACAGGACCCGCAACAACAACAGGATCAACAAGATCAACAACAGCAGCAGGACCAGCAGCAGCAAAATTCGCAACAACAAATGTCAAAAGAACAAATCGATCAAATGCTGAAAGCACTACAGTATCAGGAGGAAAAACTCCAGCAGGAACTACAGAAGAAAAAAGCACAAGTCAAACGGGTAAAAGTAGAAAAAGATTGGTAATGCTATGATTTATAGATATTTAGTATTCTTATTTGTACCCTTTCTGATCATATCTCAGGTATGTGCTCAGAATTTCACTGCCTTTGCCAATAAAACGCAGGTAGGCGTAGGAGAAGTATTTCAGGTTTCCTTCAGGTTGGAAGACGGACAGGGGACAAACATTGAATATCCTTCTTTTGAAAACTTCGATGTAGTGGGAGGGCCGAATTCCTCCCAGAGTATGCAGATTATCAACGGGCAGGTAAGTCAATCCTTTACTTACTCTTTTTATCTGAGGGGAAGCCAGATAGGTACTTTTACTATTGGATCTGCTACCATTACCGTCAAGGGCAAGCAACTAAGGACAGATCCCTTGAAGATCGAAGTAGTGAAATCTTCTTCAGGAAGTACCGGGCGCAGTACGGTACCAGACAATACCGCAACGGACGAGTCCAACCTCAGCCAAGATTTAATGGAGCAAATACGTGAAAATGTATTTGTCAGAGCTATCCCAAGTAAAACATCCGTATATCAGGGTGAGCAGTTTAGCGTAACCTATAAGTTATATCGAAGAGCCTCCCTGGCAGATCTAAGCCTTGCTAGTTCACCAGTTTATAAAAACTTCTGGGTTGAAGATATAGAGATTGGTCAACCTCAATCGCGCGAGGAAGTCTACCAGGGGACCAATTATAGCACCGCAGTCATCAAGAAAGCCATTCTCTTTCCGCAACGTTCAGGTGTCCTCACCGTCGATCCGATCGAACTCGAAGCGCAGGTGAGAGTACGTGTGCAGAACCGCCGCCAGAGAAATGTATTTGAAGACTTTTTCGATGATCCATTCTTCGGGAGCTTTAGGGATATTCCCTACAAGTTCTCCAGTTCCTCTATACCCGTTACTGTAAAACCTCTTCCTGTATCCGGTAAGCCTCCTTCCTTTGATGGGGTTGTGGGTAAATATGAGCTGTCAGCTACGCTCGATAAGACTGAAACAGAGACCGGAGAACCCGTTACCCTAAAGGTTGTCTACAAAGGTGCAGGAAATATTAAAACAATTCCTGAACCACAATTGGACTTTCCGCCGGATTTTGAAATATATGATCCCAAAACCTCTGACAATACTTCGCTGGCAGGAGGGTTTGTATCCGGAAGTAAAACCTTTGAGTATCTTATTGTGCCGCGCAACCCGGGAGACTATAAACTTCCGCTTGTTACCTTTGGCTATTTTGATCCATCAAAGGGACAATACGTAACGCTAAATTCTGAGGAATATGTATTGACTGTAACAGGAGAACCTCGACAAACCACTGTGAACACCACAACACTTGGAAAAGAAGATATCGAATTGATTGGAGAAGATATTCGATACATTCAGACTGACGATGTAACATGGCAAAAAACGGGAAAAACTTTCCTGCAATCCTGGGTATTTTTTTTTCTCCTTGCAGCACCTTTTATAATTTTTGCGTTATTATTGTATAAGAGACGATGGGATGAGCATGAAAGGAAAGATGTAGCAGGTACACGTAGTAGAAAAGCTACAAAAGTAGCTAAAAAGCGCTTGGCAGAGGCCCAGTCTTGTCTGAATAAAACTGATGAAAAAGGTTTTTATCGAGAGATTTCCAACGCATTATGGGGATACCTGGGAGATAAATTTAATTTGGGAAAATCAGAACTATCAAGAGACAGGATCAAAGATCGCCTATCTGATAAAAATGTTCCTAAGGATTTGATCAATAGGGTAACAGATATTCTGGATAAAAGTGAAATGGCTCTTTTTGCTCCCTCATCTAACGGAACCAGTATGAAAGAGTCTTTTCAGACTGCTGAAAAATTGATTATGGACCTGGAAAATCATATAAGCAGATGAAAAATTTAGTCTTATTGTCACTTTGCCTCGTGTTCTTCTCTTCGCTGCTTGCTGCTGACCGCATTGGTGTGCTGTTTCAGGAAGCGAATGATGCATATCAAAGTAGCAACTATGAGCGTGCAATTGCCCTGTACGATTCTATCATGGTCATGGGTTTTGAATCTGCTGCGCTCTACTACAACCTGGGAAATGCTCATTATAAAATCGGAAATGTAAGTTCGGCGATCCTCAACTATGAGCGTGCGCTTAAACTTAATCCTGGCCATAAAGATGCATCCTTTAATCTCAGGTTGGCCAACCTGAACGTGGTAGATAATATCGAACAAATACCAGATTTACTCCTTAGAAGATGGGGAAAAGGCTTACTCAATAGCCAGACTTCTGGACAGTGGGCAATCGTATTTGTTGTATTCCTGTGGATAACCCTCTTTGCAGCAGGACTTTTGCTGTATAGCAATCAGCTCTGGGGCAAGCGGATCGCTTTCATTGGCGGTATTGTTACCCTAGTACTCACCATAGTTTCCCTTTCTCTCGCGCTCAGTAAGCGCAACCTGGAAATAGGAGCCAACCAAGCCATCATTTTTTCCCAAAACGCCTATGTAAAAAGTGCTCCAGATGGTCAGAGTACAGATCTCTTTATCCTGCATGAAGGTGTGAAAGTTAATGTTCTGGAAGAAGAAGCGGGATGGACTAGAATTCAGCTAGCTGATGGAAAGGAAGGATGGATCCCCGCCGATGCACTCGAAAGGATTTAGTTTCCAGAAGATCTTCATCTATTCGAAAAATTTCCTTCCTGTTTTCCTGGGTTAATCTTGTGAACACTGGCTTGACTACTATCTTTATCTTGTAAAAAATCTACTATATGGCTATTATAAAAAACATCATTTACTATTTTTGTAATGTGATTGAATGTCATTTTATTAATAAGTAATTCATACATTTTTATAAAGAGATTATTGATAGGATTGAGGTTTTTTTTACACTTAACACGCTACAATATTTTCCCTAATGACGCCCAGTAAAGAAGAACTACTGAAAGAATTATCAGAGCTAAGAGAGATACTAAGCCAATATGAGATTCAGAATGAGCGACTTATTTTTAGGCTTTCGCATGACCTTAAACAACCTATTACAGCTATAGTTGGATATCTCGATTTATTTCAACGAAAATATCAGGGAATGTTTGATGAAAAAGCAAACGCATATCTGCAGAATATTCTCGTTTCAGCTCAAAAACTTTCCAGATACTTTGATAGGCTTTCTATGTATCCCCGAGTAGGTAAAATAGAAGAGATTGAGATCATTCAACCTGAAACCATATTGTCTGAGTTGTATGAAAGCTTGCATCCGATAATAAAAGCCAAAGGAGCTAGTATTACTTGGGATATATTGCCTGAAATTCAAATCCGTAAACTAGATTTGAAAGTTCTGTTTGAAGAATTGATCAAAAATGCAATATACTATAGGGATATACAGAATCCCCCGCAAATACATATTTCGGGAAGTGAAGATTCCCAGTATGTAGAGTATATGTTCATAGATCAGGGAAAAGGAATTGAAGAGGCATATCACGATGAGATATTTGAACTGCTTACCCGCTATAATAATTCATCAGAGTATTCTGGCTACGGAGTAGGATTGGCGCTTTGTAAAAAAATTGTGAACGCATACCAGGGCGATATTTGGTTAAATTCCAAACCGGGGGAAGGAACCGTATTTACAATAAAAATGAAGAAAAAAATTAATGGTCTACATGATGACAAGTAACCCTGACAAGAAAATGAAATGCATCTTGCTGATAGACGATGATGAACCTACCAACATACTTCATCAAATTATTATAGAAGACGCTGGAGTTACCGGTGAAGTGAAAGTGGTACAGAATGGACTGGATGCCCTGGAATACCTGAAAAAATGTAAAAATTCAAAATCGTCAGAAGCAGTACTGCCGGATCTCATACTTCTGGATATTAATATGCCGGGGATGAATGGATTTGAGTTTCTCGAATCGTACCAAAAACTTCCTCCAGAACTTCGTACGGGAATTGTAATCGTCATGTTGACTACTTCGCTGAATCCATACGATATGGAAAAGTTGAATAAACTAGGTGTGAAAGCACTTAAAAATAAACCGCTTACCGAATCCATCCTGTCTGAAATTCTGGATGATTATTTTTCTTATGCTAAATAAAACAAATTGTAATGCTCATTTCTTATAAGATCAATCAGATGAGGCAATATCAAAGTCTATTGATTGCGAAATGCGACTTTCAGGGATTTGTTTCGTACGGGTAATTGAGTAGGACGGATATGATGTCTTACCAGTAAGCAGCTAAAATATTAAATAGTGGAGGTGGATTTCTGATTAAACTACATTATCATTCACACTCAGATGATATGATGGATATTCCTAAAGTGTTTACCTCGAAAGATTCGAGAAAACCTGGACTTATGCAGTGTACCTCACATGTTTTAATGATAAGACCTGTTAATTTCGGATACAATGAGCAAACGGGTAAAGATAATGCTTTTCAGCATAAGAACAGAGATTTATCCTCAACAGATATTAAATCAAAAGCAGTAGCTGAATTTGATATGATTGTAGGCATATTACGGAAAGCAGGAGTACAGGTAACAATATTTGATGACACCCCCCACCCTGCTAAGCCGGATGCTGTATTTCCCAATAACTGGATCACATTTCACCAGGATGATTCTATCATCACCTATCCGATGTATGCGCCTATTCGTCGTATGGAGAGGAGAAGAGATATTGTAGATTACTTTTTATCAAAAAATGCTCAGGCCTCCTACACGGATCTGGGAGATTATGAGACTGTAGGGGTATTTCTGGAAGGTACTGGAAGTATGGTCCTCGATAGGGTCAACCGAATCGCATATGCCTGTGAGTCTCACCGCACACATTTAGGGTTTTTCGAACGCTATTGTGAGCACATGGGATGGGAACCCTTGCCTTTCAAAGCCAGCGACAGGAATGATACAGCCATTTATCATACTAATGTCATGATGGCAATAGGGCAGGAATGGGCAGTAATATGTGAAGAAGCACTGGAAATACCTAAAGAACGTAGCAAGGTATTGGAGAAACTGGATTCGACCGGACACAAAATTATTTCCATTTCATATGTCCAGATGATGAATTTTGCGGGTAATATCCTTCAGGTGAATAACAGCGAGGAAGTTCCATATATCATACTTTCTCAAAGGGCCTATGAGTCACTTGATGCCAACCAGTTAAAAATACTTGAGCAATTTGGTGAACTACTCATTATCCCGCTCAATTACATTGAAACTTTTGGGGGAGGGGGAGTAAGATGTATGATGGCAGAGGTCTTTGGAAACTATTCCTGATCTTATCCAAAGTTTTTGCTTAGAGTTAGTATTTTCTGTATCTACGTACGCATTTAAGCAAAGGGATAAGGGGCTGATATGATACGGTGGAGCTTGTATGATCACATTCTTTTTGCATTAATTATGGGATATGAAACCAAAGGTCACTAGCGAATATAAACAGCTAAAGAAAGTCATGATACATACGCCGGGGGCTGAGCATCAGCAATTGATACCCTGGCATGGAGACCATGCGCTCATGGGTCCCGACCCCCGCTCTTATCGCGAACTAAGGAGAGACCATGGATGGCTCAGGCAATATATCAGTCAGGAGATTGGAGAGGAAAATGTCCTGGAACTTTCTACTCTGCTAACAGAAATATTTGAACCCAAAGATTACCATCTTCGCTATAAAATCCTTCAGGACACCCTACACAGGCTTGCTGATACCTATGTGGATCATCTTCAAGCAAGAGGTATCAAATTGCAAAACTATCCTGCTTTCGAACTGGTTCAGGATCTTATTCAGGGCTATCCTAGGGTGCTTAACCTGAATAATGGGCGTTTGCCCAATATTATTATATCTCCTTTGAGAGAATTGATGTGGATGCGCGACCCGGCCGCAGTAACACCCGCAGGTGTACTCATCAGTTCCATGGCTTCTCCCAGAAGAGAACATGAGCCTTCGCTTTTGCGTACCGTGTTCAAATATCATGCGCTCTTTGATGAAGATAGTATCTTTTTAGATATGGTAGAGTTCAAACGCAATATGGAAGATGACGATACTTATTGCGGATTACTCGATAAGTTTCTGATTGAAGGAGGAGATGTAGTGGTCATTAGTGAAGATACCATTGCTGTAGGGGTAGGAATGCATGATTACTTTTACTCGGATCGTACTACCAGGCAGGGGTTCTATCTGATGGTGAAAAAGCTATTTGAAGCAGATAATCAAAAGAGAATCAAGCGGATTTATCTGGTGAATGTCCCTGATCTTAAGGGATTTATTCATCTAGATACAGTTTTCAATATGTATGGACCCAAGTCTGCTATCATTATGCCGTATATTTTTGGATACCCCGTGCCGATTGCACACCACTCAGCCAAGCAGGTATTCCAGCATTTTGTGAAGTGGATCAGAGGTAATATGGGAATGAACCGGACAGATCTTAGCAGAATTCCTACGGAAGAACAGTTTGAAGATGCAGGAAAAGTAGAGGTGTATGACCGAGACTATATCGAACAGAAAGGTAAAGTGGAACGTTTGCCTCAGCCTTCCCGGTATTTTATAGATCAGTTAGTAGAGGATGGTTGGTTGGATATGGACCGGATTGTATGGGTAGGGGGAAATCCGGATGATTATCCTTCCCCCTACGAGCACCTGAAAGTCGCCTTATTTGACCAGCACAATATGGCTTGTAATATTTTTACTACTAGTCCGTTTCATGTCATAGCATACCATCGCAATCCCATTACGCTGGAAAAACTCCACGACAAAATGACCATCTTAAGCACTAAATCTCATCTGGAAATGATGTCATCCAATGAGATCCGGACAGACGATGGTGGACCGAGATGTCTGGTAATGCCACTCCTAAGAGAAGACTAACTCAGGCCAGTTCTGGTTCGGATTCCTTGACGAGACGTGCCTGAACATCGCCTGGTACCCGTGCATATTCCAGAAATGCACGGGTATGGGTCGCCCTACCTTGTGAGATAGAATTAAGCGTCGTGCTATACCGGTACATCTCTGCTAGGGGAACCCTCGCCTGTATTTTCTGATAAGCTGCTTCATTGGTAAAACCTTCTACCAATGCCCTTCTGGATTGCAGGTCTGTCATCACGTCTCCTATATAGGATTCCGGTACCAAGACCTCCACCTGATAGACAGGTTCCAGTAGCTTGGGCTTTGCCTGTAAAAAGGCTTTTTTGAAAGCTTGCATACCCGCAATTTTAAACGATATTTCATTGGAATCCACAGGATGCATTTTTCCATCATATACATACACGACGATATCTCTTGCATATGAACCTGTAAGTGGTGCTTCGGAAATTACCTCCCGGATACCTTTCAATATAGCAGGCATGAATCGCTGATCGATCACTCCACCCACAATACAGTTACAAAATACCAGTTTGCCCCCCCAGTCCAGATTTATTTCTTCTCTTTCCCTTACTTTGAGTTCAGGAGGATCTTCGTAGCCTTCATAAGGCTGAATCTGTAGATATACTTCTGCATACTGGCCCGCTCCTCCACTTTGTTTCTTATGCTTGTGATATCCCTCTGCTTTTGTTTGTATGGTTTCCCGGTAGGAAATTTTGGGTTGGTGATAGGTCGCATCAACACCATATTGATGTTGGATTGTCCAGAGGACTGTCTGTAAGTGAAGTTCGCCCTGGCCATGCAGGATGGTCTGTTTCAATTCTTTGGCATGTTCTACTTTCAGGGTGGGATCTTCTTCGCTCAGTTTGTGAAGTGCGTGTGCCAGCTTTTCTTCCTCCTCTTGGTTACTTGTCTGGATGGCCTTCCGGATTCTAGGCGGAGGAAACGCAATAGGGTCTATTGTTAGTTCATCATCCAGACTGCGAAGGGTGTGATTAGTATGAGTATTTTTGAATTTAACCGTGGCTCCTATATCTCCAGCACTAAGTTTTTCGACCGGTGTCCGGTTTTTTCCATCTATAACATAAAGCTGGTTGATTTTTCCTTTCGAGCCTGTCTGATTGTTGATCATTTCCATACCACTATATACTTCTCCTGAGCATACCTTGAAATAACTCATAGAGCCAGCGTGTTTTTCATGTGCCGCTTTAAATACAAAGAGGGTCGTTTCTTCATCATTGAGCTTAATCTCTGATCCTGTTATCGTCAGTTCAGAACCTATATCTCCCGCCGAAGGAGCCACATTGCCGATAAATCCCATTAAGCGGCCACTTCCCATATTTCTGGCTGCAGAAAGGCAGAACAGGGGAAACATGTCCCGGTTGAGCATACCCAGGCGTATACCTTGGCGCATTTCATCTTCATCTAGCTCACCCTTTTCAAAGTATAATTCCATCAGCGTGTCATCATTTTCAGCTGCAGCCTCTACCAACTGATTGTGAAGGTAAGTTGCACGTTCCATTTCTCCTTCGGGAATGGACATTTTGTCGGGTTTGCCACCCTCAGGTGGAAAACGATACATGACCATTTTAAGTAGATCAATGATCGAATCAAATGCTTCTCCCTGATGATAGGGATACTGTACAGGGACTACCTTTTCACTGAAATGTTGTGATACCTGATCCAGGGTCTTGTCAAAATCAGACTTGAGATGGTCTACCTGGTTGACTACAAAAATGACAGGCTTCTGGTATTTATCGATATATCTCCACATAATTTCTGTACCCACTTCTACACCATGTTGTGCATTGAGGGTCATCAGCACCGTGTCAGATACCCTAAGTGAGCTGATCACCTCTCCGATGAAATCGTCCAGCCCTGGTGTATCCATCAGGTTGATCTTCATACCCCTCCATTCAGTGTGTAACACCGATGTGAAGACTGAATTTTTGCGTTCCTGTTCGATAGCGTGATAATCAGAAGCTGTATTGCCTTCCTCTATGCTTCCCATGCGATTCAGGACCCCACCCTCGTACATCATGCATTCTGCAAGTGTTGTTTTTCCGGATTTGGAGCTACCGGCGAGGGCTACGTTTTTGATTTGGTGAGATGAATAGTATTTCATAAATAGCCTGTATTAAATAAATGTTAATTTTAAATAAAATAATTAAAATTGTTCATTTTTGAAAATGAATCTATGCCATAGTTGAGGTGGGATTATTTGGAAAATGATATCGGGGCATAGAAATTTAACCTATGAATTTACGTGTACTCATACTGTGTGTGAGATTTCCCTATCCACCAAAGGACGGTGGCTCCATCGCAATGTTTAATATGATTGAGGCGCTTCACGCTCACGGACACGAAGTTACGGTAGTGGCCATGAATACCCCCAAGCATTATGTGCATGTGCGCAATCTCCCAGATGAAGTACTGGAAATGGCTGAATTTCACGCAGTCGATATAGATACATCCCCTAGCCGTATAGATGCTCTGGCCAACCTGTTATTTAGCAGGAAATCTTATCATGTTCAGAGATTTGATTCCAGAGGATTTAGAACAGCGCTTTTGGGTATTTTCAAAGACAGAGAGTTTGATATTGTCCAACTCGAAACCTTATATATGGCATCTTATCTGGATATTATTAGGACGCATCAGGAGCAGGCATGTGTAGTCTTGCGAGCACATAACGTAGAACACGAGATCTGGGATCGTAAAGCCAAAAACGAGGAAGCCCCATGGCGGAAATACTATTTTGAGATAACAGCTGAACGCATAAAAGCTTTTGAAATAGGCATATTTCAGAATAATGACCTTGATGCGATCATAACGGTATCTCAGCGTGATGAAAAACAAATCAAAAAAGCCGGTGCTAAAGTCCCACTCAAAACAGTACCCATTGGGATTAATCTGGAAAAACTACCGATAAATGACTTAAATAAAGCTGATACATCTGCAGCAAACCAGAAAGAATGCTCGTTATTTTACATTGGAGCGCTGGATTGGATGCCAAATGTAGAGGGATTGGACTGGTTTTTGAACCGTATATGGCCTAAAATTCAACAGCGATATCCCTACACAGTATTCAGGATTGCAGGCCGGAATATGCCTCCAAGGTACCGGGGACTGAGGCAAAGACAGATCGAGGTATTGGGGGAAGTGGAAAATGCCTATCAATTTATGACAGAAAACGATATTATGGTGGTTCCATTATTTACAGGTAGTGGTATGCGTGTAAAGATCATTGAAGGTATGGCACTGAAAAGGCCCATCGTAGCAACAAAATTAGCTGTCGAGGGGATAGACCCTCAACATGGGAAGCACGTCTTCCTGGGAGATGATGTAAGATCCTTTGTGAAATATCTGTCTATACTGATCGAAAAGCCGGAAATGAGAATCCTGATCGGAAATCAGGCGGGGGAGTTGATCGGGAAAAAGTTTGATAATAAGAAGATTGTGGGAGATTTGATTGATTTTTACGGCTCCTTAAAAAAATCTAGGGAGAAAAATCAGTAAGCAATAACCAGCGCGAATGACAAAGAAACAGCGACAAAGCATTTTATATCTATTACTGGATGTGGTTGCCGCTTTTATCGCGTGGTTGCTGTATGCACATCTGCGGGGAGAGCTGATACTTTCTGCAGGTCATCTGGATTCCAAGCAATTTCTGATTGGCTCTATCATGACCATATATTGGGTTCTCACCTATGCTATTGCTGGGTTATATCAAAAACCTTTCAGACGCTCAAGAATAGAAGAATTATTCGCTGTTTTCAAATGGACACTTATTGGTGTCATTGCCTTTTTTTTCGTCGTAGTGCTAGACACTCCACTGGATCCAGAAAATATCCCCTTCAATACTTACCGGATTTATATGACCCGCTTGTTCTTGCTCCAGTTTGGATGTTCTGCTACTTTAAGGATGCTGCTTACCTCCCACACCAATATAATGATCCGAAAACGCAAGATTGGTTTTCCAACACTTATGGTGGGATGTGGAGAAGAAGCTCTGAAGATTTATGAACGGCTCGAACATACCAACAGATGGCTGGGCTATCGATTCGAAGGGTATATCTGTCCACGTTTTCGCTCCCAAAACCAGCTTGATGGGCAAATTCCGCAAGTAGGTACGTTGGAAGAACTACTGGATATCAGCCGGGAAAAAAATATAGAGGAAATTATCATTGCACTGGATAAAAAAGAATCTTCCCTGCTTCCTAAGGTAATCGAACTAGCGGGCAGATCTTCTGCCAATATAAAGATTGTACCAGGTATATATGATTATATTGTAGGCACTGCCAAAATTACACATATCCTGGGGGCTCCCCTGATAGAGATTTTTCCACAGATCATGTCCAATTGGGAGAAAGTAGCTAAGCGCCTGTTTGATATTGTCATTTCTGTTTTATTCCTGATATTGTTTTCTCCATTGTATCTCATTCTCAGTATATGTGTGAAACTTGACTCGCCGGGACCTGTCATCTACAAGCAAGAACGGATCGGAAAGGATGGGAAGCCCTTCTTGATGTATAAGTTTCGGTCAATGTACCAGAATGCTGAAAAAATGGGACCCTCACTGTCTTCTACCCACGATCCCAGAATTACCCGGATAGGTAAATTTCTCAGAAAGACCAGGCTGGACGAAATCCCCCAGTTCTGGAATGTTCTCAAGGGAGATATGAGCATCGTAGGTCCCCGACCTGAACGCCAGTATTTTATTGATAAGATCGTCAAAAAGGCTCCACACTACCTTCACCTTCACAAAGTAAGACCAGGGATTACCTCCTGGGGACAGGTGAAATATGGATATGCTTCTACCGTGGACGAGATGATCGAACGTCTCAAATACGATGTATTGTACATTGAACAGATGTCCCTGGCTCTTGACCTAAAAATTATGCTCTATACGATTATTGTCATGCTGGAAGGTAGAGGGAAATAAGGACGACTCCGGGATAGACTATTTCGCTCCACTTAGCAACTGCTCGAGCCGTTTTTGTACAATTTTAGTACGATGCCTTTTCCGATAATTTAGATTTTTCTTGACGATGAGAAGAGATTCCTGAAGCTCGTGAATTTCAGCCTGTCTTTCAAGATATACGTCGCTCTGTTGCATGCGGTGCAGCTCCTGGTCTAGCTGAGCGACTTCGCGCTCTTTTCCCCAGATTTTGAGATCCAGCAATTCGTATAGGAGCACAGTAGCGCGTTGACGGATGATTTCCTGTTCCTCAAAGGAGAGGTGTTTATATTCTTCTATGAGTATGGAGATATCGCGTTCAATCGTTCTTTGGGCAGCTAGGCTTTGTTCCCAGGAATCTGATCGGTTTACAGTTGAACGGTTTGTAGAATTGGAGATTCCTTCATAGGAGGCAGGGTCATACTGTGCAGAGAGATATATCCCGCAAAGTAATAATCCGAGTGTGAGAATAATGTTTTGCATAACCAACTCGTCTATAATATATTGTTAGCCAAATATATTTTAATACGTATAATAATATTAATTCTTAAGCATAAACGGATAGATAGACAGTATCAATTGTGCGATATATAGTGTAAACGGAAATGTAGATTGGTCATTGCTACATGAGGCGATTAACGCTATCTAAAACAATAAAAAAATATTATGTTAACAATTTTTTAACATACGCGAAGATTTACTTTTAAGGTTATTTTAGAAAATTGCAGTGACAATCAGGATTTTAATTTTAAAGTAAGCATTATGTTAAAATTGTTACATAAAAAATTGGGAATTTTTCTGTTCATCATAGGCCTTTGGTTCTGTGGTTACTCACAAACATCCACTATACGGGGTAAGGTGACAGATGGAGAATCCGGAGAGGTACTCCTCGGAGCCACAGTAAGATTGTTCCAGGGTGATGCCATGAAAGGCGGTGCCTACACAGATTTGGAAGGTGCTTACACCATCACTACAGCGCCCGGAAATTATACGCTAGTTATCTCTTATGTATCTTATATTGACGATACCCTTCAGCTAACAACCACAGATGGTGAAGTGGTGTTTAATGAAGCACTTCTTTTTCAGGATATGCAGATCCGTGAAGATCTTAAGGTAGAGATCGTTGCCCGTGCCAATCAGGCTTCGACAGTTACGCTTTATAACCAGAAAAGAAATTCGATCAATACCATTGATGGTGTATCAGTGGATTTGATCAAGCGTACGGGTGATCCAGATGTGGCATCTGCTATGCGGCGTATAACCGGAGTTACAGTTGAAGGTGGTAAATATGTGTACGTACGCGGTTTGGGAGATAGATATAGTAAGGGTACATTAAATGGAGCAGAATTACCCAGTCTTGACCCTAGCCGCAATACCGTTCAGATGGATATTTTCCCAACTTCTTTGATTGATAATGTCATCGTTTACAAAAATTTTACACCGGATTTACCTGGAAGTTTCTCTGGAGGGCTGATTGATGTACGTACAAAAGATTTCCCTGATAAATTTATGCTTACTGTCTCTGCTTCATTGGGAATAAATACACAGGCAAGCTTTGCAGACAATTTTCTTACTTACCAAACAGGTGATACCGACTGGCTTGGATATGATGACGGTACTCGTGAGTTGCCGGGGATCATTCAGGATCTTCTTGCAAGTGAAGAAGGATACCCAAAAAGAACATTCGATGCAACAGATACTGAAACAATCAATAATCTGGATCGTGCCACTAAGTCGTTTGAGACAAATATGTTCCCAGCTGGTAGAGAACAATCTTCATTAAATCAAAATTATCAGATTTCCATTGGAGATCAGGTTGACTTGTTTGGTAAACCTTTTGGCTACATCGCAAGTATTACCTACAGAAATAATTATAATTACTACAATTCGGAGGATTATAAGGGAGAAGCAGGACGGTGGAAAAATACCAGTTCGCCCGGTAATATAACTGAAACCCTCAATAGAGAATTGGAACTCATTGATGAGCAAGGAGGGCAAGAAGTTTTATGGGGATCACTCGTCAAGCTTTCTTACAAGCCTAGTACTGCCCACAAGTTCAGTTTCAACTACATGCATAACCAAAGTGGCAATAGCACAGCACGTGCCATGGAGGGACCCATTCCCAGTGATGATGTAGCCTTGGAGTTTCAGACTCGTGTACTTGCATATACTCAACGCAGTATGGATGTATTCCAATTACAGGGTGAGCATGCCTTTGGCACTAGAGAAGGACAAAGCGCAAAATTTAAAATGGATTGGATTGCATCTTCCACTAATTCTACACAAGATGAACCTGATCTTAGATATTTTAGTAACGACTTTAATCTTAATAGAAATGGCGATACGCTTTACAGTATTCAACCTAATCTCTATTCTCCACCTAGTCGTTTTTACCGTGAATTGGATGAACAAAATATTGATGTCAAAGTAAACTTTGAAGTTCCTTTTAAAGGAGCTGGAGGTACAGAGGGTAATATCAAATTTGGCGGTGCTTACACCTACACACAAAGGGACTTCATGGAGCGTCGCTTTGAATATAGAGAAGGATCGGTAGCAGAGAAATACAATGGTGACCCTCCTGCATATTTTGGTGAGCCTAACTTAGGAGTCTTTGTGCAAGAATTAGGAACCTCTGGAGTGGTAAGAGAAAAGCTCTTGTTGCAAGACGCCTCACAAGAGCGAAATAACTATAATGGGGAATTGACTATTCTAGGACTCTACGCGATGGGAGAAATACCATTTTCCACACGGCTTAAAGGTATCGTAGGAGTACGCTTTGAACAAACTGATGCAACCGCTATATCCGAAGATCAAAATCTTGATCAAGGTAAATTGGATCTGGATGATTTCCTTCCCGCTTCCCATTTGATTTATGCAATAGATGAAAATATGAACCTACGTGCTGGATATGCACGTACGATTGCCAGACCCACCTTTCGTGAGTTTTCGCCCTTTGTATCATTCGACTTTGTGGGCGACTTCATATTAGTCGGTAATTCTAGCTTAAATCGTACTCTGATCGACAATGTCGATCTGAGATGGGAATGGTTTCCATCTCCCAGTGAACTGATTACGGTGAGTGCATTTTACAAAAACTTCAAAGATCCTATCGAGAAGGTTATCAACTCTGAGGCGTTTAATTTGGAGCTTACTTTTGAAAATGTAGGTAATGCAGAAGCTTTAGGACTAGAATTCGAATTCCGCAAAACACTGGAATTCATCTCACCTAGCCTGGCTAATTTTCAGGTTGGTGGTAATGCATCGCTAATACGCTCAAGGGTAGATATAGATGAATCGGAAGTAGAACTCATTCAGTCAGTTGACCCAGACAGGGATAGTCGTAGACCCCTTTATGGACAGTCACCCTTCGCAGTAAATGCCGAATTAGCCTTCGTAGATAATATCAAAACCGGAATAAATGCTAGCTTGAGTTACAATATCTTTGGTGAGAGAATTACTGTGGTAGGAGGTATCAACCCAGATGTGTATGAGCAACCTCGTGGTCTGCTAAATTTCTCTATTAGAAAAGAGCTAGGTAATTTTGCCGTAAGGTTTCGCGCCAGAAATCTGCTAAATCCTGAATACAGACAGATACAGGAATATCTTGGTCAGGAATATATTTACCAGAATTATACAGTAGGTAGAAGTTATTCACTCAGTCTTTCTTACCAGATCAGATAAAAGCTACAAAGGGCTATCCAATTTCCACGGATAGCCCTTTGCATTGAATTTTGTTTAGGGGATGCTTAAATAAAATTTATTGCGTCTTAACATTACCTTAACATCAGGATATTAGCTTGACTGAAACTCAGAATTATAGATTATTTCCATTAAAACTAAATTATTTCACAATGAAAAAACTTTATGTAAGCTTATTACTGCTCATGTCAGGAGTATTCCTGCATGCGCAAACTGCAAGCGTACAGGTAATCCACAACTCCGGAGATCCTGAAGCAAATGTCGTGGATATCTACTTAAACGGCGAGTTAGCACTCGATGATGTAGCTTATCGTACTGCAACTGAATTTTTGGATTTACCTGCAGGTGCCGAGATTGTGATCGGTGTAGCACCTGAGAACAGCGAGAGCGCTGACGATATACTCGCTGAATTTCCCGTTACCCTCACGGAAGGTGAGTCTTATGTGGTAATGGCTACTGGTGTATTGAACCCTGATGATTTCGATACTTCTGCTAACGCTGAGATCGGATTCAACCTGGAAATCCTGACACCTGCTTTTACAGAGGCTGACGAAGAAGCTAATGTTACATTTGCCGCTTACCATGGTGCTACCGACGCTCCTGCCGTAGATGTAGTTGCTAGTGGAACCGTATTGGTAGACGATCTGGCTTACGGATCTTTCTCTGATGGTGGTTATCTGACTGTGCCTGCTGATGTTTATACACTGGACATCACATTGGCGGATGACAATGATGCTGTCGTTGAATCATACGATGTAGACCTGTCTGGTTTGGGTGGAGGTGCTGCTGTCGTATTCGCCTCTGGCTTCCTCAACCCGCTGAACAACCAGGGGGGCGCTGGATTTGCCCTGCTGGCAGCACTTCCCGATGGAACTGTTATCGAATTCCCTGAAGTCGTCGTAGAACCTCAGACTATTGTAGTTTCGGATGACACTGGAGAAGGTACTACTGTCTGGACTTCTGAAAATCAATACATTCTCGATGGCTTGGTATTTGTAAATGCTGGTGATACGTTGATCATCGAGCCAGGAACTGTGATTAAAGGTGAAACTGGACAAGGTGCTCAGGCTTCTGGCCTGGTAGTAGCTCGCGATGGCTATATTATCGCTGAAGGTACCCCCACTCAGCCTATCATCTTTACTTCTATATTAGATGACGTCAATAATCCTACTGACATACCTGCGGGTACTTTTGGTCTATGGGGAGGAGTCCTCATCCTGGGTAATGCTACGTTGAACTCCAATCCTGGTGAAACTGCTGTTGAAGGTATTCCTACTACCGAGCTTCGTGGTCTCTATGGAGGGGATGATGACGAAGACAATTCCGGAATTTTCCGCTACGTGTCTATCCGCCATGGAGGTACAGATATTGGAGCTGGAAACGAGATCAATGGTCTGACGATGGGTGCTGTGGGAAGCGCTACTACCATCGACCATGTAGAGGTAATTTTCAATGCTGATGACGGATTCGAGTGGTTTGGTGGTACCGTAAATACGAGCTACCTGGTATCTGCTTTCAACGCAGACGACGCAATGGACTACGACGAAGGATTTCGTGGAAAGGGACAGTTCTGGTTTGTGATCCAGTCTGATGTAGTAGGATCTGACCGAGGGGGAGAGCACGACGGAGGTACAGCACCTGAAACGGCTGAGCCTTTCACTACACCTGAGATCTTCAACGCTACTTACATCGGACGTGGAGAAGCTGCAGACAGACGTGCCATTACCTTCCGCGACAATGCAGGGGGAACTTACAAAAACTCTATCTTCACAGAATATGGAAGAGGGATAGACATCGAAAAACTCGAAAGTGGAACTCACGCTTTTGATCGCCTTCAGAACGGAGATTTGAATCTGACCAACAACCTTTTCTGGAATGTAGCAGGAAACGATCCTGCAGATGTATTTACAGTTGCTGGGGGTAACGATGAAGATCAGGCATTTGTCCAGGCATATTTCAGCGATAACGCAAACGAAGTGGCTAATCCTGGATTGGTAGGCATAAGCCGTGAAACAGATGGAGGTCTGGACCCTCGTCCTTCTGATGCAGTCGCATTGAGCAACCTGGCTGAGCTTTCTGAAGATACTTTCTTCATGGCAGTTGATTACAAGGGTGCATTCGGACTGGATGGTATCTGGGCTAAAGGATGGACTTACATGGACTTCCTCGGTTACTTTGCTGAGGCTACTGATCCTGTAGAAGTCGTTGCTGAAGATTCTGCACTGGTTCAGGTAATCCATAATTCTAGTGATCCTGCTGCTAACGTGGTAGACGTTTACGTAAACGGAGCTTTAGCTATAGATAATTTCGCATATAGAACCGCTACTCCATTTATCTCGCTGCCCGCTGGTATAGCACTGACACTAGGTGTTGCTCCGGAAGATAGTGAAGGTCCTCAGGATATCATTGCTGAATTCCCAACTCAGTTGGATAGCGGAGTTAACTACGTAGTCGTTGCTACTGGTGTACTAAACCCTGATGATTTCGATACTTCTGCTAATGAAGACATTGGATTCAATTTGGCTGTATTCCCCAACGCGTTGACTGAAGGCACAGCTGGTAACATATCTGTACTGGCTTATCACGGTGCTACAGACGCACCTACTGTTGATATCAACATCGCAGAATTAGGTGCTCCTGCATTCACAGATCTTTCTTACGGAGGATTTCAGGGATATGGAGAGCTACCTACACCTGCTGCTCCAATCACACTAGATGTAGCGCTGGATAGCGATGGAACGGTAGTGGCTTCTTTCACAGCAGACCTTACTGATCTGGACGGACAAGCTGGTGTCATATTCGCTTCTGGTTTCGTGAATCCGCTAAACAACCAGGGGGGTGCTGGATTTGCCCTGCTGGCAGCACTTCCTGACGGAACTGTTATCGAACTTCCTGAAGTCGTCGTAGAACCTCAGACTATTGTAGTTTCGGATGACACTGGAGAAGGTACTACTGTCTGGACTTCTGAAAATCAATACATTCTCGATGGCTTGGTATTTGTAAATGCTGGTGATACGTTGATCATCGAGCCAGGAACTGTGATTAAAGGTGAAACTGGACAAGGTGCTCAGGCTTCTGGCCTGGTAGTAGCTCGCGATGGCTATATTATCGCTGAAGGTACCCCCACTCAGCCTATCATCTTTACTTCTATATTAGATGACGTCAATAATCCTACTGACATACCTGCGGGTACTTTTGGTCTATGGGGAGGAGTCCTCATCCTGGGTAATGCTACGTTGAACTCCAATCCTGGTGAAACTGCTGTTGAAGGTATTCCTACTACCGAGCTTCGTGGTCTCTATGGAGGGGATGATGACGAAGACAATTCCGGAATTTTCCGCTACGTGTCTATCCGCCATGGAGGTACAGATATTGGAGCTGGAAACGAGATCAATGGTCTGACGATGGGTGCTGTGGGAAGCGCTACTACCATCGACCATGTAGAGGTAATTTTCAATGCTGATGACGGATTCGAGTGGTTTGGTGGTACCGTAAATACGAGCTACCTGGTATCTGCTTTCAACGCAGACGACGCAATGGACTACGACGAAGGATTTCGTGGAAAGGGACAGTTCTGGTTTGTGATCCAGTCTGATGTAGTAGGATCTGACCGAGGGGGAGAGCACGACGGAGGTACAGCACCTGAAACGGCTGAGCCTTTCACTACACCTGAGATCTTCAACGCTACTTACATCGGACGTGGAGAAGCTGCAGACAGACGTGCCATTACCTTCCGCGACAATGCAGGGGGAACTTACAAAAACTCTATCTTCACAGAATATGGAAGAGGGATAGACATCGAAAAACTCGAAAGTGGAACTCACGCTTTTGATCGCCTTCAGAACGGAGATTTGAATCTGACCAACAACCTTTTCTGGAATGTAGCAGGAAACGATCCTGCAGATGTATTTACAGTTGCTGGGGGTAACGATGAAGATCAGGCATTTGTCCAGGCATATTTCAGCGATAACGCAAACGAAGTGGCTAATCCTGGATTGGTAGGCATAAGCCGTGAAACAGATGGAGGTCTGGACCCTCGTCCTTCTGATGCAGTCGCATTGAGCAACCTGGCTGAGCTTTCTGAAGATACTTTCTTCATGGCAGTTGATTACAAGGGTGCATTCGGACTGGATGGTATCTGGGCTAAAGGATGGACTTACATGGACTTCCTCGGTTACTTCGTAGAAAATGTTGACCCTGTCGAAGTATCGGTAGTACCTGGATTCCAGCCAGTAGAAGGATTGAGCATCTATCCTAACCCAAGTAACGGAGTATTTGCAGTTCGCGCTGAGTCTATGAGCGCTCAGAAAGTGTCTATCGACGTATTCGACATGATCGGAAATCGCGTACACTTCTCTGAAGCAAGACCTGTTGCAGGTGCAATGAATGAGCAAGTAGATCTGACTAACCTAGCTCCTGCTGTGTACCTCATGAGAGTTACTCAGGGAGACAAGATGGCAGTTCAGCGTATCATCGTTGAATAGTTGAGTCGATCTCAATAAGATAAATTACCCGGGCTGCTTCAGTCCGGGTAATTTTTTTTATACTTAAACGTATAAACACTATCGTGCATGCTTATTTATGTAAACAAACGATCCTGAATTCACGTATGGTGGAATATTTATATTAAAACCGTATTTTGTTAATCATAGGATTATCTTAATTTTTAAACAAGATGAAAAAGATAGCGTTTATCATCACCGGATTTTTCATTGCTAGCCTTTCTATGAGGGGGCAGAATTCCTGGTTTATAGATTTTGGACAAAGTGTACAGGATGTGAAGGCTTTCCTCGGTGAAAAACATTATTTGAGAGAGGTTAGAGAAGATGCCGACCTGCAACGACTGCTGGCAGTCATTCAGGACGATAAGCAGGTGGAGTATGCGTTCAAAAATGGGAAATTATACGCTACCTCGCTAAGCAAATATTATCAGGATAAGCAGGAAGCCAGGCTACGCGAAGAAAGCTGTCTGAATTATCTTAACCTGATCAGCAATGGTAACGTCACCAAAGGCACAGAAGGAAGAAAAGAAAGTCATACGGTCATTACCAATAGCCGGGTGATCAAATTCTTTGTTATCCCTGAAGGAGATGGTAGACTACTCCAGTTGTCTGCCTTCAGCCGCCTCTATGGCGATATCAATAGCGATAGTCAGTTTTTCTACGAACTTAAGGTCTTGGAAGACAACATTGGCCAGGAATAATATGGGCTTCTAGCTTGTCCCGATACTTTTCCTATCAATTTTATCGTAAAAAATTCGCTGGCCTTCGTTGCAAACGAATCCCATCTTATGGGCAAACGAACGCCTTCCTGGGAGAAGTGGGCATCAAATTAATCACCAAGATCCGCAAGCATATGGAACCTACACTTATTCCTCTGATAGATCAACTACAGTCAATGAAATCCAGGGTGATTGAATGTACCATGGATGCCTTAAAAAATCAGGCCCTTTTGGAGCATTCCCGATCGAAGCTTTAGGGGATTCTTGATCAATCTGTTCCCCGTTTTATGTGCCTATCGTGTTGAAGAGAAAAATCCCAAGCCTCAGTTTGACTTACTTTTCCCGGTGGGGATAGATCAATGATTATTACTTGATTGAGAGGCGCTTGTCCAAAACTCACGTTAATTATGGCATATGACTTATCTCATTACTTAATTAAAAATATATAAAAGAAGAATTAAGTATCTGAATATTCTCGTTCGCTAGCTTAATAATGAATATGCTATGTCATAGAATCCATAAATTGATACAAAAAAAATAGGATCGTAGTCTCGTGGGACCAAAGTTTGCCCGGCAGCTATAAAAGCGCTTGAGGAAAAGAAAACATAGATTATTGAGAACGGGAGAAAGTAGTATTAATGTAACGAAAAAAATAATTTGCTAGCTACATTAAGTTAGGGGGTTGATATCTAGTAGCTTATACTATAATATCAATTTTTTATATATTATATATTATGAAATATATAATATATTTTTTTATATTTGTATCATAAAATCTATTTTTAGAACAAAATTAAATACGTGCCAAATGTCATTACAACTTGGATCTCTAAATGAAGCAGCGATTAATGCTATTTCCTTGTCTCTACTCAGTGAAGGTATGAAAAACATCGAACAATTGTCGGAACGAATCAATTATTTGTCTGGTGGGAGAGCCAACTGGACGGAAAGCACATTTCTTCCCGTTTTATTCAAATTGGAATACAATGGGTTGATTGAATCTATTTGGTCGAAAGATGAATATGGTAACAGAACAAGAGTGTACGTGATCACTAACAGAGGGAAGCAAGAAATCATGAGAGAGCAGGAAAAATGGGAAACTATGTACGCGATCCTTGGGGATTTGTTGGATATGCGCATACAACGAAATTATATGATTGCTGGCTAGTACCCCTATTTTTCAGTACCCTCAGACATTAACGACATGATGGGAAAATTAGCAGGTAGTCTTGGTCATATCACTTAACCAACCCCTCCACCAGGATTATCTGCTGATTTCCATTAATGAACGTGAATCATTTAACTCCTGGAAAACTTGTGTAAAAACTATTTTCTCAAAATAAACCTATAAAATGAGGATTTCTCACATATGAAATTCCAAATAATCCAGTAAATCGGTTAGTTGGATAAAGCGTATGGTCTAAACCTCCATTATTCTTCCAGCTAACCCATTGAGCAACTCATTTTTACAGTTTTATCGCAGTTTACTACTAATACAGTGTAATCAAAATAAAGTAATTTTGATTACAGTGTACTAATGTAGTTGGAAGAGCTGCTTATAAAGCCATGTGGAATTAATTGAGTTCCTGGCAATCATATAAGCCTTAGAGGAATGGTAAGAGAATAGGGTCAAGGAGCTCAGAACTTTGTCATGAGAAATTCGGGGAGGTAGTAAATTTCCATCACGTGATCAACGGGCTGTGCTAATGTATGCCTAAATATTTCGCACCACTTATTGCCGTTAAGTATTTGCAAGAAACAACCGCTCATGTCAAGACAAGTTGTATAGATGACCTACTATTGATTTAAAAAATGAGATAGCCCCATTGCAAAAGAGTAGTGCCATCTCAGTAGAGCACAATCTCAAGGTAAGCTAAATGGAGCTTATTCTAGTCTTAGGTCTAATTTTTCCCTTTAGTTTGAATGTTTGAACTATGTTCTCTAACTTTCCCATATAGTGACTAGCTTTGTATGAAAAAGCGGACCGTTGACATTGTCATCATTTCAGATGTGCACCTGGGAACCTACGGCTGTCAGGCAAAAGAACTGATCAAATACCTCAAAAGCATCAAACCCGGTCGTCTAATCCTCAATGGAGATATCATAGACATTTGGCAATTTAGCAAGCGCTACTGGCCCAAATCTCATATGCAGGTCATCAAGGAACTGGTGAAAATGATGGCTTCGGGTGTACCTGTCCATTACCTCACAGGTAATCACGATGAAATGTTGCGAAAATTTACAGATTTTTCTCTGGGTGATTTCCACCTTCAGGATCAATTGGAACTGGAACTGGATGGAAAAAAAGCTTGGGTATTTCATGGCGATATCTTTGACGCAAGTATGAAACACGCAAAATGGCTAGCTAAATTAGGTGCAGTAGGATATGATTTGCTAATATTGTTGAATAGTTTAATTAACTGGATTCTGGTAAGTATAGGCAAAAGTAAAATGTCGCTGTCCAAGAAAGTAAAGAACAGTGTAAAGCAGGCTGTGAAATATATTGGTGATTTTGAAGAAACCGCTGCAGAGCTGGCTATCGATAAAGGGTTTGACTTCGTCATTTGCGGGCATATCCATCAGCCTCAAATGCGTATTATTTCCTGTTCTAACGGAAAAATTGTGTATCTTAATTCGGGAGACTGGGTCGAGAATCTTACTGCTTTGGAATACCATAAGGGAGGATGGCAGATACATCAGTTTGATTCATCTGACACCAAAGAAAAGCAGAGCCGGTATGAGTACCAGTCGCTTGATCTTGAAACTTCGAACGAATTACCGGCGTAAAAATCTTCTATATGAAAATTTTATTTGCGATACAGGGTACAGGAAATGGACATTTGAGTAGGGCACGGGATATCATACCTTATCTGAAGGAATACGGAGATCTGGATATCATGGTGAGTGGGACAGAGGTGGATGTAAAACTTACCTGTCCCGTAAAATATCGTAGCAAAGGACTTTCTTTTCATTACAATAGGAGAGCCGGGATTCATTATGTTAAAACCCTTTGGCACAACCCTCCACAACGCATTTTGAGGGAAATCAGGCACTTTCCTGTTGAAAAATATGACTTGGTTATCAATGACTTCGAACCCATTACTGCCTGGGCATGTAGAAAAAAAGGGAAGACCTGTATAGCTCTGAGCCATCAATCAGCCTTTTTATCCCAACTTACTCCACGACCAGAACAGAAAAGCAGACTGGGTGAGTTTATTCTGCAACACTATGCACCTGTACAACACGCTGTAGGATTTCACTTTAAACCCTATGATGATTTCATTCATACACCCGTGATCAGGCAAGCCATTAGAGACGCAAAAGTGACCGATAAAGGGCACTATACGGTCTACCTTCCTGCCATGAGTGAGGAACTACTTATTCAATACCTCCAAAAAATACCTGAAGTGGAATGGCATGTTTTCTCCCGATATACCAACAAACAATTTCGCAATAAGAATATACTCATACAGCCCGTAGAGAATGAGAGCTTTATCAAAAGTTTCACCTCTTGTGCAGGCATCCTGACCAGTGCGGGATTCGAAACACCCTCTGAAGCGCTGTTTATGGGTAAAAAACTTTGTGTCAGTCCTATTATCGGGCAATACGAGCAGGATTGTAATGCAGTAGCCTTACAGGAAATGGGGGTCAAAGTATTGCGCCGTATTAATGAAGAAGCCATTTCAGGTATACGTAAATGGATTCACGTCGAAGATGCTATCCAGATAGACTTCCCTGATCATACGCAGGAAACGATAGAAACATTGCTAAATACTTTTGCCATTAAAAAAATGATCGTACCCAGGCGACTGGAGACTTTTTCAAAAGTAGGTCTTTATTAATGACTTACGGTTCTGTAGTCACGATCGTCTCTTGCGGTTCAAACTCCGCCATCATATAGGTTCTGTACATCCCGTAGTACGGAGTTACCTGAAATCCTATTTGAGGAAAACTCATCAGGTATTCTCGATACTGTGTGATGTTTTGCTGAGCTTCCTTATCCAATGCCTGATAAATGTAAGGATAGAACTCCTCATTACGGATGTAGGTATAGATATTGGACTGCCCATCGAAGTTGCGGATAAATTTCCGGTATCGGTCATCGCGTGCTAGGAGATCCTGATCCAGATAGGATTCTATCAGATACTGAAGCGATGCCGTGTCATTGCTAAAGACGACGTAGTCGTCAATATAGGTGTAATGTGGAGTTTCTATTTCTGAAAACAATTTATTGAAAAAAAGCTTGAAAAAGCCTTTTAACTCCATATAGCGTATCTCAAATCCTCGATAGTCCATCCTCGTAAACTTGATCGGAGAAATCAATGTCTTGCGGACGCGCGCTGTGACAAAATCCAGCCTGTCCCTGGCTTTGTCATAATGATCAAAATGTAGCAATGCATAATATGCATATTGCGTCCGGGCTGAGTCCAACGGGATCACTGCCGTAGCAATCTCGTCGGTCATCCAACTGAAAAAATCATCTTCAAAGTTGATCTTCAAGCGCTTTTCCAAAAATTCCTTTTGGCGGGTCAGTTCTTCATATTCATCCGGATTTTGCAATTCATAGTATTCTTCAAGCCTTCGGTAAAAGTCCATAAATTCGTCGAAGCCAATACTGGTATAGATTGCTGTTTCGGGAGGTAATATATTCTGTGCCCTAATCCTTCCCTTGCCCACATCCTTAAATACACTCAGAAATGAAGGTACTGTATCAATTTGCTTCATATATCCGCTCATGACAGTCTGATCGTCTTTTAGGGACAAATCAAAGGATGAAAAAGACAGAATTTCTTTTAACCCTTGCAAACTCGTGGGAATCTCGTCCATAAAAGAAACCAGAAGATTCTCAAAAACAGAATAGTTGAGATACAGGGTATACAAATCCCTGCGGTTAGTCTGTTCTTTGACGGAAGTAAAATCCGGATTTTCGCGTATACTAAGTTGTTCCGATTGACGGATAGCCTTTTCCATCAGCTCCCGATTGTAGGAAGAGACCAGAATGTTGTCTACAATAGCCAGGTATAAGGTAGACTGCTCCTTAGGATCGTAAAGCTCAAATATGTCTATACCATAAAATGAGTTGATGTGTACATCGTATTCAAAACTTTTGAACAGAAAAGCAAAAGCATCTCTCAGTTTCCCCAATTTACCACCACGCAGATCGATCAGATAAATGAAATCATAGGTAGACCCAGATATCATATGAGCTGAAATGACCAAGTCCCCCAGTTGTACAAATCGTGCAATGGTCTTATTGGCAACCAGCAGGGAATCCAGATAATTGGCCGATTCACTTATTTCAGCAAAATAGGGCGTACCTTTGAGATATTTCCACACCTCGCTCTGACTTAAATCCTGCCAGTCTTTGATCGGTTGGTCAGATTCTACCGCATACACAAAATCCGTTGGGACAAAAGACATGACATCCCGCTGTTCCCCCCTTCTATCCAGTAGAAAATATCCCGCAACTGCGGATATCACCACAATTATAATCAACGCCAAAAATCTTAAGACCCTTTTCATATATGAAAACTATAATGTGTTACTAATAGATAAAAATCCCGGCAACAGATAATATATTGGATTGCCAAAGAGTATATATATAGACAAATTTACACAAGCTTCGTTTATCTCACTAAACTGAATATTCCTAAAATATGAAAACAGTTCCGTTTCGCAGATGCCAGATGGCACTAAATAATACATTGAGACGCATAAAGCCTTTTCGTTACACACTGCTGCTCATTGTTCTGATGCCTTTTGCACTTTCCGCCCAACAGCGCGTTAAGGTCATGCATTATAATTTACTTCAATTTGGAAATAGCTGTCCGCCTGTGAATGTCAACCAAAAAGTTGGATGGCTCAATGCTATCCTGAACTATTATCAGCCTGATATTCTTACTGTCAACGAACTGGCACCTCAACGTGCCTATGCACAGAACATCCGACTAAATGCCTTTACGTATACGGAAAATATAGAGTTCGGTGAGATTACAAATCAGGCTAACTCGCAGATTGTCAATGCTATATTTTATAACGCGCTATTATGGGGTTACGATGGAGTAGAGGTGATAAATGGGGGATTCCGGGATATCAATGTCTACAAGCTATTTACACAGGCCTCAGTTGCCAGTGGATCTGATACTACTTTTCTGTATTGTATCGTTACGCATTTTAAGGCAGGTAGTAGTACCAATGATATCAATATACGGAATAAGGATGCCGGACTGATTGCGGATTGGGTGGAAGCACACCCAGACAGGGAGAATATACTTCTCATGGGTGATTTCAACTTTGGCAGTGCCAATGAAGATGGATTTGAGTTACTGACCGAAAATCCTAATATTCAACTCAGATTTGAAGACCCTGCCAGAAAAAGTAATGGATGGGGAGGACAATCCCATGCCAGCATACATACTCAGTCTACCAGGAATACACGACCGGACTGTGGTTCTGATGGTGGGTTGGATGACCGTTTCGATATGATACTTACACGCCCTGCAATCATAGAGGGAAAACAGGGAGTCTCTTATGTGCCTGGGACATACGCAGCCCTGGGCAATGATGGAACAAGCTTTAATAGTGAATTGAATTGCAATGGAGATGCAGTACCCATCCTTATCTGTGCCAGCCTGAAACAAATGTCTGATCATTTGCCTGTGGTCATGGAGTTGGATCTTGAAGCCGGGATAGCTACCACAGGGCTGGATGACCTGAAGCAGGCAGGAATTTACCTAAACAATCCGTTTGATGATGAAATTTTGCTTTCGTGGGATAGTTCACAATTAAATGAGACGTCTTTTCAACTCACAATCCGGGATCTGATGGGCAGGATTGTCTATAAGCAGGATATCCCAACCCGGCAAGCTATGTTGCGAATCCCTGCCTCGTCTTTCTCACCAGGTGTATATGTGCTAAATGTATGGGATCAGGAAAAGGGAAAAATCTGGGGAGGAAAGGTCGTGAAAAGAGATTAAGTGTTTATTTTTAGGGAAAAGACTGAATGATAAACTCTCGTCCCGGTAACTCTTGTATTAAGGCCGGGTGAATATAGCTAAGATGTTACTTGCTGATATCCATAAAACGTTAGCTTTTTTTCGCAGAGCAATACTTTGTTGTGTACATAAAGCATCCTGGGACAATCCTGATGGGACTCAGGGTAATGTAGAAGGAGAGGGCACAACACCCAATCTGATTGAAATAGGGGTATTTGCTGAAGACGAAAAAAATGAAAAGGGTATGACTCGAAAGGTCCCTCTCTATCTTGAAAAGCATTGGTTGGAACCCGGTACATATACACTTGAGATCATCGTAGAGGAAAAACCTGAAAAGGCAGGGATTGACCCCTATAACAAATTGATTGATCGCATACCGGATGATAATCTCAAACCAGTAGCTAATTAACCTAGGAAAGATATAACATAGATCGGATCCCATCACATGAAGCGATGGTGTTCCATGTGATGGGACATTACAACCTAATAGCTCACAAAGGGCATTTGATAATCATACTGCTCGTCTTCGACCAGTTTGACAATAAAATTTGCCAGATCGGCACGCCCGATTTGTGTCGAAGCATTTACTCCTACCCATCCTATGCGGTAAGTACCTCTCGCAGGTTCCAGGGTCAGTCGGGGCCCTCGGACAATTACCCACTTCAATCCACTGCCCTTTAATACTTCCGCATGATCAATAGCATCATTAAGTACTTTTTTTACAGCTACTTTCATGATGAAACGTATCGCTTTATCAGCAAATTTGGGCTCGTCTTTTTCAGGAAACGGAAGCCCCCCACCCGATAGTGAGATTATGCGATCTATGTTGTGTTTTTTCATGGCGTCTACGATATATTGGGTTCCGCGTGTCTGTAAGCCCGCCGGGGACCCTTTTACATGTCCAAAAAGACTTACGACCATATCTGTACCTTCCACGGTACTGGCTACATCGGCAGGATTCAAAACATCACCTTGTATGATTTCCAACTGATCAGAAGATTGTTGGATCTTTGAAGGTGTACGGACGAGGGCTTTTATAGGATAGCCTTTTTTAAGCGCCTGAGACAAAAATTTCTGACCTGTTTTTCCAGATCCTCCAAATAATGCAATAGATTTCATAGTATACAGTATATTGATAAGTCCGTTGCAAAAATATTGTACCTTAGTGGCAGCTGCTAATGTGTCAATACTAACTTTTAAGTGGGTATGGAAAATAAAGTGATCAAAGTAACTGCTCGCTGTCCGGTCAGGACCACCCTGGAAATGCTGGGGGGGAAATGGAAACTATTGATATTGCTACAACTCTCCAACCAATCGCTGAGACCCTCAGAACTCTTGCGCTTAATTCCCGATATTTCTGAGAAGATGCTATTGCAGGAGTTAAAGAACCTGATGGATAATGAACTTGTTGTACGTATAGATCATGAAGTTTCCCCCCCTAAAGTAGCATATCATATCACTGATAAAGGTGAGTTGGCACTTCCCCTGATCGATGCAATGAAAAAGTTTGCGGAAGCCTATCATGCAGCCTTGTAGGTCATGGGAGTAAAAAGACAGTTTTCTAGCATACTTCATACACTTTTTCCGGTATACCCATTTTTACAGAAAAAAGGGGAGCGATTTCATTAGGGTAATTCTTATCATTGAAAAATTTATTATCCCCCATAAGATGTGTTGAATGAAGTATTATGCTGTAATAATTTTTCTACTGCTCAATGGTATTACCTTTTTCAATTGTTGCGCACAGGAACTTGAGTGGATCGACTCAGATAGTAGCCCTACCTGGGAATTTGTCTATGAACAATGTATGCTGGCTTCTCCCAATGGCGATATTTATGTCGGGGCCAGCTTTTCAGACAGGGTCAAGCTGGGAGGATGGCGCACAGTCAATGGCAGCAGTTTGGATCATGCCTTTTTGAGCAAATATGATCCGCAAGGAAGAAACATCTGGGCGGCTGTATTTGCGAGTTCGCAAAAGGTTGAAATTATCAAAATGGTCTTCCAGCCATCGTGGAATAAGGATCATATCATCATTCTGGGAAAGTACAAAGAAGATATCTGTGTAAAAGGACCCGGAAAAAGGAAGAAGTACCAACGGATAAAACGAAGAACCGGTAGAGTGAGCTATTTCCTGGTATCCTTCCAGCAAAATGGTAAACTTTTATGGCTAAAGGACTTATCAGCCTGGGAGCAGAACAAACAAATTACCGGCATCGCTATAGATCGAATAGAGGGAAGTATATTTACAGTTGGGAATTTCCGGAATTGTGTTAATAGCTCAAATGCATATAAACCCCAGGAAGTCATCAATGTCCCGCAAGGTTTTGTCTCAAAATACGATAATCAGGGAAATCTTCTGTGGACCAGAAAGCTGTCCGGTGGAAAAACCCATTTTAACCTCACGGGTATCTCTACCCTGATAGAAGAAGGTACATCCAGAATTGTTCTCACCGGTACTTCTGTAGATGTGACAGACATTGGCCGGGATGCTGTGGTAAGATGTGATGGACATCATCAATTTCTATTGCTTCTCGATAGAAACGGAGTATGCATCCGGTCTGTTGCGATACCCCAAACCCACAGATATGGGTCCCTGGACCATCTTTCCACAGATTATTCAGGGAATATATTCCTGGCAGGCAATAACATAAACATGGATTTTCGCGGTGTGAAATATAGTGGAAGCGGAGGAGCCATTCTCAAATTTAATCCTATGCTGGAACTGGAATGGGCCCGGGGAAACATGGAACTGGATATCTATGATATCTTCCTGAACGAGTTTGGTGATATACATATTACAGGCTTTTACAGAACCTTACAGTATATGGATGACCACTTTACCTGGGATAGGCTGCGCAGAGCACCTAACGGATATGACGCTATTTTCGCTATATATGAAGGCAAAAATGGAAATTATAAATGTGCATACAAATTTGGGGGCGCCTACAATGACATTGGACATGCCATTGTGGCCGGAAATGACTGGGTAGTTGTGGGAGGTACTTTTGTAGATGGCTCCGAAGAAGGTAAGCCTCAAAGGATATCGGGAATCAAATTGCATGATCACTTACCAGATTTCTTTATTGTCAAATATTCTCATCTGTTTTCAATGCAGGATTCACAAATGAATGGTCCACACACATTCGAATTGCAAAAATTTCTAACCAGCAATAAGCTTGAACCGGTAAGTCTGGGAATTACAATATCAGACAGTTTTTACAAACAATAAGATTAGATACTGCCAGCATCCGAGATGCTAGCATGTCTGCAGCTAACTGGTTTGAGGGATAAGATTCCTGACACATGAGTGGATATTCATCTTTGGGTGATAGATCCTTTTTGCTTACTTATTCAAGGGTTGTGCAAGCCGGGAAAGCAAAGTCTTCCAGATTGTAGCTAATGCAAGCCACTGTGATTAGCGACTTTTTGACCTATAGATATATTAAAGTACTTATATAATACTGATGATAGTGTCAGGAAATTAAATTATCGTTTTACTTCATATTTCAAGTAATTCTTACATTCCAGAATGAACACTTACGTCAATTATATTATAATTAGAAGTTTATGAGTAAATCATTTATTTTGCATTAAGCTAGATACTTAGCCGGCGTTGACCTTTTTTAAAAACGCTCCAATATTAAAACCTTTTATATCTTTATTTTTTTTACCATATCTTTAAATACCTGATTTCGCCAACTTTACTTCTAATACTAACATAGTCTTATGTTCCACGAGGGTATAATATTAAAAGAATTTATCCGGAATAAACTCCGTATCAAGGCCAAGGAATTAGCGCGGAGAGGTGCAGAAAAGTCGCGGAAAAGTGTCGACGCAAGCTATTCATTCCTACGAAGAACATTTGAAAAAGATAAACTGGATCAGTGGGAGTTAGAAAAACTCAAAGAAGATTTTGACATTGACTTTCAAAACGTCCTCACACAGTATAAACCTCCAAAGTCAGATGCAGAGCAGGGAATAGATGAATTGATTGAGGAAAATGCAAGATTGAAAGAGGAAAATAGCCAGCTAAAAGCCTGGGTAGATAGATTGCTGAATCTTCTGGAACAACGAGATGAAAACAGAAAAGCATCACCAAGATCTTGAGTATTGCACGTTTATTGCTCGCACAGATAAACCTGAAATGGAAAAGATATCGCAAGGAAGTCTTTTCCATCCAGAGGCGAATTCAGAAATGTAAAGCCCAATCTAAAAGCTGAATAAAAACCTTAGGTTTTCTAGAAAAATTTCTCAAAAATGTATAGCAAAAGGCTAAAAACCATGAACGCAGTAAATAAAACCGTAAATCCCGTTAGCCTACGATTTTCTTTTTCCAATTGATCAACTCTGGCTTCCAGTTCCTCTTTTTCTTCAATGAGGTCATCGATATGTTTTTGATGTACTGTCATAAAATTCATTTGAGCTAAATATACAAATCTTTTGCCAATATCCTGAAAGTGCTCCAGTAGGAGTTAAAAACATCCTACGAAGAAATTCGTAATATAATTTGTAATTGCAAAACCTTTCGTTTATAATTGTATTACGAAAAAATTCGTAGATTATGAAAGCTCATATACAAAGACCCACTGAAAGTGAACTGGCCATCCTCCGGGTGCTCTGGGAGCATGGCCCCTCAACGGTCCGTTTTGTCAACGAACAGCTCAACTCCCTGGAAAAGGAAAAGGAAATAGGGTATACCACTACCCTTAAGCTCATGCAGATCATGTATGACAAAGGACTGCTTACCCGCAGACGCAAGGGGAAAATGCATATTTATGCTACCAGCATTTCGGAAAAAGAGACCCAAAGCCAGTTGATGGATAAACTTGTCGATACGGCGTTTCACGGCTCTGCCTTGAAGCTGGTTATGCAGGCACTCGGTTCTCACCGCACTTCGAAAAAGGAACTCGAATCCATTCGTAATTTTTTGGACGAACTCACAAATCAAGAAAACAAAGACAAAGCGGACAAATCATGAATACCACATTGATCCGTCCACTTCTGGCCGAGGCGCTGGGATGGACGCTGCTGCATTCTTTATGGCAGGGGCTTCTGATCGCAATAATTCTGCTGTTGATACTCAGACTGTCCCAATCCGCGAACCCAAAGATGAAGTACTACGTATCAGTCTCTGCCTTGATTCTGATGGTGGTATGGATGGTTGGCACCTTCTCTCGTACCTATATGCAACTACCAGAACAGCCGAAGTCAGCATGGTCCATATTCATACCTAGTATACAGCAGGAAATACAGCCAGAACAGGCTACCCCCTGGTGGAGTACTGTGCAGGACAAACTCTATGCATTTATCCAGAGCTATGCGCGTGAAATGACTGGTGTGTGGTTGTTTGGCGTATTTATTTTTGGTGCGCGCTGGATAGGAAGTGTTTTCTATACCTACCGTATTCGCCATATTCAGACGGTACCCGCCCTGGATTATTGGCAACAAAAGGTAGATAAGCTTAGCCTTAAAATGCATATCAGCAAGAAAGTCAGATTGGTATCGTCTGCAAGAGTCGATATACCAATGGTTATTGGCCACGTAAAACCAGTGATCCTTTTTCCTGTAGGCATGATAAGTGGACTTGCACCCGAACAAGTGGAGGCTATCATTGCCCATGAACTTGCCCATGTAAAGCGATATGATTTTGTGGTGAACCTTTTGCTCTCTACCCTTGAGGTGCTTCTGTTTTATCATCCGGTTTACTGGTGGATAAGCAGCAAAATCAGCGAAGCCCGCGAACACTGCTGTGATGATATAGCAGTAGCTACATGCGGCAATGCGCGCCTCTACGCAGAAGCCCTTTATCAACTCGAAGAGAAACTCCAACAAACAACACTAGCTATGGCATTACAGGGTAGAAAACACCAGCTGCTCAACCGTATCAAGCGCATTTGTCTGGGTTCAAGTGCAGCAAGCAGAGGAGAAATAGGTAAAGCAGGGCTGGCGCTGGGATTATTGCTGGCAATTGCGGCACTCACCTGGTTTCAGATACCTGATAATTTGAACGCTTCTCATACTTTATTTGATCAGGACAAACTTAGTCGTTCTGTTGAATTGTGGAATCTTGGAGTTCCTGATTTTATTCAGGGTATAGATACCAATCGCAGTGCTGAAGAGCAAGATAACAGGGATGAAGAGCCTGTTGGGTTGGACACTTTTGAAGAAGTGGCTTCAGAAGAAACCTCAAAAGAGAGAAGATTTTTCGAAGGTTTACACAGTGAATGGGATAGCGTTCTTACAATAATACTTGAAAATACAATTGCCAGAATAGATACGCCCCCACCCCTCTTTGCAATACCTCCTATACCTCCCGTGCCTCCTGTACCTGTAGTACCCCCTGTAGCTGGAACCTATGGTATGGATAGTACCTCCTGGGAAAAGTATGAAGAACAGATGGAAACCTATCAGCAGCAAATGGGGGAGTGGGGAGAGAAATTTGAACAGGAATATGGTCAGCGGATGGAAGAATGGACAGAAAAATACGAAGAGCAGCATGAAAAAATGGGGGAGGAATATGAAAAGTATTATGAGGATTGGGCTAGAGAGTTTGAAGAATGTTATGAAAAACACATGCAGAAGTATGAAGAAGAATTGGAGAAATACGAGGAGAAGATGGAGAAATATGAAGAAAATATAGAAAATGGAAATGAACGCGCTATGATTGAGATGGAGAAGGCTTTGAGAGAACAGGAGCGTATGGTAGCTATGGCTGAAAGGGAAATGGAACGTGCAGGAATAGAAAGTATGAGAGGGCTTGCTGAGGCAGAGCGGGAAATACTACGAGCACAACGTGAACAGCAAATGCATATCAGAGAAGCTCAGCTCGAACAACACCGGCAGGTAAGATCGGCACAGCGGGAAATTCAGCGTCAGCAAATTGCAGTCGAAAAAGCAATGAGAGCGCATCCATTTGAGATTGAGCGTTCTATGAGAGCCCAGCAAGCGGAAATAGCTAGAGTTAAGACTCATCTCCAACAGACCCAGCAGGAACTGGAGCAAATGGAGATCAGACTCCGGGCAGAGCTTATCAAGGATGGGATTATCGATGATGCCAATAAGTCTTTGAATATTACGATCCGGGATAAAATGTCTTATATCAAGATCAATGGCACAAAACTCAGTGGAGATCGACTGAGAAAATATCAGAATCTGCTGAAGCAATATGGTGTTAGCGACCGTGGCATTATCAAGCTGAATTTCTGAAATAGAGACTATTTATTTGATTACTCCCAGCTCTTTCCCTACTTCTTTAAAAGCAGTAATTGCCTGATCCAGATGGATGCGGCTATGCTGTGCAGAAACCTGAACCCGGATGCGAGCTTCTCCTTTGGGTACTACAGGATAGAAAAATCCGATGACGTAGATTCCTTTCTCCAGTAGTTTTGAGGCAAATTTCTGTGCCAGTGGAGCATCATACAACATTACAGGCACGATGGGGTGCGCTCCGGGTTTGATGTCAAATCCCGCAAGTGTCATTTGTGTACGGAAATATATTGTATTTTCTGCTAGTTGATCCCTCAGTTCAGTGGTAGAACTCAGCAGGTCTAGCACCTCGATCGAAGCCGCTACGATAGGCGGTGCAAGGGTATTGGAAAACAGATAGGGTCTAGAACGCTGACGAAGGATATCTATGATTTCTTTTTTGGAAGCTGTAAAACCGCCTGATGCGCCTCCCAGGGCTTTTCCCAGTGTACCTGTGATAATATCTATACGGTCCACTACTTCGTGGTATTCATGTACGCCTCTTCCTTTTTTTCCCGTGAAACCCGTCGAATGGCATTCGTCTGACATGACCAGTGCGTCATATTTATCAGCAAGATCACAGATCTTATCCAACTGAGCGATGGTACCATCCATCGAGAATACGCCATCTGTCGCAATCAGCCTTCTTCGGGCACCTGAAGCCTCTTTGAGCTTCTCTTCCAGATCAGCCATATCGTTGTGCTTGTAACGAAATCTCTGTGCCTTGCACAGACGTATCCCATCGATGATGGAAGCGTGATTGAGCTGATCTGAAATGACCGCGTCCTCTTTTCCCAGGAGAGGTTCAAATAAACCTCCATTTGCGTCAAAGGCTGCTGCATAGAGAATGGTATCTTCCATTCCCAGAAAATCACTGATCTTCTTTTCCAGTTCTTTATGAATATCCTGCGTCCCACAAATGAAACGTACAGATGACATCCCAAATCCATGCGTGTCCAATGCTTTTTTGGCTGCTTCGATTACTTTCGGATGTGATGAAAGTCCTAGATAATTATTAGCGCAAAAATTAAGTACATGTGAACGTTGGGTAGTATCTATATTAGCTCCCTGGGGAGTAGTGATGATCCGCTCATCTTTGTAGAGTCCTGAGTCGCGTATTTCCTGAATTTCCTGTTGTAGCGCTGTCTTGATTTTTCCGTACATAATATCTGTTACATTTATTTGTGTGTTCAATGATTCGTGTACAAATTATACAAAATTTATAAGTATTTGATTTATGTCCAAAGAAAGTGTTTTGGTTTTAGGTGCCCTTGGGCAAATCGGCTCTGACCTCATTCCGGAATTACAGCAGATCTATGGTGAAAACCATGTCATTGCATCAGATATAGTAGAACCCCGAAATATGCAGGAAGTTCCTGCGATTTACGAACACCTCAATATACTGGATAAAGAACAATTGAGAACAATCATCAGGAAATACACTATTACACAGATATATTTATTGGCAGCAGTACTTTCAGCCAAAGCAGAATCGAATCCGCAGTTTGCCTGGAGGCTAAATATGGAAGGTCTGATCAATGGTCTGGAGGCAGCAGTGCAGTATAAGTGTAAAATTTTCTGGCCTAGTTCCATCGCGGTATTTGGGCCGGGCACGCCCCGTGATCGTACTCCTCAGGAGACTATTATGGACCCTATCACTATGTATGGTATCAGTAAACTTGCTGGTGAAAGATGGGCTGCCTATTATCACATGAAACACGCAGTAGATATCAGAAGTCTGAGGTATCCCGGGTTGATCAGTTATAAAGCCCTTCCCGGCGGTGGTACAACTGACTATGCTGTTGATATCTTCTACAAAGCACTGAGCAAGGGTTCATACACCTCATATATAGAAGCTAATACAGCATTGCCCATGATGTATATGCCTGATGCCATACGCGCTACCCTCGAACTCATGCACACACCAGCAGATCAACTCACTGTCAGATCAAGTTATAATCTGGCTGGAATAAGCATTACGCCGGAATCTCTGGCACATCAGATTCAGCAATATATTCCTGCTTTCACGATTACCTATCAGCCTGATTTTCGGCAGGAAATTGCAGTGAGCTGGCCTAGGTCAATTGATGATGCTATCAGCCAGCAGGACTGGAACTGGAGAACGGGGTATGATCTGGATATGATGACGCGAGATATGCTGGAAAATCTCCGGGAGAAGCTCAGCTTAAACCCTTCTTAAAATCCACGTATTTTGAACAACTGGTTGGCTTTAATACTTTTACTAAAAAGAATTATTGTATGACACTAAAAGGTAAATACTCCTGGATCATTCTGCTAATTCTAACGGCATGCATTTCCGAGGCTTATACTCAGGATTCTACGCTTACGGCAATCAATCAACACAGGCTTCAGATCAATAAAACCGGAATGTGGGTTCTGGGTAGCTGGGCAGTAGCCAACATAGTAAGCGGAGCTGTGCTTCGGGGTCAGACTACAGGTAGCACCAAATATTTTCACGAAATGAATATGTTCTGGAATGTCATTAACTTGGGCTTAGCTGGAGCAGGTTTGTATGGCAGCTATACAGCAGATCCGGCTTCCTTTGATCTCTGGAGCACTTTTCAGGAGCAACAAAATATAGAGAAGATCCTTCTGTTCAATGCTGCGCTGGATCTGGGCTATATGGCTGGTGGGGCTTACCTCATGGAGCGTTCCCGGAGGGTCGAAAATAAACCTGAACGCCTGAAGGGTTACGGTCGTTCCCTCATCCTGCAGGGAGGCTTCCTGTTAATATTTGATGCTACACTGTTTTGGATTCACCACAGAGCTACTACACCACAGTTAAGAGAGGTACTGAGCCATGTCACTTTTACAGGTAACGGTCTGGCAATAACCTGGCAGTTTTAGGATGTAGAGTAAGATTCAGGATACCCTTTGTAAAGTATCACAGCTCGTAAGATACCCGGTAGTGAAAAGAACAGAAAAAAATTTTAAAAAAACTTCTGACCCTTATAAACAGGGAAAATTTTTACAAAAGTTCATCCACTTTTTTCAGTGCTTTGGAAAGTCCTGATACGTCTTTTCCGCCTGCTGTAGCATAAAATGGCTGACCACCCCCACCCCCTTTGATTTCTTTGGCCAGGGTACGTATCATTTCACCTGCATGGTATTTTTTCTCTTCAGCAAGATCATCGCTCATAATGATGCTGAGCAAGGGTTTGTTGTTTATGACAGCTCCTAGTACGATTAGGGTATTCTGGGTGTTTTTTTTCAGATCAAATGATAATTGTTTTAGATCATCAGAAGAGGGTACAGAGACGACTTCCCGGATCAGTTGAACCCCATTGTGGGTCGTAACTTTCTCAAGCAGTTCTGCTTTTATTTGCTGGACTTTTTCAGAATTGAGCTTCTGAAGCTCTCTTTCCAGTTCTTTATTTTTCTCTATTAGGTCATGAAGAGCCTCATCCAGCGGTTTCGAGGATTTCATTTGTGCGGATAGACGCTCGAGCAGATTGAGTTTTTTATTAATATATTCGATAGCTCCCTCGTTCGTGTAGGCTTCGACTCTACGGATGCCCGCGGCTACGGAGCCTTCAGAAATTAATTTGAATAACTGTATGTCGCTGGTATTAGGTACATGAGTACCTCCACATAGTTCTACACTGTATTGAGGGTCAAATACGATTACCCGCACATAGTCTCCATATTTTTCTCCAAACAGTGCCATAGCTCCCATACGTTTGGCATCTTCGATGGGAATATCCCGAAACTCCTGAAGGGAGATACCTTCAGAAATCTTTCGGTTGACGATGTGTTCGATGCGTTTGATTTCGTCATCATTCACTTTGGCAAAATGCGAAAAATCAAACCGGAGGCTTTTATCTGATACCAGCGATCCACGCTGCTCTACATGGTTTCCCAGTACTTCTCGTAATGCAGCATGTAGCAGGTGAGTAGCTGTATGGTTGATCCGGATTTTTTTACGCCTTTCTTCGTCAACGATGGCCTTCCAACTGCCGGAAGAATCTCCCGGTAGTTTGTCTATAAGATGGATTATGAGTTCGTTTTCCTTTTGTGTATCGAGTATTTTGATCGTCTCTTGACCATTGGTGAGTATTCCCTGATCACCTATTTGTCCTCCACTTTCTGCGTAAAAAGGCGTCTCCTCCAAAACGAGTTGGTATAATTGTTTCTTGTTGGTTTTGACGGTTCTATATTGTCTGACTTGTGTTTCCAGTTCTAATAGATCATAGCCCAGAAAGCGGGGAAGGTCAGAGGATGGATTCACGATTACCCAGTCTCCCGCACTTAGAATTGTTGCAGCGCGACTTCTTTCTTTCTGTTCCTTAAGCAGTTTACCAAAACCCTTCATATCTACCTCTTTTCCCTGTTCCCTGGCCATAAGCTGAGTCAGGTCGATGGGAAAACCATAGGTATCGTATAGTTTAAAAGCAAATTCTCCATCAATTTTCTTTTTGCGCTTGTTTGAGGTAATATATTCATGAAACATCTGTGTACCACTCTCCAGCTTATTGAGAAAGCCTTTTTCCTCTTCCAGGATAATGCGTTGGATAAAATCTTTTTGGTTGACCAATTCAGGAAACACATCTTGGTATTCCTGTACGAGGATATTAATGAGTTCATAGAGAAAAGGTTCACTGAGTCCGAGATAGGAAAACGCATAGCGGGAGGCCCGTCTCAGAATCCGCCGAATTACATAGCCAGCACCAGTATTGGAAGGGATTTGTCCATCGGCGATTGTGAATGCCACTGCGCGAATATGATCCATGACTACCCGGCAAGCTACCTGCTGGATATCATCAGCTTGCTCATAGTTGATTCCTGTACGATTTTCCAGGTTTGCTTTAAGACGGTCAAATAGATCGATGTCATAGGTGGATTTCCGCTCCTGCAGAGCCATGACCAGTCTTTCAAATCCCATGCCTGTATCGACATGCTTGGCTGGAAGTTCTTCTAGCGAGCCGTCTGTCTTACGGTTATACTGTATGAATACGAGGTTCCATATTTCGATTACCTGAGGATGATCTGTGTTTACGAGTTCCTTTCCGTCGGTTTTGCTACGTTCTTCATCCGGACGTAAGTCAATATGTATTTCCGAGCAGGGGCCTGACGGGCCGACCTCACCCATTTCCCAGAAGTTATCCTTTTTGCCAAAGGGCAGAATGCGATCTTCAGGGAGGTATTTTTTCCATTCTTCTATAGCTTCCTGATCTATTTCAAGCTGGTCATCTGGATCACCTCCAAATATAGTGGCATAGATGCGTTTGGGTTCCAGGCCAAATCTCTCTGTAAGAAGTTCCCAGGCCCACTGTATGGCTTCAGTTTTGTAATAATCGCCAAATGACCAGTTACCCAGCATCTCAAACATGGTGTGATGATAAGTATCGTGTCCCACTTCTTCGAGATCATTGTGCTTACCCGATACGCGAAGGCATTTCTGGGTATCAGCTATGCGGGTAGACGATGGCATTTTAAGTCCCAAGAATATATCTTTAAACTGATTCATCCCAGCATTAGTAAACAAAAGGGTAGGATCATTTTTTACTACGATAGGTGATGAAGGTACAATCTGATGCTGTTTTTCACGAAAGAATTTTAGGAAATGTTGACGTATTTCTTTAGAAGATTTCATCGATTTGTTACACTTTTATCCAGTAGTTATTGCACAAGCTCCGATTGTTAGCGTACTGGGTTGTTTGCTTAGTCTGATTTTTTAGTATCTTGCATACAACATCTGTAGGTGCTTAGAAAAAATAGTAAATTTATTTGGTGTAATACTTGCTCATAAACTATCGTAAAGGTAGCAATTTTTATTAACCCCCTAATCTTATGGCTAAAAAAATACAATACTACTACGATCCAGAAGATTGCTCATTTAAGGAGGTGAAGACTTCACCACTTTCTGTCCTAAGAAGAGTAGCCATACATCTCTTTACCTCCGCCTGCTTTGCAGCATTGGGTCTGTATGCATACCTTTTTATGTTCGATGATCCCAAAATGGCTATGTTGCGAAGGCAGAATAATGATCTTATAGCTAAAATAGATGAAAACCTTGTTAAAATATCCCGCCTGGAATCTTTTGTCGATCAACTCCACGAGCGGGATAACGATTTTTATAGAAGTCTGTTGAACCGGGAACCTGTTTCATCTGGTGTCTGGAATGGTGGTATTGGTGGATCTGCAGACTACCAGCCTTCAGATGACCCCAACAATCTAAAGGAAGCAGAAAAGCGTATCGATCTGCTGGAACACAAGATCAAACTACAGGAATCAAGCTACAATGAGCTGTTTAAGGAGGTCTCGCGAAATCAGGATCGACTCAAGCAATTACCAGCGGTAATTCCCGTCCCTGGAAGCATTGTATCAACTTTCGGCATGAGAATGCATCCTATCCTCAAGATTCGCAAGATGCACTATGGATTGGATTTCCAGGCTAGAATAGGTACTCCTGTTTATGCTACTGGCGATGGAACGGTCATTAAAGCCAGTAAAAGCTATGGTGGATATGGCTACCAAGTGGAAATTGACCATGGTTTTGGATATGTAACCAAGTATGCACACCTGGAAAAAGGAAGTATGAAAGTGAAAAAAGGTGATAAAGTTAAGAGGGGAGATGTTATTGCATTGAGTGGTAATACCGGGCTTTCCAAAGGTCCTCACCTGCATTATGAAGTGATCAAAGATGGAAAACGCGTAAATCCTATTGACTACTTTTATGCAGATATGACTGCTGAAGAAATAGTTGCACTGCGTAAGGAAGCTGAAGCTGTAAAAGATAACGAATCAATGGACTAGTCTGTACAATAAATTGTACATGTTGTAAAATTTTATATAGCTAAACAGTTCTTGTTTTTCAGACAAAAAAACCAACTTTCTTACATCTTCCCCTAAAACTCAGGATATCGAGATTTAGGGGGATTTTATTTAAGTTAATTCAAAAGGGTAGATTTCGTGAAATCCAAAAACCAAATTCAGAAGCAATACTACACAATCGGAGAGGTTGCCAAAATGCTTGACCTTACCCCATCTCTGATTCGCTTCTGGGAAACAGAGTTTAGAGAGATTCGACCTAAAAAAAATCGTCAGGGAAACCGGGTGTATACCACCAGAGATTTTGAGATACTACGCAAAATTCATTATCTGTTAAAAGTACAGAAGTACACCATCAAAGGCGCTAAAGAAAAGCTGAGGCATGAGCAGGTTGATATCGATCAGGACGTTCAAATCATAGATACCCTAGCGAAGTTGCGCGCTTTTTTATTAGAATTAAAAGATTCTTTGTAAATTTGCATTTCTGATTTATCGGGATGTGGCTCAGCCCGGTTAGAGCGCTCGTCTGGGGGGCGAGAGGTCGGCAGTTCGAATCTGCCCATCCCGACAAAATCTACGAGGAAGTCGATTGACAAGGCTTCCTCTTTTTTCTTGTAAACATGTCTCACTATGTTTACATAATGCATAAATGCCTTCCTGTTCAGAGATTCTCAGCCTATTTCACAATAACACATTAAAAATTGACCTTTGAGATGAGACCTCCTCGTGTTTGCTCGCGTTGGAATGCTATCTTAATATATAGATATGATCGTCTCTAATTCCTTTGCAGATCATCCAAAGTGTATCACCATATACTGTCAGTGCAAGTGCATAATGGGTGTCTTTGTTGTCGTCTTGTCTAGTTTAACGATTGGGTCAGTTGACATAGATTTTGGATTGATATGCCCGTGTATGAAGAGTGTAATATCAGAAAAAGTAATATCATGATCACATGCTAATGATAGTTATCCATATTTAGATACCTACTTAGTGAGCTGCGAGGATACATTGGAGCGTACGATCATTTAGTATACGTGGTATATTTCCTTCCCATTGACTGATAATACGCTGTTATACATGTTTTTCCCATTCTCTACTGCTAGTATTTTTTAATAGGAAATAGTTTAATTTGAATAAATTTCTAAATAGATGCATTTATAGTTGTATATGAACCATACATGCAGTTTTTTTGTCTGTTAACGTATTACACCTATTGCGATGTAAATAATATCAGGAATTTACATATCGTGTGTACGGTAAACTGCCGTATCATGGATTTGGATGAAAATTGACTACTTAAAGTGGGAAATTAACATGCTAGTATCGAGACATCGGGTGTGAAATCATAAGAGCACCTGGGTTTCCTGAAACGTAGTATTTAGGGTATAATAAGGAGAGGTATGCCAGTATTATCGGCCGGATTTATCATCGAAGAGGTGACTGAACATTTTTTTGAGAAAAGTCATCTCCAACTTCTGGAACAACTTGTTCACTTATCATCATTTAAATTAGTATCTCACTCAGATTTGTCATATGGGGAGTCTCCTATCTCTATGTTCGCAGTGGCCAGTAATATTATTTCTAGAGGTATACCTACCCGTAGTACACTTTATCTGGCCGACCAAATATTTCAGGCGATTTTTGACAATACTTACCAGGTAGCTGAAGACGGCAAGATAATATACAGGCTTCCTGCAAATCAGCTTGAAGAGATTAGAAATGCTCTGCCACGGGAAAATATCCTGGGGCTTCTGGAGGGAAGACTTTCCGAAGAAAAAAAGCTACTTGCCCAACTGTTATTGACTCCCATGGCAGTAGCCAGAATCCAGAAAGTGTTGCTTCAATTGATGAACACGCAGGTTTTGTCGTTTGAAAGTAATATCTGGAACATTCTGATTATCGAAAGGGATGTGCCTTGTGCTACTTTGGCCGTAGAAGATCTACAGCAACTTCTGGTGCATCTGCTGCAATTGGAAGGAGAAAAACGCAAACTTCCCAAGATTAATCTCAATGTAGTTAAATCAGAAGATTTTGCAGATACTCCCCTGGGACAGCTTACCACTAATCCCATCAATATTGGAGATCATAGTATTTTATCACAAAAATTTGATGCCGTGTTGGATATCTCCCTGACCCGAGAATCCTTTTTTCATATACCTAAAGTACTCAAAACGTCCCCCATCTTTGAGATCAGAACTTCGAGTCCGGCATCTGTTCAGAATCAGGAAGTAGCGTCTCTCAGTTTTTCTGAGCCGGTTACCTATCCATATCTGGGACAACTGACCCCCAAGAAGCAATTTTCCTTTCAGCAATCTGCCAGTCAACAAGCTCTGAAGTATTTACTCGAAAATATTTTCAGAACTGTGCAGATTCCTGCCGGAGTTCCTCATATACTTAACCGGGCTTTGCAGCGTCAATCACTCATAGCCTGGTATCCGGGTGATATCAACAGGTTGCAGGCCATCATACTAAGTGCTCTACTGCAACCCGGTCTTACTACCATAGTATATGAAGGATTACTCCAAGGAGAACAGGATATGGTACTACTCACGGCAAATTATGTAGACACCGCAATCCTGTATTCACATCTTGATGATGAAGCGTCTTTTGTTGAAAAATCCCAAAAGCTGGGAACAGGTAGCATACAATTTTTACTGATAACAGTTGATCAGCTTTATCAAACGAGATTTCGTTCGATGATTACAAGCCTGCTAACAGGTTCTATACGTATATCCCAGCTCATCTTTCAGGAAGCACATGCTATTTCTGAATGGGCTCACCATATCAATTATCTTTACGCATCTGTGATCTCTGAGATAGATGCGATCTTTCAACTAGCAGTTCATACCCCCAAACACATATTTTCAGGCGCTTTGACCTATGATGTCATGAGAGACGTCTATGCTTCGTTTTCCCTTACAGAAGATTCAATCATAGAGTTCCCCGATGAAATTTACCAAAATAAGTTTATTACCTATTCGATCATACCAGTCCCTTACAGCGAATCACAGGCTTTGCTAAATAATCAGCAGAAAAGTCTGGTCATGGTAAAATATCCCGTTCTCAAGCGACTAATCAGCAATGTTCCATTCGCATTTGGTAAAAAGCATGGGGACATATCTGGACCCATATCTCAAAATGGTCACACTAAGTATCCTTTCGGATGTATCATTTACGATCAGCATGTCACGCATCCAGCTACTTATCAACTCGAAGCACTATCAAAATATTTGGTTTCAGAGCAATACCTTGATACAGGGGTATTTTCCAGCGACTTCATCAGTATTCATCAATCGAAAGAGGAAGTTCACAGACAATTTGACCAACTGAGGGAATTTCGCGGGGGACACTTCAATGTCCTCATCACCAATTATGCTTCGGGTGATCCTATCAAAGCCAGACATGCGAGATATACGATCCACTATCACCTACCACTCAGCCCAGAACACCTATATGAGGAAACCTCTTTTATGCTGGTAGAGCGTGAAAAATGTAATGCTTATATATTATATCATCCACTGGATCTGGCGATCAATGAATCCAAATTGAACCTTCGCTTTGGACAAGCTATAGAAGACAGGATAAACAGAGAGACGAAGGTTAGGAGCATTTTGAAAGAGTTGCTGGAAGGCATCAGTTATCCCGATGATTTTTTGATCCATTACCTGACAAATCAGCTTCATGAGCAATTGGGGTTGAACACCCAGGTAAAGATTATCCAGGAACAAAATGGCGTATTTCAATTAGTGATTGAAAGTGCTTCTTTGAGTAAGTTGAGCTACGCACATACACACATATATGGAAGTATTTATTTACCAGAATTGGTCATGGATTTTCAATCCAGTAGGCAGGTTTCACAGGGGGAGGCCAGCAAGGTACTGAATACGGCCATTTCACTGTTGCAGGATCTATGTCCTGAGGGCAATTTTGAAGAAATGATCTTACAAAAGCGAGGATCAGGCATATTCTCAAGGATACATTCTGACTCGCGAGATCTACACAGATTGATCATTGGACATCAAAATGAATATCTTCAGCGACTTACAGATCTTATTAAGACAGAGGGAAATTATGAAGTAGATATCCCTTTTATACATCAATTGGTATCTCAATGTATGCAAGTAAGCCAGTTTATTGAGGCTTTGGAGCAGGAATACCCGTTGAAGATCAAACGGGAATTTCATGAATTGCGTGCAGCTGAGAAAAATACGACGCACCAAGTGGACACGATCTGGGTAGCTAAGCGGCTGAAACAGCTTTCTTCAATCTCAGATGTGGTTACATTATCCAGACAAGCCCGCGAAGCATTGAAGGCATTTTATCCCAAGGTACGAACCCGCCATGACACCTTGCAGATATTACATAGCTTGAAGCGGTGCGGTATTATCGAAAAGTTTGACTGGAATGAAAGGGGAGGCTATGCAGTGTTAGATATCAGAAAACAACCTTTCAACTACTATACAGATCAGTTGCGAAGTATGCTCAGCAGAAATATGGGGCCTGTTTCTGTCAAGAAATGGCTGGAAGGGACTTCTGGCAATGTGCTAGAATCAGATGATGGAATTCATGAGGTCTGCGAACTGTATATGGATTATATTTATCACTATATTGCCCCCAAAAAAGTATATGCTACAAGATACGTTGCGGATATGTGTCGCGAAGGTCTGAAAAAAGGAAGTACAGTCGTCCATGAATACATGAAACAGTACTTTATGGAATTGTTCGCACACAGGGATTATTTACCAGCTGAAACCCGAAATAATCAGGAACCTATGGAGATCCTGGACAAGTATGCTCAATTTATAACTTCTCCACCTGAAAAGTTGGACCTGGTAAGTGAAATTGCTATTTTAAAACATATAAAGCGGTCTTGTGAAAGTGTTCAAATACTACTACCCAGGGAGAATCGCATATTAAATGTGATCGGAGCCTTTGCTGGATTATTGCTGTACAGCAATTCTGAAAGTAAAGCATCGACTGATGATTACAGGGAAAAATTCGCATCTGCCCAAACACAATTTGTGGAAGGTTTATCTAGTTTAAAAGATACATATTCGGGTGATCAATGGTTGGAGATCATTGACCGTATGAAATTATATGCAGTCAGTTTCAATGAGGAACTTGCTGAGGTGTTTGACGAGATGGCCAATACACTCATGATATCGTATTATCGCTCATGGCTATCAGCGTTTAATAGTAAATTTTTTGACATTACGAATTAACTACTTATACGAGGTGTAAGACATGGAAAATCAAATCCATCAGGAATTTCAACGACTTAAGACTGAGCTCGATAAATTGTCTTCCTACTCCCGCTCACTAGAACGTGCAGAAGAAAACGTACAGGAAACAGGTGAGTTAATTCAAAAGGTTGGCGAAAAGTATGAAAATCTCGTTGATCTGATCTGGCGTGAATTCAATGAGGAATTGGACTCATTGAAAGATCTCAAAAGTCAGATTCAGTCTGAATCTACCCGGATAGAACAGGCATTGTTCAGGTTCCAGCAAGAGGGATTTGCTGCGAGATCTACGGAGAAAGACAATGAAGTATCTGCTGAACTGTTCTCGTCTTTCAACGACCGGCTTAAGGCGCTAGAAAGCCGTATGCAAAAACAATTCGATACACTCGGTGCCCATCTCAATCGCTTCGCTCAACTCCACCAAAATATCGAGTCAAACCTCAGTCGCAAGATCGATTATCAGCTGGGGCAGCTCACCAATCGCATTACCCAACTGGATGTACAGATCCAGAATAAACTTAAGCAGAGCCTACAGGAGTCTCTGGGTAATATTAAACTCCCCCTCGATTTAAAGACCAGTAACCCTATCAATAATGGACTGGGGAAACACCTCAAAGATCAATTGGATTCGATTCATCAAAAGATGAATCATGCAGACGTACAACTGAAAGAACTTATACAAGGCAGCCTGGAAGAATCACTGTCCAGTTGGATGCAGGAAAATCAATCCAGACTCAATGTCGGAGATTCTCCCATTTCTATCCCTGATACCCAACTCGCGGAGCAGATCAAAGAGGTGAGTAAAAAGCTTGAAGAATCAGACACCTCGATTCGCAACATTATCCGTGGCATGAGTGTAAGTCTGGAGGAAACGCTCAAAGAAAGTCAGCAGTATATTACAAACTCGATGAACTCCCAGGTCAAGGGCGATCTGCTCGACCGGTTTCAACAGGTCGATCAGAAGATTTCGCAAACTAATATGTCTGTACAGGAACTACTAGAAAATTTCCAGGATAATATTCAGGCCGTTATCTCCGATAGTGAAGCGAAATCTCAGCTCTTTCAGGATGTAGCCAAATCACTTAAGAAAGAAAACAGCGAGGAAAGCCTGGAAACTATCAAAAAAGTAACCCGTAATCAATTCCAAAAACTACTCGATCACGAGAATGACATGAAAAAGCAAAAGCAGTTACTCGGGATAGTAACGGTTATCTCACTGCTTAACCTGATTCTGATCGTGATCATGATCATCACTTTTTCACAAATGGCTGGCTAAACCGATTCTGGGTCAGATAAAAGATACATCTTCAGTCACAGGTAGTTCCATCAATGTATTAATACTATCTTCAATCGCTTTTTTTCCATAGAGGATCTTGTGTAATGAACTGGTTATCGGGGTAAATAAATGGTAGTGCATAGCTAATGCCTTGATGATACCCACTGTTTTAATTCCCTCTGCGGTCTCTTCCATTTCATCGCGTATCTGTTCTAGGGGATGACCTTTTGCCAGCATATATCCTAGGGTAAAGTTGCGGCTAGAGGGGCTAGTACAGGTAGCCACCAGGTCTCCTATACCTGCAAGTCCTAAAAATGCTCTGGGATTCACGCCAAAAGCTTTTCCTATCGTCGCCATCTCGGCAATCCCATGTGTGATTAGGAGTGATCTCGTGTTATGAGCCATGCCCAGGCCCTCTAGGGCACCGGAAGCGATGGCAATGATATTTTTTAAGGCTCCTGCAAGCTCTATCCCCAATAAATCATGACTCCCATGGACGCGAAACTTTCTGCTTTGTAAAGCTTCTTGTCCTTCTTTGATTACCAGATCAAATCTGCTGGCTACTACAGCAGCTGAGGGAAATCCGGCAAGTATTTCATCTGCAAGGTTGGGGCCGGCAACACATCCAACCCGCACCACTGAAGTCTCATCTTGAATGAGCTCATTCATGGTCTTTACCTGATCACGTGACAACTTACTGGGAAATATATCATGTGCCCCTTCGTCCTGATTATAAGCAAGCTCCAGGCCCTTCGTCCCGTGAATTAAAATATGCCAGGGTTTGAGATAGGGGGATAAGGTGATAATAGTTTCTCTGAAATATTCTGAAGGGACAACTGGGAAAATCAAGTTACAGCTCTGAGGTAATCGCTCCAGGTCATTTGTTACCGAGATATTGCGATGAATGGGGTTTCCTTTAAATTGGCCGGTTGATTCTAACTGTTCTTTTACCTCTTTCCGACGCGAATAAAGTAATACTTTCCGGTTTTCGGCCAGAATATTGGATAAGGCGATGCCAAAACTTCCCGCTCCGATCACGCCTACGGTTTCGGTTGTGTCAGACATATCTTTCAAGTTCATAACCGGCTAGCCGGTTGCGATAGTAGTACAGTAAATTCATATTTTCTGCAGTAATGTGTCCATCTCTCGGAAGACTCAGGGGCCTCTTGCTGTGATAAATTCCCAGGTTTCTGATCCCATGTGTGATTAGTGCATCAAGATCAAATACGATATGACCCGCAAGGTGTACTTTTCCACAATCGGCAAGATCTCGCAGCCTTTGCAAAACGCGTCCCACAGTCATGCGATAAGCAGCTTCGTTCAATGTTCGCTCTTCCACCGGAATTCTCAGAAGGCTGTATAAATCAAAGGACTTAAACTTATTTTTGAGCATCTCAAATGCTACAAATGCTACAATATGGCTGGAAAATACCCGGTTTTCTATATGGTAGCGTTCTACCATTCGCTCTCCTAGTATTTTGGTGTATTCTCCATCTCGCTGTGGATCTTCGGTCATTTTTCCTTTCATACAAAAGTAATCTCGGATGTTAATGAGGTTACCCCTCTCATCAAAACTTCTGCCTTCTTCATCCACAAAATTACCAAATACGTCCATGGGCTTACCAAAAGCCAGTGATATTTCAGAAGTATTGCTGAATGAAGTCCAGACAAACTTGAAAAATTTATTCCAACTGGAAAACTCGTCATTCATCACATAGTAATGTTCCTGGCCAGTTCGCTTAAGGTGTTGATTGATCAGAGAAGCTGCTTCGAGTACAAAATGGTAACTCATCACCATGGGGAAAATAAATATTTTCCCATCCTGTTCTTGTCTCTCCAATAGCAACCTTCTTTGGGACTCAATTGTAGTACCCATAATACCGAGTTTCAATCTTTTTTCGATCATTCCCGAACGCGAGCGGGTTCCTCCCGGGAAAAATACTCCATGTACCCCTTGAGTCGTGGCATTGATCACATAGCTTTTCAGGTTCTGCTGATAGATGGGGTTCTTTTTGCGACGGTCTATCTTATATGCTCCCAAACGCTGCATGAAATAAGCAAAAATACGACTGTTGTAGAGGTTTAGGCCCGCTCCATAGATAAAAGCAGGCAATCCCAACGCATGCAATCCCCAGGCAACCAAAATAGAATCCACGTTGCTTAAATGGGTAGGAACCAGCACAACCGTGCCCTTTTGAGCAAGATTTCTGATAAAATCTGTCTCTCCAACCAGGTGTACCTTATCCAGCAAATGGTATCTGTGGTAGATAAAGGACTTGATGGTCTTTCCAGCCGAAGCATTTAATAGGGTAGAAAATGCAAATGGAAGTACGCGTTTGGCAAAATGATAGCTGGAGGGACGAAAAGTACTAGTAATTTCTTCTGTATACCTTTTGATAATCCTGTTGAGAATTTTAGCTACTTCCTCCTGAGAACTGTCTTGAGGTTCTGAAAGGTGTTCCAGTTTTACCAGGTCTTTTTTGATACGGGCCCAGAACTTTCCCTCATCTTTCGGATCTACCTTCCAGGGGTTCTCTGCCATACGGACTCGTTCCAGATACATTGTCCGGGCTATCATGTCGATAATATCGCGTTCAGCTTTTCCTTTAGTCAACTCATGATAGGTTCCCTGCGTTACCTCAGTGATTATCTTTTGTTTATCCTGGAAAAGACGGGCGATAGGCCAGTCTTCGATATGGGGGATAATCGGCTGGTAGTGTATCCTGTGGACAGAGGGATTATTTTCAGTGATCATACGGAAATGTTCGTATTTCAATTTGGGAAAATGTATGCAATAATAGAAATTGAAGACCATTATATATATTAATCCTGAGCCATTATTTATGAAGATAACCCGTCATGCAATGTATTTATTGATCTGTTTGTATTGTTGGGGAGTGGAGAAGGCCATGGCTCAGGAGGCAGACACCTTTCGTGTGGGTATTATTCCATATAAAACACCTCAACTAATTGTCGAAACATATACTCCACTGTTGGAATATGTAGGAAAACAAATAGGCCGGCCCGTCAGGGTGAGTCTGGTAAATAAAGATGATCTTGGCTATTTACTCGCCAACAAAAGTTTTGATCTAGGTATTTTTACACCTTTTCCCCATTTGCGTGCAAAAGATAATTCTCCCTCGCTGGAAGTTTTTGCCAGTCATGTGGTAGAAGGTGAAAACTCTTTTACAGGAGCAATTCTGGCAAGTAAAGACGGACCGATAAAAGAGATCAGTGATCTGAGAGGGCGCAACATGCAGTTTGTAAAACCTACCTCTACGTTCGGATTTCTCTATCCCAAAGGAATACTGGCCGAATACGACCTTGATCTCGATAAGGGAGATATCACTTATCAGTTTTCAGGAGGACATGACCTTTCGCTACAGTCCCTGGAGCGAAATGAAACAGATGCAATCGCGATAGATATTCATAGTATGCTCAAAGAAGCCCCTCTGCTGGATAACTTTTTTCGCCTGTATAGCTATGTCATACCTTATCATGCGTATGTGTTTTCCCCGACAATTCCTGGCGCCCTGAAACCGCAGGTTCTAAAGGTCATGCTATCAGCGGATAAGGACCCACAGATCAGAGCCACTTTCAATAATGAGCTGGGAATAAAAAAATGGGTCGCACGAAATGATAAAGGATGGAGTACTTACCGAGAAAGAGTATTCCCGCTTAGTTGTATTAGTACAGCAAAACAAGATCTCCTGATTATTTATTCTAATCTACTCTATCATGCGTCAGTTGAAACGTATTATCAATAGTGTGTATAGTATTTATGCATTGATGTATTTTCTACTATTAGGAGTAACGGCAATTGTATTTTACCTATTGGTCTCCTGGATGACTGATAAACAACGATTGCTATGGGCATACAAATATAATTGGATCTGGCTAAACCTCTTCTGTTTGGGCACCGGTATAAAGATCGTACGAGAAGGAATTCAACATAAAGATTCCAATCAGACCTATGTGATCATTTCCAACCATTCTAATATGTTGGATATCCTGGTTACAGGAGGGGGGATTGTACATCCTTTCAAGCCCTTATTTAAAAAAGAATTGTTTAAAGTCCCGGTTATGGGGATGGTATTTAAGATTCTGGGGCTTCCTGTCGATCGATCAAGTCCAGAGAGCAGAAGAAAAAGCTACAAATTGATGCTTGATACCATCCAGAATGGTATATCAGTCCTGATATTTCCAGAAGGAACCCGTAACCGTACGGATGAACCTTTGAAGCCATTTTATGATGGCGCCTTCAGGTTGGCTATTGAAAGCAAAGTTCCTATCCTTCCTATCGTTATTACTGGTATCAGAGAACTTCAACCCGTGGAATCCTGGAGATTATATCCTGGAATTATCAAGATGAAAGTACTTGAGCCAGTAAGCACTGAAGAGTGTTCTCTGGATTATATAGAGGAGTATAAGATGTTGGTATTTGAAAGGATGAAGGAAAAAATTCTTGAAGAGAGTGTACAATCCACTGTTTGAGGATGAGGAGAGATATTTTGAAGAATCATGTAAAACAAAAAAAGGAAAGTCAAATTTTCGAGCTTCCCTTTTTTT
>CAYXVE010000010.1:28055-111959 GCA_964468435.1 uncultured Bacteroidia bacterium | reverse complement strand
TGATTTGAAGGCATAAAAATATGTAACAATTGTTTGCTAAATATTAGTAGATGATAATAAAATTATCTAAATAATCCAGAAATAAAAGGATCTCTAGCAAACATAATAGCTACATAATGAGGAGAGGGAAGTCTAGAATTTCGTACTAAAGCGGTAGCCTACAGACCTTACTGTTTCAATCATACTGCGGTATTTACCCATCTTTTTTCGCAATCCTACTACCTGAACATCAACAGATCTTTCTGTAGGCCAGTAATCTTCGCCATTCATAAGTTCGATAATCTGATTTCTGCTAAATACTTTTCCAGGCCTTTTGGCCAGTAGAAGCAACAAATTGAACTCTGTGAATGTGAGATCGAGTGGAAATCCTTCCAACAAGACCTGGTATGTATCGGGGTCTATAACGAGTTCACCTCTTTTGACGATATCAGGCTGCGAAAAGGGCTTTGAGGGCGATGATGTTTGATGAGGTTCGGGTTGGTGATTGCCGTTACTGTGATTACTTCCGTTAGCGGAAATCTGAGTTAATTTACTATCAATCTTGCGGAGGAGATCAGCACGTTTGATGATCTTTTTGACTCTGGTGACTAATTCGCGAATACGGAAAGGCTTTACCATATATTCTTCGGCCCCAAGTTCCAGGGCTGATACAATATCGATCTCATCATCACGGCAAGTAATCATCACAAAGGGGATATGTGCATATCGATTATCGAATTTTACTGCACGACAAAATTCAAGACCATCCATTGTTGGCATGTTCCAATCACTGAGTATCAGATCGGGACTGTGATGTTCGATACATTCCAGTGCAGTAAGAGCATCTTGAAAAACAGAGACTTCATAACCTTCTTTCTTTAGACAATACTCAAGTAGATCGAGTATGTCCTGCTCATCATCTACCACAAATAGATGCCGTTTAGACATGCAGATAATTTTTTATTAAATTTATAGAATTATACGGCCAGTTTTGCGCTTGTGATATTAAAGCTTTATTAATTTTATGTAAATTAAAGATAAGTACCGTGGCCTAGTGGTATAACTTCAATTTCCATCAGAGAGATATCCAGTATCATCACACCATTGGCTACAGGCTCTCCATTTTTCTGATAAAAACGAGCGATACAAGGCCCGTATAACCACTGCAATCGATTTTCCAACTTGTATGTGCCAAAACTCAGTCTTTCCCACTTTTCTTGATAACATCTGGCAAATCCAGGATAGTGAAAATGTCCAGTAATACCGATGGTACATTGATTTCGTTCTATAAATTGCAAGTGAGGTATAGCTTCTTCCAACAGCTTGGGATAGAAGGATCTTGATCCTGTAAAATCGGGATAAGCAAAATGTGAAAAAAAGATATTGACGCCCTCGTAGGATTTGACAATGTATTCAGGCACTGAGGTTAAAAAGACTTCATCCTCTCGCCTGAGGAGTGGAGAAAGCTCAAAATCGTCGTACAAAAAAACCTTTCCCTCTCCCAGTTTGCGCTTTTCATCAAAGTCCAGTTCATACCAGTCTTCAGGATAGGCAAAGCCATTGCTGTATGTGGGTAACTTACGGATGTGATGAAGATCGTGATTACCCAAAATAATCTCAGAGCAGTTTCTCTTCAGAACCTCCAGACATTCATGTGCATTTCTCACATGCAGATGTTTGTAACTCAGAACATTAAACCCTGTAACATCACCCAGACAGATAATCTCATCGCATCCGCGTTGCTCCAGTACATCTATCGCCTTCACCAGCGATAGAATGTCTTCATGCACATCAGTTATAATACCCAATTTCATAGTATAAATGCAAAGTGGTAATGGAAACAGTTATAAATTTATAGTATTCTGTTCAAATTTGTGTGCAATGTTGTATTCATGAATCAATCAACTCAAAAAACCATCCGTATCATCAGCTTTAACACGTGGAAATGCGATGGAAACTACTTACAGCGAATAGAAGCCATGAAGCAACAGCTTGTACTGTTGGCCCCAGATATTATCGCGCTCCAAGAGTGTTTTGCCGCTGAAGAGATAAACATCCATACAGCAAGTACTTTATCAGCACATCTCAACATGCCTTATAAATGGGCACCTGCAAGATTCAAAGCCCGAAATTTCTATGAAAAAATGATCGATAGTTATTCCGGTCTTGCTATTTTGTCTCGGTTTCCGTTCCAAGATCATCAGGTAATCAACTTACCATCTGCAACTGCTGATGGTGAGCGCATTGCTCAGATTGTCCGGCTTGAGATCAATCACAGAATAATTCTGATCGCCAATCTTCACCTAACTCACCTCAAAGGTGCTCAAAGCTTGAGAAAAGAACAATTAAATAGCCTGATGAAAAATATTTCAGAAGGTCTATCAACTTCCTACACTTTCCTTTGTGGAGACTTCAATACCGAAGTCGATACCGCTCCACTCCAGTTTCTTGAAAATTCCTTTCAGGCTAGCCATAGCTTCTATCTATTTCAAAAATTACAACATCCCCCTGCAACGATCCATGACATGTGTATAGACTTTATCTATACTTTACCTGATAAAAATGGGATACATCCTACTTGTCTGGAGTCAGCGATTGTTCTACATGAATCCCATGAGGGAGTATATCCTAGTGATCATAAGGGTGTCATGGCAACTTTTCTTCTCTGACACTTCTGGTTACCATAGCATCTTCATAAAAAGACTGATATTTTAATTTACCGTCTACCCATACATGTGTTACCGCTGCATGATCGTCTTTGAGGCGAAAACTTACTAGATCAGCCCTCTTCCCTTTTTCTATACTTCCAATTTCCTGGTCAAACTTCAACATCCTGGCAGGGTGTAATGATACAAAGTTTATGGCTTCATGAGGTTGGTAGCCTTCATTCATCATTTTGATTACACTTGCCAGAAGTGTCGGAAAATGATAATCACTGCAGAGCATATCTACCAGATTTTCACTCATGGCTTCATGTGCTGCCAGATTACCACAATGAGAACCTCCTCTGTAAAAATTTGGCGCACCCATACAAACCCACATATCCAGTTCCTTGGCGCGTTTGGCAGCAATCATGGTAGTAGGCATTTCCGCCAATCTTGCCCCAAAGGCTGCTGCCTCATCTATATGCGAGACAGTAGTATCGTCATGGCTTCCCAAAATACAGGTATCTAGCAATGCTTGTTCGATGATCTTGCGGTGATTGACTTCACTTAATTTCGCTATTCGTGCTTCGGCAAACTGACGCGCTTCCTCAAGACTCAATCCTCGATTTCGAGCCACACTCTGTATATAGTGATCCAGTGTAAACTGCCTTTGTCCCGGTATACTATCATTGTAAACCACTAAGTAAAGACTCTCAAGTTCTTTTAATTCATCAACATATTCAGGAAGTGCAGTTGAATTGGGATCTATTCTGGCATGAAGATAATGCCTGACCAGTGTATTTTTCCGGGCCTGGTCCAGTTCACGGGTCAGTGAGATGGCTTTTTCAAAAGTCCTGTTCTTATCTTCATCTTCTGAAAAACTCACCGCACTGAACAAGGTAGTAATCCCACAACTTGCCGCTCTGGCATCCATATAATGCAGGGCAAAAGGAAGGGGAAAACTCGCCGAAGAACGTGGATGCAGTTCTTTTTCTATATAATCTGAATGTATATCTATACAACCTGGCACGACCCAGTTGCCTTGCAAGTTTAAAGCCTCTGCAAAATGTTTATCTGGTAGTATATCTACGATAATGCCATTTTCGACTTTGATAGAACCCTCAAAATAATCAACAGGCGTCACGATTTTCGCGTGCGATAACAATACATCTTGCATAATTTGATTATTAGAACGTCGCAAATATGCGAATAATCTACATGAAATAACTGTACTCACAAGGGATTCACATTCATACCTGTGTAAGCTATTCCGCAAAAATACTACCACCCGCCAGCTCCTTTAGCTCTTCGCCATATATGTCGCGGAGTTGACTATGAGATAGTTGGGGCTTGCCATCATAAATCACTTTTCCAGCCTTGATAGCTATCGTGCGTGTACAATAATCTGCTGCCATTTCGGGCTGATGAAACACTCCTAACACAGGAATCCGCTCAGCCAAAGGCTGAAGCAATTTCATAATATTCGCTGCATTTCCTGGATCTAGATTTGCAATGGGTTCATCCGCAAGGATGATATCTGGACGCTGATAAATAGCTCTGGCTATAGCTACCCTTTGCATTTCTCCCCCACTAAAGGTATTTACCTTGCGGAAAGCCAGATCTTGGATCTTGACCTGATCCAGGGCAACCATCGCTTCTTCCGCCTCTTCATTGGTAAAACCCATCAAAATACTTCTCCAGGGAGTAATATTCCCCAATCTTCCTATCATCACATTCTCTATGGCTGTCAATCTTCCCACTAAATGAAAACCCTGGAATATCACTCCAATCTTGCGACGTATACGTCGTAGCTCTTTTCCCTTTGACCGTGTAATGCTTGCCTTATTCCCTGTAGTTTCAGTGAGCCAAACCTCACCCGAAGTAGGTTTCATCAATCCATTAAGACATCTCATCGTTAGCGATTTCCCAGCTCCACTCGGTCCCAGAATACTTAAAAACTCACCTTTGCTAACTGTAAAACTTATTCCCCTAAGAAGTGCTTTACCATTGGGTAATGTTTTGACCAAGTCCACTACTTCCAGCATAATTTTATTATTGTAATATTGGCTCTGTAAGCTTATATGAATGATTGCCAACGAAAGTACTATACATTGTTAAGCTGAAATTAAGCTCATTGTTAATCTTATGTTAGAGGTATAATGGGATTGCAATAACTTTTCAGGGGTATACCTGAAAATTACTTTAGATACGCTATATTGAGTCTAGATCATTTTTTTGCCTATGTACCGCGTATTCCTCGTCCTGATATACTTTTCCCTTTGCTGTAGTCATCTGGCTACCCAGGCTCAAACCGCGCCCTTTCTGGAAAGCTTCAAAAAAATAAGTCCAGTTCCCATACATACTCATATTCCTCCCTATCCCATCCAGTTGCCCGGTGGAGGTCATCTCCAGGGTGTTCAATACTTTGAATTCGCAGGTAGTTCCAGAATCTATTTATCGGGAAGTTCTGATACGGTCGCCTACCTCATGGATTATGCACCGGATATATCCAACGCTCCTGTATCTTTCTATACGCTCCTCCCCAAACCGTTAAAACACGCTGGAGGAATTCAGGTATGGAAAAACTATCTCATCGTGGGAGTTGAGGATAACAGTGCCAGAGATACATCAGTGGTGCTGATTTATGCTCTTCAAAAGACAACTGCTACTTTGATCCCCGTGATTACGATCTCCAGATCTGGACCATTTGAACGCGCTACTGCAGGCGCAAGCGGAATGGAAATATGGAACAAACAACATATTGTCGTTGTAGCTAACTGGAATTCAAGGGATCTCGATTTCTATCGCTCCAATGGAAAAGCGCTCGATGACCCGGCCTGCTCCTTCACATATTGGAAATCCTGGAATAAAGCTTTAGCCAATACTTCTGATTGGATAGATCCTTATTTCCGGTCTTATCAGAATATCAATCTGATTCCCGATAGTGATGGGGGACTTCTCATGACTGGCTTTGCCAGAGAAGGGCAAAAGCATTATGCAGATATTTACTGCATTGAACTCGAAGAAAATATAGCTTCAGAAAACATACTCCGCAAGATCTACTCCAGAGAGTTTTTTCCTGATCAAACCAGTTTCAGCGCTGGAGCAGGGTTATATATTGATGATCAATCTCTGAAAGTTTACAGTTGCGATTATAGTAGAGGAATTGTGGAAGTATTTGAATAGCATGAAACAACCCTAATACTTGAACAATCCTTTATACTTAGATTACAATAAGTTTACACCTTATCACAAGCTTTAGTTCATATCTTATAATTTTAAAACCATGAATCTTATCTATTTATTGTTTGCTATCTTTTCATTTCTCTATATGCCCTATACGTCTCATACGCCCTTCACATCTACGGAGACTACTTTTGCCCCTGCATATAAATTGATTGCTCATCGCGGTGGAATTGTTGAAGGGAGATATCCTGAAAATACCAAAACGGCTATAGAGGCTGCTGTTCAACGAGGTTACTGGATGCTGGAAGTAGATATCAGAGAAAGTAAAGACGGTAAACTGGTTGTACAGCATGACCGGGATTTTCGCAGGTTTTACAACGATGAGCGACTCGTTGAACATATGACCTGGGAAGAAATCAGCCAACTGCGCTCTAAACAAGGCAATCAGCGTCCTTTACAATTTCATGAGTTGGCAGCACTTTGCAAGGGTAAAATCAGACTCATGATGGATACCAAAGGCCCTGATCATGGAAAAGCCTTCTATGAGGAAATGGAAAAAGTATTGAGGGAAAATGACCTGCTATCCACAGCATATTTTATAGGCACCCAGGAGTCAAAGGATTATTTCAAAGGTAAGGCCCGGATAAGTGTAAATCGTCAACTCCTGAAAGAAGCTGTTGAAAAAGTGGAAAAAGTAAGCCAGCTATATTTTTTGTTTGAACATGGCAATGAACTTGACTCCGAAACTGTTGAGTATGCTCAATCGCTCAATGTTCCCGTTGTTCCTTCTGTTAATTTATTCCACTACAACAATACCGAATACATGACAGGAGCCTACCGCGATATACAATGGCTTAAAGAAGCTGGCGTAACTGAGTTTCAGATAGATTCTGAATACGACCGGTGGCTGCTTCATGAAGGTATAATGACTCATGGACCAGTGATCGGCCATACTACCCCAAATTCTGTGAATGTCTGGTCCAGATTTGGAACTCCCGGCAAACACACGCTTTATCTACGACACCCCAATGGTAGTACTTCCAAATACGATGCTGAAGCATCCATCGCAAAAGACATGACCGTGACCTGGAACATTGAAGAACTTCAACCCAATACGGAATATACATTTACAATCGATAAACTTCCTCAAAGTCATACCTTCCGAACCTTTAAACCCTATGATCAACCTCAACAAAACAAACTGATATTGGGTTCGTGTATGGAAGATGAATGGGGACAATCTTACCCAATCTGGAATGCTATGAGCAGACAGAATCCAGACCTGTTGATACTGATCGGTGATACTCCCTATATTGATGCCACCAACCCCAATTATCAGCAAAGACGCTACCGGGAATTCTACAGTATTGGAGGATTCCAGAATTTACTAAAACAGGTAACATTTTACAGTGTGTGGGATGATCACGACTTTGGTAAAAATGATACAGACGGCAACCTGCCCGACAAAGAATACGCCCGTGAAGCATTCATGATGTATCGTCCCAATCCTAGTTTCGGTCAGGATCAACAGGGTATTTATACCCGCTTCAGGGTTGGCTCTGCTGAAATCTTTTTACTCGATACAAGGTGGTTTGCCGGAACGGAAACTTCTTATGCAGATTCCAAATCCCCTACGCTCCTGGGAAAACAACAATGGCAATGGCTTCAGGAAGGCCTCAAATCTTCCGATGCATCATTCAAGATACTTGCCTGTGGTATGATCTGGAACGAAGCTACACGTCCCAATAAACCCGATCACTGGGGAAATTACGAACATGAAAAGAAAAAACTATTTAAATTTATCCGGAAAAATAATATCAGTGGAGTCATCTTGGTAGGAGGAGATATCCACCGTTCACGCTATCTGCTCCACAGTACGGAAAAGATAGCCGGGTACAATATACCAGAGCTGATTACTTCTCCCATGCATGAAGGAGTCATAGAATCTGCGAATGCACCACATCCTGATCTGGTCTACGACAGAGGAGTTGAATCCTCTTTTATGGTTACTGATATCAACAGCCAGTCATCTGACCCTTTCATTCACTTTACCTGCATGACCATGGATGATAGCATTCAGTTTGAAGTGGCATTTACTGAAAAAGACCTTTCATTTTGACATTTTGACATAACCGATATCCATCAATATAAACCTATTCATATGCAACAATTTGCTATTCTGCTTTTTATTTTCTTTGTTTCCTTATCTTGGGTGAATGCCCAGAATGATGCGAATGCTTCACTAAACGTGATGACTTTCAATATCAGATATCCCAATCCAGATGACGGGATGAACTACTGGCCTCGCAGGAAGGAACTGACAGCCAGTATGATCCGCTTTTACGAAACGGATATTGTAGGGCTACAGGAAGCTTTCAAAAGTCAATTGGATGATCTGACTGAAATGCTTCCCGGCTATCAATGGTTTGGTGTATGCCGTACTTCCGGCGATATGACTCCAGACCCCGATAATGAGTTTTCGGCGATCTTATATAAGAAAGACAGACTTGAACTTCTGGAAGGCGACACGTTTTGGCTATCAGAAAACCCTGATCAACCTGGCATCGCGGGGTGGGACGCAGATTTACCACGCATAGTCACCTGGGCAAGATTCAAAGATAAAATCACCGGGAAAACGTTTTATCACTTCAATACACATTTTGACCATAGGGGTCAAGAAGCCAGAGCTGAAAGTGCCAAACTGATACTGCGAAAAATAGCAGATATCGCCGCAGATAGCCCTGTCGTGGTAACCGGAGATTTCAACGCTATACCTGAATCTGTTCCCTACCGTACGCTGGTAGATGAAAATAATACTCAGCACCTTACAGATGCCTACACTATTACTCAAATGCCACATCACGGCCCTGTAGCTACGGGTACCAGGGGTTTTACTTTCCCTGGCGTACCTGGTGTAAGGATAGATTATGTGTTTGTGAAGCACGGAGTTGAAGTAAGAAAACATGCAATTTTGTCTGATACATGGGGAGGAAGATTACCTTCAGACCATTTACCTGTACTGGCAAAATGCGTCATTCCTTAATGGGGATGAAATAACAACAAAAACGCTTATATCCTCCATATACTTATGCCCAAGGCATTCGTTGCATTCCGTAATGAGTGCCTTTTTTCTTTTTCCTCTTTGCTCACTATGTAAAATATTCTTATTAAAAATATTATTTTCACATAATTATTTGCTTACATTTACGCCCAGACTTACTCGCAATTCTCGTACATTAACCATTAGTTTAAAACGGACAAACTCACTTTCGTTCATCTTAGTAATATACTGTAAATCAATAACTACCTTTTTTCAATATGAAAGGTATCCTAGTATTTTCTGGATATGTATTATTCGTTCTATTTGCAGTAGGTCAAAACGCTATAACTGACCTTAAGGGAAATTATCACCAAAATTTACCTCAACCAGACCTCGAATATCCTTACCATTTTAGTTTTACCATCCTTCCTCCTTCCCACCAGTTTAACCTGGATATATCTGCGCAAACACTCAACGCTTTTATTAGGGAATTAGCACCCTCTTTTACCGTCTCTTATACAAGATATCCTACTTATGCTTTAGGTGATCCCATAACAAGAGGTCAGCCCATCGAAGCATCCATGAATTCAGCTATTCCCGAATACCAGATTCCATATAAACCTGAAAATCTGAGTTCGTATATTGAAATAGAAGAGCATCAGGCTTCTAATGCATTTTACCAACATTTTATTTTCAATGACGTACTTTTTTTCTCCTTCAGTTTTGCAACCGACTCCCTGAATAATTCTCGGGAATTACAACAATATATACAGGAGACTTCTGAAAGATATGTCCATATAAGATGGACCATCTTTATGATTTCCTGCAAAAACTGGAGCAGAAAACATGAGCAATACTTTGAGTTTCTGGGACAATCCCCAAACACAGCATCCCACACCTCTTTCATCTATACTGAATCAAAACCTCCCCAAAAATCCTACATCCAAAACGCTCACCCCTTCTACTTCATTCATTCAGCCTATCAAAATCAATCCATACCCTTTGTATATTTCTCTGAACAAAGTCTGGTATATTCGGGACTCTCTCTGTCAAATTTCTCTCCAGATTGTTTAAAAGATACTTCCTGTCTCAATCTGACAGTTCAACTCACAAACATACAAAACATGTCGACCCTGGTTCTATCGAATGAAGATCTGAATCGAAATCTGGCATACCTGGAAATTAACCTAAATAACCCAACCAATCACCCCGTAAATTTCAAAGGAGAACTATCAACTGAGGATGATATATTCTCTTCGGTAGGAGAAATTGAAACCATTATTTATCCAGGTGCACAGAAAAAAATACGGACCCAAATCAAGACCCTTCGTGAACCAGACAGTCTGAACAATTTATGGTTGGACTGGAACTGGAATGCAAGTATAGACTTTACACATCGCCAGGATATCAATGTGAGTGGTCATTTACCCATTCCCCTCACACCTTCAACAATAGATATTATTCCACATGACAGGATTTTATTTACAGGTGATACCACAATCAGGCTGCGTAATTTAGACCAGGAAATGGAGATCCGCTATACCCTGGATGGGAAGAACCCTGATAAATCTTCGACGCGCTACAGAGACGCTATTCACATTGATCAACAAAGCATCTTAAAAATCATCGCGCTATACCCATATGGTGGACAAAGCGAAATAGATAGCTGCCATTTACTCAGAATCAAACCCTCTAAGGGGTTGTGGTATGAGTATGCACCCTACCATCCTGGACTGGATTTTGAGGAGGTGCTACATACTTTTTCACAATATCCAGCCCTGCTACGCGATACTACAACTTCCTGGCAGGTGGATCTTTCCGGCTACCGTCTACATCATTTCACCTTAAAGTATAACGGGAAATTACGTATAGAAGAAGGTGGTAAATATCAATTTGACCTTAGTACGGATCAATATGCAATTCTATCAATAAATGGCAACATGATATTCTCTTCAGATAATGCTCCACAATCATTTGAACTCGATCCAGGACATTACGATTTTGAGCTTATATACCTGCACGAAACAGGCCCTATGGGATGGAATTGTACAGTGAGTGGGCCAGGTATATCTCATGAAATGCTGCCCATAGAATGGCTGACTTTTGACTGAACGTTCCCTCCAATTTCCTTAACTATTGGTACCCATATAGGATTTGACTATTAGGAGACTAACTTTCCATTTTCATAGTATCACTTTTACAGAAATTTACACATAAAAACATTGTTTAGAGAATTTATGATCAGATTGAATATCATTTGTGACTTGTTGCTCCTCGCAGGATGTATTGGTACCGACTTCGTAGACGAACCACTGGGAACTCTCCCTTCCAGGATCGAGTTCGCACAGCGTTCTATTAATTTGATTGGGGGTGCTACCCAACCACTCGATGCTGATGTAATTGCTTCCGATGGTAGCAGGATCGATGCTATGCTGAATTAGGTTAGCCGTAATCCTGCCATAGCTACTGTAAGTAATGAGGGTTTACTCACTGCAATCGCTGCCGGTCAGGTATGGATAGACGTATCTGCCCAAGTACTAAGAGGGTTACTATATCTGTTGACCAGGCAATGAACTCAATGATGTTTGAGAAATTCAATTAGGATTAAAGTATGGCATTGTTCGACAGCGGCCTGTTATATTTGCAGTCTAAGGCCAGGTCAAGTTACCCTTCGGAGAAAATATTGGGGGTGATACTGAACTGCTACAGACTGGAGACGGAGCCTGGGATGCTATAAGTATGCTCTATGCTTCTCATTTATTCTATTCACAACCCTTTTATACCAATCTTTCGATGAGATATCAATGGCGAGGAACAGCTGATCTCGAATACGGCAGCGGAACACAAACGGTAGATCGCGATGATGCCTTTGTCTGGGGGGAAAATTGGCTGGACTCCCAGCACTAGCAGGGCTATAGCCCTGAAATGAACCCAGGTTCAGCCTATTAAAAACGATCCAGACGAAAGGCTGACAGGAAATTCGTCCATTTCTGGTAACAGAATTGCATATTTCTCTATCATTCCAAAGGTTAACTATATCTTACCTTCGAAATGGGGTATTTCTGTTTCAGTGGGAGGCGTTTTTTTGCCAAAAATATCCTGGCTGTTCCACGTTATAACCTAGGTATCTTTTATTTACTTAATCAGCAGTAGTATCAATCAAATGTTAATACGGGCTTCATAAACTGCAAACAAAATAGTACTAGATTTACATTTTTACGATTTAAATCTGGAATTTCATGAATAAAATAATCATAATCACCGGGATGTACATCTTACTATGTATCCCGGTATGCTTTTCCCAGAATCCACCTACGTATTTTCAGGCAGAAATCGATCGTGTCAACCCTTGGACCAATCTGGACTTCTACAATAATCCCGACCACTTCAAGTTTGCGATCGTAACCGACAGGACTGGTGGCCTTAGACCTGGGGTATTTGCTGAAGCTGTACATAAGCTCAACTTGCTGATGCCCGAGTTTGTCATGAGTATAGGAGATTTTATTTCAGGAGTAACGACTGACCTGGATCAGATACATAAGGAGTGGACGGAGTTTGACAGTGTTCTTGCTCCATTAAAAGTACCTTTCTTCTATTTGCCTGGAAATCACGACATCTCCAATGATATTATGCGGGAATATTGGAATGAAAAATTTGGGAGAGCTTACTATCATTTCGTCTATAAAAATGTACTGTTTATTGCGTTAGATTCAAATCCCGAGGATGCTGAGACGATCAATGAGGATCAAATAGCGTATGTAAGAAAATCGCTGGAGGAAAATCCCGGTGTAAAGTGGACCCTGGTATTCTTACATCATCCCCTCTGGTTGTATGGTGAATATGCAGGTGGATTTACAGAAATAGAAAAATTACTGGAAAACAGACCTCATACTGTCATCGCTGGACATGTACACAGATATATGTATCAGGTGCGTAATAAAACCAATTACTACACCCTGGCAACTACTGGTGGGGGAAGCCAACTCAGAGGTCCCAGGTTTGGTGAATTTGATCATGTAACCCTTGTTACCATGACTGACGATGGTCCTCAACTGGCCAATCTACGTTTGGAAGGTATTTTACCACATGATATCACTACCATGGAGGATTACGAGATAACCCGCACACTCATACAGAGTACACAACTGAATCCGGTCGTGCTTACCAAGCCTGCTCCAAATTTTGAAGGTGCAAGACTTTACCTAAGCTTTGATAATCCCTCTGAATATCCTCTTCATGTCTACAGTAGATTTTTTCACGACCATACTATTACTCCTGACAGTGCTACATTTCGTTTCGTAGTACCTCCCAATACAACACGTGAATTTACCACCAATATCGCTGCCAATAAATCTGTCGATCCAGGGATGCTCAGTCCCCTTCAATTAGACTGGACCATGGGTTATGAATGGGAAGATCAGGATGATCTTATGCTCAGCGGGACTACTGAGCTACAACTTTTTCCTTCTGACCTAAATCTTATCAAAACGCCTGACCCTATTTTTTACAAACAGTTGGAAATACACTTGAATAAGCCTGAAAATGATCTTGAACTAAGATATACCCTGAATGGATCTACCCCTACTCAAGAATCTCCCATATATCGAGATATGATCACTATAACTGAAAGTAGTACCCTGAAGGTAAGGGCATTCAATGAAATGGGCATGGGTAGTAAAGTGACTGAAAGGTACTATGAGAAGGTGTCTGAAAATAAAGGATTAACCTATAAATATTATGAGGGAAACTGGCGTAAACTACCTGATTATACATCTTTGACACCTGTATATGTGGGACTCACAGATGGATTCAATGTTAAAGGATTAAACAGTGTTAAGGATCACTTCGCGATCTCGTTTGAAGGAAAGATCAGCATACCCAAATCAGGTACTTATACCTTTTTTACCACCTCTGACGATGGCTCTCAATTATTTATCAATGAAAAGCTTATTGTAGACAATGATGGAGACCACGGACCAATGACCAAAGAAGGTACTATCCAACTCAAAAAGGGGATCTATGACTTCAAAGTAGACTATTTTGAGAATATAGGCGGTCAATTATTGAAAATCGAATGGACCACACCTAATGAAGAAAAAAGAGAGCTTCCGTTTGAGGTGTTATCACACTAAGTACTATATTCATTTACTTAAAAAAACATCGCAATCAATCTAAAAAACTTTATCTGGGGACGTCCCTCAACTGCCTTATGAACGATTAACTTCTCGGATACATATAACTGATATCCTATGCCTACGCGGTCAAGCATTTCATGTATTCTCCTGATTTTTCCCAGTGAAAAAACATTGATACCCCATATATTAAGAAATTCACGAAAAACTTTTTTACCAGAAAAATGAAACTTGACTTCTTCTCCTTCTACATCAGAAATATGTAATTGTCCCGATTCGTGTTCGCAAATCAGATCAGCATATATGGTTATTGACTTCATGATGCCTAAATTTAAAAAAAAATTACTGTCGACATGATGCCAACAGTAACATGTCATTTCCAAAAGATGAACCTATTACTCCTGATTATCATTGCCCATTTCACGGGTTCTGATTTTCAAAGTACCATCCATTTTCCATTTGGCATGCTTAGCTGAATCAGATGTCCCACTGGGAACATGCAGTTCAAAGTTTTGGAACTCATACGTAATCTCTGCATTCCTTCCAGTAAGCTTATCATAAAGCCCTATTGCCAGATCAGGCCATGTAGTTGTTTCTTCTGCCATTTGATTTGTAATATTAATTCCTATAAACGTGTTTTCTTTATAACCTTTTAAACGTTTGAAACCATAATTTTGTTTATTTTTTTTACAAAAAGCACTCAAAATTATCCTTATAACAAAAAAATAATCACAACCAATATATACATGTCCATAAAATATACTTATGTTGCATATATACTTTTTAGTCCTTTCCCTCATTAAAAAGGCTAGAAATGATCGTAATCAGGTTTTATCTTTACTTAATGAGCTTTATCCAGGTTCCTCAAGTTGGTATACATTCTCATGGTTTGTTTGATCCAGCGTAGTATATTTTGGATCATCTATGCTGTCATGTACCACTTTCTGGTTTCGATGATCTGATTGCGAATATTCAGTTGCTGAAACATCACTGTTACAACCACATAAAGTCCATGCAATACAGATGGTGGATTGAAAAATAATGTAGCCCTCATTTATATCAAATCATTTCTAGTGATCACTCTTCCCGTATCGATCCACTCAGGATCAAGTTTGCATCCCAATCCTGGGCCTGTAGGCGCTTTGAGCTTACCGGACTTATGCTGAATATGCCCTCCCAGAATCTCATACTGTATATTATTGTTGGGGGATTTGTATTCCTGATGTAGTCCTGCATTAGGTATCATGGAAGCAAAATGTGTGATATACAGCATGTTCACTCCCCCGCCAGAAACATGTGGTGTACACAACAGACCGGCAGCTTCAGCCATGCGGGCAACACGGATAGAACGTATCATGCCTCCATAATAAAACAAATCGGGTTGAACTATCTGAGCTCCGCCCTGCTCTATCATCCATCGGAAACGGCGACTCGAACTTTCCTGCTCACCTGCAGCAATAGGAATGCTAAGACGATCTGCTACCTCTTGGGTTTCCCATAAATCGTAAAATGGGCAAGGTTCTTCGAAAAAGCCTACATTGTGTTCTTCCAGTATTTTTCCAATCCGGATAGCTTCTTCAACATGATATCCACCATTGGCATCTGCATAAATTACGACATCATCCCCGAGCTTTTCCCTTAATAGAGGGATCATTTTTTCAGAACGTCCTTCTGGAATTTCCGGCGTTCCCATGCGTCCGGCAATTTTGAATTTTACAGCAGGAGGCCGCTCCCGCTCATACCTTTCCAATATCTTTCTTACAGAATCCTCAGCACTTTGACCCCGGTAATTATTTGCCCAATATATTTCTACCTCAGGACGTACCAGTTCACCTAATAACTCATACACAGGTCGATCGATGACCTGCCCCAGCAAATCCAGAACAGCCAATTCTGCTGATGCCATTGGTGTCAAGATGGCCATGCTCTGCATCTTGTAATGGCTGTCAGCTATAAAACAGTCCTCAATGAGTTGATCGAGATTGCGCGCATCTCTACCTTCAAAAAAGGGAGCTACATGACTGACAAAAATGGGATAAAACTGTGCAATCCCCCAATTAGTTACCGCATACCCTTCTGCACCATTTTTGTCTCTTGCCCTTACGACAAATTCTCCACCAATTTTGATCAGATCTATAGAATCAATCATGACCGGATCTGGGAATAATTCCATTTTAAGGACTGGTTTCGCAAAAGCAGCTTTTATCAGTTCAGGGTCAATTTCGTTAGAGGCAGTCTGTGGAGCCTGTTCACCTTTGGCGACCTCACAACCGGAGGTCCAAAGTGCTGAAAAACCTGACGTAGTTATCGCCCCTGACAACAGAGAATTTTTGAGAAAATTTCTTCTGGATTTCATGAATTGTGGTTTGATAGTAATAGTGAAATATACTATTTATAATTTTAAAGGCGAGGAGCGTAGGTAAATACTTTCATTCCTACCTGCTAAAAGAAGTATTAAACACATTTATTATACCCTTATGGGGCAGGTACCAGAGGACTTATCTGAATTTCAAACATCTTGGGCCATTGTTTACCAGTAACCAGCAGGCTCCTCCTATCCGGTATATAAGCAATACCATTGAGTACCCGGTCCTCTTGCTCTTCAGCGTTGAAGCCTGGGAGGATATTTTTCAGATGCATCGTAGAGAGGACCCTTCCCATCGAGGGATCTATCCCCACAATACTGTCCGTTAGCCATACATTAGCATATATGACTCCTTCCACGTATTCGAGCTCGTTGAGCCGGTCGAAGAAGCGCGTATCATCTGCTACCGTTATTCTCCGGACTTCGGTCAGGGATACAGGATCTAGGAAGTAGATCTGATCACTACCATCACTGACAATCAGTTGGCTACCATTGTGTGTAATTCCCCAACCTTCTGATGGCCAATATTTTTCGCCAATTTTGTTGAGGTTTTCGGGATTGTAGAGGATGATCTTGTTGGCCTTGTAAGTAAGCTGATACAGCACACCGTCAAGTTGAGAGATTCCCTCACCAAAATACTCAGGCGGCATAAAAGCCTGCTGAATCACCTTACCCGTACGGGGCTCAAAGCAAGTAATCACAGATTTTCCCTGTAACCCTGACCCTTCACAAACAGTACCTGAAAGGTAGATGAGCCCCTGTGTAAAAGATTCGTCATTATGCGGAAACTCGTCTACGACAGAATAACTTTGCCTAACCGGAGTAGTATCGGATAAGAGATGAAAGGTGCAATAGGTCCGACCTCTACTGCTATCTGGTAGTATAACTTCGATTTCTAGGATATTTTCACCAATGACTCCTTGAGAGGTTGGAATATTTAATATTTTAAAATCTCTATTGGCATTTATTGAAATGTTTTGGCCATTAATAGTAGTCTTCAAAGCCACAGGGACTTGATCCTCAAAAGAAAGCAATATCTCCAAATTAGCTCCCAGATTGAGTGTTGTGTCAGATTGGGGATTTACAATGTTGATCTGTGCTGTAGGTCGAGGTTGTACGGACCTTACTTGTGGTGAAGATTCGTTGTTTGTTACGGTCTTTTTGCTAGAGGAGGTACAGCTAACGAATCCAAAAACCAAAAGTACAGCGTATAGAATATGATTCTGAAGCATTCGGCTTATTCCTTGAGTTTGTTCTCAAAGTTACCAAAATCTTCTTCTCCATCTATATCGTTGACCAGACCAGGATAGAATTCTGAATACATGAGCGACTCAATTTCTTCCAGACTCTGCTGGGTCTGTTCTGTTTCAAAAAGAAGATTATCGATGATAATATCTTCCCGCTCAGTATTCTGAAGTGTCATAGGCTGATCCTTGATATATTCAATCAGACCATCTATAGTCTTAAGTTGTTCCTCTATGATCTCGCGGTTTTCTTGCACACGGTAGTAATCATCCATTCGCATTTCCAACAGCTTTAAACGTTTTTCTTTTACTTTTTTCACACGGTCAGAGGCATTCTTCAGTTCCTGGTTGAGCTTATCAATTTCCTGTACCGTCTTATGTGCTACTTCATCCTTACTTGCCTGAGGATATTTGTCTTTAAAATACAGCAGTCTGGCATAGGATAACTCGATGGCGGAAAGCTTAGTTAAAAAGCGGTTGACCAGCTGTGGGACAGTAGTATTTAGCCTGCTAAAAGTATCTCTTACATCTCTGACACGTTCACGAAAGCGATCGAAGCGACGCTGAGATTCCATCGTCAACTTATTGTAATAATCAACCAGGGTTTTGGTCTTGTAAAATGCGTCTATATCCTTCTGGTATTTTGCATTCATCGCCCTAATAAACCTCGGATGATTACTAATAGCACTAAGTAGTATCAATTCCAACCCACCTGCCATCATAATAATAGAAGCCGCAGTCAATGATGAATCAAGTGCAGGGAATAGACTGGGAACAAATACAGCTCCCAAAATCCCGATCACTGAGATAATACCCATCATTGTCAGATGCACAGGCCAAAAAAATGCTTCCCGGGTATAATTGATAAACTTCTGTATTCTGGCTTTTTTCTTTCTCTTTTTAGTTGCCAAGGTACCTCCAATAATTAAAACAAGAAATCTCTATGCTACAGTATATTTCATAAATATAATAGTGTCGTTACTGCCTTACAATACCTTATCACATTTAACAGACACAGTTTTCCCAATAATCTGGATATCATTGTACTTCGTCAAGTACATCTACTCCGCTTTCGATACGCTGAAGAGTCTCTTCCTTTCCAAGCAGCGCTGCTATATCAAAAACCCCAGGCCCTCCTGATACGCCTGTCAAAACCAAACGGAATGGAGCGAGAACTTTCCCTTTACCTACGTTTTTTTCTTCAATCAGTTTATCAAATGCTTGCTGAATATTTTCGGCATTCCAATCACCGAGTTGAACAAGATATTCTTTGAGCTCCATCATCAGCTTCCCCGAATCTGACTTCCAACGCTTTGTTGACATTTTTTCATCATACTTAACAGGCTTAGCAAGAAAATATTGGCCCATTTCAATGAAATCACCCATAACAATAACGCGCTCCTGCAACAATACAATCATTTCGAGCAGAAATGCTCTTTCCGGGATATTGAGTTGCCTACGATCCATTTCCCGTTCTACCAAGGGAAGCAACTCCTCGGGTTTCTTACTTCTAATATAGGTTTCATTGAACCATTTCAGCTTGTCTATATCGAAATTAGTCGCTGAATTATTGATCTTTTCCAGGCTGAATAGTTCGATAAGACGGTCGATATCCATTACTTCTTCATCATTACCTGGGCTCCATCCCTGAAGTGCAAGAAAATTGACCAGTGCATCAGCCAGATAACCGTCTTCCCGGTATCCTGTTGACAGCGTACCCGTTTCGGCATCAGCCCAATTGATAGGGAATACAGAAAACCCCATCTTATCCCCCTGTCGTTTGCTCATTTTTCCTTCACCGTTGGGATTGAGAATCAATGGTAAGTGTACAAATACAGGCATCGTATCCTCCCATCCCAATGTGCGGTAAAGCATAACATGCAATGGAGTAGAAGAAAGCCATTCCTCTCCTCTGATCACATGGGTCACGCCCATCAGGTGATCATCTACTACATTGGCCAGATGGTAGGTAGGCATCCCATCACTTTTTAGGAGGACTTTATCATCCACCTGACTGCTGTGAAATACTACCCAGTTGCGCACTACATCCTGAAAACGGATTTCCTCCTTACGAGGCATCTTCATCCGCACTACATATGGAGCACCCGAGGCTACTTTGGCTTTCACTTCGTCAGCAGGTAATGTGAGGCTATTTTTCATCTGGTTGCGCGTGATATAATTGTATTGCAGATTATTGCTACCTGCGGCTTTTAGCCGCTCCCGCATCTCATCGAGCTCTTCTGGCGTATCGAATGCCAGATAGGCATGTCCCGATTCCAGCAGCTGTTCTACATATTGCTGATAAATGCCCTGTTCCTTTCGCTCACTCTGACGGTAAGGGCCGAAGTCGCCTCCCAAGTGAACACCTTCGGTAAATTTGATCTCCAACCAATCAAGCGACTCAATAATATAAGACTCTGCCCCCTCGACAAAGCGCAACCTGTCTGTATCTTCTAATCTGAGGATAAATCTCCCATTATGTTTGCTGGCAAAGAGATAATTGTATAGTGCAGTGCGAACACCTCCAATGTGAAGCGGTCCGGTAGGACTAGGTGCAAAGCGCACAACAACCTGGTCTGACATACTATATTGTTTGTTTTGTCCCAAAGTTAAAATTATGAACAATAGGTTCAAACCTGTATGATAATTTGACCTGTATAATTTTCCAGATGTTCTCCTACAAACCCATTTATCCTGTTATCCCCATGCATCCTAATACCCAAATGGATCAAATGGTGCTGCTTAACTCATCCACAAAGCCCTTCAATTTCATTTCGTAGCTTTTCTTCTTCAAATGGGACCCGCTCACCATTGGATTTGATAATATAAACAGGTGTTTTGTCCGAATTAAGTATCGTATGAGCGCTTGGATTCATATAGGTGTAATAGGCTTTTAATCTGAATGAGTGATATTCAAAGGGGTGTTCAGGCTGTCATAATTTGCCTTATGGGTATATTTGAGAATCAATTGATTCATCGAATTGGAGTAAAAGCCACTGATTCCATACTGCACCAATTTCAGACTTCTGTCGTAATACAGGGGAACGATTGGAGCATACTGCAGCATCATATTTTCCATTTGTTGATATAGAATATACCTTGAAGAGTCATTGGGAACTTGAAGAGCAGCTTCATAAAGATTATCATAGGCAGGTAGAGAAAAATGAGTGGTATTGGGTCCTGAGGGGCTGTGATTTTTACTGTAAAACAGAGCCAGATAATTTTCTCCGTCTGGGTAATCCGCAATCCAACTCGCACGCCAGAATTGTATCTGCGAATGGTATATTTCGGTTCGCAGGGCTCCTCCCTGAAGATTTTGTATGCGAAGCCTGACTCCAACATTTTCAAAAGACTTCTGTATAAACTCGGAGATATTTTCATATTTGGGTGTAGAATGCAATGTAAGTTCAGCTAAACCTGCTCCTGCAGGATATCCCGCATCTTCCAGCAGTTTTCTTGACCGTACTGGATCATAGGTAAATCCCTGCACCTTTTCAGGTGCAAAAGCAGGCATTCCTCGTGGTATAAAACCAACTTGTGCAGGATATCCCATTTCATTGAGGAGATAGGAAACGAGTTTCTGCCGGTCAATAGCATAGTTTAAGGCCTTTCTCACCCTTACATCCAGCAAAGGATGATCGGGATTCAAGGTAGAGTCCACCAGAATACCCAAATACTCCGTGTTGAGTTGGGGAGCACGTACGATACGGAAAGAATCTATGTATTTTTCCCTGAGCGTACCATCCGTATTGAAGAGTTCATCTTTGTAGGAATCGTCAAGGCCATTGAGCATATCGAGCTTACCCTGCAGAAACTCGATAAATGCAGAAAGCCGGCTCGGGATAAAACTCACTTTGATAGCATCGAGATAAGGAAGTGCTTCTCCATGAATACGTTCATAATAGGATATGTTTTTATGAAGAATGAGATAATGGTTTTCTTCCCAGTCGTAAAACCTGAAAGGCCCTGTGCCGATGGGATTTACACGGAAATCTTCCCCGAGAGCAGACACAACTTCATGTGGCACCACTTTACAATAGGGCATGGCAAGCAACCCCAAAAAGGGGGGGAAAGGTCGGGTCAATCTGATCTCAAAGGTAGTATCATTGACAGCACGGAAGCCTGATATTTCATTTTTCAGACCATCCAGATACGCTTGCAGTCCGGAAATCTTACCGTTAAATACCCACTGTCCGGTAGATGCTGTCTGGGGGTTACATATTCGGGTAAAACTGTAGACAAAGTCCGAAGCAACAACATTACGTGTATTACTCTTTCCAAGCTCAGGATGTTCATGAAAAAGCACATCATCTCTCAGGTAAAAAGTGTAGGTCATACCCTCATCCGAGATCTTCCAGCTTTTAGCAATTGCTGGTCTTATGGCAAGTGCTGTATCAAGTTCGACCAATCCGTTAAAAATCTGGGCAGTCATCCAGTCTGAAGCCTGATCCCGTGCATATGCCGGGTCTAGTGTAGACAGACCCGCATCTAAATTCATGTAAAACACCTGCTTTGAAAGGGTCTGACTGGTCTTATCTACACAAGATATCCACAAAACCTGGAAAAAAAATATAGTTATCAACAGATAGTTTCTCATGAAAGGCAGTTAATCTTCTGGCAATTCTGTATCTTTGAGAGTCGCAAAATATATGTATCCGCGAAAGTAAATGAATTTATCTCATTGAGAGACAAGTTAACGACCATTCGCATACCCTGTAACGATAAAAATGTGAAAAATGGGATTTATAATAACAATTGCAAACCAAAAAGGAGGTGTAGGTAAAACCACTACAGCGGTAAACCTGGCAGCCAGCCTTTCGGCTCTTGAATACAAAACGCTACTGATCGACATGGACCCTCAGGCTAATGCGACAAGTGGTGTAGGTCTGGAACCCGAAGATGATAATGCTACGATATATGACTGTATTGTCGACCCTTCTGTTAATATTTCTGATATCATCGAGCATACTGAATTTCCCAACCTTTTCCTGATTCCCTCCAACAAGGAAATGGCTGGAGCAGAGATTGAAATGGTAGAGATGGCTCAACGCGAACGGCTTCTCAAACCCATTGTAGATCAGGTAAAAGACCAGTACGACTTTATGCTGCTGGATTGCTCTCCTTCGCTGGGACTACTTACCATCAACGCACTCGTTGCAGCGGATTCACTGATTATTCCCGTTCAATGTGAATATTACGCATTGGAGGGATTGGGCAATCTCATCAACACAATTAAGCTCGTTCAAAAAGGATTGAATCCTGGTCTCGAGATAGAAGGTATATTACTCACGATGTATGATAGCCGTCTCAATCTAGCCAATCAGGTAGTAGCAGATGTGAGAAGACATTTTCAACAACTCACGCTTGATACTGTAATTCACCGGAATATTCGCTTGAGTGAAGCTCCCAGTTACAGGGTACCTGTTCTTTCACTCGATGCAAGTAGCAAAGGGGCTATCAACTACCTAAATCTGGCAAAGGAAATCTTAACGCGCAAAGGTCTTCCCACAACCAAGGAAGCTCCTACACCGGTAAATTAGGTATCAGACATTTTCAGGGATTTGTAACTACGGAAGTCAGGGCACCAAATACCCAGCCCTGCTTTCCATCATGTTGGACCTCAAACCATTTGGTATTATCCATTTCACTACCCAACGATTCAGGAGGCCATATCGATATCACATCACAGACCGTGCCCTTATACAGCTCGGCTAAAATATTCTTATCCGAGGTATCCGGTCGACTTCTCAATTCCGCCTTTTGAACGGTAATGCGCAGTTGATTGTCGTGTAGATTGCTCTGTTTCATCAACTGCGAGGTTTGATTCAGGTCTGTCTTTACCATATTCAGAAAACGGGAGTCTATTCTTGTATTTTCCAGAATGGTCTTCAACATATCTACCTTGCGTTCGATCTCCTGCTCATGAACAGCACGCTGATACAAGACGACTACCTTGACGTCTTCTAGATCCTCCGTAAGATTGCCTTCCTTCTTGATCCAGCCTACCTTCTTCTTTTGCCACCCCTGTACCATTACCCACTCTTCCATTTCATCTACCACTGCCACAAATTCACCTGCTTCAAATTTATCCGTTTTCAGCATCATAGGGTCAGGTCTCCGGTAAATACTAGTAGCCTTACCCACTGCGCCAATTTTAGCATCTATTCCAAATAGATATTTGTATACCCAACCCTCCTGACCATCGGATAACCTTACCTTTATATAGGTCCTGTTTTCACTGTCAACTTTCTGGGACTCACCCAACATATACACTTTCTCACCCAACAATATAGTTGTAATATATTTTATGTTTTTGTTCCTTCCTGGCTGTTCGCGCAACCCGACCTTTTCCCACAAGCAAATTGCAGTAGATAAGGTATCATTCAGATCTGTGTCCACCAATACAGAGTCGCTATCGGGTATCTCCTTCCCCCGCGATGTTCGCAGCGGACTATCGCATGAAATCAATCCCAAAATTACAATTATGCCCACATAAAGCCATTTAATCATACTAAATGGATATTTTTAAATATAAATTAAAAGATAGCTGCCTCATTTTCAAACACCATTATTAAATATTTCTTACTTGTAATGTTCCCACATGTTAATAATCCTGACAAAACGCAAAAAAACAGGGGTATTTTAGGGCTTAATATCAGAGCCTTAAATTGCTCTGTATGAGTGTTAAGAAGGTATTTTATTACCTTTTATATAACATTTATTTCCCGTTCCAACTCTATATCAAAAGTCCTCAATACTGAATTTTGTATTTTTTCAGATAAATCTAACAAATCTTCCCCACAGGCACCACCATAATTGACCAAAACCAGTGCTTGTTTTTCATGTACACCATAATTTCCCCACCTGCGCCCTTTCCATCCACAAGTCTGTATCAGCCATGCTGCAGGAACCTTTACAAAGTCTGTATCCACAGGATAGCTGGGAACCTCAGGATACTCTTGTCTGATCCATTCAAAGTGTTGTCGCGGGATTACGGGATTTTTGAAGAAGCTTCCAGCATTACCTATATCTGCTGGATCAGGTAACTTACTTTGACGAATACCCATGATAATGTCGCTAATATCGCGGATAGTAGGTAGGGAAAGACCTCGTCTGGCTAGCTGTTCTGCTACGGGTTTGTAGCTAGTATTGATATGATGCTTTTTCGTCAATCTGAGAATTACCCTGCAGATTACGTATTGGCCCTTTGCCTCACGTTTGAAAATACTGTCACGGTATCCAAATCCACAAGCCTGCTTGTGGAAAATGTGTTTGCTGCCATCATGAAGACTGATCGCTTCCAAATATAGAAATACCGCTTCAAGTTCAACTCCGTAAGCTCCAATATTCTGAATGGGAGCAGCACCTACACATCCAGGTATCAAAGACAAGTTTTCGATACCTCCCCAGTTGCGATCCAAGCAAAACAACACCAGCTCGTTCCAATTTTCACCTGCTCCTATCCTCAGCAAAACTTCGTGTTCATTATCAGCAATTACTTCTTTTCCGAGAATTTCATTTTTGATAATGAGCCGGTCAGGTCGCTGAGTAAATAAAATATTGCTCCCCCCTCCCAGAATGATAGAATGAGGGAGAATCACATTTTCACGAATAGCTTTTTGTAGATCTGATTCTGTATGTATTCTTAGGAGCAACGGAGCTATGACATCTATGCCGAAAGTATTGTAAGGCTTCAGCGATACTTCGCGTTCAAGATTTATCATACCTGATCAGATCGAACGAGCTTCAAAAGGATTTAACAAATTTTTGTATTCTACCAGATCCGCTTTGATAGATCCTATTTTTAATTTGGATCTAAATGTAAGCGGTATCATATTCTTATCATCGGATACCCAAAGAGTAATTTCACTACCGTCAGTGATTAAGCCGGCTTCTTCAATCATGATGTTAAGTCTTAATGCCTGGTAAGTCTCTCCATCTATTTTAATCTTTTCCCGCTTCTCCACCAGTGCTTCCAGGGCAAAGGTCGTCTCGTCTATAAAATTTCTCAGCGATATACGGTCTCCTTTTTTCAGTTTCTCGTGATTATACGTAGCACGGGCAAAATAATAGGTAGATAGCACATCCTGAATATTGGGAATAACTTCGTAAGGAGTGATCTCACCATTGCGATGATAAAAAGCTTTACCTTTTGTGTGATCAAAATGTATCTCACGATAGCTTTCATAGCTCCCTTCCTGTATGTCCCGATTAAATTGCCAGGAAATCAGTGCTGATTCATCTGTAAATGATTCATATGTGTCTCGAACACGGTAAAATGAATCGAAAAGACCATCTGTATAATTTCTACATATGATGTGAAAGCATTTTCTACCTCGAACCACTTCTGATTCAGGCTTCACTTCAAGTGTAGCATAGCCTACTCTCACAGGGCCATAATGAATCTTATACTTAAGAAATTCGCCCTTTCGAAATGCTTTGTTCTCAACAAACCTGAAGGATGATTCCATAGGCTGTGCAGATGCGATATCAATCAAACCAAACATTAGGGTACCGAAAAGAATAGCGATCAACTTCATATGCTTGTACTTTTTCTTTCACTACCTATAACGAAAAACATACATATTACGTTGTCGTTTGATTTTCAAGCATCTGCTTTTCGAATATCCGTGCATAATATCCGTTTTGCTGTGTCAATATTTCATGTGTACCCCGTTCTGTGATCCTACCATTTTCCAATACGAGAATCAGATCAGCATCCTGAAGACAGGATACGCGGTGTGCAACCATGATGACAGATACCTCGGGATTCATTTCTCTGTAATTTCTTAGATTTCTGAGTATCATTTCTTCGGTTCGCATATCCACCGCAGAGAGTACATCATCCAAAATCAGGAGTTTAGGTTTTCTAATCCATGCCCTTGCAATAGCTGTTCGCTGCTTCTGTCCTCCTGATAACGTTACCCCACGTTCTCCCACCATGGTTTTGTATTGTTTGGGGAATCCCATGATACTTTCATGTACTTCAGACCATTGGGCTGCCTGTTGAATCTTTTCCATGCTGGCATCAGGCATTCCGAAAGCAATATTATCTTCTATGGTATCAGAAAACAAAAAGACATCCTGTGGAGCATAACCAATTGCTGATCTGAGATGATATCTGCTGTACTCCTGCAAGGGCTGGCCATCAAAACTAATCGTACCATGATCAATCTCAAAACAACGTGGAATCAAGGCACAAAGAGTACTTTTCCCCGATCCGGTTGGACCCAATATACCCATCTTCTGACCAGCCTTTAATTCAAAGCTAATATTCTTCAATGCCTCAATTCCTGTATCTCTGTAAGTAAATGAAACCTCACCGAAGACGAGGGAAGCTGAAGTTACGCGGTGTGGCGTTTCTTTGAAGGAAATCTCTGATCGTTCTGCCAGCAATTCATTCAATCGTTTCTGGCTAGCTGCAGCACGTTGTATCAAAGTCGTTACCCACCCTACAGCAATGATAGGCCAGGTAAGTAAATTGATGTAAATGATAAACTCTGCAATATTACCAATTGTCAGGGCACCTGCTATTACCTTTCGCCCACCAACCCAGATAGTTAACAAATCACTCATGCCTACTAAGAGTACCACTAAGGGAAAAAACAAAGCATCTACCCTGGCAAGGTTCATGGACTTCTCTTTATAAGTTTCCGTCTCTTCCGAAAATTTATGGGCGGAGGCAAGCTCTTTAACATAAGCCTTGATCACCCTAATACCCGAAAAAATCTCCTGGACATAGGTAGTGAGTTTAGAAAGCTGCTCTTGTATCCGTTCACTACGCTGCTGTATAATGGACTCTACCCGGTAAATCAGGTAACTTAGAAATGGGAGTGGGATCAATGCATAAAAGGTAAGTTCTGCATTCACGACAAGCATCGTACTGAAAATCGCTACAAATAACGTAAAAGTATTCAACGTGTACATAATGCCGGGCCCCAGATACATCCTTACCCTGCTTACATCTTCAGCAATCCGCGCCATTAGGTCACCAGTCCTGTTTCTCCGGTAAAAAGACAACGAAAGGTTTTGAAAATGATCATATATATCATTGCGTATGTCGTATTCAATCCGTCTTGACATAGCAATAATTGTCTGACGTGTGAGAAACAGAAAGAAACCGCGTATCAATGCTGCGAGTACTACCAACCCGCCAAACATCAAAAGCGTCCGAAATAGATAACTGTTAAGCGTTTGTTCTAGCTCAAATCCTTCATATAAGCTAAAAAATCGCAATATATTTCCCACCATATTGATGGCATTCCGCACAATCTGAGCTGGATAGACTGCGAAAATATTTGATGCTGCAATGAAGATAATCCCGGATATCAGATGAAGTTTGTATTTCCATAGATAGGGATTCAGCGCAAATAATGCTCTCATGTATTTTAATTTGGTCGCAAAGTAACATATTTGCAACGAGATAAACAGGTTGTAGGTTTTAATTATATCTGTCCAACTAGACAAACTCCTTACAAATCCTTCAAGTTCCCATCTAATTCAACATGCAATATGAATTAGTAAATAGATTCTCGTAGCTTTGTTCAATTGTACTAAGTATGAAACGATTGTAGTTAGGTGATATAAGACAGACTGGAATGGATTGGCTGAATGAAATTCTCAATTACGAACTCTTTAAAATAGATCTGACCCCTGAAGATGATGGAGGAGCAAAGTCTGTAACAGTATTTCAGGTACTTATTATCATCATTATCCTGGTCGGATCGAGAATAGTCTTATGGTCCTTACGCAAGGTGTTTGACCGGATTGATAGATACCGAAGAATACCCATGGAGAGTGGCCGCAGAAAAGCTGTTTTCCAGATCATCCAATACATCGTCTACATCATCACATTTATCTTCATTCTCAACTCACTGAATTTCGAGGTCAACCAATTCATAGCACTATCAGCTGCCCTGTTGGTGGGCCTGGGATTCGGACTTCAGAACATCTTTAATGATATTATCAGTGGTATTCTTATTCTCATCGATGGTACAATCGAGGTTGGCGACGTGATAGAAGTAGATAGCCTGGACCTGATGGGGCAGGTCAAGAACATTCGGCTACGCACGTCGATTGTCGAAACACCCAATGCGATTACCGTCATCGTCCCCAATTCTAAATTCACTTCCACTAACGTGATCAACTGGAGTCATGACGAAAAAGCTACCCGCTTTCATATCAATGTAGGCGTAGCGTATGGATCTAATGTTTCGCTGGTGAGGGATATCTTGAAAGATGTGGCTTCCAAGCACGGAAATATCCTGATGAGCCCTGAACCCAAGATATTCTTTACGGACTTTGGAGACTCAGCCCTAATGTTTGAATTACTTTTCTGGACGGAAAAAAGCTTTACGATCGAAGAACTCAAAAGTGATCTGCGATACATGATTGAAGCGGAATTCAGAAGAAATGATGTACGAATCCCATTTCCCCAGAGAGATTTACACATTGTAGAGGACTTCCGTTTTGAACAGAACCCTAAAAAGGGTTCTCAATCTTCCAATGCCCAGAAATAATCAAAGGCGGCTTCACCCAGCGATGACTTGCCCGGAAGATTTACTGATGTGGACCTGAAAGTGTCCTATGTGGCTCGTTAGGATGATCCTGAGTCTGACAAGCTGCTCAGAATAGCTGAACAGAGCTGCTTTTCGATTAATACAGTCAAGAGAGGCGTTAACCTAAACATTGCGTCAGTGAAACAGCACTTAGGTGATTCGATGTAAAGAGCAATATATTATTCTATTCCCTGGGTAGGAAACCTACGGTCTATCTTTTTTACCAGTCCCTGAAGTACTTTACCTGGACCTACTTCGGTGAATTCAATTGCTCCATCAGCTATCATCTGCTTCATAGTCTGTGTCCAGCGAACTGGGGAAGTCAGCTGCTGAAGCAGGTTGGTTTTGATCTCATCACGCTGGGTATGAGCTTTAGCAGTAACATTCTGATAGACAGGAATCCGAGCATCCTGAAAAGGTGTATTTTCTATACCTTCTGCCAGTGTCAGTCTTGCTTGCTCCATCAACGGTGAGTGAAAGGCACCGTTGACGGATAGCTTAATGGCGCGTTTAGCACCTTTTTCCTGGGCAAGTGTGATAGCCTTTGCAATTCCCGACATTGATCCCGAAACCACAATCTGGCCTTCTGTGTTGTAATTTGCTGGAACAATGATCTCATCATCGATCTCACTGCATATTTCTTCCACTACATCATCTTTCAATCCCAGTATGGCAGCCATGGTACTTTCTTGTTGATCGCAGGCATTCTGCATGGCATTAGCACGTATAGATACCAATCTCAGACCATCTGCAAAGGTGAGTACACCAGCAACTGTCAGTGCAGAAAATTCTCCGAGAGAATGTCCTGCAGCCATTTTCCCTTTATCTTCCAACTCATGTACGCGGGCTGCTATGACGGAATGTATGTAAATAGCAGGTTGTGTAACTGAGGTTCTACGAAGATCATCTTCACTGCCCTCAAACATGATCGATTGTATATCGAATCCCAAAATTTCATGGGATTCTAAAAACATTTCCTGGGCTAATACAGAAGTTTCAGCCAAGGATTTACCCATTCCGGGATACTGAGATCCCTGACCAGGAAAAATGAGTGCTATCATGTTATACTTTTTGACCTTTGGCCCGCATTTCTTTTACTACTGCAGTGATACCGCGCCTATTAATCATTTTCAGGGCTTTGGTAGAAATCTTCAGCGTAATAAAACGATCTTCCTCTGGAAGATAAAATCGTTTTTTTTGTAAATTCGGATAGAATTTACGCTTAACTTTATTGTTTGATTTGGAAACGTTAAACCCTGATACCGGTCTTTTGCCCGTTACATCACAAACTCTTGACATCTTAGTAAGACTAATTGGTGAAACTAATTTTCAAAATTTGAAATGCAAATTTCTATATTTAATATGAGAAAACAAATTTGAATGTATCTTAGGTTTCGAATATATTTGAGCTGTAAATTTCCAAGCATTCTATCATTATGAGAAGATTGATTGTTATTGCGGTATTTTGTCTAGCGTTTACCCCTATTCTATTTTCACAAACGAGACCTGCTGATAAATCTGAATCTATTGACCATGAAGAACCTATCTTGAATCTACTGGATGCATTCCTCTCGGACTACGATTTTGATTTTCCCAATACCCAACCCAAAGATACACTTAAATATCGCGATGGAGAAATCCGAAGTAACAGTGTCTCGGTTGTTTCACCTTCTGTGATTGAAGACAGAATATCCAAAATACCCTCTGTCATACCATTGGAGTACAATCAATATGTCCAGCAATATATAGATGTATATACTGTTAAGAAGCGGGATCAGGTAGAGCGTATGTTGGGATTGCGCAAAACATACTTTCCCATTTTTGAAGAAGAACTAGACCGGGCTGGTATGCCTATGGAATTGAAATATCTTTCAGTGGTGGAAAGTGCCCTAAACCCCCATGCAAAATCGAGGGTTGGAGCTACGGGACTATGGCAATTTATGTACTATACAGCGAAATATTACAATCTTGAGATCAATACATTTGTGGATGAACGCAAGGACCCTTTTGAATCCACTAAAGCTGCCGCCAGATATTTGCAGCTTGCTTATAATACTTTTGGGGACTGGTTGCTTGCCATAGCTGCTTATAACTGTGGTGAGGGCAATGTGCGCAAAGCCATACGTAGATCCGGAGGACAACGAAATTTCTGGGCAATACGAAATTATCTGCCCCGGGAAACGAGAGGTTATGTGCCTGCATTCATCGCTGCTATGTATACTTTTCACTATGCGGAGGAACATCATCTCTACCCCATCAATGTGGACCTCAATTTCTACCAGGACACCCTCCATCTTTCTCATATAGATATCACCCTTGAAGAAATCGCCAAATTGACTCGCACTGATGTGGAAGAACTCACTAATCTGAACCCTCACCTCAAACTGGGCCGTATCCCCTATGCTTCAGAGCCCTTTGTTCTCAGGGTCAATGATGAAGCCGGACTGTATTTTGCTGAGCATGAACGTGAGATTAGAAGGGTATATGGTAAAAAACGAGAGGATGCACAAAGTCTTACCGCTCAAAAACAATACGATGTAGAGCGCCCTAAACCCATAGCACGCACGGTTTCTTACCAAAAACCACCCGGGACCGTGCTAGTTTATTACACGGTTAGATCGGGAGATGTAGTTGGGACAATTGCTGAAAAATATGAAGTCTCGGCTAGAGATCTTGCAATGTGGAATGGTCTGAGAAGATATCGTATCCATGTAGGTCAAAAACTAAGGATCTATGCTAAAAAAGAAATAGCGGAACGCAATGCAAGACCCAGCACGCAGCAGTTAGCCAAAAAATCTATTACTGCTCCACAACAAGCAATGTACTATCGTGTCAAAGAGGGTGATACCCTATGGGATATCGCTCAAAAGTATACTCGCGGTAATGTAGACGATCTCCTCAATCTCAATGCCGGGTTAAACGCCAGTAGTAGCCTAAGAATAGGACAGAGTGTTAGGGTGAAATAAGGCTGTTTGTAAGGAGGTATCATGGATAGATCTATGGTACATTTATCAATGCTCACATCCCCCTCAACCAAATTTCTCCTTCATTGCCTCTACCATATATCCAGGTGCCCTCACGGGACGCATACGCTCCTGGTCGATGAAGGCCAACTTGACACGCCCTTTTACAGCGATCTTGCCATCGGGCTTGACCACCTCATACTCCGTCAGCAGACTAGAACGAGGAATTTCGGGAACAATGGACTTGACAGACAGTAATTCGTCATAAAAGGCAGGTGCTAAATACTTGATCACCAGTTCCACTACTGGAAGCATGATCCCTCTTTCTTCTATTTCCCGGTATGAGATACCCAACGACCGAATCAGTTCAACACGCCCTACTTCAAAATATTCTGCATATTTCCCATAATACACATAGCCCATCTGATCCGTATCAGCATACCTAACGCGTATGTCCGTCGTGTGAACAATCATGTAATTATTTCAGTAAATGATCCCAGAGATTATGCAACATTAAAAGCGGGATCGATTTTTTGCTTCCAGGCTTTCATTCCTCCCGCCAGATTTCTGGCATGCAGAAAGCCCTGTTGCTTGAGAAATGCTGTAGCTCTGCCACTGCGGTTTCCAGACCTGCAGATCATCACGATCTCTTTGTCTTTCAAATCTGACAATGCTTCCAACTTCATAGGAATTTCACCTAATCTGATCTTTTTTACACCTTCCAAATGCTGAACAGCCCACTCGTCCGGTTCTCTTACATCGATCATCACCGGTAGGTCCCCCTTCTGTATACGCTCGTATAATTCTTCAACAGAAATGTCCATAAGTTTTATGTTTAGGAAAATGACTCCAAGGTCTTACCGTATCATGTGTTCCAACAGGCAAGTAACTACAATATATTAAATCTCCCGCTTTATCACACATTAAAACGGAAGTGCATAATATCGCCATCCATCACAATGTATTCTTTACCCTCTACAGCTAGCTTTCCCGCTTCTTTTACAGCTGCTTCTGACTTTAATGCTATCAAATCCTGATATTTCATCACTTCTGCCCGGATAAAGCCCTTCTCAAAATCCGTATGAATTACACCCGCTGCCTCGGGAGCCTTCATGCCATCCCGGATTGTCCAGGCTCTTACTTCCTTCTCTCCCGCAGTAAAATACGTTCTCAAACCCAGCAATTTATAAGCCTCTCGAATCAGCACATTCAATCCGGGTTCTTCCAGACCTACTGTCTCCAGTAATTCTCTTCTTTCCTCTTCCTCTTCAAATTCCACGAGTTGCTCTTCAAAGCCTGCAGATATGATCAAAAGACCAGCATCTTCTTCCCGGATCGCTTCGCGTACTTGCTCCACATATTCATTGCCATCGGGAAGGCTGCCTTCATTTACATTGCAGATGTAAAATACCTTCTTATCCGTCAATAAGCCCAGATCTTTAACCACTGCCCTTTCATCTTCTGTTGCATCTATGGTACGAATATTCTTGCCCTGCTCTACGTGTCTGATAAATTTTTCGATGATATCCACCTCTTTCATGGCTTCTTTGTTACCGCCCTTAGTTTGTTTTTGGGTGCGTTCGAGCTTTTTCTCCAGAGATTCAAGGTCTTTGAATTGTAATTCTGTATCGATGATCTCTTTATCCCGCAGAGGATCAACCCCACCTTCCACGTGCACGATATTTTCATCTTCAAAACAGCGCAGAACATGCAAGATGGCTTCACATTCACGGATATTACTGAGAAACTGGTTGCCGAGACCTTCTCCTTTGCTGGCACCTTTGACCAGACCAGCTATATCTACGATCTGTACCACCGCAGGTACAGTCTGTTTGGGCTGGATCAATGCTGTAATCTGTTCCAACCTTGAATCTGGAACGGGTACAATCCCGACATTGGGCTCGATAGTACAAAAAGGATAATTGGCTGCTTCAGCTTTTGCGCTGGATAAGGAGTTAAACAAAGTTGATTTGCCTACGTTGGGTAATCCGACAATGCCACACTTAAATCCCATATAATGCGTTTGTAAAAAAGTCCAGTATGATCAAAAGACGTGTAAAATTAATAGACTTCTTGGCAATGAAAAAGGAATACTGTAATTTAGAAGTTCTAATATGCTATGCGATTTATTTTTGTATGGCATGTGTGCCTGTAAACTTTTAGAAAAAATGTGTGTAAGCGATCAAAAAGGTAAGCACAATCATTGAAATAACACGTATGCCCGCGTAGCTCAGGGGATTAGAGCGTTGGTCTCCGGAACCAAAGGTCGATGGTTCGAATCCATCCGCGGGTACACTCTAAATAACAAAGAGACTAAATAACAAAGAGACTTTTGCATGCAAAAGTCTCTTTGTTATTAAGAGGATGTAGTACACATTATTCAGGATTCTGCTGAAGCAGCTCTGGGTTAGCGTCAATCGCTGTCTGAGGTATCAGAAATGTTCTCCTGAACGGATCACTATTCGTCTTTGAAGTCCATGCGTCTTCGTACTTCCCGAAGCGAATCATATCCGGACGGCGTACAAACTCCCAGTACAATTCAAAACCACGCTCATCAAACAGTGTTTCCAGATCAATCTGAGACAACAATGTGGGATGCTGACGAGCTTCACGCAGTGCATTCACGTCAGCTAATGCACCTTCAGTGTCTCCTTTTCTGAGCTTAGCCTCAGCACGCATTAGGTAGATATCTCCCATACGAATGATTGGAATATCACCTCTAGAGAAGTTACGTCCGTTGGTTGCATTGGGATCTACCTCGTACTTAGATACTCTTGCACCTGTAGAGTGTCCGGTATTGACCTCCAGATCACATTCGACTGTGAAGTCTACGGGCTCTCCTGTTCTACGTGTATTGAACAGCATCTCAACTACCAGATCTCCGTTGGCATCTCTTTTGTAATCAGTACCTTGTTCGTTTAATACAATTCCGTACTGTTGTCCCTGAAGGATACCGCGATTCAATGCCCATTCAGACTCTGGTACAGAAGTCACAGATCCATCCTGAGGAATGATTTCCTTGTAAAAACGAGGATCCTCTCTATTGTCTTGCCAGGTTTCCCAAAAGTCAGGCGTAATAGAAGCTCCATCTGTACCTGTAGATCCTAGGTTAGAAAGACTAAACTGGTGGTTACGGGCTAGCGCAAACCAGGTAAATCTACCGCCGTCATTTCTATCATTCTGTTGTTCAAATACAAACACAAATTCTGGATGACTTGCGTTATCAAGGTCAAAAATTCTGAAGTAGTCTTCACGCTCCAAATCATAGCTACCATCGTTGATCAGACGATCGCAATTTGCGATAACCTCGTCCATATCTTCAGCAGCGAAATTGAAACTCGGAGCATATCGATCTTCATATACTGCACGATTCAGGAACATTCTGGCCTTCAAACCATATACAGCTCCTTTAGTGAAACGACCCGGGCCAACTTCTGCCTTGGTACGAATTGTAGGTTCCACAGCATCAAGCTCAGAAAGGATATAGTTGAAAGCTTCCCCATCTTTCAATATGACAGACTCCTCACCGGATACGATATCATCAGGACTCTTGACCAATACTACATTAAACAGATCAAACAGCAGATAATTGTAAAAAGCACTCATGGCTCTAGCTTCTGCACTATACAAGGCGGAATTGGGATCCTGGATATCAGCCAATGTGTTTTGAGCGATCGCAGCACGTGCAATTCCTTGTGTGATTTCATTCCATACTGCTCCCGATCTACTGTGGCTGGAAGTCCATGTGTGGCGATGTGCTTCGATCAGACGACCGCCATTGAACCAGTCTGTACCCCCGCGAAAAGGCACGATGCCTTCGTCAGTTGTTACTACCTGCAGCAACATCAGGTTTTCGTGTCCATTAAATGTACCATACATTCTGGCATATACCGGTGCCAGGATACCCTCAGCAGCACCAGGTCCCTGGAGTAGGTCTGAGTTAAGGGCCTCATCCAGGATCTCTTCTTCCAGATCACATCCTTCAAATACGAAGAAGGATAACAGCAGTAAAATGAATATTTTTTTCATGATTATTGATGTTTTATTTTGTTAGTTCAATCAGAATTAGAATGATATGTCAATTCCGCCTAAGTAAGTTCTGGCTCTTGGATAGTTTGTAAAGTCGATTCCATACCCAACGATTCCATTTACATCAGAAGGAACATTTACTTCAGGATCGAATCCACTATAATCAGTGATAGTAAAGAGGTTCTGACCTGTTACATAAACGCTAAACCCTTTCATCCAGCTCAATCCTGATACATTAAAGTTGTATCTTAAGGTAGCATTGTTGAGTCTTAGGAAGTCTCCATCCTCCAGATAGCGTGTAGACTCAGTAGCTGAGTTGATCGCACTCTCTTCTTCTACCAGATAAGCCTGGTCAATGTTGGTTCCTGAAGAAAGCTGAGGAGCATTGAAGTAAGCATTAGCTGTATTATTGTAGATCTTTGCCCCTGTTGCTCCGTTGAGGTTCACAGTAAGCGAAAGCCCTCTGAATCCGATATTACCAAAGAAATTGTAGGTAAAATCAGGGAAAGGAGAACCTGCAACAATTCTATCATCTGCGTTAATAGTACCATCGCCATTCGCATCACGGAAAACGTTTTCGCCGTTTTCATCAAATCCGAGGTGCTCGAGCAGGAAGAATGATGCTACTCCCTCACCATTGAGGTTACCCGCAACGGTTACACCTGACAGACCCGGACCATCTATATCTCCTGTACGCAGGAATGAAAAGGGAGCATTCTGTACTTCATTGTCCAGGAAGGTACCATTCGCACCAAGTCCCCAGTCAAGTCCATTTGCACCCGTGTACTGATAGTTAAGTGCTAATTCTACACCCTGATTAATGATTTCCATATCTACGTTTTCCCATCTTGTAGCAGTTGGTGAAACTGGGTCTGAAACAGTCAGGTTCAATAGTACATCTGTTGTGATTTTGTAGAAGTAATCAAGAGATCCATAGAGATCGCCCCCAAAGAAACCAAAGTCCAACCCAACATTAGTTTGTGTTGTCACCTCCCATTTGATGTCAGGATTGGCAGTTCTGGTGAAGGTAAATCCTGGATCGATATTCTGTGTAAGTGGATATCCGGAACCACGTGGGTCATTGCTGGAACGCAAAGCAGCCTGGGTAATCTTACCAGGGATTTCCTGATTACCCGTCTGCCCCCATCCTGCTCTCAATTTCAGATTGTTTACGACAGAGGAACCTACAAACAAATCATTGCTGATCTTCCAGGCAGCAGCAACCGATGGGAAATATCCGTAGCGGTTGTTTTCACCAAACTTAGAAGATCCGTCTGCTCTCAAAGTAGCGGTCAGCAGATATTTACCAGCAAAATCGTAATTAACACGTCCAAAGAAAGACTGTAATTCGTTGATCGTAGCATTACCTGAAGGACGGTTGAGGTTGATGTCAAGGCTCGTACCATTTTGAGGAGCAAAGATCAGATCTATTTCATCCGTAGCGAATCCGTTTACGCTGGATGAGTTGAAGCGGTTGAAGAAACGCTGATAAGAATACCCCCCCAAAGCTGTGAAGTTGTGTTCTCCAAAGCCAAAATCATATTGCAGGTAGTTTTCTACTAACAAATTATTGGCCTCAGTCTTACTAAATACGGCAGCACCTTCTGGAATGGCGATGTTAGCCAAACCACTGGGTTCGATCTGTGTATCTCCATTACCTACACTGCGATCCATTGCGAAATTGACTTTGTATTCAAGGCCATCCACGATTTCGAGTGCAGCCTCGATATTGCCCAAGATGCGGTCATTGCGTGTAAGGTTGGTATACAATGCAATATCAGCCAAAGGGTTTCTTCCGTTAGGGAAGATAAACAGACTTCCATCAGGGTTTCTAACGGGATATGTAGGATTACCACCCAACATATCGGGAATCAAGCTACCAAAGTTTGCATCAGCATTATCGTTGCGAGGAACTCCTTCATTATCTGTATGGCTTGCAGTCAAGTTCAGCTTGATACGCAGACGATCTTCGATCAGACTCTGTGTGAAGTTTACCCGGGCTGTATAGCGCTGTAGCTCGTTGGTACGGATCAATCCTTCTTGATCTAGATAGCTTAAAGACACGTAATAGTTTGAGTTGTCTGATCCTCCATTGAATGACAGGCTATGATTTTGTACAAAAGCATCTCTGAATACTTCATCCTGCCAATCAGTATCAATATTGCGATCAAAGATATTATCAGTACTACCTTTGGTTTCCTGAAATTCGATAAATTCCTCCGCACTGAGTACGTCAATCTTGTTAGCAGCCTGAGAAACACCGAAATAGTTGCTATAGTTCAATCCACCGCGGCCTGTACCCCTTTTCGTAGTAATCATAATGACGCCATTGGCACCTCTGGCACCATAGATCGCTGTTGCAGAAGCGTCTTTCAATACATCTATCGATGCAATATCATTAGGATTAAGGAAGTTCAAAGGGTTCAAAGGCTGGCTGGAACCAAAACCCACATCAGCTCTCCCAGGGCTGACATTGTCATCATCCAAGGGCACACCATCTACTACGAATAAGGGACCATTTCCCGTACGCAGTGAACCCGGACCACGAATAATGATGGTCTGTGCGGCACCCGGCTCGCCGTTGTTAGCCGTGACACTTACTCCTGCCAGTTTACCCTGAATCAGTTGTTCAGGAGATACGATCACTCCACTGTTGAATTCTTCCTCTGTTACTGTACCGATTGCACCTGTAACATCCTCTCTGCGCTGGGTTCCATAACCCGTTACTACTACTTGGCCTAGTACCAGATCGTCTATCTCAAGCTGTAAATTTACTTGATTGCGATCTTTGATGTCGACTTCCAGCGTTTTGTAACCTACATAGGAAATGAGCAACGTAGTTGCATCATCGGGTACACTAATACTGAAACGACCATCCTGATCTGTTACGGCTCCAAGATTGGTATCTTGAACTCTCACCGTTGCACCTGGCATAGGGTCTCCGGTTTCAGCATCAGTTACCGAACCCGTAATCGTTCTTTCTACATTGACTACTTCAACAGAAACATCAGAAGCTATAGTCTCTGATATTCCTGCAAAACAGCAAATCGATAGACCTATGAACATCGTAAAAACCCTGCGTAGAGCTTTTTGCTGTAAAATTGTTCGCATAGTTGTTGCTTTAAACATGGTTAATTTTTTCGTAAAAAAAATAAAGCCTTAATAAGGTACATGAAGACACTTTTTCAGGCTTTCATTAAGTTATTTTTTAGAAAAAGAACTGTTAATAAGTACTTAATTAGCATGGTTTAGTAGTGTTGGTTAGAGAGACAGAAATAACTTAACGAGTGCAAATAACTAGATATTAAATCAGTTTTTGATTAGTTATTCATAAGGTTGAGGGCGCGAATCCTTATGGAATGCTAATATTTTTCAAACCCAAATAATAAGTACAGCTAACAATTCCTGATATTATTTATTGGTGCGTAAAATAGGGTCGAGCGATCAGTGGAACAGGGCAAACAAAAATTCTGAAATAAGCTCATGAAGGGAAATTGATCCGTATAAGATGTATTATTTTATACTTAATAATCTTAATAAAAGAAAACACAATATTACATAATATTTAAAATATGCTATTTTATATCTAGATATTTTTCAATTAAAATAAGCATACTTCAGGTCTTTTTTATGCCTAACTGATTGACGTAAGAACCACATGAATTTGTAATCTCTGTACAGTAATTGTATCCTGGGCTAAAAATCCAATCCTTTCGCCAAGCAATATCTTCCTTTAAGCCTTTAATAATGGAGGCATAAACAAAATTATTGGCACTTCAAGCTGACAAAAAGATAGGTTACAATAAAAATTACTAATTTGTTCATACTAAAACGGGTAATTTTTTCGGTTATCATAATAAGGGAAGTTTATATTAAACGAGATTGAGATTCTTAGAAATCAACTATTCTTTTTTTAATACCCCATGAACAATCATCAATCACCGATATATTATGGAAAAATTCTGGTATCATATCCAGTTTGGAGACTTTTTTAGGAATGAAAGAGGGCTGAAAAGCTTTGTTCTCCAGCGCAATCAGGTTGCACTGGATGCCATCGAAAGAAAAATAGGCATTGGCATTGGAGGGAAAACAAAATCCAACAAGTACCTGGATGCCAGTGATTATGCAGGTGTATACATTCCTGATCACGTATACAAGGAAAAACGCCGTAAGTTAAGGGTATACACCATTATTCTGATTCTAGCAATTATTGCAGAACTGGTGCTCAACTATATTTCTACGATGATCTTTCTGGAAGGCAATGATCTAATCATCCTGGTATTTAGAATTGCTACGACTATTGTGCTGACTACAGCCAGTATTCTGGTAGCAGACAAACTCTTCGAAGCCATATTCATTAATGATAAACTCAGGGATATTGAAATCTACAAATTACCTGAAATTCATCAAGGTATGTATGCTAATGCTCAGAGACAGGAAGCATATCATGAGGCCAATTACGAGGCCAATTATTATGATGAATACAATCAAAACCAATCTGTAGTCCCTGCCGAGCACTATAATCACCCGGGAAGTTATCAGGAAAATATCCTGGACTACAAAAAACGCAACTATACGAACAAAATTCCTATTCTGCTGATTTTCATGTTCATCCTGATGTTTGCGGTAATTGCTATAGCCGATGTACGAGCCAAAGACTTCGAAGGAGAAAGATGGACCCTGCTATACATGGGCTTTATTTTCTTTGCTATGGGACTTCCGCTCATTGCAGGATATATAAAAATGGAGCTTGACAGAGACCGGGTTATTGTGGATGCTTATAAGCGTAATCTCATTTTTAAAACCATACGCTCCAACTCACCTGACCAACATAATCAACACCCTAAATTTGCCGCCAATTTTGAAGAGAAGTTTAAAAAAATACTTCGCAAAGAGTCGCGAAAGCAATTTGTCAAGATCCATAAATTCAAAACCTACAAGGAAAATTATGACCTTCGAAGAGGCAAAGGCATAGAAATGTTAGATGAAATAGAATATATCGACAACCTAGAAAGTTATACCTATTACTTATATACTCATACAGGAATTGCTGAAAACTGGTAATTGTATATCCACATATGAAATATATTTCCCTTATATCATCACGTTTGTACAGGCTACGCTACCTAATCCTGATCACTTTAGCATGTGTACTCTCCACAGGTTGTGAGGACATGTACGAGAAGCGAAAAAATATCATTTGCTTCGTCGATCTATCCGGTAGTGTCGCCCCTGAACATAAAAATACATACGTCAATGCGATCAAAATTATCCTCAATAACATGGGCACCTATGATCGCCTCATTGTCTATCCCATCGATAAAGGCTCGTATACCAATCCTGTCAAAATTGTCTATGAGGATTTCCTGAACGCCGATTCTTTTTATGGTATTACTTTTAAAAATATTCCCGACTCTATCAAACCTCCCTTTACTCGTAAAGGGGATGGTATTACCAAAAAAGAAGAGAAACGACGTGAAAGAATGCAAAGGTATGTCAATACCATTATCCCCCTCATCGAACACAGACTGGACTCCATTCATAACGCGAGAAGAGAATATTCTTCCTACTCCAATATCCTTTGGGCAATCCTGAATTGCAGAGAGGAAATGGAAATTGTTGAAACTGCAGAAGCAGATGCATTTTCGCTTGAAGAAAAAATTATACCTTATAATTACATCATTTTCTTTTCCGATATGATTCACGAAAGCCAAGAATATAACTTTAATCACAAAAAAGGGCTAAGATTTGAAGAGCGTGAAAAAATATTCAAAGATCTTGTAGATAAAGACCGTGTTCCCGATCTGAAAGGAGCTAATGTGATTGTTTTAGGGAAAGGACCTGGGGCATCAGTAAGATCTGAAGCAGCGATTGATGAGATCAAAGATTTTTGGGAACTGTACTTTTCAGAAGAATATGCAAATGGTAGGTTATATCTCTATAGAGGTATAGATAAAATTGATGAAATTCCACGTTTTCTTAATAGCTGGATTGAATAGGTCATGCATGGAGTGTGTAGCGGAAGCCTTAAAAATCAACTTCCTCTACACACTGCAACATCCACTAATACCCCTGAGTTCTGTTTCTGGCTTTTTTCCCTACTGTAAATACCCGGTTAATGTTAAACCCGAAATGAATATCTCCATCCATCCACGTACCCTGGGTCTCAGCAATAAAAAGATTTTCTGTCATGGCAATTGAGTTGGAAAAGACCAACTGAAAAACGTGTCCTCCTGTTTCAATATCCACTCCCAACGACAATACGTCATTAAACCTATTAGAGGTAGCGTCGGATAACACTGGGTAGTATTCGAAGTTGATCGCCACACTAGGATTAACTTTATATCTTACCCCTGTCCCCAAAGCAAATATGAGGTTTTGATCTTCCCTGGTTTCTACCAGATTTCTATGCACAATTGTTGGTGCCAACTGAAAGGAGAAACGCTCAGAGAACTTACGTGCGATTAATAATTGATGTGTGTAGGAAAGACGGTTGTTGAAATCCAGTTCTCTATTGGGATTAATATTCTCTAGGGTATTGATACCTACTGAACCCACAAAAACAACACCAAACGGCATATTGTGTGCTCCAGTACTCTGACGGAGTATTCTGGCTTTTACAAACCCATCATATGTCTTTTCAATATTGCTCCTGCCTATACCTATATTCAACCAGTCTGTCATGCCATATTCCAGTGCGAGACGGATATTAGCTCGATCCAGTCCAAATAGCTCAGACGCTCCTTCATTAATACGGCCAAACCTGTGTAAGATGATTAACTGTAATACACCGCCCGCTTCCATTTCAATGGAATGTCCATTAACTACTTTTACTCCTTTGAAAGTAGCAAACGAATAATCCGTTCTTTCTTCCTCGACCTCCTCTAATACATCCAGTAAATCTTCCTGTGCTAGGCCTAGATTAACTAAGCATATGGAAATAACAATCAGCAATATGTACTTCATGATTTTTGACCCGTCATTTCGTAATTTACATCTACCACGATATCTATCACCTCAGCAATATTTTCCCTTACTACGGAAGGTACCTTGATCTTGTAATCTTCCAGTAAAATCCTGAAAGAAGCCTGCCCATTTATTTTATTACCATCTACCTTCAACTTACCCGCTGATGATACGGGATGAGCCTCACCATGCAGATCCAGAGTGCCTTCCACTTTCACGGGGTACTCACCTGCCTGATCCAGTTTCACATCTGTCCAGTTGGTAATACGTCCTTTGAAGGTAGCTTTGGGATACTTTTCTGATTCCACATACTTTTCATTAAAGTGTTCCTGCATCAGTGCTTTTTCAAACTGAAAGGACATCATCAGTATGGCAAATGCCATCTCGCCCTTATCTGTATCCAGGACACTCATTGCCTGATATGTATGTGCTTCTATATCTTCAATGGGTGTAGAAGAATGAAACCATACATGTCCATTACGGGTGATCAGTCTTTGTGCTTCCAAATGGCTAATTGCGACTACGCACAACATGATAGCAGCCAAAAGTATTCTTACATCTTTCATGTTATCCATCTGTTTATATGTCAATACGAATCTCTTTATGGTAGTGTACCACGTTCTATCCACTTCCTTACAGTTTCTATCTCACACACAGGTAGTTTTTCTCCATTGTCAGGCATTGCATAAAATCCCGGCTGATGATCCATAGATCCCAATAGCTGTCCGCTATTGGCATAAATCCTGACATTATCAATACCTTCCAGCACTACATTTCCAAAACCATTACGTTCATCATGACAGGTAAGACAATGTTGCTCTAGAATAGGAAGAACATTTACCTGATAAGTGACCTCCCCAATATTACAATCTTCAGGATCTGCATTTACTGCCTCAGCAAATAACTCTTCTTCATTTTGATATTCACAACTTGCTAGCAGGAATACCATAGCAATCAATACTGCCGGGATAAGCCCGTTGAAAACTAATCTTTCAAATAATCTCAATCTGCTCATATATGCATTTATTGATTTACAAGCGTACATCGGGAAAGACTCACATCCATCAACATACCCGTACATATCCCTTTAACTACGATATTATCTCCTACATTGGTGGACGATAGGATTTGCGCCTCTTCCGGTTGAAAGGCACAGTTGACACCAAACATCTCATCACCTTTAAGTATTAATATATAACCACCATTCTCAGTGAAAGTTATGTCAACTACTTTGCCTTCCACCTGAATAATTTTATTGAGGTAATTTTCATTAGCTGTTTCCTCATTTGAAGAGTATTCTGCAAATAATGCTTCACTCGTCGTACTGACCGCGGGGTTTGAACTGGCTATATCTTCATGGGGCTTGTTATACAACTGAACGCCCAGGAATATACCTATGCTCACTAATAGAATGACGATAACGCTGATGATGCCTAGTCGCTTCATGTTGTAATTCATTAATTGATGAAAAATAAAGGATTCCCCACTTTATTGGGGAATCCTATTTTCTGTTATGCGAGTTACTTTTTCACAATCTTTTCAGTGATAATAGTTGTATTGTCTACAGCTATTTGCAAAATGTACAGTCCAGCACTTACAGCATTTAATGACATGGGAATAGCCTGAATACCTGAGTTCACCTGTACAGATTTTTGTATCAGTATTCTACCGCTAATATCCATCAGGTATACGCTACCTTTTCCAGCGACAGGGCTATTGATACTGATGGTAAGATCATCATTTACCGGAGATGGATATATTTTCCAGTCAAATGCTTTGACAAGCTCATCATCAAGATCTGTAACTACCCCTTTTACCAGCGTTACAGAAGCAAATCCACCCGGTGTGGCAACATTTCCGTCAGAAGCTATGGCACGGTGAAATACCGTAATCGAGTCCCCGGGATTCAATCCTGCTCCAGTAAGGATACTGTCTACTACTCCAAAATTAGTCGTAAATGTAGTCTCTGTTCCTACATTGGCCTGGACTAGGAGTTGCTCGAAGTCGTCAGAAGCGGAGAGCTGCCAGATATATACGAGTGTATTATCGTCTACATCTGTAGCAGCATCCCATGTTGCAGCAAAAGCAGTTGCTGAATCTCCATCTACCACGACGACAGCCCCATCTTCGGGTGCAGTGATAGTGGCCTCATCTGATGGGAAGAAATTACTTTCGGGTAATACCTGTCCACGTAGTTCACCAGAAGGCACTTCTGTCGTGTGAAGGTTGAAATACCAGTTTCCCCCAAAGATTTCATCACGCCATCCTTCTTCCAACTCATAGCTGTTACTATCGGGCATGTAGATTCCGCTCTTCAGTGAAGAGTCTACGGAAGCATTGAGTCCTATACGGATAGGTCCATTCTCACCAGGACCACCAATATGTAGATGTGAACCACCTGCGATGTCAAAATTGAAGTCTCCAACAAGTTCCTGGAATGCTCCTGTCAGAACTATAGTATTACCTGTAACTTCTGCTTTCAAAGCTCCGAAACCTGTACTGGATACGGGCTGCACTTCATTAGCTCCGCTAAAAGTAGCTGTAAGATAAGCCATAGCGGGAGGCAGTATATTCCCACGAATCTCTCCAGGAGGATTGTTGAGAGAATGTATGTTTACGTACAATTGTCTTCTCCTAAGAGTATCTACTAATCCCTCACGAAGTTCAAAACTATTGTTTGCAAGCTGGAATTCTCCACTAAGGCTATCTGTGCTCAGGCTAGAAGCCAGTAGGAATACGATTCCACCATTCTGGCCAGCGTATCCAACGTGTATATGGGCCCCTCCTGCTATAGCTGTATTCAGTGCACTGCTGAGGTTGTTGAAGGAACCACTAACCAAAGCCTGATTCCCTTTCCATTCTACCATCACAGCACCAGAACCACCGGAGTTTACTGCTACAGGTTCACTACTTCCAGACAACGGAGCAGCAAAATATGCCTTGGCTTCATGAAGCAACTGACCACGTATTTCACCGGGGTTGTTATTTTCAGAATGAATATTGACATAATACGCTCTTTCAATCAATGTGTTTTCAGTCGTATCATTCAGCTCAAAGTTATTGGAATTTGCTTCGATAATCCCTCCTTGCTGATCCTCATCCAGTTTAAATGTAATGGGGAAGATTACGGGTCCGTTGGTACCTGCCAATGCTTCATGAATATGAGCACCTCCTCCAATATTGGTAGCGACAGGGCTTCCCAAATTCGCAAAAGATCCACTCAGGGTCAGTTCACCATATTGCACCTCACCGATTACTGCGCCACGCCCTGTAGACAGTACGGGAGTTACTTCCTGTGTACCTGAGAGATATGCCTGGAAGAAATATTGCTTCTCTGGCACGATCTGCCCCCGGATCTCTCCACTAGGAATGTTTGTAGAATGTATGTTAATATAATACTGCCGTGCTAGCAAGGTGTCAATTTGTCCTGAAGTCAATTCAAAAGTATTGCCTGCTACTGAAAACTGGCCATTGCGGTTGTCATTCGAGATCTGCGTATTCAATAAGAACTCAATTCCCCCATTTTGTCCTGCAAAACCTCTGTGTATATGAGCGCCACCGACAACTTCCGTATTGAAATCGCTTTCCAATCCAGCAAAAGACCCGGAAACGATCAGAGTAGAATCGATAAGTTCAACTAAAGCTCCACCACTGGCACCACTTACAACCAGCGGAACCTCATGGCTTCCAGCCAGGAATGTCCTGAAACGAATATTGGATATAGCACCTACCTGACCTCGAATTTCTCCCGAAGCAGATGCAGTAGTATGTATATTGACGTAGTATCCGCGATCCATTAGCGTATCTATCTGTCCCTGATTCAAGACAAATACATTGTCTTCGGCTTCGTATACCCCACCACTCAGATCTTCATTCAATACGGGTGTCAATGCAAATATGATTCCTCCATTAGAACCAAATTTAGCAGCATGGATATGAGAACCAATATTCTCATTGTACGCTCCGTCCAGATTACTAAACGCACCCGTTACGATCAGAGAATCATCATGTAGCTCCATCAAAACGTTTCCACCTCCACCGGATATCAGTGACGGCACTTCATTACTACCATATAGATTTACCATATAGTATGCATCTGCTGTAGGTAGCAATTGTCCGCGAATTTCACCAGTTCTTACAAATTGTGAATGAATATTGACATAAAACCTTCTTTCATTAAGGGCTGTCAGTTGATCTTCATTTAATATGAAAACATTGGAATCTGCTTCAAATGTACCTGACAGCGAATCTGCAGATAAGGTGAAGTTCAATGGAAATTCTACACCTCCATTCTGTCCTGCTAATGCAAGATGGATATGCGCTCCCCCGCCTACATCAACTGCTACTGGTGCAGTCAGACCAGCGAAAGATCCTGATATAATGAGGGTATCACCATTAAGATCCGCCGTAACACGTCCACCGGCTGCAGTTACTACAGGCGTTACTTCCTGTGTACCAGTTAGGATTGCAACAAAGTCTTCATCAAGTGCTATGCTGGTTTCTTCTATTTCCCATACACTCAAACCATTTTCAAGTCCATCACCGGTATATGCAAAAGGTCCAGACCCTTCAACAAACTCACCTGCTGTCCAGATACCTTTCTCTACTGCTACTGATTCTCTCCCATTACCATCAGATCCCCACTGGAAAAAATCTACCATAGCTTCTGCACTACCAAAACCTCCCTCAGGAAGATACAGCCCAATATCTGCCGCCTCATCTGTGAGTGCAAATCCAGTAATGGTAACAGCACCCGCAGACTCAAGTTCTAATTCTCCTTCCACGATCGTCAAGGATGAAAGGTCTGGAGTATAATTGAACTCGGAACACAAACGGTATGCTGAGATATCCATAGTTTCTGCACCAAAATTACTGATCGTTATCTGATCATTTACAGGATCTACGCCCGTGATACGGATACCCGAATTTACCCTAACTACTCCCTTCATGGAAGCACTAATATGAGGCTGACATATGTAGTAATAAGTCCCTACTTCAGAGATAATCACATCACCACCCCCAAAAGGCGCAGAAAATCCGCTGTTAGGGTTGTTTTGATTATTTTCCCATGCATCTTGATCTACCTCTTCTACATTGTGAGAGCTAGCAATGTTGAAACGAAGTGTATCGCCCAGTAAGATTCTAATATCATCTGGTACAAAATTCAGTCCCTGGTTGGTTACTTCGCGTACTTGTTGCGCCATGGACAAGGAGACCATAGCCATAAAACACAAAAAAATGTTAATCTTTTTCATAGTCATTAAATTTAGATTGATTCTGTGATCAATGATCACTTGTATATGAGTCTACTATACTCAAAATAGATAGTTCACCAAAATGTTGGCAGGAAAATCATATTTTATCCTTCCTACCATGTTATACATGCAAGTATATCATATTCACATACAATGTCTATCGCCATTTTGGGGGATTTTTGCTGGAGTATGTCGTACTTAAGGAAGGTTGAATTTATATAAGTTTGATCTACCCGTATAGTTCATATTAGCAAACATTATGTGGAATCACCCGCATCAAGTAATCCTGAAAAAGACATATTAAGTCAATTTTGTATCTAAGAGGCGATTGCGCAGATAGCTCGATAGTTTTTCTACGGAAAATACCAAAATGGTAATGATGATCATCAATGCGAGTGCACTTCTATATTCCATCAATCCCATTGCTTTTTCCAGTTCGAATCCCAATCCTCCTCCTCCAAATATACCCAAACCAATCGCCGTACGGATATTGACATCAAATGCATACAATAGATTACTGATAATAGATGGAGAGGCTTCAGGCAAAATACCAAAACGAATCTGCTGAGACCGTGAAAGACCTGTTGCCTGGAGAGACTCCAGAATAGCAGGAGATACTTCTTCTACACTTTCCGTAAACAATTTTCCAAAGGTGCCTATCATGGTAATTGCCAGGGTAAGCATACTGGCAAAAGTACCAATACCTACTGCAATGAATAAAAACAACAAGATGATGAATGAGGGAATTACCCGCTCAATGGAAAAAATTAATTTAATGAAACTACCTACTAGAGGATGTGGAGTAAGATTACTTGCAGCCAGAAAAGACAGGCACAAGGCAAGGAAACCTCCCAGAATCGTACCTAGTAATGCCATCGAAATAGTACTGTACAGTGACAGAAATATTTGAGGTTTACGGGCAATAAACCCAAAATTGGGAGGTGTCATGTCTCGTACCAATGCCACCAGATGGTGAAATTCAGTAAATATGACCAGAGGATTGAAGCGGATAAAAACGCTTATCAGCCCAAAAGCAATTGCAATCAGCATAAATATCAGCGAGTTGCGTTTCAATCGCTCTGAGGGAAGGTATTTGGGATCTATTTGTCCATTCATGATAATTTCTTATCTGCGGTTAACAGTTTATTTCTCGCCCAGCTTGATAATCGTTCTGTACCTAGTACAAGTAGCAGAATAGCCATAATGGCTACAGCCATCTTGGCGTAGTCAAGGTGATAATAAGCTTCTACCAATTCGTATCCAATTCCACCTGCCCCGATAGCACCCAGCAGGATCGAAGCGCGTATGTTGATTTCAAACCTGAGAATAGTAAATGAAATGAAGGGGATCATGACCTGGGGCATTACTCCATACTTGATCATTTGCCATTTACTGGCACCTATAGCTTTTAGTGATTCTAGGGTTGTTGAAGAAATTTCCTCCATAGCATCTGCATAAAGCTTGCCTAGCATGCCGATACTGGCTATCGCCAGTGTAACTACCCCTGCGGCAAGTCCCGGACCAAATACGACAATCAACAACAATACAATAATTACTGGCGAAATGGCTCGCTCTAGCGAGATCAAAAATCTAGCTGCATTTCTGACAAATCCCTTATGCAGATTCAGTGAAGCATATATGGCAATAAAATATGACAAGATAGCCCCAAGGAAAGTTCCAAGGAGCGCCAGAATAATCGTCTGAATCGCAGCATTGATCATTTTGGGAAAATCTTCCCATGAAGGTGTAAGAAAGTCGTCCAAATACCTGAATACCCTGAGATTTTTATATTGAAAAACTGAAAAATCAACCCTGCTACCAAGTGCAGATACGTATATAAGTACGGCCAGAATAACGAAGGTAAGGAGGAGGTTCCGATATTTTTTGCGTTTAAATTCCTGAAAAGTATCCATTATTGATATAGTTCATTTCTGAGTTTTTCGGCCAGTTTGCGGATGACATCCCACTTTTCTGTTTTTGCTGGCCAGTAGATGATTTCTTCATTAGAAGTACCCCGGATACCTTCCCAGACTTCAGGCACTTCTTGCCTAAGATCTAGATAGGCTTGTTGCACTTCTTTCTTAAAGGCTTCAGGTAGCTTCCTGCGTACAACCAAGGGATCTGTCGGGATAGGGTCCGATTTCCAAAGTACTTTTATCTCACCATCTACCAGTTTTCCCTTCCGTTGGTAGCCAAGCAATACCGTCTCGGACATGCCTGCAATATCCACATGGCCTGCAAGTACAGACATCAATGAAGCCGTATGTTCGGGACAGTGTATCATCTCCTTAAAATCTGTCTCGTAATTGATATCAAGTGACTCAAGATGTTTCCAGGGAATGAGGTGACCGGAAGTAGAAGCTGGATTACCTAGTGCAAGTTTGAGTTTGTTGGACTTGCGCTTTACATCCTCCATGCTGTTGAGATCTCTGCGTGTCGTGATAAATACAGAATGGTAAATACCCTCACCTGTATCTTTATGACCCCGCATGATCAAGGGTTCGACATCAGCTCTTTTTTCTGCAATAACAAAACTAAAAGAACCCAGGGTAGCCAAGTCTATTTTATCAGATTTTAAGGCTTCTATCTGAGGAGCATAACCAGCTAGCTTAACTAGACTCACAGGCATATTCAGTTTGCTGGATAAATAGTCTGTAAAAGCATTCAGCTGTGTAAGTTCTTCATCGACATTTTCCACTGGAGGCGTATAGCCTATCCGCAACATATTGGGCCTGCCATGCTCATCGATGACATACGTCTCTGTACAGGAAGTAAATAGTACAGAAACCAAACAAAATATTTGTAAGCGGAACATAGTGTACCTTTTATAAATCTGAAGGTATAGGATTTGAACTAGCGTTATGTTAGCAGTAAATTAATTTTTAAATATCTGACCCTCTATCCTGTCATGTTGTGTTCAAGTGTGTATATTAGAAGGGTAAGGTCAACTGTTCATTTCAAATTAAGTGAGGTGAACAACGTATAACTAATATCATCTCCTCATATTTAGTGAATCAAAATTTCTTTTTTATGAGTGAATTTATCAGCACAACCACTACTCAGCAAACGCTTATTATCACATTGAACAGGCCAAAGCTATTGAATGCTTTAAATCATGTATTGCTTCAAGAACTCGATGATGTCGTCTCCAAAGCAGATTCGGATAGCAGCATTAGAGGAATAATTATTACCGGAGCAGGTGATAAGGCTTTTGCCGCAGGCGCAGATATCGGAGAATTGGCAGCATTGGACGAACAGAATGGAGTAGATGCCAGTAAATTCGGTCAGGAGGTATTTGAAATCATAGAACAAGCTTCCAAACCCGTAGTTGCAGCGGTAAATGGTTTTGCATTGGGAGGAGGATGCGAACTAGCTATGGCCTGTCATATGAGAATAGCTTCGGAAAATGCGAAGTTTGGACAGCCTGAAGTCAAGCTGGGTTTAGTTGCAGGTTATGGCGGCACACAGCGTCTCGTGAGACATATCGGTCAGGCCAAAGCCACAGAATTGCTGATCACAGGAGAGATGATCGATGCCCAGGAAGCTCTCTCCCTCGGACTGGTCAATTATGTTACTACACAGATAGAACTCATAGATCATTGTATGCAAATCCTTTCAAAAGCCTATCAACAATCTCCGCTAGCTATTTCTCTGACTTTGGATGCTATTCGCGCCACTTTCACCAATCCAGATGGCTATATAAAAGAACGTCAGCTTTTTGGACAGGCAATCGCCTCTGCAGATGGGAAAGAAGGTACAGCCGCTTTCATCGAAAAACGCAAGCCAAATTTTACAGGGAAATAAAACCACAGGGTAGTCTGATTATCCCTATATTCCTATCCGTATGTGATGTCATCGATCACCCAACCAACTCGCATCAACAAAGTAAATATCTACTTTGTAATATTGGTGTAACAAATGTAATTTCGTCCTCAATTTTTGAGTTTATAACGATAAATTTAAAATAATACAATGATCATAGGGATTCCCAAGGAGATTAAAAATAGTGAGAATCGCGTAGGAATGACGCCTGCCTCTGTTCAGGAAATGACGCATAGAGGCCATGAGGTATTTATTCAAAAAACTGCAGGGAAAGGAAGCGGCTTTCAAGATGAGGAGTATGTACAGGCAGGTGCCAGAATACTGGATACGCTAGAGGAGATTTATGGGATTGCAGAAATGATTGTCAAAGTGAAAGAGCCGATCGAACCGGAATATAGCCTGATAAAGGAAAATCAATTGCTATTTACCTATTTTCATTTTGCTTCGAATGAGGCACTGACACGCAGCATGATCAATAGTGGAAGCATCTGTTTGGCTTATGAGACAGTAGAAAAAGCTGACAGGAGTCTGCCTTTGTTAATTCCCATGAGTGAGGTGGCGGGAAGAATGGCTGTCCAAAATGGGGCTAAGTATCTGGAAAAGCCTATGGGAGGCAAAGGGATATTAGTGGGAGGTGTACCTGGAGTAAAGCCAGCCAAGGTATTGATATTAGGTGGGGGTGTAGTGGGCACCCAGGCAGCCAAGATGGCTGCGGGTATGGGAGCTGAAGTTACCCTTATGGACATCAATCTGGATCGGCTGAGATATCTGGCCGATGTGATGGAAAAAAACGTCTATACTGAGTATTCCAACAAATACAATATACAGCGTGCGATCCAGGATGCTGATCTGATTATCGGAGCAGTACTCATCCATGGTGCGAAGGCACCGCATCTGATCACACGTGAGATGCTAAAGGATATGCATCCTGGCACAGTGCTCGTCGACGTGGCCGTCGACCAGGGGGGCTGTATAGAGACTTGTCGTCCCACAACCCACGAGGATCCGATCTATGTGATCAACGGAATCGTGCATTATTGTGTCGCCAATATGCCCGGTGCTGTACCTTACACCTCTACTATTGCCCTCAACAACGCTACCCTACCCTACGCCATTCAACTAGCTGACAAGGGTTGGGAACAAGCTGTCCACGACAATCGCGAACTATTGCTAGGATTAAACATCGTCAGGGGTGAGATTGTCTACGAAGCTGTGGCAGAAACTTTTGATCTGCCGTATACACCCGTAGACAAGGTAGCTTTGTAATAAAAAAAGGCTGCCTCAGGCAGCCTTAATAATTGTAGTTGTTTCTCAAAGGCAACTAAAAATTTAACTTATTTAACCTAACATAAATTACGACTTTATTTGAATATAGTTAAATATCAGCAAGGAAATTATCCTATTTTTTACGCTTTTTCTTACCTGAAGCAGAATTGAAGATAAAAGAGGCTGCTATTCCCCCTGTGTAAAGCTTCTTTTGCTCAGCTGCATCGCTCCCTGGAGGTCCCATACTTTGCAATCCCATCTGGAAGAAAGGTTCTACCTGAAGCATTAGGTTGGTATTTAGCTCATATTCCCAGCCGATGGCTGTATAAAGATTCGCAACATAAGTTTGAAAGCTGAGATTATGCGATGTAGATTCGTATTGCTCTTTGGGATCAAATCCAAACCCAGCAATTGAAGAAGAACTTCTGTCAATATTGCTAGGAGAATTCGGATTGTAATTGTTGTAGTCTTCTTGCAGCATGATAAAGGGTACGATACCTGCTTGAACATAGAATGAGTGCTGCTCTTCGGAAGGCACCTTCAGACGTACCAGCGCAGGAATTTCAATCATCGAGAACCTTGCCTCGAGTACTTGCTGTACCCGTGTGAATCCAGCAGCATTATCCGCAGTCTGCCTTGTATTAAACTCATTGGTGTAGGACTTCTCAGCATAATTGATTCCCGATACTAGACTCAACATATCGTTAAATTTCAACTCGACACGCATCCCCCCGACAAATCCCAATTCCGCCGGGTCGTTGAGTTCTGCCATACTGGAGGCCGATCCTGAATAAAACCCAATCCAAAACTCAGGGTCCAGACCCTGATTCATATTGTGAAACCCAATATATTCATAAGGCCTGATACTGCTCTCCTCAAGCAGAGCAGTGTCAATCTTCTTGGAGACTGGCCTAATCAATGGAAGCTGAGTATATGGAGATTGATTATATGTATCTGAATTGTCATCGGCGAGATTTTCATATTGATCCAGTTTTCTGACGACACGCTCGCTTTCCGCCGCAGCATCAGATTCATCTGTTTGTGTTTCAGATTCTGATTCTTTACGATCAGGAAAACCAGAAAGCTCTTCATCCAGGCCCAGATGATGATGTATCTTTTCAGATGCATCGATAGACGATATATCTACTAATATCTGTTTCTGGGGTTTCTTATGTGTGGAAGATGCTTCATCTAGGTTGGACAATGCGTCAGCTATGTTATTTTCAAGTCGTAGTGTACGCTTAGCCTGTCTGCTACTATCCACTATAGTATCATTAACTAGCGCTTTATTTGCGGGGATGATTATTTCACCCGTTAAATTCTCTTCATTTTCATTCAAATTTCTCATAGTCATGCTTTCCCCAGATGGGCCACCAACCTCAGAAATGATACCAGATTGTGGAAGCCATAGCATGATCAATAAAGCCAGGGAGGCAGCTATTGCATAGGGGTACCAAGCAAAAGCTCTTGCTGGCTTCTGGGAAGCTGTACCACTTTCCAGACGGGCTTTCATGAATTTCCAATCTGTGGTCGCCCCGCTGACATTATGATTGGATAGTTTTTGCCGAATTTGATCATAAAATGGAGAATCAATATACGCTACCATAGCCTGCCAGTCAGCTGGATCGTATGGGACTTCGTATTTTCCAAGGGCGTAATCTACCGATGCATCAAATGGACCATAGAGTTTTGAAGCGAGGTAAAACCAGTCTTGTTCGATGTCTCCATGCACAGTATAGTTCTGAAGTTTCTGACTGATCAATTGATTGAATGAATCTTCTCCTGACATACCATTAACCTGCCCCAATTCAGCATGGAGGTCAGAAATGGATATGTTATGTTCAGGTCCGGAAACATTGAGCATATCTTGGAGGGCTTCCCAGTCTTTTTCGTTATAGTCGACAGACAATCCCTTCAACCTATCTCTTATCATCCGGTCAAAAGACTCATCATGCATAGTTTTCCCCTTCGATTTCTTTTATGACCTTTGACTTAATTATCATTTGTTGCAATTTGCCTCTGGCTTTAGCCAGATTTGATTTAGAAGTACCTTCGCTGATTCCCAACATTTTTCCTATTTCCTTGTGTGAATACCCTTCAATCACATATAAATTAAACACTGTTCTATATGCAGGAGACAAACGCTGTACCATTTTCAATATTTCGTCAGCCGCCATGTCGGAAACTACGTCCTGAATGTCAACTTCATGTATTGCATGGTTAATTTCAATAAGATTGGGACGTTTGGCATTTTTGCGATAATGGTCAATGGCTGTATTGACCATTATACGTCTGATCCATGCCCCGAGATTTGTACCCTTTGAATACTTTCCCAGATTTTTGTAAACCTTCATGAATCCCTCATGTAAGACATCTCTAGCTTCTTCCCGGTCATGTGTATAGCGCAAGCATACCGCCATCATACTGCTATAGTATTTTTCGTATAGCATTTTCTGATATTTCCGGAAGCCTTTTAGACAACCTTCGACGATTTCCTCCTCAGAATTTTCAAACAGTTTCATGATACAAACATCAGTATTCAAACGCCCTGCCAGGGTTCTTAGTTGCTTTGGTTATTTAATTAAATAAAAGAATTAATTGTAAGAATAACAATTACTTTAATTGTTTGTCAATTCTTTAAATTTGGGATTCATACTCCCGAAGATTTTAGTAAATTTAGATAATATTAAATTAAAGATTGTGAACGAACAGACCATTGTAGGGAAAGAGTATCACCTTGTTCAGGAACTTAAACGCAACTTCGGTTACGACTCATTCCGGGGTAAACAAGAGGAGATTATACAAAATGTGTTGTCGGGAAGTCATACTTTTGTGATCATGCCTACGGGTGCTGGTAAATCGCTGTGTTACCAACTCCCAGCTTTACTACTACCCGGTACGGCGTTGGTTATTTCTCCACTTATTGCACTGATGAAAAATCAGGTAGATCAACTTCATGCTTTCGGACTGGAAGCAGGATTTCTAAATAGCAGCATGAATCGGAGTGATTATGAGCGTGTCAAACAAAAGGTTATAAGCCGCAAGCTTAAGTTATTGTATGTTGCACCAGAGTCCCTGGTCAAACAGGAATTTATTGATTTCTTGAAACAGGCACAGATAAGTTTTCTGGCTGTCGATGAGGCACACTGTATCTCAGAATGGGGACATGATTTCAGACCTGAATACAGGAGAATACGCGAAATCACTGCTCAACTGGGCAACATACCTATTGTTGCGCTGACTGCTACAGCTACTCCAAAGGTGAGAATGGATATTATCCACAATCTTCATATTCCTGAAGCTGACGTCTTCCTCACCAGCTTCAACCGTTCCAATTTGTATTATGAAATCCGGCCCAAGATTAACCAGAATGCTGCTACAACTGATATCATTAAATACATTAAGCAACATTCGGGAAAATCTGGCATTATCTATTGTCTAAGCCGCAGAAAAGTAGAAGAAATAGCCGAGATCCTCAAGGTGAATGGGATTAAAGCTGTTCCCTACCACGCAGGACTGGATTCACAGACTCGCTCAAAGCATCAGGATATGTTCCTGAACGAAGATATACAGGTTGTTGTAGCTACTATTGCATTTGGGATGGGTATTGACAAACCTGATGTGAGATTTGTCATCCACTACGATGTACCTAAAAGCATAGAAAGCTACTATCAGGAAACCGGAAGAGCCGGACGCGATGGTCTGGATGGTAATTGCATCCTATTCTACGATTTCAATGATATCGTAAAACTGGAGAAGTTCATGAAAGACAAACCCGTCAGTGAGCGCGAATCTGGCAAACATCTTCTCTATGAGATGGCAGCTTTCTCTGAATCAGGTACCTGCAGAAGAAAAATGATGCTTCACTACTTTGGAGAGGAATTTGATACGAGAAATTGCAAGGGAATGTGCGACAACTGCAGATATCCCAAGGATTCCTATAACGCGACAGAACAGGTAAAATATGCACTGGATGCCATCCATGAAGTAGATGAACAATTTGGGATGCAGCACCTAATCTATATCCTTCGGGGAAGTAATAACCAACAGATCAATATGTTTGGGCATAATAAGCTCAACATGTTTGGAAAGGGAAAGGATCTCACAGAAAAAGAATGGAAATCTATATTCAGTCAACTTCTGGTCAACAATTACCTGGAAAAAGATATAGATGAATATGGTGTAATCAAGCTTACTGATAAAGGAAAAGATTTTCTCACAGACCCTAGCCATATTGAATTAATTAAGTTCCAGGATTATGAGAAATTTAACCGTGAAGAAACTCCCGTTGATGACTTCAAGACTTACGATGTGGCTTTGTTTGATAAACTTAAAGTCCTTCGAAAGAAGATTGCCAAAGAACGCAAGATACCTCCTTATGTTATTTTCCAGGACCCTTCACTTGAGGACATGGCGTCGAAATACCCTATTACCCTGGAAGAATTTCAGAATATCACAGGTGTTGGTAAAGGTAAAGCACAAAAATTTGCCGCACCATTTATCAAACTGATCAAGGAATACATAGAAGCAAATTCAATCGAACGTACAGTAGATGTAGTCATAAAGTCTACTGCCAGAAAATCCATGAATAAACTCTTTATTATTCAACATGTTGACCGGAGAACACCCCTGGATCAAATAGCAGAGATGAAGGGAATGGAATATGAAGAGTTGCTCAACAACATCGAGCAAATCGTATATTCAGGAACCAAACTGAATATCGATTACTATATCGAGCAGATCGTAGATGAAGACAAGATAGATGAAATCTATGATTACTTCATGAACTCTGAATCCGATGACCTCTACGAAGCTGAAAATGAACTTGGGAAGGATTTTACCCGGGAAGAAATTCAACTTGTAAAGACAAAATTTATTTCAGAAGTAGCTAACTAACACACGGACTATTGCTGTTCGACCCTTCAAATCAGGTGCTGAACATCGTCATAGAGATTATTTTTAACAAATAATTGCAATTTTGCGTGTATCTTTACCACATTATATGATTCTTTATTAATAACAGTAGCGGATAATTATGGATATACCTAAGTTATTAGATGAACTGGAGGATAAATACGGGATGGAAGAGCAAGAAGAACATAAAGAAGACTTAATTGCTGAGTTGTACGACCTGCATATGCAGACTGCATCTAATGAAGATTTGCTCAATCGCTTTACCGTTCTCTGCTCAGAGCGCTTTGGCGGTATTTATATCCCCTACTTATTTTGGGTTAAATTATCCGATTATTATGAGTATGAACTTGACAGGGGTTACCTTTTCACGCTGCTGAAAGCATTTGCAAACTCCAATTTTGGAGAAGATGAACAAAAGTTGATGAAACCTTTGATCATCATATACTTTGCAAAAGAAAAAGAGTTTGAGATCAACAAATTTTTTACCCTTCACACAGATGACATTCACCCTAGTGTCAAGGAGTATTTTCAGAAGCTCCTCCACTTTGTAGAGAAAAACAAAAAGTCTACGGATATGTATTGTGAAAAATTTGAGATTCTGCGCAATGTACAGCCAGATTTCGATCTGATGAATACCCCTCTTAGCGAATTGAAAGAGCAGGCTGGAATGTAGATCCCAGATTATCGTTGGTCTTGGGTAGCTTTAGGCTCAATCGGAAAAGGTAAATATCAAAATATTTCCGAATTTGCAGGCTATCAGCCATAATGAGTGGCTAGCTTGTGGGCTAGAAGTTCAAAAACACTACTAGCTATTATATGTCCGTGATAGATCCGACTATCTTTTCTGTGGAAAACGCTTCTTTCCTTTGCTGCGATCCTGAGCTCGTCTTTCACGACGTGAAAGTTTTCTTTCCGGCTCATCTCCCTCACTGCTATTTCTCATGGTAGCTTTTTCCTGCTGCATGCGTTGCTTTCTTGCCGCTTCTACCTCACTACCATGTTTAGCATTCAACTTGCTGAAATCATCCCGCTTATTGCCCTGAGCAGCCTTGCTCGCTCGGCCCTCGCTCACGTTGATATCAGCTTTGAAGAGAACAGAAAGCACTTGCTGATTGATATCATTCAACGCCTGCTGGAATAATTCAAAGGCTTCAAACTTGTACACTAATAAAGGATCTTTTTGCTCAAAGACTGCATTTTGTACGGATTGCTTCAGCTCATCCATCTCGCGGAGATGATTCTTCCATTTGTCATCTATGATCGCTAATGTCGATACTTTTTCGAGTTCATCAACAACAGAATAACCCTTAGATTCTATGGCTTTGTCTACCGGTACAATGATCTGGAGTTGCTTGAAACCATCCGAGAAGGGGATCAATATACGTTCTGTTTGCGGATTGCTTTTCTTGATATTGGAAATCCCTTTGTACAGCGTATCGGACATTCTCTTGGCCTTGCGATTATAATATGCTTTCGCGCTTTCGTAAATCAGTTGATTGATCTCGTCGCTGCGCTTATCATTGAGATCCTTTTCAGTGATTTCCGGATCTACAGATAACAATCTAATACATTCCATCCTGAGACCTTCAGCATCGGGAATATCAAAATACCTATCTGTGATGCTACCACACAGGTCAAAAAGCATATTGTCAAGGTCAATTTTGATCCGATCCCCATATAGTGCATTCCGTCTGCGCGTATATATCACTTCCCGCTGCGAGCTCATCACATCATCGTATTCCAGCAAGCGCTTTCGCATGGCAAAATTATTTTCCTCTACTTTTTTCTGCGCGTTGGAAATGGATTTAGTGATCATGCTATGCTGAATGACTTCGCCTTCCTCCATTCCCAAACGGTCCATGATTTTTACAATCCGTTCAGAACTAAACAAACGCATTAGGTCATCTTCAAGGGATACATAAAACTGTGACATCCCTGGATCACCTTGTCTACCCGACCTACCCCGGAGCTGCCGGTCAATACGACGGGATTCGTGGCGCTCTGTGCCGATTACGGCCAGTCCACCAGCGTCTTTTACACCAGGTCCGAGTTTGATATCCGTACCGCGACCTGCCATGTTGGTGGCTATGGTCACAGTGCCCGCTTTACCAGCCTCTGCTACGATCTCAGCCTCACGCTGGTGATGCTTGGCATTGAGAACATTATGTGGAATCTTTCGGATTTTGAGCATCCTCCCTAATAACTCCGATACATCTACAGAAGTAGTACCTACCAGAATGGGTTGTCCATTTTCCCTGAGTCGCTCTATCGCCTCAATGATAGCATTATATTTTTCCTTTCTCGTCTTATAAACTAGGTCTTCCCGGTCATCCCGTATGATAGGGCGGTGAGTAGGAGCCACGACTACGTCCAGTTTGTATATCTCGTAAAACTCAGCTTCCTCAGTTTCAGCAGTACCAGTCATACCTGACAGCTTGTGATACATCCGGAAATAATTCTGAAGCGTAACCGTTGCAAATGTCTGGGTTGCGGCTTCTACCTTGACATTTTCCTTGGATTCTATCGCCTGATGCAATCCATCGGAGTATCGCCTACCCGGAAGTACACGCCCCGTTTGCTCATCAACGATCATGACCTTACCGTCCTGAACGATGTAATCTATATCCTTTTCAAATAATGTATATGCTTTGAGCAACTGATTGATTGCATGCAGGCGTTCTGATTTCTCTGCAAATTCAGCAGCTAGTTCGTCTTTTTTGATGAGCTTTTCGTCAACATCGAGGTTGGGATCACTGTCTATCTCATTGAATCGCTGCGCTACATCAGGTATTACAAACAGGTTAGGATCCTCTCCCCCCTCTGTAATTGCTTCGCGTCCCATATCAGTAAGTTCAACCTGATTGTTACGTTCATCGATGGTAAAGTACAGAGGATCTGTAACGATATGCATATTTTTGGAGTTGTCCTGCATATAGTATCCTTCTGTCTTATTCATGACAGCTTTGATTCCTGTTTCGCTCAGGTAGCGAATCAATGCACTGTTTTTGGGTAAACCTTTGTGGGCCCGGTATAACGCCATCCCCCCTTCTGTGTTATCCCCTTCTGCTATCTTTTTCTTGGCTTCTGCCAAGAATTGATTCACTAACTTGCGCTGTTTTTTGACAAGACGGTCTATTCTAGGCTTAAGTTCGTTGTACTCATGCTTGTCGCCTTGCGGTACCGGACCAGAAATGATCAGGGGTGTTCTCGCCTCATCAATCAATACGGAATCGATTTCATCAATTATCGCATAGTGATGTTCTCTCTGAACGAGAAATTCCGGGTGAGTAGTCATATTATCCCGTAGATAGTCAAACCCGAACTCGTTATTGGTACCATAGACAATATCAGCCTGATAAGCTTTGCGACGGGAATCTGAGTTTGGCTCGTGAAGGTCAATACAGTCGACTGTCAATCCATGAAACTGAAACAATGGTGCATTCCATTCCGCGTCTCGTCTGGCCAGATAGTTATTGACTGTTACGAGATGGACTCCTTTACCGGTTAGCGCATTGAGATACACCGGGAGGGTAGCTACTAGGGTCTTACCTTCCCCCGTTGCCATCTCTGCAATTTTTCCACTGTGCAACACGATTCCCCCCATGAGTTGAACATCATAGTGTATCATCCCCCACTCGATTATACTGTCTGCAGCCAACCAGCTATTTTTCCAAATCGCTGTATCACCTTTGATTTCGATGTGTTCATATTTTTCAGCCAATTCCCAATCGTGATCAGTAGCCTTTACCTCTAATGCCTTATTTTCAGTAAGTCTCCTGGCCGTCTCTTTTACCACTGCAAAAGCCTCTGGCAGTAATTCCATCAGGACCTCCTCTATTCTTTCATTCACCCCTTTTTTCAGTTCATCAATCTCCTGAAACAATTGTTCTTTCTCGTCTATATCGTCTGTATCTTGAGCCTGCTGCTTGAGTTGTTCCAGTTCATTTTTTATATCCCGCGTATTTTCTATGATATATTGTTTGAATTCGGATGTTTTCTGCCGCAGTTCATCATCGCTCAGATCGTGAAGCTGAGCGTAGTGTTCATTGATCTCACCTACCAAAGGCAAGAGTCCCTTGATATCCTTATCCTTTTTTGACGGTAGTATTTTCTTTAAAAAATCCAACATAGTATTCTGCTTAGTGTCTATCCCCTATTCTCCAAGTATCAAACTGAATCGTTCAATATACATACATACGTGAAAGAGAGGTATTTTTCGACATTTTATATCTACTTACCTAATATGAGAGATAAAGTTAACTCAAATTTTTCAAAAACTTATCGATGTATCCTATTATACTGCGTTTAGCGTTTCAAGATCAGGCAGGTGTTGATTGAGTAATGTAAGAATATCTTCATGAATCCTAGCATTGGTAGCTAGTATCTGTTTTCCATGTAGATAGTGATTACTACCCTGAAAATCAGACACATGTCCACCTGCTTCCTTCACGATCAATGCCCCGGCTGCCACATCCCAGGGATTCAGTCCAAACTCAAAGAATCCCTCAGTCCTACCGGCAGCCACATAAGCCAGATCCAGAGCTGCACTTCCGATACGCCTCAGCCCATGACATTCCTGGATGAGTTTACCAATCACTTTAATATAGTTGTCCAGCCATTCTGAGTAAGCATAGGGAAAACCTGTTACAATCAGGGATTGTTGAAGCTGATTTCTTTCACTTACATGGAGTGAATGTCCATTGAGATATGCTCCTTGAGTACTTATCGCGCTAAACATTTCTTTCTGTACGACTCCGTAAACATATCCCATCAGAACTTCATCTTGATAGGAAAGCGCTACACTAATGGAAAAATGCGGGAGACCATGAATGAAATTTACCGTACCGTCCAGCGGATCTATAATCCAGCTATATCCGTTCTCTGAAGCTTGATTTTCACTCTCTTCATTAATAAATCCCGACCCAGGTAATAATTTTTGGCCTCCTTCTTTGAGGATTTTCTCTGCTGTAACATCGACATAGGTGAAAGGGTCATTGTGGGATTTATATTGAACTTGATTGAAGGAAAAGCGGTCAAATTCTGCGTGAATGAATTCTCCAGTTTTACGGACGAGTTCCTGAATTTCTAAATCAAGGTCCTTAAGTTCTGCCTGTGATAATGTCATATGAGAAGTAGAATAAAAGACTACTATGAAGATAATACATTGATGTACGTTATTAAGATAGAGTCGTTTTGAGGTTGATAAAATAAATACTTTCTATTAGCAATTAAATGTTTCTGGTAATTCGATATCCCCCCAAAGGTGGAAGATGTACAGAACCTGTCAGAATATTCCGTTTGGCACCAGTTGCACTAGATAACACAGTCGTTTTTCCTTCCAAAACCCTGAGCCCCAAAAAAGCAAATATGATAGCTTCTTTGTAATCAATGATATCCTGATCTAAGGGTTCTACCCGGATTCCCAGTTCCAGTAATTGAGATTCCAGCTTATCCATAAAAAAGCGGTTGTGTCTTCCTCCACCAGATACCAGAATCTTTTTCCCCGAAATGTTATATGCTCCCAGAGCACGTTGCAGTTGCTGTACAATATGTATTACGAATGTATGTGCTATGTCAGGTAAGTTGAGTTCGGTTTGTCTCAAAATGGGGATAACCTGCTCCTGGACCCACTCCCAACCCAGGGATTTGGGTGGAGCCTTCTGGTAAAATGACAAGTCGTTTAGTTCGTCGAGCAGTTCGATTGACAAAGTACCAGATGCTGCCATGGTTCCCTCGGGGTCGTATTCCCAATCGGATTGATATTCCCGAGCAATCATATTCAAGACATTGTTGCAGGGTGCAACATCAAATGCTAGATGATCTACAGAAAGGTTACAAAAGCCCCCCAGGTTGAGAAACAAATCATAATTAGGGAACAGATATTTTTCTCCAAGTGGAACCAAAGGTGCCCCTTCACCTCCTACAGCGACATCTTTGTTTCTGAAATTGGTAACAAGGGGACAAAGCAGATATGCAGAGATCGTTTCTCCATCTCCTATCTGTGCTGTAAATGTTTTTTGAGGTTGATGAAAAATAGTATGTCCATGTACTGCCACGTAATCCGGGGACAGATGATGTTCTTGTACAAATTTGCGGATAGCTTTTCCCAGAAAGTGGCCGTAGTAGACATGTGTCTTAGCATAAACTTCTGCATTCTGAAACATCAAATGAGTGAGACGGGATTTCCACTTTTCATCATAGGCCAGATGCTTCCTGGCTAAAATCGTGAACTGATACTGCTCCTGCTCTGAATCAAACTCACAACAGAGTATATCCAGTCCATCCAATGAAGTACCCGACATAACACCTATTCCTGTAAACTTACTCATAGCGCTCTTTTATCCTGACACGATCCCGCTTAAACAGGTATATCCAAGTTGAAGCCTCAAAAGCCGACTTCCTTTAACAATTATGCTACTGTTTTAAAAATGATTGGCCCCTTTTTGAAAAATAATCAATTTTCCTTCCTCATCAAGGCTTTCTTTAAGGTTCTTTCAATGACATTTTGCAATAATTTACTTTGGATACAGTCTTCTAATTGAGGCATATGTGAAGAATCAGGTACAGTACATGATTAAATTACACCCTATTCATCCATACGTAGTAAAAATGCGAGGGTTTATCAGCGTAATCTACTATTTAGGATAATGCTTCTTTTACCCTTGAGGCTGCTTCTGCCAGGGTAATGGCTGAAGTAACCTTCAGACCAGACTCATCGATGATTTTAGCACCCATTTCTGCATTTGTTCCCTGAAGCCTTACGATAATAGGTACATCGATCTGGCCAATATTTTTATATGCTTCCACCACTCCATTTGCAACTCTATCGCATCTTACGATACCTCCAAAGATGTTGACGAGAATAGCTTTTACATGAGGATCTTTCAGAATAATGCGGAAACCTTGCTCGACGGTCTCTGCACTTGCTCCTCCTCCTACATCCAGAAAGTTTGCGGGTTCCCCTCCAGAAAGTTTAATCATATCCATTGTCGCCATTGCAAGACCTGCACCGTTTACCATACATCCTACATTACCGTCCAGTTTGATATAATTCAAATGGTATTGAGATGCTTCTACCTCAAGTGGATCTTCCTCTTCAAGATCTCTCATCTCAGCAATATCTGGATGCCTGTACATTCCATTGCCATCGATACTTAGTTTACAATCCACAGCTACAATTTTATCATCTGCCGTTTTGAACATTGGGTTGATCTCAAGCATATCGGCGTCTGTACCCTTATAGGCCTTATACAGATTCGTGATAAACTTAACCCCATTCTTGAAGGCCGTTCCGGTCAACCCTAACCCAAATGCAATTTTTCTGGCCTGAAAACCCTGGAATCCCACTGCAGGATCTACCCATTCGCGAATAATTTTTTCAGGAGTCTTTTCTGCTACTTCTTCAATATTCACACCTCCTTCTGTAGACACGATGATGACATCCTTACCCGTAAGGCGATCAAGCGTTATACTAATGTAATACTCTTTACGCTCACTCTCACCTGGATAATACATATCCTCAGCAATAAAAATCTTACTCACCTTACTTCCTCCTGCTGCTTCGTTTTGCACGGTTACCAAAGTTCCACCCAACATATCCTTTGCGATCTGTCCTACGCTATCCATTCCCTTTGCAACTACTACTCCCTTAGAACCCGTTTCTTTTACCATCCCTTTACCTCTACCTCCTGCATGAATCTGAGCTTTTACAACGAAAAATTTTCCTTCGGGATCATCGTATAACTTTTGAGCTGCTTCTGTAGCTTCCTCAACAGTTTCTACTACAACACCATCCTGGATTGGGACTCCATAAGACTTGATAATTTCTTTTGCCTGGTACTCGTGTAATTTCATGTGATCTGTATAAGTGAGATTATGATTAAATATGCGTGTAAATATATGTAATGTACAAGGGCAAAAATAAATAAAAAAATACCCTTCAGTAAATATTTGCCAATAATTAAACACTTTTGATTTCCATCATACTATTACTAGCTTGATCCTTGGTTGTCCAAGATGTCTTAGAACGTAGATATGTTCGCCTACGTATCTATTATGAACCATCTACGGATTTGAAGAATGGCAAAACATTATGATCTGGGAAAAAAGGGGGAGGAACTTGCTGTAGGATTTCTGGAGGCTAAGGGTTATCAGGTAATGGATCGCAATTATCGCTTCCAAAAGGCAGAAATAGATATTGTAACGCTCAGGCTGAAACCCGCAGAGTTGGTATTTGTAGAGGTAAAAACACGGTCCAATACGCAGGAAAGTTTTCCTGAGGAAAGCATTACAGCACAGAAGCGCAAACTGATTTTCAAAGCTGCAGACAGTTATCTCTACGAAAAGCAATTACTCACAGTACCTGTTCGATTTGACATTATCGCTATTAGTATGGACGATCCCGACCATCCGCTTATACACCATATCGAAGATGCCTTCCGTATGGATGATTTTTCACTAGGAGACCATCCACTGGGATTATAGCAGGATAAGAGTCGCCAGACCAAAAAGCAGTAGATATCCCAAAACATCTGTAAAAGCGGTTATCAGGATAGAAGAAGCGATAGCAGGATCCACGCCAAGTTTTTCCAGTGTAATGGGGACAAAAGAACCCATAAGTGCTCCGATGATGAGGTTTCCAAACATAGCAAAAAACACAACCAGACCTATCTCCCACTCTACGTCTGCATCTGCCCGGAAAAAGGAAAGCCCAAGTGCACCCATAGACACCAAAGATCCTATGGTTATTCCATTGAGAAAACCTACTCCTATTTCTTTAACAATGACCTGCAAAGCTTTGCGGGAAGGAATCCCATCTGTAGCCAGCCTTCGTATGGTCACGCCCAAGGTCTGATTGGCACCATTGCCTGCAACACCTGCAATAATAGGCATGAAAATCGCGATAATCACAATTTCTTCTATCGTGCGCTGAAAACTCAAAATAACAGTCGCTGCAATAGATGCTGTGACCAGATTAGCCATTAACCAAGTTATGCGGCTCTTGAAAGTCTCCCACCAGTCTCCACGTAGATTAGCTCTTTCTGAAACTCCTACAAAATTCAGAATATCTTCTGTGTTCTCTTCTTCGATCACATCCAAGATATCATCAAAGGTTACTCTTCCCAGCAATTTTTTTTCCTCATCTACTACAGGTAGAGTAGGAAGATTGTATGTTGACATGACCTTGGCGACTTCTTCCTGATCATCTTTCACTGTAACCGAAACCACATCCTCGCTCATAAATTCCTTGACAAGCTCACTGTTCCTGGCTTTGAAGAGGTTTTTAAATGTAAGATAGCCTACCAACCGTTCTTCGTCGTCTACGACATAGATCGTGTAAAATTCTTCCGTTTCTTCCGATAACTTGACAACCTCTCTTAGTGCATCCAGCTTGTTGAGATTCCAATTGACGCATATCAGGTCTGGGTTCATTAGCCCCCCAGCAGAATCTTCGTCATAGGTGAGCAATTGATTGAGTATAACCTCATCTTCCTCGGGTATATAGTCAAAGATTTTCTCTTTATACTCTTCGGGAATTTGAGCCAACAGGTCTGCGGCATCATCTGGTGCAAGCGCATCTATGAGTTTGGATGCTACACGTGGATGCAGGATGGTAAGTAGCCGACCAGGATGAGTCTCCTCACTCATTTCTGAGATTGCCTCAGATATTACTTCAGGAGGAAGTTCTTTAATTATTCTCTGCTGTAGCTCTTCGGAAGAGTCTTCTAGTACTAAAGCTATCTCTGTAGGGTGTAAGAGTCCCATGAGTGCCCGTATATGTGCATGAGGGGAACGTAGCAGACGCTTGATCCTGTCTACCTTATCGGCCTTCTTTTTTTTCTCCTCCTTTGCCATGGAGGCAAATGTAAGAGATTTTTATGGGTCATTTAAAAAAAGTTAGGCAAATATCGAACGCAGGATCAAGTATATGATAGCCCCCAAAAACACGAAAATAGAAATCCTATTCATGCCGTGCATAAACTTTAGATTCATTGAGTGAGGTGCATCAGGATCACGCTTTTTAAAAATATTGATATATCCGATGATTTTTTTGATGACTTTCATGCCTAAACAACTTGATAGCATCTCAAAATGTTGGTTTATTTTCCCAATAAGCCACCAAATATTCCCTTCTTATTGGGCTTTGCCGTAAATCCTGCAGATTTTACCAACTCAATGACTTCCTTCTCACTGAGTTGTTCTGTAGTAACAGTAAGAATCTTGGAAGGATGTTCAGTATCCACTTCCCAGCTATCAATACCTTTCACTTCATCCAGTACAGGTTTTACACTAGCTACACATCCCCCACAATTAATATTTGTCGAAAATTTATAGGTATTACTCATGATTTAATTTTTCATTCGTTACGTTATTCTTACTTATGGGTTCCAGCGTCGCGATCAATATCGATCCACGTTGCGTTGTATATTTGTGCTAATACAAGTTCAGGTGTAAGGTCATTCATACATTTGAAATGCCCCCTGGGACAACGCTCAAATCCCAACTTAGAGCAAGGACGGCAATCCAGTCCCTCGACCTCTATGATTTTATGGGGTGTCCTATAAGGCGTCATACCGAAGCCTGGAATCGTATTACCCCATATAGAATATACAGGCTGCCCGAGTGCAGCAGCAATATGCATAAAGCCTGTATCGTGAGCCAATACTTCATGACATTTTTTCATCAAAGCTGCGGAAGTAAGCAAATCGTATTTTCCCACCGAATCGATGAAAGGTACGTTCAACTCAGCGCCAATCTTTTGAGCCTCTTCCTGCGTATCTCGACCTCCTATCAAAAGGACAGGAGTCCTGTACTTATTGAGAAGCGGAGCAAAGTTTTCTGTTTTCCATCTTTTGGTCGGATAACTTGCACCCAACACTACGGCAAGTACATTTTGAGCTTCAGGATGTATCTCATGGGCGTGAAATATGCCGGTAGCAATGGCTTCAGCCTCTTCAGGAAGAAAAAGATCAAGACCCTCATCATCCAGACCTACACCCAATAAAGACAAAGTATCTCCATATCGACTGACAATATGGTCGATCTTCAAATTACGATGCTTGAAACGGGTCATTCTATACTTTTTCCAGTTTTCCTTGTTCAGAGATTTGGAAGGCCGGCCCAGTGCCCGCTTCACCCGCCAACTCCTGAAATTGGTATGTAAATCCAGCACATAATCAAAGCCTTCTGCATGAAGCTTGTCAATGAGTTCCGAGAAATTTCCCGTAAGTCCATGAACAGCTGTGAGATAGGGGTTATGTTGGAGCAGAGGTATATGTGCTGGCTTGGTAAGATAATGAATCTCACATGTTGGGTAATGTTTTCTAAGCGACCGAATTACAGGAGTGGTAAGTACGATATCCCCAATGGAGCTAAAACGTATGATCAGAACTTTCAATGCTTACATATATTAATCATCTAGAATTTCATAGCTGTCTTCGTCCAGATCTATGATATCCTCATCTTCCTTTATCTTCTTATTTTTGCGCTGAACTATTTTCTTCTCTTTCTTCTGAGCATAATTGTACAGAACATATATGACGATGCTCAAAATGATCATTATTTCCCATAATCCAAACATATCGCCTCACTTAAATATTGCTTAATATTTCAAATATAATCAATAGGGGTTTGTATCAAAAGCTAACTATTACGAACTCCCGTAAAAGAAGACCTAGATCAAGCGTCGAAAAGGAGAAAAGTTTATTCTTAATACATTGAAAAAACACAAGAGGAGGTCTACTTTTGAGACTTCCTCTATTGCAATCGCTGAAAACAATATTTCACATTTCTATATATCCATTCCATTATTGCTCCAATATTATCCCAACTTATTTCTTGGCAGAAATACTATAGGTAATACCCACTACATAGTAAACCTGCAACGGGTTATCATCAGGGGCCGTTACAGGACTTTCCTGTACAACACGTTTAAATTCCTGCTCATTATCTCTCAGGCCTAGTTCCAGTCCTACGCCTATGCCTTTCCATACAGTAAAAGCCAGACTATTGATCCATGTCCAGTTTGACAGACTTTCACTTTGATAGCTCTGGAAAAAGGATAAATTGGATTTCCAGTTGAATCCACTAATAATCTCACGTGTATAATCAGCTATAATCTTGGCTCCGAGAGAAGATTCAAAATCGAAATCCCCCTCGGAGAAGACAAAGTTGTAATTTATAGGATGAACCACAACGACGAGGTTAGTGCTGGGAGTCCAGGTAGCACCCGCACCAATGTCCAGATAACCGGGATTGTTGAAATTACTCAGGATAGTGGATCTGTATTCACCTAGTGTAGATACAGCCAACTTTTGCGAAATTTTATAACCATATAAAGAGGAGAGATTGATCACGTCTGCGGACTGCCTGTATCCGGGATCATCTGTAGGATCATCGCGGTCATTAAACTGAACCCACCCCATGTTGATATTTACAGAATTTCTCCAAAAGTCGTTACTAGTAAAATGGTTAGCAAAAGCATTGCTACTGATACCGATGTTGCTAGTAGCTATATTGGGTTGATCTCGTGCCAACCACTTGTTGAATCCATTGAAATTGACACCAAAGGTTCCGAAAAAACCCATTTCCCACCTGGGAAATTCTAGTAGCTGATTATCAAAGGTAGATATTTCTCCTTTGAGGGCATCAATCTGCCCTTGCAAGTCTTTTACCTGTGCTTGCTTTTCTGCTTTCTGTGCAGCGAGTTCTTCTTTAGTCTGCGCATAGGATGTTATGTGTGTAAAAAAAATACAACACATAATTGATAGTAACTTTCGATTCATATTGCTCATTTATTAATAATACTAAGTCTGATAGATCTTAAAACCCTGAATTTACTGTATATGAACTCTTCGGACATCAGGGCTTATCTTGGGTAAAAATAGCCTTCTTATCAAATCTTTGGAGCATAAATTTACTTTTTCCATTTAGTAGACTCTTTTGAGCTGTCCAAGTCACTAAATAGATTCTATTTCTTCCAAAAAGATCGGACACGATTGCAGCATTTAACTTCACGGATGATCAAATCATTTACAAATAATAAATCTTTTTTTACGCTATCCGTAAACGAAGTTAAATGTATTTCATCATGGAAAACATTAAGCGTAGATTAAAGATTTTTGAGGTAGGATTAATTATTGTGCTGTTTACAGCAATGGCGGCGTCGGTGATCCACAAGAAGCTTGAAGCGAAGCAGCTCCAAACTCAGATTACGGTAGAGAAGCAGTTGAGTGTAAGGCCATAATTTCATGCTGTAACTATTCTATTTGATCCGCCGTTAAACGGCATAGTGTAATTGCAATGTTATAGTTACAACTGTGCCACCCCTTTTGGTGGCACTTTCATTGGTATAGTATTTGTGATTGTAGAAACCACTACTTTAATGAATTATGCAGATTTGCTCTACCAGTATAGCACTCTTTCTGTTAGCTCCCTGGATAGCCCTGTGGAGTCAGCCCCGAAGGCAATGCGCCACTATGGAGCACCATCAACAGATCCTTCGTGAACATCCTGAAGTCAGACAGAACCTGCAAGACATAGAGCGGTTTACACGCATGAGGGCTAAAGTGGGACGTCCTCGCGAGACAGTGATACGCATCCCTGTCGCCGTACACATTCTGTACAACACCCCAGAGCAAAATATTTCAGATCGCCAGATCACATCACAGATAGAAGCCCTGAACCGCGACTTCCAGCGAAAAAATAATGATGCCAAATTTACCGATCCTATATTTGAACACCTGGCAGCTGATATTGACGTGGAGTTTGTCCTGGCCAACCAGGATCCTCAAGGAAATCCTACACCAGGCATTACAAGAACCTACACGGATAAAAAATCCTTTATTGCTTTTACAGATGAAGTAAAGAAGGCATACTATGGCGGCAAAGATGCCTGGCCTGCAAGTTCATACCTCAACATCTGGGTATGTAACCTGGACATGGGAGTATTGGGATTTGCTCAGTTTCCCGGCAGTCCTCCTGAAACCGACGGTGTCGTCATTGGATACAAGTATTTCGGGACTACAGACAATGTAAGTCCGCCCTTCAATATGGGGCGAACCACCACACACGAGGTAGGCCATTGGCTGAATCTAAGACATGTATGGGGGGATAGTCCCTGTGGAGATGATGGAGTCGCGGATACCCCCCCATCTGAGAGTCCGCATCATGGATGTGTACAGGCAGATTCTAGCTGTGGATCTCCTGACATGGTCCAGAATTTTATGGACTACACCGATGATGCATGTATGAATTTATTCACCAAAGGGCAACGCCAACGCATGAGAAGTTTATTTGATCCAGGGGGACCTAGAGAAGCGATACTTTATTCCAAAGGGTATAATCCAGACCTCCAGCCAGTATGTGAGGTACCCTCTGCACTCAGTGCACAAAACATTACGCTTTCCAGAGCTAAGCTACACTGGGACCCGGTATCCAGATCCAAAGGATATCAGGTAAGAATGCGGAGATTACCTGATGGCGAGTGGAAAACCTGGAGAACTCCCGATAATGATGTAAATGCCTATCAGCTTTGGTCCTGTACTTATTATGAATTTCAAGTACAAAGCTATTGTGGCTTTGACAATAGTACATATTCTGAGATTATATCTTTCAAGACGACCGGATGTACAGATGGTGTAGTACAAGGTATCCAGGTAATAGATGTCAATGCTTATGAGGCCCGAATCAGTTGGAGCAAAGTACAAAATGCTCAGGGATATCAATTTGAATATGTGCGCGATGGCAATGAACAGATACAGTCGCGAACTGTAGTAGATAATACAATATTTATAAGCAGCTTGCTCCCCAATCAAAGGTATTTTTTCCGTATCAGGGCTATCATAGCGGATAAACTAACGCCTTTCAGCAAGGCGGAGTCTTTTGTTACTTCTACCAGTGGCAGATCAGACGGTGCTCAGCCTGAATTATTTATTACTTATCCCAAACCGGCAACTGATTTCATCAAATTAGAACTACTGGAAGATCCACAAAGTAAGGTTACCATGATGATTCGCAATGAAAGTGATGAGGTAATTTATCGCAAAGCTGATCTATCCTTAGTGCCCAACCGACCATACACCCTGAAAATGTCTTCCCTACCTAGGGGGAATTACCAGATTATCCTCAAACTCGAAAATGGATTTGAATTTTATGAAGGAATAACCCTTGTAGATGTCAGTAATCGCATGTCAACTGCACGAGGTGCAAAACCCTAGTGAGAAAGTCTCACATGTCAACTTTCTCACCCCTGGACGTAGCAGTATTACCGAATATGATACATTGAAATGCTCCCGCATAATCAGATACCTGTCTCTTTCAGAATCTGATTGGTGTGGTCTGCAGATTTAACCTTGGCTATCACATGGGATATCTTACCTTGCTCATCAATCACAAAAGTAGTTCTATGTGTTCCCATATAAGTTTTTCCATACATCTTTTTCTCACCCCATACACCAAAGGCCTCCACCAATTTATGATCAGTGTCTGCGAGCAAAGGGAAAGGGAGTTCATGTTTATCAATAAATTTTTGATGAGATTTTTCATCATCGACACTTACTCCAATTACCTGAAAACCTTTATCCTTTAACAAGGCATAGCTATCTCTAAGGTTGCAAGCTTCTTTTGTACAAGTAGGCGTATTGTCTTTGGGATAAAAAAATAATACCACCTTTTGACCCGCAAAATCTTTTATTGAAACCGCATTTCCGTTATGATCTGGTACAGATACCTCGGGTACAGTTGAACCTACTTCCAGTAATGTTGTACTCACGTGTTATGGATTTAATATTGATACATCTTATAGACAATATAACATTAGAAATTTCAATATGTTTCTTTAAATGCAGGTTCAGCATCAAGCTGAAGAATTTCAAATATGGCAATAATCAACATCATTCACCATATTTTTGACAAAGGTAGCTTTTGTGAAACATTTTTCAGTTATTAGCAGTATATTAAAATAGACTTATGTATACTTCTCACCTCTAAGTCGGAAGATTACTGCTTAATTGTGAGGTAATATTGTGTAATTTCTTTAATCGAAGATAAACCTATTGTTCTTATGACATCTATTGATCGCTTTTGTGCAATTCTGAATGCCAACGGAGGGAAAATTCTTGACAATATTTCTATTCAAACGGTAAGCGAGACTGAGTCTTTCAGAAGTAAACTTGCCGATGATAATATTTTGGAAAATGAAGAGCTCCAGAATGAGTTTGACGAAATTATTGACGTAAAGAAGATCCGTATGGATAAAGAGCAGAAAAATCGTCAGTTTGCATTACTGGAATTGAATAAATCACAGGAAGAGCTAGATCCGAAAAACTTCATGCAAAGATTGTTTGGTGTAAGACCTAAGAACAAAATCTTACCCAGGCATTTTTCACTGATCACGCACCTAATGAATATGGTAAATCCTGAATATCCTATATATGAGCGAGGCGTGGGAGAATTATTGGGATTTGAAGCTCCGATGAAGCCCGGTATGGAAAATCACAGCCGCCTACTTGCATATACAAAATTTTACAAGCAGCAGCAGGAAGAATATCAGCAGATCCTTGAACATGGTGGAATGTCCAACCTGATCAAAGCGCTAAACATAAAATTGAAGCAAGAAGGCGTAAGTCTTTCCAAAGTTCAGCGCCTAGATCTGATTCTCAGGTCTGCTGGTCAACTTTTCAGAAAAAATAAACTTGTCGTACCACAGAAGAGCTTTTCCAATATGGCTGCATAATAATTTGTGGTATAATAGTTTTCAGCAGAGAACGACTGTTGCTTCTTTGTAATGGTCGTTTTTTACCTTGGAATAGATGTTGGTACACTGTAATCAAAATTACTTTACTTTGGTTACAGAGTAGTTAGTCAAAAACCATGGAAGAAAGTTGGATTTTTCCTATCACTATACTCCCTGCAGTGGGGCTTATTATTATGTCTACCACAAATCTTTCGAATGCCCTAAGCAGTGAGATCAATAACTTTCTACATGAAGATAAACTATCATTTGAAAATCTGATCCGTCGAAAGATCAATCAACTCAAAATTCTCAGCCTTTCTCTACTCTTCCAATATATCAGTTCGGCTTGTTTTGCAGTAGCAGGATTGATTGAAGGACTCAATAAAACAGGACAGTTTATGGTTCCCAACGTTACGATTATCCTGCTATATCTGGGAGTAATAGGAGTTGTCTGCTCACTGGTGTTACTCACCATTTTTGCCTTTAGAGCTGTCAACATCAAACAGCATCAGTTCGACAAACAACTTAAAGGGAAATCTTAGCAAATTTCTTACTAAAAAAACAAGCCCCTTTTCTACAATTTTAACATTCCAGTTTTACCCTTATCCATCCTGTAGAATACCACCATATTTTTTTGAACAAAAAGAACATAGATTTGAAATGTTTATTAAAAATAAGATAATTATAACCTTTGAATAAACTATTACAGCATATCAATCTCCCGGGTACACTACAGTACATGCCTGATACAATCGGCGATGGTTGGATAGCTGTAGCTCCATTCAAGAATTTTTTTTCCATTTTTTTACGGAAGCTTTTCTTAACCTTCCGCAAATTCCTCAGTAATCGGTCTTATACTCCACAAAGACCACCGGCATATGCAACTTTTTCACTCAGAAGACCACTCCGTAGCACCCTAAAGCAATGCCGGTGGAAAAAGGGGTATAGATGTAAGTCATGCGATCCAGACTTCCAGAAGCTGCTCGGTTGTAAAAGGTCCTTGTATATCAAGGACCTTTATACTTCTCCAAGTCATGAGAAAAAAGATTGCGAGCAAAATTCGGTTCATAGCAGAAAAAATTATATTTTAGTAAAAAATATCTCCATAATCCATACCTTATGTTAGCCTATAAACCTCATGTTTTCCTAGCGCAAAATTCTGATGGTTCATTTGATCTGCATATTATTGTTTCGCTTGCAGAGGACCAAACGCTTAAAAGACATACCCCTGAAATTTCAGGTCCTGTCAGAACGCTTCGTTATGAACTCGTGCCTTATTCATATGAGCCCGATGTGCCTCCGATGATGTACCAAACCGTTGAGACTATTCATCTCTCCGGAATAGAAGAAAAATCTGTGGTAGTTGAAGTAATTGAATGGTCTAGCCAGGCTGAAGGATATCAAATACTAGGGGAAATAGCCTTACAGTATTCTGAAAAAGCTATGCGTGCTGTAGGACAACATACGGGTAAGCATGCTGATCCAGATGATGATGAACCCGATAATCCGCTCGACGACGTGACGTAGGTAACTAATTTTGTAATAGTATCCTCACTACCTACAATCAGGTGTAATCTGATATCTTCGGGGTATCCAAACACCTGGCAAAAAAACCATGTAATTGGTAGGTTTATGTTATGTTATAAAATATCCGCATACCCTGTGAGGGTAGTCGCTATGCTGTGTTGTTTGTTTCAAGTCGGAAAAGCCTCTGATATTTCAGAAAAAAGAGCAGAGATAGCATCCCATACAGCGGAAGATCACGAAAAAGTACTTCTTCTGCATAGTTTAGCATACGAATATCTTTGTGAGGATGAAGATTCATCATCTTATCTGATCGATTATGCGCATCAGCTGGCCGATAAGTTGTCTTACGTTCAGGGGATAGCATTATCATTACAGCTCAAGGGTATATTGATGAATATGCAAGGTAAATATTATAAGGCAATTCGCTATTACAAACAAAGTATACCCTATTACCGCAACCTCGAGGACACAGCGCTGATAGCTTCTCTATACAAAAATATGGGAGATTCTTACCGTAGTCTCTATTATCACGACTCTGCCATCACCTGCTACTACCAAAGCCTGAAAATCCGCAAGTTACAAGAGGACAAAAAGAAGATTGCCATGTTGCAAAACAGTATAGGCATTCTGTATAAAAACATGCGAGATTTTGATCGGGCACTTTCACACTACCGTAAAAGCCTTGCGATCTATCAACAACTGGAAGATAGCGAAAAAATCGGCAGAGTCCTGTACAACATGGCTGTAGTAAAAAGAGAAAATCATCAACTTGATAGTGCCCTGCAGGATTATCAGGAAAGCCTGATCTACAGACAAGACTCGACATCTATCATGTTCAGTTACAATGGCCTGGGACTTACTTATATGCTTATGGGGCAATATGATAAGTCTCTGGATTATTTTGATAAAAACATCGCCTATTACAGGCGAAATAGCTATGACAAGCTTCTTGCCTATACCTATAATAATGTAGGAGATGTCTATTATCGGATGGGAGACTATGACAATGCTTTGAAATTGCGTAGACAAGCCCTTCAGTATAGCCAATCCATCATTGATCTCAATTTGAATAAATTCATCTATATAGGCATGGTTGACGCCTTCAAGGGGTTAAGAATTTTTGATAGTGCGTTATATTATACTGACAGGTATAATACTATTGAAGCAAATCTCTACACCATCAGGCGCGATAGTATTGTGGCTTCTCTAAGAGAAGCTTATCAGGCAGATATTCTAAGAGAACGTGTTGCATACCTGGGAGAAAAGGATAAGCGCAAACAACAGTGGATATGGGGAATATCCGTCATCTCGATACTATCCCTCATACTCCTGAGTTCTTGGCTGATTAATTATCGCCGCAAGCAACGCGATCAACTGCAGTTGTTGGATCAGCAAAAAGAGATCATGGCTCAACGCGATGAAATCAACAAACAGGTACTGATCGATATGGTCAAAGAACAGGAAATCGAGTTGCAAGATGGTATGCGGATAGCTGAACAACGCACCAGGAATAAAATCGCATATGAACTACATGAAGGCGTACAGAATATTATGGCATTTTCTATTATTTCTCTGGAAATGATCGGAAATAAACTCAAGAATTACCTAGAATCCCAGAGTTTGTGGGAAGACTATACAACCTCCATAAAAATGATGCGCGAGACAAAGGAGGATATACGTAAGATATCCCATAACCTGCGTTCAGAAGATATAAGGGCTGCTGGGTGGCTGAAAGTTATCAGGAATTTTTGTGATATACTCAATAAGAGTAGCGATATCAATATTCATTTTCGAACTCCCAACTTGGAAGAAGTCTCTCTGACACCTGAGAAAGAAATACATATTACCCGGATCCTTCAGGAATTGCTACATAATATCATTAAGCACAGCAAAGCTGATGAAGTACATCTTGATATATCCCAGAAAGATGAGCAAATCTATATTTATCTCGAAGACAACGGAAAGGGATTCGATACTAAGGGGACTTTTGAAGGAGTCGGAATTAAACACCTACGAGCAAGAGCTGAATCCATGAATAGTGTGTTCGTGATCGACTCAGAAGAAGGTCATGGTACAAGGGTAGAATTGATTGTACCCAAAGATAAACCCAAGATTCTCAAAATGTAGCAAGTACCCTACCTTACTTATCTATCATTATATCCCGTACAATATGACGAGATAAAACAGGGATTACTATTATGAAATCCCATGTCTTTTATCTTATTTTAAAATGATTTTATCTCGAACATGATCTTGGTAAAAGCACAACATATAGTAGCTCATGATGTCTATGATACGGGTAATGATTGTCGAAGATCAACAGTTGCTAGTTGATCTGTTGAAAAAACTCATTGAGGAGCAACATGATATTGAAGTGGTTGGAGAAGCCAACAATGGCAAACAAGCATTGGAGATGCTCGCCGAAGGTATTGAGCCAGACATAGTCCTGATGGATATTAACATGCCAGAGATGGATGGTGAAGAAGCAACCCGCAAGATTCTGGACCAGTATTCAGATAAGATCGATGTACTAATGCTGACAAACTATAAAGATGGCCACATCATTGCCAATATGCTGGAAATCGGTGCTGTGGGCTATGTGGTGAAAGATGAAAGTGCCAAAGAGTTAATTACGGCTATTCGGGCTATTTTCGATGGCCAGATCTATTACGGAGAGATTGTGAAGAACATTGTCATGGAATACATGACTCAAAAAGGAAGGTTCCCTCAACATAGTATACAAGAAATTACTGCTAAGGAAAAAGAGGTCTTACAGATGATTGTAGACGGCTACATCAACAAGGAGATTGCGGACAAGCTAAATGTAACGAATGGAACGATCGACAAACATCGAAAAAAATTGATGACTAAGCTGAATGCCCGAAACTCAGCCGAGATCGTACGGGAAGCTATTCGCCATAATCTCGTTCGAATTTGATGAAATCTCTCTTGGATAGAGCAACCACTTATTGCGGTTTTTGTCAGATTTAATGTAGGTTTTCTACCATATATTTTAGCCGAGTTCTACTGTAACTTTGTTAGATGTAGGGTTAATCTTAGTTTGATACCGTTGCGATTGCTCTACATTCACCATTCAGTCACGGAAAATGGGGAAAATAAGTATACTAATCGTAGATGATCATCCTGTATTTTCAGAGATCCTATCCCACCATTTTGCAGATCAAGCAGATATGCATGTCGCTACAGTTGTCAGAAACGGACAATTGGCCATCAATTACCTCTCCAGATACAATGTGAATGTAGTTCTGATGGATACCCATATGCCTCATATGAATGGATTTGAAGCTACACAAATAATTAGTAATTATTTTTCCCAAACTCATACCATCACTACTATGCTCAACCATGATCCCGAATTACTAGCCAACATGCTAGATGCTGGGTCTTCAGGTTTTGTCAGTAAAAAAGCCCCATCAGAACAATTTGTCAAAGCTGTCAAACAGGTATCTCAAAAGGGAATATATTATGATCTGAAAACACTGATAGCTTACGCAAAACATACCTTCAAGAAATATCCATTTGATCGTTTGTTACCAGTACGGCTGACATTTGAAGAACAGCGCATCATACAATTGCTTTTGGATGGATTTACGCCCAAAGAGATAGCTTATTTGGTCAATAAATCTGAAGAAAATTTTCTGGAGGATATCCTGAAAAGGTTCCATTCAAAACGAACCATAGAGCTTATTCAAAAAGCGATCAAACATCACTGGATAGATCTTCATAGCATTAAAAACGGAACTTACTTATATTAGGATTGACAAAAAGACATAATTTGTGCAAATATAAAAGTTGGCTATCGGTCATTCCATCCTTCATGGGGAGGTATAATGCTATTCTTGGCTAAGACGTGACACTCAATGTTATACCCTCCCCACCCTTTTACTATTTATCCCCAGAAATGACCATCTAAACACACAATTTCACCTAATACAATATTTATTTGAAATTTTCATTATCAATAATGTAGTTTACCTACGGAAAAATGGCGACATGAAAGATTACTATAGAATTCTGGATATTCAATTCAATGCGCATTCGGAAGACATCAAACGCGCCTACAGAAAACTGGCATTGAAATACCATCCGGATAAGAATAACAATGCGAGTGCTGAAGAAAAATTTATAGAAATTCGCGAAGCCTATGAAATGCTACGCGACGAGCAAAAGCGCAAACTCTATAACGCCATGTATATGGCGCATTTTATGAATAAAGCTCGTAATATTCACACCCAACAAAATACATCTCCTTTTCAACACCCTCCTCATCCAAATGCACACACTTATACACAAAACAAAGCCTATGATCCCTATCATCATAATACTAATGGCAACGCTCAGAAAACGTATACTCAATCTACTCCCCCCCCTCAAAATGATCAACAAAACTCAACCCGGTCAAATTCAAATCATACACAACGTACTTATCGTAACGCTGTTAACTGGGAATTTCACGGTAAATACTGGGGCATCTTCTTTGCATTGCTCATCATTACCGCTTTAGGATGGATCGCCATTTCCTATACCGCCAAATCAACCCGCTATTTCTACCTCGAACATAATGGCTGGAACTTTTCGGCTATGATATTAAGAAATCTGGTCATACTTATTATCGGGATACTACTTCAGTATAAAGGAATATCTATATTTATCCAAAAAATCATTCACTACAGAAACATGCTTAAATCCTGATTGCTTCTAGAGTTTCCGGAAAAAAGTAATTTCTAATATCCCACCAGTTATTTACCCTGTTGTATTGACTCTCCTGTATGTTATGGGGTGCAGTAAACAGGATACCTTCTCCTTTAAACACGTATAGATTAAAAGTATTATCATCAATCATATAATCTGCACAGATGATACTTTTATTTCCACAAAACACAATCTGCTTCCAGTGTATAAAAGGAAAATGCTCCTTGAGCCATTCATTTTTTTCCAATGAAAGAATACGGAAATTTCATAATAATAGACTTAATGAACACTTCATATTTTTCCATCAGCTTTCTCATAACCTCCTGGCTATCTTCCATAACTGGTAATTTCCTGAAAAAACCCGGCTGATGAGGATAGTTTTTGACTCGTTCCTAGCGGTAGATCCGGAACTACATTCCGTGGCTTTTTCCCGTACAATCTGTCCAATGGAAATGGTGCATCAAAATCTCTCTCGTCCCACTCAAAATATCTGATGTTGGAATCAGCAATTACTTCATCCATATCTACTGCGATACACTTACACATATCAAACTATATTTTCAGGATTGTAACAAATTACATATGTAAGAAATTAATCAAAATGATGAATGACTGCTTTATTGACTTAAATATTTATGTATTGTTTTCACTTTCTATTTACCATTCTTAATAAAGATAATATAGCTATTTTTATTTTTTTTTAAATAAAATATTTCTACTTAAAATTTATACAGCCATTTAATTAAACTTATCTACAGGCATCCTATAAGTAGATCACCTATGTAAGTTCAGAAGCTTTTAATGAATCTGTTATCTATTATTTCTAAATCATGATACAATTAATGAGAAATATATTATTGATAAATAATATTTTTTACCATGAAAGGAAATACCTTTAATCACTTTCTTTTTTATCTGGGTATTTAATTGTTTGCACAACAAATTCAAAGCTTCCAGTACCCATGAATAAATTTCTATTCTACTTAGTTTTTAGCGCCATCATCATTTCTCAAAACAGCCTGCTATCACAAATATCCGTACCAGAATTTAATGCCCCTCTGTTGATCTCCCATAAAAAAGCCCACCCTGCGAACATACCCAAACAAGATGCTCAAGAAGCTGCTGAGCTTGTATCCTCCCTATACCAGGAACTCAGTAACACCTTCAGCGAGTTTGAAGTATTCTCTTTAAATCCGCAGTCACTAAATCGCTACCTTCAACACTCATCCCAAACATCAAAATTCATCCTGAATCTGGGAAATGATCACTCCTGGAATATTGAACTTGAACCACATGATCTCAGAGCTAATGACTACCTGATCAAAAAAAATGATGAAGTCTTACAGGATTCCTGGTATCAAACTGGAGATCCGACTACCTACAAGGGAAAACTCCTGAGCCCGGGCGGTGGCGAAGTAAGATTATCCGTAGACCAACAAATGATACAAGGTTTTGTAACCCTCAATGGTAAAAAAATCTTTTTTGAAAACCTTAGCAGTATCGGTTATCAGGATCATACTCAGGAACTGATCACCTATTATCAGCATGCTGTTTCGCAGGATGCCCCCATACAATGTGGTGCCACGCATGTGCACGATCAAACAGAAAACATACCTGAATATAGAATCGAACAAAGCGAAGCTTGCGCTGGAACTCAGGAAGTGGAAATCGCTACCGCGGCAACCTACAATCGCTATGTCGCTTTCGGGCAAAGTATCACTGCTGTGAATAACCACATCCTCTCGATCCTCAATATGGTAGAAGCTAACTATGAGATATTTAACGTAACTTTTAAAGTAACTGAACAAGTCGTCTTTACAAACTCCAATACCCCGGGATGGGATGAATCTAACCCTACAGGCCTCTTAAACAGCTTTACAAGTTGGGGGCCTACTGGTTTCACCCAATCCCATGATATGGGTTCGCTGTTTTTTGATGGAAAAGGTTCCGGAACAGTAGGCGTGGCCTGGCTCTCTGCGCTATGTTCAGGAAGCTACAAATATAACGTAAATGACCTGCTTGGAAATGCTGAATACAACCGAGTACTGGTCGCTCATGAATTTGGACATAATTTCGGTGCACAACACGATGCTCAAGGAACGCCGTACATTATGGCCCCATCTATTAACCTGACCTATGAGTTCTCCCCTCAGTCGAAAACCCGGATCAGTCAACTGGTAGCCAATGTAGGCTGTCTCTCTTGTATTGAAAATAATAATGAATCGCCTGTAGCTGCCTTCAGCGCCACGCCTACGCAAGGCGAAGCGCCCCTCACAGTCGATCTCGATGCATCGGCTTCCACTGATCCCGACGGGACGATACAGTCCTATGCCTGGGACTTCGGCAACGGCCAAAACGGCACCGGACAGACCGCTACCGTGACCTACAATCAGGCTGGAACCTTCACCATCAACCTCATCGTTACCGATGATAGTGGCGATAGCGATACTACCTCGCAACAAATTACGGTCGATCCTGCGCCGAATCAGGCGCCTACGGCGGCATTCACTGCCACGCCTACGCAAGGCGAAGCGCCCCTCACAGTCGATCTCGATGCATCGGCTT
>CAYXVE010000010.1:0-27955 GCA_964468435.1 uncultured Bacteroidia bacterium | reverse complement strand
GAACCTTCACCATCAACCTCATCGTTACCGATGATAGTGGCGATAGCGATACTACTGAACAGCAGATCACTGTGAAGGCTTCTCAAAATGGAGCTCCAACACTGACTAATACATCATACAGCGTAAATGAGAACGCAGCATCAGGTACGCTGGTAGGAATACTTGAAGCAACCGACCCCGATCAGGATCAGCTTACCTATTCCATCCAAAAAGGAAATAAAGACCATGCATTTACGATAGATCCCCAGTCTGGTGAGCTGAAAGTCAGAAACTCCGCAGCATTGGATTACGAACGTGATGCTCAATTTAGTCTGACAGTTATCGTCACAGACAACGCCCCTGAACCGAATACCACAGAAGCTATCATAGTTGTGGATCTGATAGATCAACCTGAGGGTAAGGTGGTGAAAAATATCCAGATCGGCACGACGATCATTAATTACCACATGTCGATCATGGAGAATAGCCCTAAGGGTACCCTGGTGGGAAATGTGCTGGCCAATGACCTAAGTGATAGAGATATTAGTTTTTCCATCGAGGGGGGATATGGGAAAGAAGCTTTTACCATAGACGAGCATACCGGAGCGATATATGTAGAAAATCCTCAGTATGTCAACTATGAATTCAGGAAAGCTTTTCTACTACGCATACGAATTGTAGAAATATATACACAAAATGGAAGAACACGCATGCGCAAACTAACTGTTTATCTGCGCATAGATGTAAATGATATCGATGAGCTAATGCAGCCTGAGACCTCCAAGCTGCAACTAGCTGATAGTGAGATAGAGGAGAACGTAGAAGAAGATCTTCAAAAAGCGCTGGAACATTTTGTAATCTATCCTAATCCAGCACATTCCTGGATCTATCTTGACTGGGATGCTCCATTTGAAGGCAATCTGCAAATCAACATCTTTGATTTACAGGGAAGAATTGTAAAACGCGTTACTGACTATAAAAATACAAAAAGATACACAGGTGAAATATCTCTAGACCGCTTTCAATCGGGTATGTATCTGCTAAAAGTAACTGTTGGAGAACAGACCCAGATAAAATGGATCAATGTGGTTCAATAAAATCAGGGGTTTATATTTTTATTCTTTTGTTGGAAAAAATGTACTAATAAGGTAGGGAGTAACAGATGAGTATCGTTATTTAATTGTATTCTAAATACGATTATCTTTCCCAACAAACAGAGGGAGTCTTAAAAATAGGCTTCCTCTTATTTTTGGACTTTTTTTAACGAAGATTCTATGTTCGTGATAAAATAGGATTAATCTAACATGGGAATTGGGTAGGTCTAATGATGAAACCACGATGATTGATTTATGAGATAATCCCTCTCTTTTTATTACCAGCTAATCTGAAAAAATATGTTGGGTGTCAATCCAGGATCTACGTGGTTGGCTTCCATGATATCAAGACCTCCCTGCATCTGCTGCATGGGAATATAGCGTTTGCGCTGCACATTGATACGGTTATAGACATTGTAGATAGAAAGGCCAATCTTACCATTCCATTGACCTTTATCTCCCCAGACAAAACTCTTTCCAACTGATAAATCTAAGCGATGGTAATTGGAAAAACGCTGACCGTTGTATTCGGGAACATCCAGGATATATACAACCTCAGCCGGTGGCTGACCTTGATTATTGGAAGTAGTACCAATAGCTTCTTCAACTCTTTCTAGTTCTACACTTGAGAAGGGATTTCCAGTGTGAAACAACCAGTTTGCAGATATACTCCAGTCATCCAATGACAGAAAATGGGTCCATTTCAGCGTATGACGCTGGTCATGTGGTGCAGGAAAAGGCTGATCCAGGTTAAACCCTTCAAACTGATATACTACTTCACTCAGCGAATAAGCCAACCAAGTTTTGTAGGGTTTCCATTCCAGTTGAAACCATAAGTCTATTCCCCTAGCCCATCCACTACCAGAGACAAAGGCAGAATCATTATGGTATTGCAGATATGTACGGTATACATCCAGGTCTTCTAGATCTCTGACTTCCCGGTTGTATTCAAAAGAATTACCCAGTAGACCCTGAAAATCTCTACGATAAGCATCAGCTGTAAAGGAAAAATGATCTGACTCGTAACGCAAACCCAGAGAGAGCTGAGACGTCTTCAAATCTGGCAGATCAGGATGGGTATTTAAAATCCAGAAATTTTCACCTACTCTCAGTTCATTTTCGAAAAATACCTGATGAGCAAACTGGTGGTATTCTCCCCAACGGAAGCGAAAAGACCAATCTGGGTAGGGAGTATAATTTATTGATAATCTAGGTTCCAGGTAACTTTTCTCCTTAATCGCAACCTTTGAAAACCTCAAACCTGCATTAATCTGCAGGTTATCTACAGGGTTGAGATGATTCTCAACGTAAAACGAAGAGATAAAACCTTCGAAGTCATCATTTGTCGGGCCGATCAGGGATTGTGTAGTATCCACATCACTTTCCTCTTCCAGGAATATCTCCTGATAGTTGAGTGATGCCACCTGTTGTGTCCATTGCGCTCCCAGGTCCATTTTATAGCGTGGAAGCAAGTCCCATGTGTGGTGGAACGTCAGGGTAAAATCCTGAAAATTATTATGCTGATGTACCTCCCTGTGATATTTGAAACCTGGCCATTTCTCAATAAAGACAAAAGACCAAACTTTCGCATAATCTGAATACACCAGCGACGCTTCTGATTGGTGTTTAGAATTCCAGCGATGTTTCCATCTACTGCTAATACCCCAGTTGGATTGTTTGAGCACATCCAGTGCTTCAATGCTGATGTTATCGCTGAAACGATCCGGAAGATTTTCTACTTGCAGGTATTCCAGTTTATCGTTACCCCGGTAGAAGCTGACACTCAACTCATCCTGGGATGTAGGACGATACAGCCATTTGGCCGTAATATCCTGGTAATAAAACTGTGGCATGAGATTCAGACTAGCTCCATTATCCCTAGTTGATTGTCCCAGGATATCTTCTCTGCCTTCCTGAAAGGTATAATTAAACCATTTGTTGTAGGTGGTGCTAGCTACAATATCGGAGAAGGCACGTCTTCCAGAGATAAACAATGATGCTTTGTCGTTAAGGTGAGGCAATTCAAGAAATGCATAGCTATGGAGAAGATTGGCTCCCAGACCAATCCTCATGTCGTCTATTGAATCCGGCTCGGACTGGATATCTATAACACTGGAAACTCTTCCGCCTTTACTCGCACCAAAACCATTAGCATAGAGATCGAGTTTTTTGACAGCATAAGGATTAAAAGGGGCAAATAACCCAAAGAAATGAGAGAGATGGTAGATAGGAATACCATCCCATAAGACAAGATTCTGGTCGGCTGTACCACCTTTAATGTTGATACCTCCAGAAGTACCAGCGGAACTGTTGATACCAGGTAATAAGCCCATCATCTGATAAATATCCGGTTCTCCCCATCCAGGAAGTGTCCTTACGCCCGAAGGGCGTATTGTGATTTTATCATCTGCAGCGTGAACATCCATGATGGTAACTTGATCTGTGATCAGGACATTTTCCACAGATGATGGCATGGGACGTAGTGCTACTAGTAACTGCTCGTTTTCCTTTAATCCCTGCATCCGTTCGCGAAAATGTCCAATGCTAAATACCCGGGCTTTATAGCCTAGATGGCTGATTATCAGGCTATCTTTATGAGAAAAATGATCTTCTATTTCAACAATTCCATTTTGACCTGCCAAAGCACCTTTCCGAGAGAATGTACCCACCAGCGTTGCATAGCTTAGGGGCAATCCGGTTTCAGCGTCTATTACACGGCACACATATCTAGGACGAACATCTCTGGAGATATTTGTAAGTTTTTTTTCTATCAGTAGTATGTGTTTGTCCCGGACAATTTCAAATTCCAAATGGGTATTTTCCAGTAATTTGGTTAGCAGGGAATGAAGAGAATTGCCTTTGAAAGAAAAATTGATCTGAATATCTTTCACCTGGGCATCTTCATACGCAAAACTTAATCCATAGCTACCAGACAAGTCATGTAGAACATTTTCAAGCGAAATCTGACGGAAATCCAGGTCGAAATTTTGGGCATGCAACGAACAGGCGTTCACTGGAAGGAATGCAAACAAAATGACAAGGTAGCGGAAGCATGTTAAAGACATTACAGAATAAACTGTTATTCATCTATACTAGGTTTTTCATTGATGATGTATATGACACCATCATTTTTCACGACATAGCCAAATCCCATAGGTTCACATACCATTCTCAACGCCTCATTTAAGTCGTCATTAAAGAAGTAACCTGTATAGGTTCCCAATGTTTGAGTATCTACAGATAAAACGATTTGTTGGTCAAATTGTCGTTCCATTTCCTCTATAACTTCTACAAAGTTTACACTTTGAAAAGTTGTTTTACCATTGATCCATCCGGGTGATTTCATAGTCTGTTCCAGCTGAAACAACTCCCATTCGTCTTCATGTATCCTGTTGCCAACCCCTGCAATAAGTATTTGATCCCGTTTCTGGTCATGATCTACAACTTTGACTTTCCCTGTATAGCAAATCGTGGTATGGCGTGCTGAGCGGGTATTGATATTAAATGATGTGCCCAGTACTACTACGTCCGCCTGCTGTGTGGAAACCCTGAAATTTTTTCCTTCTATTACTTCGAAGTATGCTTCTCCTTCCAGGTTGACTTCACGTATCTTATCCCATTTACCGGGAAAGTAACTCAGACGGGAGTCCGCGTTCAATATGGCAACAGAGCTATCCGGAAAAAGAATATGTTCCCGTTCACCAGGTTCTGTAACAATGACAAATGCATCAGGAGCGGAAAAATAGGAAAACCATAGACCCACTGCGATTAATAAGCTGGCAGCAATCCCCAATCCCCAGCGCAAGTGTTTACCTATATCCTGGTTACGTGGAAGGGGTTCGAAAGTTCTAGCCTCGCGTATCCTCCGCTGTAGCTTTTCCCAGGATGCATCCTGGTCATGAGCTTCAAGCTCCAGTTGGTCAGCCGCATCGCGGATGCGCTCCATGCGCTGTACATCTTCAGCGCTCAGGGAAGCGAATTCCGTTTCGCTCAACTCTCCACCCAGCCATCTTGCCCACAAGGTATCATCATGATGTATATTACGCTTATCCATGTTTATGATTTCCTAATATATTAACGTTCAACCCTTCATTTGCCCTACTTATATGCCTGGATTTATTTTTTTAAGTTCTATTAAAGCTTTGTGCATGCGTTTTTCAACTGCCTTTACGCTGATGGATAGTCTGAGTGCGATTTCTTTATAGGATAACTTATCGATTCGGTTCATCAGGAACACGATGCGGCTTTTTTCCGGGAGGCAGTTGATGGCATATTCGAGATGCTGGTGAAACTCTTCCTCTTCCATGAGGAAATGGGGATGTTCATAATTAACCTGTTTTTGAGGTCTTTTCTGAAATTTCAGTACGACCTGCTGATGTTTTACGTGGTCCAGAAACAGGTTATTAGCTACGGTAAAGAGGAAACTTTTGACTTTAGGTTCTGGTACATCATCTCGTTTATGCCATAGACGAATAAAGGCCTCTTGCATCAGATCCTCGGCCTGCTGCACATCGCCGCATTTATAATACAGGAAGTTGCGCAACTGTGAGCTATAGCTGGCAAAATAATGTTGAAACCGCAACTCCTTGCTACTCCGGTCTAGATCTTGATTGGGCATGAGCATTTCACTTTGAACCTGATACCTATCAGTTTATAAAACTATTCAACGAATAGTTTCCCTACAAATTAATATGTTCGAATATTTACCACACGATCTATGTAAGCATGAATAAAGTTATGTACAGTTTTATGAAGTGACGATAATCAAATATTTTTCCGGTCAATCAATCAGTATCAAAAAATTCATTCATAATCTCCTCCAGAAGTTCCAGGGTTAGGGGCTTGGTCCGGAAGCCATTGATATCTTCAAAAGCTTCTCCTTCTCTAAAGTTTTCGATTTGAAGGGAAGTCGTCAATACGATGAGTACGGGTTTAAATTGTTGGTAAAAATCCAGTTGGCGGTACGCCTTCATGAAGTCGACTCCACTCATAAGAGGCATATTGAGGTCCAGAAAAATCAGGTCTGGGACAAGCTTGAGGGCTTGATCATCGCGTAGATTGTTACACGAATTGAGGTAGTTGAGAGCTTCCTGGGGATCAGGGTAAAACAAGGCATGTGCGGCGATACCTGCTTCTTCCAGCACGAGTTGATGTAGTACGTTGGTAGAATCGTCGTCATCAATCAGGAGGATACAATTTAATTTACGTTTTGATTTATTGAAAGAAATGTTATTTTCATTCATAACAAATACAAATTACCTACACTTTTTTCATGCAAATATATTGGAAAAAAGTGAGTATAGATGTGCGCTAATTATAAAATTAGCAAAATATTCAAATTACATACGTAAGAATTGCATATTTATTTTCATCAGTATCCAGGAGATTGGGTACTCATGCGATAAAATCAACCTTCTTATTGGCAGGTTCGTATAAAAGAAGTATATTTGAATTTTATTAAACATAATAGGGCCTATAGCTCAGCCGGTTAGAGCACCTGACTCATAATCAGGGGGTCCCAGGTTCGAGCCCTGGTGGGCCCACAATGAAAATCAAGCACTTACAGTATTTTGTAGGTGCTTTTTGTTTATTGCTGTGTAGAAAGTGTAAACAATTTGGGAGGAAATAGTGTATCAATGTTTCTTAGCAACTCTCTGCGGCATTTTCATCAAATCATCATACGTCTGTAGTTCCCTTAATTGATCCGTTTAACACTTTTTAATAGAGAATAGTATTACAAGGACGGATATTTCTAATAATTGTAAAACCATCTCCTCTTTTTTATCAAATTTTTTTCTAGTGTGGGCAATATTTTTATCAGCTTATCAACATAGCCCTTCAAATGCTGGTCTCTCTCTATCATATAATTCTAACATTGATATACTACAATCCACTTTTATCCTTATTATTGTACTAGTGAAAATATTAGCGATCATACTGACAGGCTACATACTCACTTTGGCGATAATACCTAACGCAGGAGTCCTACCCGGGATCTCTGCTACCATGTGCTGCGAAGCCAACTGTCAGGATGATGGACAGCCTCATGAGGAAGAAAAACATGAAGGCTGCCAGGAGATGTGCAATGTACTCTTGTCATGCCCTTGTTGTATAGGATTTTTTCCTCCCCATCATGTCAAGCTAGTCGATGATATATCTCATCGCCAACGGGATGCATGGCTGCATAAACCCTTCATTGTCAGCCTATATATTTTCCCCATCTGGCACCCTCCCCGAGGCTGAGTATCCAGTAATTATCCCCAGCTCACTATTTAACTTCTCTTTACGATTCTGAAAAGGTCTTTTAGCGATTCCTTCTCAGACAAATCATCTATCTATGAAAAAGATATTTTTTATCATATTTATCTTGCTATTTATATCTAACCCAAACGTTTTCTCACAACATACACTACAGGCATATATTCTGGACGAATACACCGGAGAACCTTTGGTAGGTGCTACCGCAGTCCTGGAAAGCACAAATACCGGTGCCTACGCAGATAGCACAGGCCTGATTGTCCTGGACGACATTCCGGCTGGTCAGCAGGTTGTGTCTTTCTCTTTTGTGAACTATGAAATCCGTAACGATACCTTTGAATTCCCACTTTCCATCGATCAACCTCTAAACATATACCTGGAAGAAGACTTTGAGATAGAAAAGGTAACCATCATGTCGACCCGGAGCAGCAGGAGCATCGAGAAAATACCTACCAGAATCGAATTTCTGGGTTCAGAGGAACTGGCAGAAAAAGCAGTGATGAACTCCACTAATATAGCTATGCTCCTTCGGGAAAGTACGGGAATACTCATGCAGCAGACCTCTGCCAACTCGGCGAATCAGAGTATTCGCATTCAAGGACTGGACGGACGCTACACACAGATCCTTAAAGATGGAATACCCTTGTTTGGAGGGTTCGCAGGCGGATTGAGCATCATGCAGATCCCTCCGTTAGACTTGAAGCAGGTGGAAGTCATCAAGGGCAGTGCTTCTACCCTATATGGCGGAGGGGCTATTGCGGGCCTGGTGAATCTGGTTACCAAAAAACCAGTCGAGGGTGCACCTGAACTCAGCCTAATGTTTAACCAAACCAGTGCAAATGGTACGAATATTAATGGCTTATATGTTGAAAAATTTGACAAGATAGGGGTGTCGCTCTACACCTCTGGCAACAGGCAAAATCCCTATGACCCCAATGAAGACGGATTTTCTGACATCCCTAGCATACGGAGCATGACGCTAACCCCCCGGATATTCTGGTATCCGGATGATAGTACAACCCTATGGTTGGGGATAAATACGACCTGGGAAAATAGAGAAGGGGGAGATATAGCGGTAATCGATAACGGTCCTAGTGCCAATCGTACATTTACTGAGAAAAATCTCTCTCAAAGGATTTCTACCCAGTTCGTATTCGACAAAACTTTTCAAAACAGTTCCCAACTACGGTTCAGAAATGGTATCGGATACTTTGACCGGGAAATTAACATTCCTAGCTTCCAGTTTACCGGTACACAACTTGCTAGTTTTTCTGAAGCGTCATACTCCATCCAAAAGCCTCAGACCGACTGGATTTTGGGTGCCAATCTCTTTACAGATAAGTTCAGTGAAGACCCGTCTGACAGTACACAATTGCGAGACTATCAACACAGTACCCTTGGTGCATTTGTTCAAAACACCTGGGATATTCAGTCAAATCTGGTGTTGGAAAGCGGATTGAGGACAGATTACAATCCTGATTATGGAACCTTTTTCCTGCCCAGAGTTTTCCTGCTGTTTAAGTTTAATCAAAAATGGTCAGGACGACTAGGAGGGGGATTAGGGTATAAACTGCCCACCATTTTTACTGAAGAATCCGAGGCACTTACCTTTCAGAATGTTATCCCCATAGACAGACAAGCTACAGAAGCAGAGCGATCTGCCGGTGGGAATTTTGACATCAATTACGAAACTGTACTTGGTGAAAAAATGACTTTCTCCATCAACCAGCTTTTCTTCTATACTCGTCTCAATGAAGCGTTGGTCCTTTCACAAAGTCAAATGAGTGAGGATTACTCTTTTTCCAACGCAGATGGGAGCATCGATAGTAGAGGATTTGAGACCAATATCAAGTTTACCTATGCAGACTTCAAGCTGTTTCTCCAATATGCCTTTATCGACGTAAAGCTGAACTATAATAATATCAACAGGCAAAAGCCCCTGACCCCCAAGCACAACGCAGGAGCGGTATTAGTATTCGAGCAGCATGGGAAATGGAGGTTGGGACTGGAAAGCTACTATACCGGAGAACAATTTATCAGTGATTATACCCTGAAAAGAGATTACTGGATTGTGGGTTTTATGGCATTGAGACAATTCAAGCATGTGAGTTTATTTCTCAACTTTGAGAACTTCATCGACACCCGGCAGTCCCGTTATGAGGATATCGTCATGCCACCGCTGAACAATCCTACGTTTGCCGAAATCTGGGCACCAACCGATGGTTTTGTGATCAACGGAGGTTTTATCCTGAATATTTTTGCACGTGCACATGATGATCATCACTAAATAAGTGGTACGACAATATGATCTATACTTATTGACAGATAATACATCGCTAAGCATTATGCCAATGCCCTACGGAAAGAGGTATTTTATAGGCAATTTTAAAAATATATTGTATAGCGGAAATTATTGTAACTACGGAAAAGATGCTAGAAGATATCTCTCAAAAAATCTATTTGACATAATTTGGAAGAAGAGGCTTAATGTTAGCCTCTCTTTCCACAAAGTGAAAATTTGTAGAATCTTTTTCCTACATACACACCGCTCCTACATATACACCACTAAAGTTGTAAAAAAATCGATTAACCCACTCATAAAGATCCTCGCCATCCCACCTTTTGACAACTTTTGTAACAAAAATCCTCCCAAAACCGTAAAATGTAAAAAAACCAACATGTAGATAGTAATAATTTTGCAATTCATGGTACTTTGAAAGCGTTGGCAGTAGGTTGCTGGATATAGTTATAAAATTTAGTGTATTCAGAAATCGTAGCAACATCATAAAGAAAATATCAATCTGTAACCTCTGAGTAAATTTTCCAGCTCAATACAACCCAAGTTATCATTGCTTAATATTATATACTGCTGCACTTAATGTACAAACGCGATATATCATTCTGTCATTACAAATATTTTAATATAAATCAAACAAATGTCCAACATGTATTTTACCAACAAAACCATCAGTATACTATCTGGTCTATGTATGTTTATCCTCTTAGCAGGGTGCTCTTCTGAGACTAAGAAAGAAGATGAAAAAGTTGATCGACAAGAACAGGAACTCAAGAGGAAAGAAAATCAGATCGAGCAAACTGCCCTAAAAAATCTCGAATCGGCAGAACAGAGTATAGAAAGTACACTTGGCAAAATGGCTGTACTGGAGGATTCATTAAATAAAACACAGAAACTTATTCGCGAAAAGGAAAATGAGATCCAGAATGAGATGAGTAAGATCGAAAAACAGGAGACAAAACTGGAGGCTGAAAGACTACAGTTAGTTGAATCAAGACAAAAGGAAAACCTGAGAAGATTGAATAATCAGCTTGATTCTTTGGAACAACTCCTCGTTCAGAAAGAAGATACTTACAATGAAGTAATAGGTGATTCAGCAAAACTCACTCGAAATCTCGACAGCCTTGAACAAAATCAGAAATTAATTGCCAAGATCAATGATGAGATTGATGAACGAATTGAAACAGGCATTGCAGAAATCGACCAGAAGCTAGCTTCCCTGAAAAATGAGAAACAAGAATATCTGGATCGAATAGAACTGAATGAGCGTAAGGCAGAAATGGCTCAGCGGAAGTTGGATTTGCTCAAAGAGGAGAAAGCCATCTACATGGATGAAAAGCAAGAAAAGATGACTGATGGTGCACTGGGATCAGAATTGACCGACCTCAACAATCAGATCAGTGATCTGGAAGAAGAAATTGAAGATCAGAGAAAAATGGTTGCGGAGGTCAAAGATAATGTGTCATCTTACCAGGAAAGCATTACACGAATCGATCAACAACGAAAAAATCTAAGTGAAAAAATCCAGAAAAATTATACGACTAAAGAGTTAATGGATGAGTTTATGGCCGAAGAAGAAGAAAGGCTTAAACAGGAAATTGCCAGAATGGATACCCTTCGCCAGAAGCAGATAGCTGAAAAGCAGGAGATTGCAGAAGAGAAAGACGAACTGGAATCCAGACTCAGTAATCTAAAGGAGAAAAGCAGTGAAATAGCAAATAAAGATCTGAGTGAAATAGCGGCCAGCAAGGCAAAGCTAGAAAATCAGATTTCTCAGCTGGAATCACAGGAGAGAGAACTTGAAGAAAAGATTAGTGAAGCTAGTGAAGACCATGTGAGTACATCTTCAGATTATGCCGAAGTGGAAGAACTGACTGAAAAGTTTGAAGCCTTGCAAACCGAGCTTGCAGCGGAAAGAGATAAACTTGCCAGCGAAAGACAGGAACTGGCTGTACAGCGTGAAACTACATCTGAAGAGAAAGAATCAAAAAGCAGTAAAACTATATATTACATTATCTACACCATAGTTGGTCTGTTGGTGCTGGGATTATTTGTCTGGACGATATCTGGATTTAGAAAGAGAAAAAGAAAACGTAGGTTAAAATAAAATTACACCTAAAGTTCAAACCCTAAGAAGGATGAATCTTTAATCAATTGCTCCGGTATATCGGTGAAAATAAGCTAATGATTTCCGAGGGTAAGTGCCTAGCTTTTGCGTTTAATAATCAGCGAAGTATTGTTAAAAACTATAAGAAAATAATCGGAGGAAGTCGATTTATGTGACTTCCTTCTTCATTTCTTTGTAATATACTTATTCAGCTTCAGTTAGAGAACCAATAATTTTCGCAGCTTTGACTTTACGATCACCTGTAAGCCCTTTTTCTAGTGCTATCCGTAAATTTTCATAAGCGTGCTCAACTCCCCCCAATTCCCAGATGGCTAGCCCTTTGTAGTAATAGGTCAGAGGGTTTCCAGGGTTTTGTTCCTGAGCAAAGGCCAATTCGGTAAAAGCTTCTTGATAAACTTGCTGCTGAAAGTAGGCGATACCCTTCAGTAAAGAGACGTAAGCCTTGATTGTGTATTCCTGCTGATCAAATGCGTGATCTTCACATTTTTCAATCTCATTGATATGTTCCAAGGCATTTTCAATTTTTCCCATCTCCAGTATAAGTTCTGCCAGCCTGGCTTTGGCAAAGGGTACCTTGCAGGGATAAAATTTATCGATCCATTGAAGGTCTTCAAGTGCTTGCAGCGTCTTCCCCGCATTCAGATAATAGATTGCTCTGCGATGATACAGGTCCGAAAGCAAATCCCTGATCTCAGCTCTGTGATCCAGTTCGGATCTCGCCATCCCTATCGCCAGCGTGAGATCTTGGATCGCTTCATCCAGATAATCAAGGTGATATTGAGCTTTGCTGCGTTCGTTGTAAGCATCAAATAGCAGTAGCAGGTACTTTTCCTTGCCCGATTTTTCTTTACAAATGGCAATAGTTTGGGTTAACATCCTGGATGCGGAAGGAAAATTCTGATGCTTTGACGCGAGCTTACCTTCCCGCAGGAAAAACCTTGCCCGGTCCTCAGCTTTTTTCAGATCTCTGGCGACAATATGCGTGCGCTGATTTTTAGCAAATTCATAATGATGAGTTTTCGATTCAAAGTCAAATTTGACATTTGCCCAATAGACAATTTCCTTATTGTCTTGTATTGCAGGGGTAAATCGCAGCAAGTGCACATGCGGATCAACAGCTTTCCCCAGTATTGGATAGTCAGCACGGGTAATCTCATGCTTCAGATATGTTCCTGCCTCATCTATCAGGATTCTACACAGTACTTTCCCCTCAATACCCGAACTCATAGCCCCTGGTGGATAACCCACCAGTTTTCTCACTTCTTCAAAGTTCAATGCTTCAGGTTGTTGATCTACTGGGATATAATCAAATAACCTTGGATAAACCTGATCCAAATCCCCTTCAACTTCACCTTGTCCCTGAACAATTATAAGCAGAGACATGAAAACAAACCACAGTAAATTTTCTCTGACCATAACCAAATTTTTTCTTATTCAAGATTTTATCCATCAACAGTAAGTTGTCAGACTATACTACAATTAGCAAAATCAAACTATGTGAACTAATCTTAAGGATGCATCCATCCTTAGAAATACAATTCTGCTACACTAACAGCTATTGGGGAAATAGGAATTCCCGGAATTGAAATTGTATTAGCGTTTCAATAACTAACCCTTTCCAAATAATTAGCTTTGTGCTAACATTCTATTAACATTAAATTAATAAAAATAATTGTATTATCCTAAATGAAATTTATTAAAAGAATGGAAGAAAATGGGGAACATACAGACTGCATGTATAGGGGCAGAGATTACAGGTGGCATCTCTTCACAAAGTAGTTTAGTTTGGTATGTTGTAGCCCACTATTTAATCTACTGCCTGAAAAGCCGGATTTTCCATGAATCCTGGATCGCTCAGAGCTTTGAGGAAGTTTACTAAGTCTTCTTTTTCCTGCTCAGAAAGGATAAATCTACGTATTAAACCACTTTTTTGAGGATGGTTGGCACCTCCACTTGCATAATGATTGATTACCTCTTCCAGACTGTTCATACTGCCGTCATGCATATAGGGAAAGGTATATTCTATGTTTCTAAGAGTAGGTACTTTGAATTTACCTCTATCAGACTCTTTTCCAGTAACCTCCCATCGCCCTAAATCCTCATACTGCTCATAGAGTCCATTATTATGAAATTCCTCAAACGTAAAATTGAAGCCCCCATGGCAATGAAAACACTCAGCTTTTTCTCCAAAAAAAAGCACCATCCCACGCAATTGAGATTCGCTCAGGGCCGTTTCATCTCCTGCCTGATATCGGTCAAAGGGAGAATCTGCGCTAATAAGGGTCCTTTCAAAACTGGCTATAGCATCTGTGATGTAATTGGGGGTAGGTCCTTCTCCAAATACTTTTTTAAACATATCCATATATTCAGAATCTGCCGACAATCTACTAATGACCTCTTTCATGGTATTATCCAGCTCTACTTCACTCTCTAGGGGAGACAATATCTGCCTTTCCAACGATGACACACTTCCATGCCAAAAGAATGATTGACCATACAGTACATTGATCAATGCTGGAGATTGCCTGCGTCCTACTGCTCCCGCTACTCCAAAGCTGAATCGCTTGGGGTCAGAAAAGCTATGCTCAGGAAGATGACACGAAGCGCAGGAAATAGAGGAATCCCGCGACAGTACAGGATCAAAAAACAACATTTTCCCTAACTCCACTTTTCCTACTGTCATCGGATTATCCTCGGGCACATAAAACTCAGGATCCGGGAAGTGATCCGGAACATCGATGATATACTCCTCCTGAAATGGGTTTGTAACTTCCTCCGTTTCGCATCCCGTCTGTAAAAAGACAACAGCACCTATCCAACAAAGCCAACATATTTTCAGAATGATCCCTTTTTTCATCATCATAATTCTAATTCAAACAAATTATCTTATCAAAAGGATTAGAAGGGTACTTTAAATAAAGCGTTATTGACTAAATTGTTTGTGATTTTTTCAGCCAGTTTGAACTTATCCGAACCCGGAGGCATCGTATGTGTAATATTGTCCTGGACCATATTGATAGTATCCTGGTCATTGTAAAACAATCTGTTGAGATCCATCTCTACGACAAACTGGAGTTCATCGTCCTGAGGAACTGTGAAGGCATGCTCATCATCGGTATACGACATGGTCCGGTACAGTGTATCCAGCCCCGTGTGATATACAATATCTTTTTCAAATGCCATGCCATCAGCATTCAAGCTTGAATCAATCTTACCCTCCAGAACTATGAACCTGTATCCTGTAGCCCAGTTCCAGTGCATGGCGGTGAGCGTACTTAGCGGATGGTCCGGAGGAAAACTCGATGGATCTGCGTGATTCAAGGAATCAGGCACCCCAATCGAAAATTTCACACCTTTATATCTTTTGGCAGGAACTTCAAACTGCACAAATGTACCATCCCCATGAGCTATTTTGGTCAAACCAGGGTTGGTCAGATCAAATAACTCTAGAGAGGAAAGAACGCGTTCGTTTCCATTTTCCTCAATCAGAGTAATATCTGAAATATACATATCAAAACGAGTGATGTAGTATGATCTGTTGTTGATATTCTTAAATACAATTTCAGGTCCGAAGCTCTGTCCACTAACACGAGTCGTAATATTGAGTTCAAATACACCTTTACCCTGCTCCAGGGGTTCTGGGGTATCATTGCTATCAGTATCACACCCTCCTGTAAAGGCAAATAATGCCAGAATAATTAAAGTTAATTGTATGTGTCTCATCTCGAAACGAATTAGAAAAACTTAATATATATACTCCTCCAAATAAACGTACAAAGCATAGAAATGTTAAATGACTTATCGCACTGGCATAAAATTAACTTGAATCCATACACTCCTACAATCCCTTTTCTTTTCCTTATTTTTATAACGCTTCAGAAATCCAAAACCCTATATCCCAAAATTTACCTCTTCCATAAAAAACACCAAAAAGTAACTCCTGTTCACTATATGTACGTTATATTATAAAACAAAAAAGTAGGCTCAAGGAGAAAATTCAGGCCCGAAAGGAAAGAGAAAAGGCTAAAATACAGGAAAAAATTATTTTTGCTGCGAGGAAAATGTTTGTCAGCTTGGGATATAAAGCAGTATCGATACGCAAAATTGCAGAAGCCATCTCTTACAGTCCTGCAACGATCTATAACTATTTTAAGAGCATCGATGAAATATTCTATGCTATACATGATGAAGCCTTTACGATTTTTCACCAAAAGCTTATAGCTAATTTTATCATTAAGGACCCCCCATAGAGCGTTTAAAGCAAATGGGAATTACTTGTGTAGATTTTGCCCTGGAAAATCCAGAATACTACGAACTGATGTTCATTCACTCAACCGCTGGTGGTTTTTTCTGCTATACCAATGGCGCTGACCGGATCTTTCGTAGCGCTGTATCTCACGGGATGGTCGTTTTCGTTTTTTGCATTTGTTGGATTCATCAGTCTTGTAGGGATCGTGGTAAATAATTCCATTATTTTGGTAGACTATACCAACCAATTAATAGGAAGAGGAATGGAAAAACAAGACGCACTGGTACAGCCCTGCCAGCGCCGTTTTACTCCTATTATCCTGACGACTTCAACTACTATCCTGGGACTTCTACCACTTACTTTATCCTAGACTCAGCTATGGTCTACATTAAGATGGACTATCATCGGTAGAACGATCTCATCAACCGTATTGACCTATCTGATCGTACTGAATCTGTATAAGTGGCTAGGATAGCCCTTATTGGCAATCATTTAGGATCATTCATCCATCACTGTTTCCTGAAAAGGGAAACCGGGATGGACTTTTTATTTCATAATACATATATCCTAAAGATATTATTCATAATCATGTAATAAAATAAAGAAAATAAACTCATTTTTTAAAAAATATTTTATCTAATTGATAAATATGCATTATTCTTATTATTAATAATAATACTAATACAAATGAAACAAAACTACCTATTTATCAGAAGTGTAGGGATGGCGTTGATGCTGTGTACGCTTTCCATCACACTATTTGCTCAAAAGCCTACGTCAAAGATAAGTAGTGATCTACATTCCATTTCGGTCACAACTTCACGTACCCAAGGATCTGATCCAGAATTTCAATATTTTAAAATTCCAGATATATTTCAGATTTCGGGTGATTATATAGCGATAGAAGCTATTGCCGAAAGAGATGGTAAATCTCTTATGACCCAGTTGGAGCGGTTGGGACTTGTTCAGGGTAGCAGCTATGGTCGTGTGGTTAATGGAATGTTTCCTCTCAAAAAGATTGACAACATGGAATCCATGTCCAATCTGATGTATGTAAGACCTGCTTATAAACCCGTCAATAATATAGGCTTAGTCACGAGTCAGGGAGATCTTTCGCAATATTCGGATATTGCCAAAGATAATACTGGCGTAGACGGGACTGGACAGAAGGTTGGAGTGTTATCTGACTCATATGATGCACTAGGTGGAGCGGCTGCAGGCGTAGCTTCTGGTGATCTACCTGGAACTGGTAATCCTTTTGGATTTCATTCATCCGTAGAGGTTCTATTGGATCTGCCTCCAGGTGCAGGTAGTGATGAAGGAAGAGGCATGCTGGAGATCGTTCACGATGTGGCTCCTGGGGCAGATCTTGCCTTTCATACTGCTTTTGGTGGTCAGGCGGTTTTCGCCAATGGAATCAGGGCATTGGCAGATGCCGGATCTAATGTGATCGTAGATGATATCATCTACTTTGCAGAACCGATGTTCCAGGATGGTATTATTGCTCAGGCTACAGACGAAGTTACAGCTCAGGGAGCTACTTATCTTTCTTCTGCAGGAAATGGTGAACGTCAGTCTTATGAAAGTGCATTCACTCCAGCATTTCAGCAGCTAATTACCCCCATCTCCATTGTTGACTTTCAACCTGTATTTTCTGCTAACTATGAATTACACGATTTTGATCCTGGACCTGAAGTAGACGTATTCCAGGAGGTTATTCTCTCACCTGGTACGGGCTTCACGTTTAGTTTTCAATGGGATCAGCCTTTTGCATCAGTCTGCGAAGGATGTCCGGGATCGGCTTCTGATCTGGATATATTCATCGCATTGGATGAAAGCTTTGACTTCATTATTGCAGAATTTAGTGGCGTAAATATCAACCAGGGACTGGATGCAGTAGAACTGGCAGGGGTGGGGTTATCTCCTGATGCTACAGGTCCACTGCCCGTATATATTGCCATCGGCCAATTCATCGACACTCCTAATCCAGGCCCAAATCCCAGATTGATCAAATTTGTAAGCTTTGGAGAAGCTTCCAATCCTATAGAATATCTCAATTTTAAATCGACTCTGTATGGACATGCTAATTCCCGTAGCGCTATCGCCACAGGTGCTGTTCGCTATACCAATACCCCTTCATTTGGTTCAGCTGTTCCCATTCTTGAGACAGGATTTGTTAGTGGAGGTTCTGCCGCTGGGGGTACACCGATATTCTTTGATACTTCGGGAAAGCAGATCAGTGAACTCAGGCCCAAACCCGAAATATGTGCCCCACAAGGAGCCAACACCACGTTCTTTGGTGGGGATTTTGAAGGAGATGGATTTCCAAACTTTTTTGGCACCTCTGCATCGGCGCCTCACGCAGCAGGGGCAGCTGCCTTGTTACTCGAGTCGGCTAGCGAACACTTCACACCAGGAGAAGTAAAAACCGTTTTTAATGAAACTGCTGAAGACATGGACGATCCATTCACCTCTGAATTTGATGCAGGATTTGATTTTGGTACTGGAAACGGATTCCTTCAGGTCGATGCCGCGCTTGCCAGGGTACAGTCCCGGCCTAGTGTCTTCCGCTTTAATTCATTTACCGATGATGAAACCGGAACTAATGCCCATCACGTAATACGTGATACCCTCATTATATTTCTGTCTGGGGCTTCGAATGATGTTCCCTTACCCAAATTCAACATCGAAGCAAAAGCCAGTCCTGGTCAATCTAAACTGGAAAGCGTTAGGTTCAAACTCGGAGGCCCTCGTATTTTGAACCGTGTGGAAAATGAACCTCCTTTTACCCTATTTGGAGACCGCAAAGGAGATCTAAATTTTGGTTTTCTCGAACCTGGAATCTATACTTTAACAGCTACTCCTTATGCCAAAAATCGAGGACGTGGAAGACCCGGTATATCCAAATCTATTACGATCAGTGTTTCTACAGAAAATCTGGTAGAAAGCTTTACACTTGTTAATGCAGAGACTGATGAAGATATTGGAGCGCTGGGAGATATGATAGATTTGAGTACACTCCCCACTGATGCTATTAATATCCGAGCTGATGTAAGTGTGGCACAAATCCTCAATGTCAAGTTCAGATTATCCGGACAACAACATTTTGTAAATGTTGAAAGAGAGGAGCCATATGCCTTATTTGGAGATTTCAAAGGCAATTATTTCTCTTGGAGACATCCCGGTCCACAATTGGGTAAATATGAACTGGAAGTTACCGTTGCTTACCGGCTAGGGCATCGATTTGTACGAGAGACGATTGTCAAAGAGTTTGAAGTAATCGATGGCGCAACTGCACCTACTACTGCAGCATACCAGGATCCCTCAACCAGATCGCGCAACTTTTCAGATCACCTGAACATTTACCCTAACCCATCAGAAGGTAAGATTCAGGTAGAATGGAAGAGCCAGGAAAATCTTCCTGCTGAATTGACGGTATATACTGCACTGGGACAGGTAATTCACAAGGTCAAAAGCGATCAGGACATTGCTACTCAGCTTACTCTTGAAAGATATGGTAAAGGAGTATACTTTGCTAAAATTGTATCTGGAGAAAAGATCGTCACCAAGAGATTTATGATTAAATAAATGATGTAAAAATTGAGGAGGCCATATACCTGGCCTCCTCATTCTTACATCTGTTAAAATCAATAACGTGAACCTGACTTACTACCAGGCTTTGGGCTGAAATTCGTCGTCATTGACGATCTCCAGTATATCATCACCTGTTACCTTGATTACGTAGAGACCCTTTCTGTAAGCGTATCTATCAGATTCCTCTGCATAGGATAGTGCCGCAACTGCACCATAGACTTTCTTATCCCTCAACTGCGAGAAGAATACTTTAACCTCATCCAGATCCTCCAGAAATTCATTGACAGCCTCTACCTTCATGGTGGTCTTTACTTCTACCACTACCGCTATATCACCATCTATCAGAATGACATCCAACTCCATATGCCGCCCGTTCAGTTCAGCTTCGTTTTCACGGGAAGTTTGAGTAATCCTGATACCTTTTTTCTGAAATAATTTTAATGTACCTGGCTTTACCAATGCTTCGATCAATTTTCCCCACTGAGTAGTAAACAGACCACTTAACTCCTTAATCTTTTTATCGGTTTCTGAAAAACTCAGCCTCATATCCCTGATCATTTTGCTTGTTTCTTTGAACATCTGATCAGTTTCCTGAAACAGGGCATCAGTTCTGTAAGCCATAGCTTCTGTTTTCTGAGCCATAGCTTCTGTTTTCTGAGCCATAGCTTCTGTTTTCTGAGCCATAGCTTCTGTTTTCTGAGCCATCTCTTCGGTCTTTTTCCGCTCGATAGCCAGCTCTTTTAAAATTAATTTCACTTCATCTAGCGTATCCATAGGTCATAAATTTTCTACAAAATACTTAAAAGACATTTTACAAACAACTTTTAAATGACAAAAAACGACACAGGCAACACCTATCGACATTTGTGATGATCATTTCCAAAAACATAGACAGCATATATTTAGTTTAACTGTTATTATATCGTATACGTATATTTAACCAATGGTTTATCGAAAGTCTGACGTATTGATCGCAGGAGGAGGTTTGGCAGGTCTTACTTGTGCCATACACCTAGCACAATATGGATTGAACGTAGCGCTAATAGAGAAAAAGGAATATCCTTTTCATAGAGTATGTGGTGAATACATGTCTAATGAAATCCTTCCTTATTTGGCTGAAATAGGCATTGACGTATCGCAATTGAATTACCGAGAGATGAAACGTTTTCAGCTTAGTGCTCCTGATGGCAATCAACTGGAATCCTCACTTCCTCTGGGTGCAATCAGCATTAGCAGGTATAATCTAGATCATTTCCTGTATCAGATTGCCTTAAAGCAAGGGGTAAGCATTCATCAAGGCATAACTGTACAAGATATTGACTATAGAGATAATCAATTTTGCACAACCCTTTCACATGGGAGTCCATACATGTCGAAAATCGTTATAGGCTCCTATGGAAAGCGCGCTAATCTAGATAGAATTTTAAAGCGACTTTTTTTCACTCAGAGGTCACCTTATATCGGCATTAAATATCATCGTATCATGGATTATCCCGAAGATCTGGTTTCCTTGCACAATTTTCAGTCAGGCTATTGCGGGGTTTCCATGATCGAGAATGGCAACCTCAATGTTTGCTATCTCACTAGTAGACATCTTTTGAGAAAATATAAGACCATACCTAATCTGGAAAAAGCTGTTCTTTATCAAAATCCCCATTTGAAAGCATTATTTACACAAAGTATATCTGTATTTAATCAACCACTGGTGATCAATGAAATATCTTTTGCTCCCAAAAGCCAGGTCGAAAATCACATCCTGATGGCTGGCGATGCTGCAGGAATGATTACTCCACTTTGCGGAAATGGTATGGCGATGGCTATCCGCTCTGCACAAATCTTATCACACCTGATCATAGATTATTTTAATGGAGATATTGATCGCGAGTCGCTTGAACAGCAATACACAATAGCCTGGCACAAACAATTTGCCAGAAGACTTTTTGCCGGCCGTATCATACAACTAAGCTTTCAACAAAGATGGGTGTCTAACTTATCTGTTCAGATATTAAAAGCATTTCCGGGCATACTAACTTCTATCGTCAAACAAACGCATGGAAATATGACTACCCATGATCCTGTTTGCCACTATACCTCCTGAATATGAAACCTGTTTTTAATCACCGGAACCTGGTACCTGAAATCATGGATGATCTGGATATGAAGGGCGATGTGCTAACTCAAACGCTGGATCAGTTGGAAATTATCAACACATGGCTAGGTGGGTATGCAGTCGTGAAAGAGGGCATACAGCATTTTATCTCAATATATAAGCTCAACACAATACAATCACCCTTGAATATTGCGGATGTAGGCTGTGGTGGCGGAGATACGGTAAGAATGTTGGCCAGGTATTTGAGAAAACAACAAATTCCATTTAGGCTATATGGATATGATGCCAATCCCTACATCATAAATTATGCCAGAGAACGATCAAAGAATTTTCCGGAAATACAATACGAAGTGATTGACATGTTTTCCCCAACATTTCATTCACAGTCATTTGATATCATGCTGTTTAACCTGATCCTGCATCATTTTGAAGACTCTGTACTCCGTACATATCTACCTCAGGTTTACAGACAATGTAGATATGGTCTTTTGATTAATGACCTTCAACGACACTGGCTACCCTTCCGGCTGTTCCAGTTTGTCACCTGGTTATTCCATGCAAATCATATGACAAGACATGATGGATTACTATCTATACAAAAAGGATTTACCTTAAAAGAATGGGATAAATTACTCAATAACGTTTTACCTTATCCCTATCGTATACAATGGAGATGGGCGTTTCGCCATCAGATATTAATAGAAATACATGAATAATTATAGACCCAAAATTCTTTCTGTTGCCAAAGCACTACCTCCCTTCACTCGTCTCACAGAAGATATTCTTCCATATGTAGCCAAATGGATTGCACATCTTCCACAGCGACAACAGGACAAAATTTTACGCATATTCAAATATGCTAAAGTGAATCGAAGATACTCCATCATGGATATCGAAGAGGTGTTTACCAGAACATCTTTCGCTGATAAAAACAATCAATTTGCCCAAAAATCTGTTGAATTAGCTGAACAGGCATTTCTAACAGCTATTGAACAAGCGGGAATTACCAAAGATCAGGTACATTTCATCATTACTACCAGTTGCACCAAGATCATGATCCCTTCTCTAGATGCTTACCTGATTAATAAACTACATTTAAGACAAGATATTGTCAGGCTCCCAGTAACAGAAATGGGATGTGCAGCCGGAACCTCAGGCCTTATTTACGCCAACGAATTTCTCAAATCCTATCCTGATAAATATGCCGCTGTGATCTCCATCGAATCACCTACTACAGCTTTTCAACATGAAGATTTCTCTATGACCAACATCGTCAGTGCGGCTATATTCGGAGACGGTGCTGCCTGTGCCATCTTAGGGCCATCTGACGAAGTAAAGCCTACGATCATCGACACAGAAATGTATCACTTTTATGATGCAATTGATATGATGGGCTATGATATTATGGATACCGGATTCAAAATGGTACTAGATCCCACTGTCCCTGCACGCATTGAAAAGCATTTCCCCGAAATTATCTTCCCTTTACTGGATCGAAATTGTTTGACGATAGACTCTCTAAACCATCTAATATTTCATCCAGGTGGAAAAAAGATCATTCAGATCGTTGAAGAACTACTGGACAGGTATGATAAAAATATTGATGATTCCCAATATATACTTAGCGAATACGGAAATATGTCCAGCGCTACAGTATTATACGTAATGGAAAGATTTATGAAAAAAAATATCCCTGTCGATGACTGGGGATTAATGCTGAGTTTCGGACCGGGTTTTTCTGCCCAGCGTCTCCTCTTGCGATGGACTGACTAAAACCAGCTATAACATTGTCAAACTAACCTAATCACAGCAAACTGCTTGTAATATATTTTATTTTATTGTGCTGGTGAATGCGCTGTTTAATATAATTCCTTAAATTATCTTACAGGCAAATTTGCACCCAAAAAATAAGTATGCGTAAAAAAGTTCACTTTGCCGTATATTTATATATGTACTAAACAAAAAACTAACCTACCATATTATCAGATCAATCCCTTCGTAATTGGTATTTTTATTACACAACCGTGTAAATATTTCATTCAGTATAAATATACATTAATCTATATTTTAGGTTCATTTGTAGTAAAAAGTGTGTCGCTTATGAAAAGACCCTTACTCTACATATGTATTTCCCTGATTTCCATCCTAATATTATTTAGTGGATGTGAAGATTATGGACAAGAAATCCTCTCTCCTTTTCTGGATCCAAATGAAATATTTCTAAAAGATACCTGCGATGTGGATGTGGTTCTTTTTCAACAGCAGATCCTTCCTATTATTGTCAGAGAGTGCGCTTCAAGCGGTTGCCATGATTCAGATTCAGAAGCTGCCGGTGTTAAACTTGATAATTATCAGTCCATCATTCAGCTCATTTCAACAGATGATACTACTCAAAGCCGTCTTTGGAATGTTCTCAGTCAAAATACCGATAGTATCCATCAGCCAACCCTAAAACTCAAATCTGTTACTACCTTGGAACTACAGCAAATCAGTAACTGGATTTCACAAGGAGGACTGAATACTAACTGTGAAAGCTATTGCGAATTTACGGAAGTTGATCTGTCTGATATTGAGTGGGAGAACAATGGTACGTCAGATGTGGAAACAGACGACTATTACACATTCTCTATCAACGTAAAAGGTGCCAATCTAAGCTCTGCTTATATACTTAAGCTCGGGATATTAGATACGGTGGGAGTTTACAATAAGCCACTTTCCCTTCGATTGAAAAAGACTCTAAATGAATCATCCAGCATCATACTTACCCTGACCGATACAGAAAAAAAACAGTGTGTATACTCTAAACGTATCAGACTTCCTGACCTGGAAACCCCTGTTGAAGAGGAGGATGATTGTGTGATTACAGAAGCAGGTCTCAGTGAAATTCAATGCAACGACAACAATACGCCACAGGATCCCTTAGATGATTTTATCTCATTTATCCTCAACCCTAATGGTACAGGACTCAGTGAAGGGTACACACTTACAGGTACAGGGATAGATGCATCAGGAATCTATGGTGAGAGCACCTCATTTACAGCTCCGGCAGGTAGCTCAGGACAGGGGGATATGACGATAACCCTCATGGACAATGATTCTGCAAGCTGCGTGGCTGAATTTATCGTGAACGACCCAGGTAACTGTGCCGAGACTCCTGCATGCGAACTCCAGCAGGCTGGGCTGGCTAATGTTCAGTGCCATGACAATAACACCCCTAACAACCCTGAAGACGACTTTATCATATTCACCTTGAATCCTATGGGAAATCAGATCAATAATTCTTACACAGTTTCAGGCGAAGGTATCGAAGCAACTGGAAAATATGGGCAGGCAGAACCTTTTAACACAGCTCCAGGCTCGGCAGGAGATGGGGATGTCACACTGACTATCACAGATCAAGACGCTACCCTGTGCAGCTTGGAAATAACTCTTCCTGATCCGGGGTTCTGCACACCAGATTGTAATGTCTTACAGTCTGGACTATCTGATGTGAATTGTCATGACAATGACACACCTGATGATCCTCAGGATGATTATATCACCTTTACGTTGAATCCTTCAGGAGTAGGTACGAGCACTAACTACCTTTTGACTGCCAAGGGGCTGGATGAAACAGGCATCTATGGTCAAAATAAAACCTTTGCGACGCCCCGGGGAACAGCAGGTCAGGGAAATATCGTACTAACCATGACTGATAGTGCATCATCTGACTGCTCGCTGGAAATTATTCTGGAAGATCCAGGAGTATGTACTCCCCCCTGCGATATCACACAGGCCGGACTATCTAATATCGAATGTAATAACAATGATACATCCGAAAACCCCTCTGACGATTACTTTACATTTACAATTAACGCATCAGCTGGAGCTTCCACGGGAAATTACTCTATCTCAGGAGGTGGTGTAAATGCTACGGGTACCTATGGCCAGGCAGTAAACGTAGAAAGTCCCCTGGGTTCTGCAGGGAAAGGAGATATCACGATCACGATCACAGATGCGAACAATCCCGCATGTACAGCCTCTCTTTTACTGGTTGACCGGGGCACCTGTTCCGAATAAGTCGAATGCAATATCATCCGATCTGGAATCAATAATGTTGCTTGTAATAATAATGGAACTCCATTAGGCAACTCATTTAACCCCAAAAACCCTCCAGGATTCCCACATGCCTCCGTATCAGATCATCCGCTATGGAACCTATGCAGTACCCGGACACTGGCCTCATATGCCACATTACCCCCTTGAGCGTATGAGCCACTAACAGGTAGAAAACCTCAGGGCATATATTGAGATGATGGCATTGCAGTAATTAGCTTCCAATCTGGGGGAAAAAATCTATATATTCCCATACTAGATACAACAGACCAACATATATGTATAATATCTATGATGTGAGTTCCTGGGCCCTCATCCTAGGAGGTTCTAGTGGAATCGGGCTTGCAACTGCCCACAAGTTGGCCAGTCATGGCATGAGCCTTTGCATCATTCATAGAGATCGCAGATCTGCGATGCCGGAGATTATCAAGGAGTTCAATAGATTGAAAAGTCATCCGGTAGAACTTATGTTCTTCAATATGGATGCTTTAAGCGTGGAATCTCGACGACAGATTATCGATGAGTTAGTATTGAAACTGGAAGGTCAAGGAAGAATCAAACTCTTACTACATTGTATTGCCAAAGGCAACCTCAAACCACTTGTTTCTGATCAACAGACCACCCTTTCAGGTAAGGATTACCATCTTACGATAGAGGCCATGGCTACCAGCCTTTGGGATTGGACCCGGGATCTACTGGATGCAGATCTGCTTGGCGATCCAGCCAGCATCATCGGCCTGACCAGCGAAGGCAATCAGAAGGTATGGCCAGGCTACGGTGCCGTATCAGCGGCCAAAGCTACGCTGGAGTCCCTGATCCGCCAGATGGCGGTAGAACTTGCCCCACTGGGCATACGCGCCAATGCCATACAGGCAGGTATCACAGATACCCCTTCGCTGCGGATGATCCCCGGAGCAGATCAGCTGATCGAAACAGCTATCAAACGCAACCCTTATCAACGGCTAACTCAGCCAGAAGACATAGCCAATGTGGTATCCCTGCTCTGCCAGCCAGAGGCAGCCTGGATCAATGGTGCCGTAATCCCGGTCGATGGAGGAGAAAGCCTCAGATAAATTCAACCCGAAACTATTTATTGATTATCTTCATCAATTGAGCAGCGACCATGATTACCTACGACCGGTAATCAATCCATGATTTGATCAGGCATTTATATGACGCAAGCACAACAGATTTTAGCTCATATCCCTCAGCAACCCCCATTTTGCTTTATAGATGAGATCCTTGAAGTAAATGAGGCGTTCATCAGCGGTGCATACCGTTTCAAAACGGAAGAATTTTTTTACACAGGCCATTTTCCCGGACATCCGGTAACTCCCGGTGTAATCCTGATAGAATGCATGGCCCAGATCGGCCTGGTAGGCCTTGGTATCTACCTGCTAATGCAAAGACCAGAGCCCGAAAAGGATCTTCTCCCTGTATTCACCTCTACGGAGGTGGATTTCTTACATCCTGTATATCCCGGCGAACGCGTAACAGTAAGGGCGGATAAGGTTTATTTTCGGCTGAATAAGCTAAAATGCTTTGCTACCATGAAAAACGAACAAAATGAGGTAGTTTGTAAGGGTAATTTGTCGGGGATCATTGCTGGTAACTCGTAGAAAACGACACATAAATTATAGGCCATGGATCAAGTATATTGAGCAATATTGATTAATCTTTGGTTACCAGCCAATAACTAACAAACCCATATGCATCAGCGTGTAGTCATCACTGGTCTGGGAGTCGTAGCTCCCAATGGAGTCGGGAAAAAAGCATTTCTGACCGCTCTAAAAACGGGAAGATCTGGGATCAAGTATATCCCACAACTGGCAGAACTCAACTTTGGCTGTCAGGTAGGGGGTATCCCACCGCTGGAGGGTGCCATCAAAGCCCGATATTTTAATGAACTCACCTTAAAAACCCTGAAAAGCAGTGGTGTGGCTTATGGAGTAATTGCGGCTAAGGATGCCTGGGACGACGCAGGACTGAAAATAGCCCCAGTTGAAGATCCGGACTGGGACAGTGGTTGTCTGATGGGGTCAGGGATGACGGGAATCGAAGCCCTTCGCGATGGTGTATATGAAGTAGACGCCGGCAGGGTCAAAAGACTGGGAAGCCGGTTGATCGAACAGGCAATGTCAAGCAGTGCTAG
>CAYXVE010000009.1:0-119682 GCA_964468435.1 uncultured Bacteroidia bacterium | reverse complement strand
TTATGACAAACTCACTTTCATATACCTGGAGATGCCAAATTTCAAGAAGACGGAAAAAGCCAAATAGAACACCTTCAAAACCAAATATCACTTTTTCTCCAGCTCTCTTACTCAGAAAAAGAAATACTCGAAATAAGATAAACGTATCCGCCCGGCTAATCCCGTCTGTATCCGTACTTGCCCGGATGTATACTTTCAAATGAGGATATTCTTCTAGGAAAACCAACCCTAAAAGGTATAAGGACATCAGTTGAGTTGATAATAGAGAGACAAGCAAGTGGTTGGACGGAAATACCAATCCTACGAATATTCGTCATTCATGCTTAGCGAGTTATATTCCCAATCTTCAAACTGAATTTGATAACCTAATGGCAAATTGCACCAGATATTATCAACACTCCCATCAACCCATCTGTAAAAGATACCTATCTATCCATTTTCTAATTGCCGTACTTATCCCTAATTTTAGTCAACTCAATATCACAGTACTTAACATTATTTTCCAAAATGAAAATTTATATTAAGATTCTTTTAACGGCTTGTTTACTTTCACTATCTTTTATATATTATCAAAGTGAAGATCAATTTACACAAGCAGATTTGATACTTACACGTCATAAGATCACCCTCCATCACCTTGAGCAGCAACAGCAAGTCGAGGTAAGGGTAGACGAACGTCTTTTTACTGCTTATCACTATTCCGATACCCTCGAAAAGCCTTTTCTGTATCCCCTTAATACCATCAGCGGTATAGCACTCACACGAGGGTTTCCCATTGATCCACAGCCCGGCGAGCGCGTAGATCATCCACATCACGTGGGACTGTGGATGAACTATGGTGATGTAAATGGACTGGATTTCTGGAATAATTCTTACGCCGTTCCAGCTTCCCGTAAAGATCGCTATGGCACGATCAAACATTCGCAAATCATTGCCATGGAGGAAATCGATGATGAAGCTCGACTTGTAGTAGCTATGGACTGGCTGGACCCCGAAGGCAATACGCTACTGGAAGAACAAACTATTTTCGGATTCAGATGCGAAGGAGAAACCTGCTATATCACACGTAGTTCTACCCTGAGAGCATTAGAGGATACAGTTTTTCTCAAAGATAATAAAGAGGGTTTTCTGGGAATCAGAGTTGCCAAAGAACTGGAACATAAAATCGACAAACCAGCTATACTAATCGGCGAAAATGGTAATCCTACAACAGAAAAAGTAATCCATCATACAGGGGTTAGTGGTCAATATCTAAGTAGTGAAGGTATGGAGGGAACAGAAGTCTGGGGAACAAGAGCGCGCTGGATGAAACTAGATGGTAAAAAAGACAGAAAAAATGTGGCACTTGTCATACTGGACCATCCTCAGAATCCTGGCTACCCCACTTACTGGCATGCAAGAGGTTATGGCCTGTTTGCAGCTAACCCCTTGGGTCAGAAAATATTTTCTAATGATAAAGAAGTATTTAATTTTCAACTCAAACCGGATGAATCCGTCACATTCAGATTTCAAGTACTTGTCCATGAAGGAAAACCAATCGTGCCAGAACAGATTGAACGGGCAGTTAAAACCTTCTCGCAGGAATAGGTACTTTTTCTTTAGATCTTACTAGATCTACAGTACTTACCCTTCAACTTTTTTTAAGACAACGATATACATCGTAATAGCTACGTAACCCCTAAAAAAATTCGTTAATTCCTTTGAAAAATTCAATAATTTCCCCTTTCATACATCAACTTAACTTCTACAGCATGGAAACATACAGTCCACATATCCAAGCAACCCTTTCAAAATCCCAATCTATATCCATACCCGTTCCCTGGTATATTTACGCTGCGCTTATTGCTACAGTGAGTATTTTTGTAGGGCTTATATGGGATGTCTCCTGGCATATGAGCATTGGCAGAGATTCACTTTTTTCTGCACCTCACCTGGTCATATACCTCGGTGGTTTGCTAGGAGGAATTGGCGGTGCCTACCAGTTATTTAGTGCTACTTTTTCCCAAAATCCCGGAGTAAGGTCAAAAACAGTCTGGTTCTGGGGCTTTCGCGCTCCCCTTGGGGCATTGTTTGCCATCTGGGGAGCTTTGGCAATGCTGACTTCTGCACCCTTCGACGATTGGTGGCATAATGCTTACGGGCTGGATGTCAAAATACTCAGCCCTCCACACGCATTACTGGCCATGGGCCTGATTACCGTCCAGGTGGGGTCTATGATCACGCTGCTAAGCTTTCAAAATCAAATCGACCGTGCTTATGCCTCTGTGGACGATCAACCCAGGAAGATACAATTTATCAGACATATGTTTCCACTTACCGTGGGCATGATCCTTTGTATACTCAATATTCTTTTTTGGGAATATATGTCCAGAAATGACATGCATTCTTCCACCTTCTATCAAATTGGAAGTATTATTTTTCCGATATTCCTGATAGCTTGTGGTTCAGCCAGTAAGCTGAAATGGCCTATGACCTACGCTTCGTTGTGGTACCTGCTGGTATATGCAGGGATGAACTGGATTCTCCCGCTGTTTCCTGCAGAACCTCGCCTCGGACCTATCCACAATCCTGTAACACACTATGTAACCCTGGAATTTCCTCTCCTTGTTGTTATACCTGCTGTGGCAATGGACTTTATCTTTCAAAAAAGGAAAGAAAGCCCTAAATGGCTTACCAGTGTTTACCTTGGAATTACCTTTTTCTCGCTGTTTTTTGTCGTGCAGTGGTTCTTTAGCATCTTTCTCATATCTCCTGCAGCCCGAAATGGGTTCTTCTTTACCGAAGGTGCAATACCCTATTATGCCAATCCCAACTGGAAATATCGCTATGACTTTTACCTCTCAGATACCAGTACTTTAGCATTTCTTAAGGGCCTGGTAATCGCAGGGATATTTGCCATATTATCTTCCCGTATTGGATTATCATGGGGAAACTGGATGAAAGATGTTAGACGCTAACCAATATGAAATTGAAATACAAAGTTGTTATCAATGTATTGTCCCTGTCAATAGTCTTGCTCCTCGCAACAGGGCACATCGGCAGTCCCAATATCATTCTGGAAGGCAAGGCAGGTGATTACAACCTGATCGTCAATATCATGCCCCCAGAAGTTGTACCAGGATTGGCCGAAATATCTGTCCGGGTGGAGGATGAAGGCATTAGTAATGTGGCTATACAGGGTATATATTTCCGCAACGGAAGTGAAGGAGCTCCCGATCCCGAAAATCTCAAACAAGTTAGCGGCGACTCCCAGCTCTATGCCGGTAAAATTTGGCTAATGGAAAGCGGATCAGCCAGCGTAAAAGTCATTGTCAACGGGTTCAAAGGTAGAGGATCTACAGTAGTTCCTATTCCCGCATTAAGAATAAGGGAACCCGAAATGAATCAGAAATTGGGCTTAGTTCTCACATTCCTGGGAGCCATCTTGTTTTTGGGTCTTATCACCATCATTTATGGAAGCGTAGGAGAAGCTACTATTGCTGAGACGGAAAAACTCTCTAGCTCCAAAAAGAAACGGGCGCTGATCACAGCAGGTATCACTGCAGTCTTGCTGGTGGGAATTTTGTGGTTTGGCAACAATTGGTGGCAACAGGAAGCTGCAAACTATGAACGCAGAATGTTCAGGAAAACGCCCGTAAATCTGAAAGTGATAAGCGCAGATGCTACACAAAAATTATCCATTGAAATGGAAGATCCTTTTTATTACGACAGGGTTCCTGGTGCTCTAGTACCTGATCATGGGAAACTTATGCACTTGTTTCTGATGGATACTACTACCACCCATTACTTTGCCCATTTACATCCCCTAAAACTGGATTCTACACATTATGAAGTGGTAATACCTGGAGATCTGCCCAGAGGCGACTATCATGTCTTTATAGATATCGTACACGCCAGTGGACTCAATGAAACGATATATAAAGAAGTCTCGATACCTAAACAAAAATACGATCCTGAAATAATTCCCGCTGCAACTTCACATGTTGACCCTGATGACAGCTGGTACCATTTTAGTGATTATAATTCCAACTTACAGAAGTTATCAGATGGGATTCATATTCAGTGGGAGCAGGATCCGGACAAACCCATCTACGCCGGTCAGGTTCAATCCCTTACCTTTGAGGTCACTCATGAAGAAGGAATCCCCCTTCCACTCGAACCCTACCTGACCATGCTGGGACATGCAGCCATCATGCAACGCAATGCGTCGGTGTTTATTCACCTGCATCCGGTCGGTACCATTTCCATGGCAGCTCAAGAAGTGCTGGCAAAGCGCATCAACGATGACCTGGTAACCATTTGCTTACCCATCGATTCCAGTCAGACCCATTCAACCATCACCCTCAATGATCCAAGGGCAGTTACCTCCATGAAAAATCAGATTGTGCAATCTATGGAGGAAAATGGACTGCAAAACTCCGTTTCTTTTCCCTACGCTTTTCCAGAAGCAGGGGAGTTTCGCATTTGGGTACAAATGAGGGTATTGGGGAAAATCAGAACAGCGGCCTTTGATGTAGCAGTTCAAGAAGCTCCTCGAAGTTAGCATAAATGTGAAACACTATACAAAATTAGCTATCTGTTAAGTCTTTAATCGAATAACCGACAATCCTGGCTTTACAACAGTCGGTACTTAACCATGTACGAAAAGGTCAAGTCATCAGTATTACATGTTAAGTACTCATTATGAATAGTAAAACTAAAAATATCGTTGTATGGGTAATTGCTGGATTACTCGCTACATTCTTCATTTTCATGAGAATTGAAAAACTTACCGGAGATCCGGCTACAGCTGCTAATTTCGAAGGATGAGGGAGTTTCACATGCTGACTAATCCATATTTTTTTCTATATGATGCTATGATATTGTGTTAATACCATAAAAATGACTATTATTAGAAATAGAAAGATATTAACACGCTACTCAAATGAAGCTACTCTTCCCTTATGTACTTATAGGTCTATTGACAATCAGCCTATTTTCATCCTGTGAACCAGAACAGCCAGAAACACTGTCTTCCCCCAACATCATCTTACTACTCACCGATGACCATCGCTGGGATGCCATGGGAGCCATGGGAAATGACCAAATACTTACTCCCAACATGGACCGGCTGGCCTATGAGGGTATCAGATTCCAGCATGCTTACGTAACTACTCCCATCTGCGCTGTGAGCAGAGCAAGCATCTTTTCCGGGCAATATGCGCGTCGACATGGTATCCATGGATTTGCCACTGACCTAGATTCTACACAATGGGTCAACTCTTATCCTCATCTGTTCAGGAATTCAGGATATTATACTGGTTTTTTAGGAAAATATGGGGTGGGAAGAAACCTGCCAGCCAGTGAATTTGACTTCTGGCGAGGTGTACCCGGCCAACCAGATTATGAACATACGGACTCAAGTGGAAATTATATACACTATACCAAAATTCTGGAAAATCAGGCACTTTCTTTTTTCGATTCTATACCAGAAAGCATACCTTTCTGCCTGTCTGTCTCCTTTAAAGCACCACACGTTCAGGATGCAGATCCCCGGCAGTTTATTTACGATAGTGCTTATCATGACCTTTTTACAGATATAACCATACCACCTCCTCCTATGCGAGATGACGAGTACTTTGAGGCTTTTCCAGCCTTTTTTAAAGAAGACAATGAATCCCGCCGGAGATGGAATATGCGCTTTGCAACAGAAGAGATGTATCAACAGTCTGTTAAAGGGTACTATCGCCTGATCTACGGCGTAGATGTATTTATAGGTGCTGTCATGGAAAAACTTCAGCAATTGGACCAGGAGGATAATACGATCATCGTACTCATGGGAGATAATGGATTTTTTCTAGGGGAAAGAGGGCTGGCCGGAAAATGGTACGCCTATGATGAATCCATTCATGTACCTCTGTTTATATATGATCCCAGATTACCCGCCGAGTATCGAGGACAACTCATTGAAGAAATTGCTCTTAACATAGACGTTGCACCTACCTTGCTCGCTCTGGCAGATATTCCCGTACCAACCAGCATGCAGGGAAGAAACCTCACACCGCTCTACATGGGCGAACCACCACAATGGAGAGAAGATTTTTTATTTGAACACCTGTTTGAGCATCCCAGAATACCTAAATCAGAGGGTGTAGTAAGTCTTTCTGAAAAATACTTTATCTACCCAGAAGCCGACCCCGTTCACGAGGAATATTACGACCTTGTGAAAGATCCTGACGAAACGTCTAATTTGATTGATGATCCTGAATATGCAGATGATATGCTACGAATGAGAAATCGCCTGGATACTCTGATACAACAATTCCAATAAAATGCTTTACTACATGAGAACTGTTTTTTCACTCCTGTGCTTGGGGGTCATGGTGCCATCGCTCAAACAGAGGATGCGTTGCAATTTATACAAACTGTATCTAATGGTAATCAACCCTTCGCACTAATGCTTGCCTGGGGAACAATCTGAGCCATTTACGGACTTTTTACCTGTTTTGCATACTCCTGATCAGGAGTCAGAATATCCCCCAAAATCTTTTTGGAAATCAGGTAAGTAGGTCTTACCCCAGCCTCTCCCAGACTTCCCGAGGCGAGTGTACTACCAGTAATCAATGGATTGTCAGAGGCATAGTAAGCATATCTTATTTTTATTTCCGGTAGTATACTCTTGCGAATGAGGGACTCAGCCTGAATAGCTTTCTGGTAATGTGCTCCTTCCATTTCCAGACCTATAGCTTTCCATGATGAGTTATGGAAATAGGAAAGCACCTCGCGGTTTTGTAGAGAGGTTCCTAGTACAGTTATCATCGGTCCGTAGTACACATTTCCTTCATAACCATCAAATTGTTCTACCGAAAGCGCATTATCAATGGGATAATTGTCGGCAGTACCTTCAAAAACGTGGGCACTAGGGATCATGATATCTCCCTTTCCTCCATGCAATACACCTGCTTTCCCCATGATCGAAATCGAACTGATAGGCATCTGGTGATGCTGATTACCCACCTTTGTGGGTTTTAGCAACTCATCAAGCGTCTCATAAGCCTGTTCTCCAAATGCATAATCCATGACGATCAACACAGGCTTATGATCATTTACATAGCGATCTTCAAACTGTATTTCCGGTGAGAGATCATAACAGTTGAGTCTGGAAGTATCGAAAATCTGTACCGTAATATTAGTTCCTGAATGATCTTCCAGGGTGTACATGCCATGTTCTTCAGCAAATTCCCTCACCTGCTTGCGCAGGTGGCTGTTGTCCAGCTTACTCAACAGCAAGGCTACGTCTTCCAATGATAGTTCATCATCAAATGTCTTTCTCAGCGCTGCATGTGCATAAAGACAGTTCATCATGCTGTGCAAATTGGCACTGATGATGTGCATGGGCCTGGATAGAAGTTGCTTCTCCAACAAAAACTGCTTAATATTCTTTGCCCACTTTTCTCCATAAATATGATGTCCTATGCGTTCTCTCAGCGTGGGAGTGAATGATATTTCTCGAAATAGCTCACTATCTGCACGTTCCATAGCTACTTTACCCAACCAATAGACCACATGAAACATCCCATTATTGGTTTCCTTATTTTCCGATAACCGAAAATAGGCATATCTGGTCTCTGCCAATGTACGACCCAAAATCATGCTGAGATAGGTAAAGGCCTGATCGCGATTCTTGTCGGTAACTAGCATGCGTCGCTTCACAATATCCTCGAGCTTCTGCCAGGCTACCGTCGGTTTTCCCTCTTCATCCAATGCATGCAACCGGATTTTCTCAGCCTCTATATACATAAAAGTAAGATGGGTAAGTATATCGTAAATTTCACTTCTTCCCCGGGTAACTTCTATATACATATGATCCTCGTCGATTCGATAGCAATTCCTCCTCCTCTTCGCAGGAACGATCGTTTTAAAACCGGCATCCCGATAACCTTCTTCAGAGATGAGTTTGACAAATCGGCATTCCTCGATTCCCCTGGGTAGACGGTCAACCACATATACCAAGCCATCTAGCTCAACTTTTTCTAGATCACCCATCGAACCATATATTTCCGGCCTGAGCGTCAGAAGTGCCTCTGTCAATACTTCCCCTGTATCACCCAGTCTGCGATACGTACCCTGGTTGAATAAATGACGCATCTCGATATACAGACGCTCTATTGCTGCCCTCGATGCCTGGGCTCGAGTAATGGTAAGTTCTTTTGTATCCACTGTCCCTGTTTTTGAAAACTATATTACAATAAATTACAAGACAGCACAAGAAACTTTACAAGTATCACCTGTATAGTAGGAGGATCTATCCTGATAACAAATCCTCTGCTCAGGAACAACCGTAAAGTCTCAGCTTAGTCTTCAGAGCTCTACCTGAACCAAACGCCGATAACTCATACTAAAGATTTTAAACTATGATAAATGGAAAAAATCTGTAGCAAAGGCTATACCTGCTACCAGCGGCGAATGGGTTAAAAATATACATGCGAAGATTGAAGAGGGAGAATTTGTAACCATTATAGGTCCCAGTGGAGCGCGTAAATCCACCTTACTCAATATGCTGGGGATACTGCAATCCCCATCAGGTGGTGAATACCGCTTCTGTAGAGAATTGATTAAGCGCCTCAGTGAACGCAGACGAAGCTAGGAGTTATAGACCCTCACTGCGAAAAAGCTATGATTTTCACTTCCTCTCCCCTAACCTGGGGTGCATAATTTCCTATATCCGCATTTACATAAGTGGGATCACATACGATAAATTGTTTGCCACGATAAGTCACATAGGATCCTGAAGAATAGTCCCGAAATCTAACTCCCACAGCGGCATGCCTCGGAAAGAGCAATCCAATCACCTCGAGATCCAAAATCTCGCTTACCAGATATGCATAGAGTGCTGAGCGATCTTCACAATCACTATATGGATAAAAGAGCATTTCTTCAGCAAACAGATAATTTTCCTTACCAAACTGCTCTGAATCTGTCCTGTATGGAAAAGCCTGCTGCACAAATCTGAGCAGCATATTGGCTGCATCAGCTTCCGGCCTGCCTCTTACCAACTCACGCAACTGGCTGATCAGGGTCTTGTGTACTTCTGGACTCATGGGTGCTCCAAGCTGTATATGCCAATCCGTAAAAGGATAGCTGTTGTAAAATTTTACCCACTCACGGTTCATAGCTGTCTCAATTTGATATGTCTTACTATCGTAACTAAAGCTTAGTTTTCGCTTTTGGATGGTCTTTCCCAGCCGTAGAGAGTGCTCAATCGAGAAGCTCACCACATCATCTGCATGTGGAAAGGATAAGTCCAGCACAAAAGCCTGATTCAATTGTGGAACACTTCCATTAAGATCAATCAAATAGTATTTTGTGCTACCTCTTTTCAGAAAAGTATGACCATATATTTTCTGAAGTGTAGGCAGCATCAGATACAATATCTGATTGTTCTGCCCAATTCGTGCCACATAGCCAGCTTGGCTTAAGCCATACAGGTTGAAAAGGGTCTGTGCATTGTTATCACCTGGATATAACCTTTTTGAAAAAGCATTGAGCAACTGACAATACCCCCAATCATTGAGTCCCATATGATAGGCAACTTGAATCAACAAGAGAATCTGCTGATCAGCACTACTGCGCGATAGCTGGCTCCAATTCGCAGATATCTTTGATGGACTCAGTGTACCAGCAAATGAGATCTGCATGTTTGGATGTTGCTCAAAAGGAATATTTCTTCCCAGAAAACTTATATGTTGATCTGAATCTTGCACGAACGGAGCTTCCCAATTCAATTTCACTCCTTTAGATTGAAATCCTGAAGTAGTCCTATCCATCTGGATAACTTCTATAGACGCTCCCTGTAATTCCCTCTGCCAGTCTATCCTTCCTAAAGAATCAGGTACATATCGAAATGGATCAATGGGTTTGGGAACTTTATGCGGAGCTTGTTTTTCCTCCTCCAGCTTGTATTTTTCCCATGAGTCTGGCAATTTCTCCGTATCCTGCTGGATATCTTTACGAGAGATCTTTTTTTGCTGGATGCGCTCCTGAAGAGTCTGATATTTGGACTTCCAATCTTGTGCCCATACCTGAGATATTCCTATTATGCCGAGCAATAATAGGCAAGTGAAACTTCTGTTCATAAGGTAAACGTTATAAGTTCAGGTAAAGGTGTTTCTTCGCGACGTTTGCTATTTCTGTACCATATTATAGGTATTATACCCCATTAAGGCCTTACAGGTTCCAACTGATTGTAATATTTTACTAAATCGATCATAGCAGATTCATCGATAACGAAGTAATTGTTTTGCTTGATATAAGCCTTGAATTCCTCTTTGTGATCACCTAGTGCCTTCAACATTTTCCCCTTTTTGGGCGTTATCTTTTCCATCTGCGTTTCACCTTTGCGTTGAAGAAAGTAACTACTCTTCCCTGCCCTGTATTCCTCGTAGCGCTGGTGATTATACGCAGCATTTTCCCTGTCTGCCGGTACGTAATACTTTCGATGCTTGCAGTACAAATTCACTCTGCCTTCAACTAATACTTCCAAAAATATTACAGCTTCTTTACCAGAAGGATCTTTGTAACGAACAAATTTTCGTTCGATACCAGGAGTATTCAGGATAAAGCTTTTGACTTGGTGGTTGTTGATGATCAACCGGACTCCATTGGATCTTTGCAACCAGAGTTCATAGTTCAAAACATCATATAACAATTTGACATTTTCCAGCTTCTTGTCGCCTTCCGTAATCAGCGTTGCTTCAGTCCAGTCTTCTGGAATAAAGGGAGTACCTTTTACCCCTTCAAAACGATAATCAAAGGTCTGTACCACATTATTGCTAGTCGGGCTGGGAGGTGCCCCCAGTGATTCGATGGTTTGCTGTACTTCTACAGCCGACATCTGCTGCTGCGCTGACAACATCACAGCACCAAACATAAATATCACACTCAGTAATAATCGCATAACTTAGAATTTTTTTGATATTTTTATATTCTTAGTTTGCAGCGTTGTTTTCCAGAAAATACGGTCTTTCTTATACTGGAATGCTTTGCAGGACTCAATTTTTTACCTAATTAATATATAACTTCTTTAAACAAAATATACTGCTAATCATGGAGGATCGCAATATTTATGCACTTTTAGTGGGAATTGATCGTTATAGGTCGCCTGTACCAGCTCTGGAAGGATGTGTAAACGACATGCTGGCGGTCAAGCGTTTCCTGCAACACAGAATTCCCCCTCAAAACCTCAACTTGGTCACCCTGATCGATGAGGAAGCAACACGGATGAACATCGTCGAGAAATTTGAAACTCATCTTGCCAGAGCAGGTAAAAATGATACAGTGTTTTTCTATTACAGTGGTCATGGAGCACAAGAACCAGCACATGAAGTATTTTGGGGTATTGAAATAGATAAAAAAAATGAAACCTTGGTATGTTATGGCAGTCGCCAACCTGATGGGATGGATCTTGCTGACAAAGAACTAGGTACGCTCATAGAGTTGGTTGCACAGAACGGCCCGCATATTGTAGTGATCATGGACTGCTGTCATTCAGGATCTGGTACCCGTGCTATTGCCGATGACCCTGAAGCTGAATTCTGGCCCAGACAAACCGTTCCCACCACGCTCAAACGTGGCTTAGATTCCTACATCCTACCCCGAAAATCCAGCCTCGATCGCAGCGCATTTGTCTCCTCCAACCAACCCATTGTCATTCCCGAAGCCAGACATGTAACACTTTCAGCCTCCCAATCTTTTGAATTGGCTAAAGAAACCCGTCTCGGAGGCGCGCGAAGGGGCGTATTTACCTACTCCCTCATGGAAGTACTCCAAAACATGAAAGGCAATATGAGCTATGCTGAGATCTTACAACGCGTACATACCCTGGTCACCAGCCGTACATACATGCAAAACCCACAACTTTATGCTTTGGTCAACGAGGATATCAACCTCCAATTCCTGGGAGGTGGGATTAGGGATAAAGGAGAATACTACATCTTGTCATATACGACACAGGAAGGTTGGTTTATTGATGGAGGAGCTGTGCATGGCATTAAGCCTCCTGTAAATAATGGGAAGGCTACGATTTTAGGAGTTTATTCAGAAGAGATCGAGACCCGGGATATGAATTCCTCCACTCAGATAGGTCAGATTGCTGTAACAGGAGTAGACACAGCGATCAGTCGTGTTGCCCTGAAGGGTAATTTGCAACTCGACAAATCGCGGGCTTATCGCGCCAAACTGTTGTCCTTACCCGTTGAGCCCCTTAAGGTCAGTATCAGAGGTGATGATAAACAGGGGGAAAAACTTGCCCGTGAAGCATTAGAAAAATCCCACTACCGGCAGTATCTCGAAGAAGTGCAAAACTCCAAAAATGCAGATCTTAACCTCATAGCCAAAAAAGACCTGAAAAAATATAACCGTCAACCTGGTGATCCTCCTACTCCTGGCTATATCATTAACCGTCCTACTGACAGAGATGATCAGCCCCTAGTAGAACAGATTGTAGGCTTCACGGAGGATCATGCACTCAAGGCAGTGGAATACCTTAACCACATTGCTCGATGGAATCGCATACTTGAACTCAGCAATCCAGGCAGTAGTATCCATTCTAATGCAGTCAGAATAGATCTCTTTCACGCATCCGAAGATGCTCTTATACAACCCCGAAACGGTCTGTATGAATTTTCATACCGGAGTGCAGATGGTTCTCTGGCACTTCCACAATTCAGACTGAAGATTGTTAATACTAGCCATAGAAGAATGTACTGCGTATTACTTTACTTATCATCACAGTTTGAAATACAGATTCAGCTATTTGGAGAAAGTGGTATATGGCTCGATCCTGGTCAGGAAGCCTGGGCAATCAATGGAAAGGTACTTACGGCAAAAGTGTCTGATAATCTAGTTGCTTTTGGAAAAAAAGTAGTTCAGGAACGGTTTAAGTTGATCATCAGTACTGAAGAATATCATGCTTCTAACCTACAGCAACCTGCAATAAATGAACCCAAGCCTCAACTCCGCTCTGTAACGGAAGTCTCAGATACAAGAACCCTGTTATTTACCAACTCCCCTGCAACTGAAAAACAAAATGACTGGACAACTAACGAAATGACCATAACCATACGCAGAGAAGACTGATCCATCAAGAAGGGGAAGTCCATTTCGAGACTTCCCCAAGATATTTATGGTGATAATGCTAAGTTATTTCTATTAGAAGAAGCTAACTCAATTCAGACGAATAGCTTATATAATTGAGCTAAATATGCTTTTGTATATTCAGACTGAAGCATAAGCCTATTCGTTTTGCTATTTTTTCAGGTAAATCGTATATCGATAATGAACTGGTAAATGTTATAGATGATGGTAATTGAAACATAACGGGACCTCTCTACAACAGCGACCCAAGTATTATAATGTGGTATGTGGTTTCAATTCGATACGTTCAGGATTTGATTCTGCCAAAAATATCGTCTTGCAAATATTACTTGCTTCCTTCAACAATCGACGGTAGCTATGAATCTGAAGTTGTGGGCGGATAGATACAATCCACTCCAGAATATGTTCAGGATACTGATCATACAAGAAAAAGATATCTACTTTACGCCGTTCGATCCGGTCTGAAATACTCAGGCTGATCATTTGTACAGGAATGTGAAATTGTGCTTCGAGGATTAGCGAATCATTTTTTAGACTCATTATTCCCTCAGGATTCATATCCTTTCCAGACTCCAATTGTTCTTCCACGGAAAGATAATCTGCCCAACCATCACATTCCAGGATGAGATTGAACATCTGTAAATGTTGTAGTTGAGCTTTACTTAGTTCTGTCTTTTTCATATTAGGCGCTGAATTTTAATGATTATGATTAATTGCTCGCTCCCTCTACAAGGGATACAAAAGAACGGTTCCCTTTCCACGGGGAACGGAATCTGAGGGTAATCATTTACTTTCCGAGGACAAGAGGACGATTCGAACCAAGAATCCTGAGCAAGGCAGGTCGCCGTATCATCATCTTTAGTTATACTACTAAAGTAATTTCAGGGGATTTATTGTGTTGATTTACTTAAAAATCAAAAATTATGTGCCACCGGTAGGAATCGAACCTACATCTAGAGTTTAGGAAACTCCTATTCTATCCATTGAACTACGGCGGCAGCATTCCTGAATCATTCAAGTATATGTAGCTGTAAATTTAACATTACAACCCAAAATCCCAAAATTCTACAGTTTTGGTACAAAAAACTTGCCAGACTTAATCTGCCGATCTGGAAGGCTTATATGATAAGCATAAATTCCCGGAGGCAAAAATATTTTTTTAAACCAGTCATTCCTGGCCGACAAACTGTAGCGGCCCTTCTGCTGGCCCAGCATATTGTACAACTCAAGGGTGAGTTCACGAGTTGACGAAGATCCCTGTTTGGAATCATTCCATGTAAATCCCACTGCACCTTCCCGGGAAAATGTATGTATCAGCAGTTGATCATGACCAAGCATTGTGATCTCACGGGTACCTACACTCAAACAGCCCGCCCCTTCCAATATTCCCTGCTGACAAAAATGAAAGGTGATCCATTCATGATACTGCCCTCCATACAGTAAGCTGTCTGCTTCCAAAACCAATAACGCAGCATCGCGAAAGTTCGTGGAATTTGTGTTTCCATATAAAGCCTGTAGAAAAATACGATCTGCAGGGAAATTCCCAATCTCATTTCTGATACGCATAGCTGCCGAGGCCCATACTTCTCCCCAATTATTGACATTTTCTATTTTACTACAACTTGCCAGTGGATAACGTTCATTGGATACAACCATTCTGCCGCTGTAAAAGGGATTATGGCCATCCCAGTTATAAATATTTTCCCAATCGTACTCATCAATATCTTTTGAATAGCCTGCTGCAAAATAATCTGCGATGCCTTCATCCAGCCCCCTTCGCTCACAACTCATCTGATCATTTCCCGAAGCCGCATACGATAAAGCATGGACATACTCATGAATAATTACATCGGTATCTTCCGCATCATCTACCCCGCCCTCTCCGTAGCGAATGTGTGAATCTACTCCCAAAGGTACAAACTGGGACTGATCGCTAAATCCCAGACCATGAGGATCAACCCGGATAGGCCGATTCTGCAAATTGGTAAATCCCAGCGACTGAATGTATCGCTGATAGCGATCTATGTGATAATATGCCATGACATCCTCAAACCCGGGATCATCTCTCGTAAAGAAAAAGGTACCATTATCAGACACTGCAGGTAATATATTCCTGGGACTGATGTCTGCAATCTCTACATATGGCCCTTTTAAACGGAAGGTATCACCATCCCAGTAAATATCCTCCAAAATGACTGTGTCCATTAGATTATCAAAAACAGGATCATGTGCATCGTCATGATCTTCAAATAATTCTCCATATCTCACTCTGCCACGTGTACATGGATCTGGTAAAAATACCCTGGCCAAAGCCTTTGTGTCCTGCAGAGCATGGTAATACATAGCCCGGTCCATGCGTTTTATTTCTATACCATTGCTTGCATCGACATATACGACCTCACTGCCTGAAGCTCCATGAGACATGAAAACGATTTTCCACGCTGGTATTACTTCTTCTCCTGATTTTATATAACAAGTATCAACCGTGAAATCATATATACCATCCTGCCGGATATAGTCTTCTATACGGGTGGCAAGTCTTTCTGAATCCCAACGATACCGGGAAACAACCCCCCCAGAGACGTATTGAATATCGCACATTGCTGAAATCGCTTTACCCGATTTGTTTAGCGTCAGCTTCACACCACTGTTTTCAATAGGATATCCATTCAATACATGCTGAAATTCGTAGTGATACCCGCCAGGACTTTCACGCATAACCGCGATTACAAGCTGGGTACCAGCTCCCAGTCGTCTGTCATAATAGGTATTGATCCAAGACTCCCAGTAGGCTGTATCCAGTGGATCAGCTATAAATACCTGATTGATACGCTCATAATGAGTAGCGTTTTGTGCCTGAGCATTTACCCATACACAGCAAACAATCATGAAACATACAGCTTTGTCGAAAACTTGATGCATCTTCATTTCTACCCTCAATTATATCTAATAAAAAGAATCAATCTGTGTGTATAATGTTATGAAATACGGGAATTATGAATTATCAGGTTTGTGTTCAATACGCACCTCAATTCCTCCCTCTATTAGTATTTGATATATTTGGTCAAAATACTGTTGCTCGATTCCAACTCTTTGCCTGCATATATCTGTATACTTAGCATCTATTTTATCCAGGTTGAATCTATGGAAGATACGATTGACCTCAGAGGTTTGTTCATAAGTATACGTTATCTCAAATGATACCCTAGGTATCTGTATGACTAAATCTGCATGCCTGAGGGCATTTTCTGCAGCGGCCTTGTATGCCTCGATCAATCCTCTAATCCCCAATTTGGTACCACCAAAGTATCTTACTACCACAATCAGAATATTGGTTACATCTTTACCCTTGATGGCAGCCAGGATAGGGGGTCCTGCACTATGTGCCGGTTCACGATCGTCTGTAGCAAATTCAGTTGCTCCATCAAGACCCAGGCGGTATGCATAGCAGTGATGACGTGCATCGTAATACTTTTTTTTCAATACCTGTAGGTAATTTTTTACTGACTCAACATCGTCTACCGGAAAGGCATAAGCATGAAACTGGGAACCTTTGTCTTTATAAAAGCCCACCGTTGATTCATGGATCTGGTATAAATACTGTACCATCGGCTGTAAACCTACGTTATTCTCTCTGGAAATGATATGAAACTCTCCTGACCTACTGCCAGTGAAGAAAATGCAGAAGAATCATCTTTTCTAGAACAAACTTACGAAAATTAAGTATGTTTAGAATATAGGCTGTTTAGTATTTACTGTTAAGGATTAAAAATTGGTATGTTTGAAGAATGAATCACTCATTGGCACATATAGCTATATGTATCTATGGTGCTTGGTATTCTTCACCCAAACTCTTTTCAAAAATCCTCGTAAAGCTGAAATGATCCCTATAAACAAAACTAATTATATCAATATCTAACATAATATTCAGTAGTATGAAAATAGCAGGGACCTTAATGATATCCATATTGATATATGTTACAGGATCTACACAGACCTACCAGGAAATCGATACAATTCCTACCCATGACTATTACAACCATCTCTTTCTTAAGATCAACAGCCCCTCAGGCAACATATATGTAAAGCCAGCCGAGCAATGCGGCCATATCGTCACCCAGCTTCAAACTCACGAACAAAGCCTTACGCAGCAACAACAAACTAGAAAGGACTCTTTTGGAAACGTGTACCTTACCTACTCCATAGAAAAAAATCAGCATCCTCAGACCTTCAATGCTAGAATGGCCATCCCTAAAGCCCTGAGTTATGAAGAAAAAGAGACCTACACAGCGATGTATACCGGAGATCCTAACATTCCCACTAATCTCTGGATAAACATGGGTTCTGGTTCTTCCAAAATCGACCTCTCTCAAATGACACTCAACAACCTTCGTGTACAGTCTGCTATGTCAGATGTGCATATCACGTATTCATCTCCTAACAAAACAGATATGCATCAAATGGAAATACACGTTGCCTCTGCCAACATTAAGCTGGAAAATATTGAGTATGCACGCGCTGAGGTTATCAATATTCGCAATGATATGGGAAATACAGAAATATCCATGGGTATTGGCTACAAACCCGCTACTAATGTACATATCATGAGTGGAACCGGGGATTGTACAATACGTATCAAGCAACAACAACCTGTTAAAATCACTCTTCGAAATGGCATGTTTAGCCACGCAAAAATTAGTGGTAGTTTTGAGCAACTTTCAGATAAAGTATACGCCAATAGTTCCTACAGACGCAGTCCAAAAGGAGCTTCCATGATCATTTGTGAGACAGACCTGGGCTCAATACATATTGTCGAAATAAATTAATTCACTACATTTTCTTCCTCTTAATCCTCCAATGCTACACTGGAAAACTCCTCAATTTCAATATTTGCCAATTTCTCTTTCAAAATATCTTTTCGACATAAGAAGTTTGGCATTAACTCCTTGCAAACTTCACCAGATTTAGGTTTAGCTAATCTCAATGGATCAATGGGAGTACCATTTTTCCATATTCTGAAATCGAGATGAGGCCCTGTAGATAAACCCGTACTACCTACATAACCAATTATTTGTCCCTGCCTGACGGTTGTACCACTCTTGATACCACTTGCATATCCATTCAAATGTAGGTATCCGGACACGAATCCTTCAAAATGTCGGATCTTGACCATATTGCCTGCTCCACCACTATATCCGGCAAATTCCACTTTCCCGTCACCTATCGCATGTACAGGTGTGCCCCTGGGAGCCGCAAAATCTACTCCGTAATGTGGGCGATTCCTTTTGAGTATGGGATGAAACCTGCTATGTGAAAAGCGTGAACTGATACGGGTATATTGAAGTGGTGCTCGCAAAAATACTCCCTGCCGACTTTTGCCATGTGAATCAAAATACTCCCAACCATTGCCCTCATCCTGATCATACCCAAATGCATAGTAAGGTTTTCCTTCATGCTCTATGCTGGCACAGATAATTTTCCCAAACCCTGCATCTTCTCCATTTACCTCATATGTAGTGTATAGGATACGATAAGTATCACCAGGCTGTAGGGCCCAAAAGTCTATATCCCATGCAAAAATATCAAACAATTGGTTGACAATAGCTGGTGAGCCCCCTTGCGCCATTAATGATTCGTACAACGAGTACGATATCTTACCTCCGAGTGAATGCTTAATGGTATCCACGGGATTCATACCCTTGTAGACTTCAAGAGAATCTGAAAAATCCAGTACTATGTACTCGATGGGGTTGGGATGATATACAAACCCAAGGGCCTTGGACAATGAATCTCTTGAAGTGATAAGCGTATAGGACTTGTCAGCTCTCAAGGCACGCACATTAAATAATTTTTGGGGTATTTGCGCAATACGGGCAATGGTAGCGGGAGAAACATGATATTGATTAAGGATTTCACCCAGATTTTGATTGACGCGGATTACCTCCTCTAAGACATCTAGCGAGTCGAGATCAAATCCGTACAACTCATTCTCATCTTCTGAGATCTCCTCAATTGAGGCGTGTTCAACCTCTACCTTGTCATAGGTTCTTTCTTCTTTTTGAGTAAATGTAACAATTAGGGCAAAAAATATGGGTAGGATGGCAATTGCCATGAGATATGTCTTTTTCATAATGAAACAGGTAAGGATTTGTACAGCCGGTAACTAAGAAAATATTTTGTTAAAAATATAGTTATTTCGACAAATATATAAATAACCTGATGTTACTCAAAAGTATAGGTCGTTTCTCCGCTTTTTTCATCCTTAAGTAACACACCAAGAGATTTTAAATCATCTCTGATCTGATCAGAAGTCTGAAAATCCTTATTCTTACGGGCACTTTTTCTAATCTCAATCAGCAATTCTATCAGTCCTGACACACGTTCCTGATCCTCACCTTCATCCTCAGACTTGAGGCCCAGCACGTCCAGCAAAAATTCAGCATAGGTGGTCTTGAAATAATCAAATACCTCAGATGAAACCTTCTGGATCAAGATCTGCCCGTGATACAAAGCATTGATCTTGGTAGACATTTCAAATAATGCTGCTAGAACTTTCGCAGTATTGAAATCATCGCTCATTTCCCTGTAGCAGGTATCTGCCATGTTCATCAATTCTTTTTCCAACTCCTCATCAGGAGCAGTAACTGGCGGATATGTAATACTATCCAGTAACTTCAGACTTTGCATAAGTCGTTTTAACCCTTTTTCTGCTGCTTGCAAAGCAGAATTGGAAAAGTCTATCGGACTGTGATAATGAGCTTGCAACATGAAGTACCTTACCGTTACGGGATGATAAGCCTGCTCCAGTAGCTCATGATCGCCTTTAAACAATTGCTCAAGTGTGATAAAGTTACCTTTGGACTTACTCATCTTCTCACCATCAATGGTCAGCATGTTGTTGTGCATCCAGTAATTGGCCTGAGGCTTTCCATATACTGCTTTACATTGAGCGATTTCTGCTTCGTGATGAGGAAACTGGAGATCAAGTCCACCTCCATGAACATCAAATGGAACCCCTAGATACTTAGTGCTCATCGCTGTACACTCAATATGCCAACCTGGAAACCCCCATCCCCAAGGAGAAGGCCAACGCATGATGTGTTCAGGCTTTGCCTTTTTCCACAATGCAAAATCATGCGTACCACGTTTCTCACTCTGACCGTCCAGCGTACGGCTACCACTCTGTAATTCTTCGAGTACTTTTCCAGATAGAGTTCCATAATCATGAGATTTACTATACTTTTCCAGATCAAAATACACAGATCCATCAACCTCATAGGCCCATCCATTTTCCAGAATCTGCTGCACCATCTGGATCTGTTCACTGATATGACCAGTCGCCGTGCTTTCAATACTTGGAGGTAGCGTATTGAGCATAGCCATTGCATCGTGGTACCGGTTGGTATAATATTGTACAATCTCCATCGGTTCCAGCTGATCAAGGCGTGCTTTTTTCAATATCTTATCTTCCCCCTCTTCGTTCACCTCATCTTCAAGATGGCCTACGTCTGTAATATTGCGGACATATCGAACCTTATACCCCAAAAAGCGAAAATACCTGAAAACCAAATCAAATGTAATGGCTGCGCGGGCATGTCCGAGATGGGGATCACCATATACTGTAGGTCCACATACATACATGCCAACATGACCCCTGTTAATGGGCGTAAATATCTCTTTCTGCCGGGTAAGTGAATTGAAAATATAAACTGGAAAACGCTCTCTATAGGAATTTTTATGATCCATAATCTGGTGTTGTAGCTATCCTGTGTTTTCGACGGACAAAACTATATTTTTTTAGCTCAATTTGTGCTGGTAGTTCAACAAAATCATTGATTTCCGTGATCAGGACCACTGTACTCGACAAAGTTTTTCATAGTCTCGTACAGGGTAATATGGATATCGTACTTTTCGGAAATTGTTCCCCTAAGAATCTCCCAGATTTTAATAGCCATATTTTCTGTACTGGGATTGATTTCCCTGAAATCCTCCACATCTTCAAACAGATTTCTGTGATCATAGCGCGACTTCACATGCTCATCGATAATCTCTGAGAGATCTCTCAGATCCATAACTAAGCCTGTCTCAGGATCTACCTCCCCCGTAAGTTTCACAATCAGCTCATAATTATGCCCGTGGTAATTTTTACTGTTACAAACGCCAAATACCTGTTCGTTTTTTTCCTGGCTCCATCTGGGATTGTGTAATCTATGTGTAGCATTGAAAAATGCTTTTCTGCATATTGTTACTTTCATAACCCGTTTGTTCCCACTAGTTGCTTTATTCAGGGTACAAATTTAACATAATGTATGAATCTTTCTTCAGGACTTTGGTCTAAATGGTTTGATAACCGTTTCATCGCACTCCAGATAAGGACCGCCTATGAGATCAATACAATACGGTACAGCCGGAAAAACAGCATCAAGACACTCCCGGATAGCTTTGGGTTTGCCAGGTAAATTGATAATGAGTGTCTGATTCCTGATACCTGCCGTCTGGCGGGACAATATGGCAGTAGGTACATACCTCAAACTCTCCCGTCGCATCAACTCCCCAAATCCAGGCATCATCTTTTGACAAACGGCTTCTGTCGCTTCTGGTGTTACATCTCGTAGCGCTGGGCCCGTCCCGCCTGAAGTTACAATCAGACAACAACCCTCCTGATCAGCCATTTCGATCAGGGTTTGCTCAATCTGATCCTGCTCATCAGGAATAACCCGGTACACGGCCTCCCAGGGTGAAGTGATATATTCTGTAAGGGTTTGTTTGATCGCTTTACCGGGTATATCCTCATATATACCCTTACTGGCTCGATCTGAAACGTTGATGATACCTATGTTAATTTCCACGTTTTATGCAGTAATTTTTTGGAATGTAAAGATAAGATTATTCGCGAATAATGATCTTTTATCGCAATCATCGCTTGTCTATCATCCTCGTTCTTCTAAAACGGCAGTTTATCAAGATCTACATTACCTCCTGTGATAATGATCCCTACTTTTTTACCTGCAAAACGCTCTGGATACTTCAACACAACAGCCAATGGCACAGCGCACGAAGGTTCAATGATAATCTTCATGCGTTCCCAGATGAGTCGCATGGCTTCGATGATCAGATCCTCTTCAACCGTAAGTATGTCATCTACATATTGTCTGATAACTGTGAAGGTTTTGTCTCCCAGAGAAGTCAACAAGCCATCAGCTATCGTTTTGGGATCTATACTGGGCATGAGGGTTCCAGAAGTAAAACTCCGATAAGCATCATCTGCACCTGCAGGTTCTGCGCCAATAACCTGCGTACTCGGTGAAAAATAATGGCTGGAAAGCGCTGTGCCACTGAGCAAGCCTCCCCCTCCGACCGGTGCCATGAGTATATCCAGCAAATCAGTATCTTCGATTAATTCCATCCCAGCTGTAGCTTGTCCTGCAATCACTCGCCAGTCGTTGTAGGGATGGATAAAGACCGCACCAGTCTCTTCAACAACTTTCTGCAAGGTAGACTCCCGGGCCTCCAATGTAGGTTCACAAGTTATCACTGTTGCTCCATACCCTTCAACGGCCGCACGTTTGACTTTGGGTGCTGTCCTGGGCATTACGATCCATGCCGATGTATACCTGAGCTTTGCTCCTAATGCTACTGCCTGAGCATGATTACCCGAAGAATGCGTAGCGACTCCCTTGCCACATGCTTCCTCTTGCAGAGAAAATATCGTATTAAGAGCACCTCTGATCTTAAAGGCACCTATCTTCTGAAAATTTTCACACTTAAACAAGATTTGCGCACCTGAGATTTCATCTATGCACTTGCTTGTAAGTATAGGAGTACGGTGAATGTAAGGTTTTATGCGTTCTGCAGCTGCTGTGATTTCTGTCTGATCAATAATCGTTGGGATATGTTCCATATTGCATCTGTTTGGAAGTTTGTTCTCACTTCACACGGGATTAGTGATCAATATAAAACAATTTTTGAAGCGATTAACCGGAATAGTACTAGCCATTGGATAAGAAAGCGCCTAACAGCATAGCGTGAATATGACTATGTTTTTTTGCTCCCAAAAAATTAAGAGGAAGCCTGAAAACAGACTTCCTCTTGATCTCAATATGTATTACAATTACAGCAATTAATATCCTGGGTTCTGTGTGAGCGCACTGTTGTTATCCAATTCTCTCACGGGAATTGGCATTAGGAGATGTTTTTCCTCATATACTCCCCCATACAGATTTGTATATCCCACATAGTCTACGAATTGCTGAGTCGCTTCATCTCGAATTTTACGCGTGCGAATCATATCAAACCACATTTTACCTTCAAAACACAATTCAAAATACCGTTGCGACCAGACTTCCTGCTCAAACTCCTCGAATGACATAGTGGAAATCTCAGGCAAACCTGCACGACTCCGTATCATGTTGACCATTTCCACCGCCATTGCATCAGGTCCCTGGTTGGCACGATTGCTAGCCTCGGCATATAGAAGCATTGCGTCGGCTAATCGGTAGATTGTGAAGTTTACCTCAGATCGTGCATCCTCATCTACGGCAGGTTGATCGTAGTATTTTTGAATATAAGGTCCCCCTAATGATTTGAGACGGGCATCGGGCCTATTGGGAAGGTATTCATACATGAAAAAATTTCCGTTGGCAGTTCTCAGATCTCCCTCAGGAAAGGAACTGACAAAATCTGGATGTGGAACAATTCCTCCATATTCATCGGCATAAGCAGCACTGATATCCAATCCCAGTGGGAGGCATCTGGGCGTAATGGGATTGGAACTATTGGATTTGTCAAACTGGATCTGAAAAACGATTTCCCCACTATTCTCCATGCTGGGATTTCTCAATTCTTCATAGCTGGAAAAGAGCTCAAAAGCTCCACTTTCAATGACCTCTCGTGCCCTTTGTGCAGCAGCAGCATAACTTTCGTCTCCTCCTCTGACTGGATACCCTGCATAAGTCAGATACACATCCGCTAGCAGCGTCTTGACAAAGCCCATTGATACCCTTCCACTATTGTCTGACATAGGCAAAGCAGAACTCTCAGCAAACAAAAGATCGGGGATAATGATCTCGTCATAGATCTCTTTGACAGGTGATCTCGATGCCTCAATTTCGTCGAGTGAGGCAGTTACTTCCGCAATCTTGGGAACATCTCCAAATATTTTTACCAGTATGAAGTAGTAAAAGGCACGCATAGTACGAATCTCAGCTAGAAAAATGGTCTTTTCCTGCTCAGAAAGGATGTCAAACTCCGGGATTTTCTCTATGGCCAGGTTGGTGTTTTGCACACCCCGATACAATCTTCTCCAGTAGTCGTTGATGTAAAAAGCATTGTCATCAAATCTCAGTTCGTTAAATCGAAAAGCTTCTGTTTGTGGAACTCCTGTCGCCTTCCCAGTCATGTATTCGAGCATACCCAGTGTAGAGCCTCCCCAACCTGAAGATCCCATCGCCAGGACACCGAGCTCTGTGTATGCACTGTTGGCATAAGCACTCGCTACTTCCCGGCTCGTCAAATTAGCTTCAGTTGTGAATTCGTTGGGATCTTCTTCTAGAAACTCATCGCAGGAGAGGAAACCACCGACCATCAAGAACATAAAAACTATGTGGTAATAATTATATTTTTTCATAATATATTTTTTATAAAAAATTAATATTTAAAATATTATTGATTCTAGATACTTTTATTAAAATGATACATTGGCTCCAACAATGATAGAGCGAGGTTTAGCATAAGGATAAAAATCTAGTCCAATTGCATGCGAATATCCATACGTTTCTACCTCGGGATCATAATTGGTATAATCTGTGAATAATAGCAAGTTGGTCCCTGAGACATACGTCCTAAGATTTGAGATGCCTACATTTTGTAGGAGCCCAGGGGCAAAATTGTATCCGATGGCCAGGTTTTGTAAACGCGCAAAAGAGCCGTCCTCCACCCACCAGGTGTCCATGTTAGTCGTGTAATAGGTACCCCAGGCTCTTGCCTCAGCAATGTAGGTGTCTTGATTTTCAGGAGTCCATGCATCCAGTACTGTTGCCAGACTATTAGTCAGGGTCTGGCGGTCTTCTGCAGAGTGTTTGGTGGCGTTGATCACATCATTGCCGACGGAGAATCTCCACTCCATAAGTAAATCGAAACGCTTGAACTTGAATTGATTGGTGATGTTTCCAACCCAATCTGGATACATCTGCCCGATGATGGTCTCATCATCCCGATTGATCTGTCCATCTTCGTTAAGATCCTTAATCTTCAAATCTCCCGGAAGTCTGTTATAGCGCCCTGCTTCTTCTGCCCCATCTATATCCCATGTTCCCAAACGGGTTTTTCCCCAGATAGAACCGATAGGTTCTCCTACCCGGATGATGTTGGTCTGGCCCAGAAACCAGGGACCCGGGAAGATGTCTGCATTGTTGTTAACCAACTCCAATACCTCATTGCGATTAGCCGCCCAGTTGACTCGCATATCCCAGGAAAAGCTGGGACGCTCAATAATCCTTGCACCTAAAGAGATCTCCAGCCCTTGATTTTGCACACTTCCGATATTTCTCCTGACCGAGTTCACCCCTACTGTATAGGGCAATGGAGCACTGAGCAGCAGATCATCTGTTTTTTTGCGGTAAACATCTACTTCCATGTTGAAGCGACCCTGCAGAAGTTCCAACTCCAGCCCAATATCAATCTGGCGAGTCGTCTCCCACTGCAGGTCTTCATTACCGAAGCTACTCCGGAACAGAGCAGTCTCCAGCCCATCTCCAAATAGTACATTGGACGTACTCAGAATCTGAAGAGACTCAAATGAGCCAAACTCCTGATTGCCTGTAAATCCGAGGCTACTTCTCAGTTTCAGATTAGAAATGAGCGAGCTTTGAAAGAAGGGCTCTTCAGAAATGCGCCAAGCCACCCCAACAGATGGAAAAAATGCATATTTATTATTTTTCCCAAAGCGGGATGAGCCATCGTACCGACCTGTGAAGGTCAACAAGTAGCGCTGATCAAAGTTCATGCTCCAACGCGTAAAATATGAGTTGATCTGGTATCCATTGGTATTGCCAAAAATACCTCCCTGAGGTATATTGCCTGCTGCTGAAAGATTCCGCCACTGATAGAAATCATCCAGAAAATTTTCTGCATAAACCCGAAGGTCCTCACTTTCATCTTTCAACCAGGAAGCCCCCAACAGACCGACCAACGACAGTCTGCCAAAGTCCTGATCCCAGGTAAGGTAGTTTTCACTCTGCCAGTACAACCTGGTACGGGAATATACTTCTGCTCTACCTCTTTGATCAGCAGATAGATTTCGCAGCTCGCGTCCCGAATAAAAGTTTCGCTTGAAATTGTCCAAAATCGAGCTGAACTGTGTTCTGAATGTCAGATTATCCAGAATCTTGACCTCGAGAAATGCATCTCCATACAACTGATTAGTAGTCCGGTTTGAGTACCGCTCCTGGGCTACACGTACGGGATTATCCCCTTCAGCAGAAGAATAAAAATCATTGTTTTTACTCCACGTTCCGTCGGGATACTTTACGGGCAGGATCGGTACCATTTCCACGACCAAACGAGGTACATTCAGCGCTCCGTTAGATTCATGTATAGAATTCTGAATGTTTCTAACTCCTAAAATACTTGCTCCCACTGTCAGCCTGTCGGTTACTTTGCTGTCCAATGCCAACTTTGCTGAGTAACGGTCATTGGACGAGTTGATCATGATCCCATTATCATCCGCATAATTGACTGACAGATAATACTGGGTTTGCTCCGTGCCACCATTAATCGAAATGTTATGATTAGAAGAAACAGTGTTGCGATATACTTCATCCTCCCAGTTGGTGTCGTAAATGGGATTACCTGCCTCATCAAATAACCTAGGGTAATCTGCCGGATCGAATGTGGAATATTTTCCCTGTTCGAATCCAATAGGATCATACTTTTCTGCATTGGAATAAGCTTCATTCCACACTTTCATGAATCCTTCTGCATCTAGTGTCTCCACAGATCCTCTGCGAGAAGCAAATGTAACAAATCCATTGTACTCAACCCGGGGGCTACCTGAGTTACCTCTTTTTGTCGTAACGATAATAACACCATTGGCACCTCTCGCCCCATAGATAGCTGTGGCAGATGCATCTTTGAGCACTTCCAGCGACTCTATGTCATTGGGATTGATCACGCCCAAATCGACACCAATGATGCCATCGACTACGACTAGAGGCTCCTTATTGGTATTCAGGCTGTTAATTCCCCTAATCCGTATGCGGGCATTATTGCCAGGTGCAGGGGAAGTGTTGAGCACCTCGACACCAGCAACTCTACCCTGCAAAGCCTGGGTGACGTTTGTAACGGGTCGCTCCATGAGCTCTTCTGCATCTACCTTTGCTACAGAGCCTGTCACATCTGATTTCTTTTGCGTTCCATACCCCATGACGACTACTTCATCCAACGATGTTTCATCTACTTCCAGTTGGATTGTCAATTCGCTTTGATTGTTGACAAGGACTTCTTTTTTTACATAGCCCAGATAGCTGACAACGAGGACTGCATCCTCTGCGATGCTCGTCAGGGTAAACTCACCGTCAGTATCTGTAAGTGAACCCACAGTAGTTCCTTTGACCAATACATTTGCGCCTACAAGTGGATCGTCATCTTCATTGATGACTTTGCCAGTCACGTTTGTCTGTGCGCTGAGGTTGATATACCCCCATAGCATAAGACAGCAGCATAGTAATAAATTGTGATTCATAAGGTTTGGTAGTTATTTAGGTTTGTAAATGGTTGCTAAAACAGTGTACAGTATAATTAATATAGATTAGTAGTCTGAAAGTTACATATGCCTGAAAGATTTATACTAAAGATATAAAAATTTCATATGATAGCAATGTCCCTATATTTATATATTAATTTTTTAAAATAAATGACTGGAGATTGTATCTTTCCCTCAAAGAAACCTATGATTGGTAGTTATTTTTCAAATTACTTATTGAGCTTTGTGGAAATTTTCAACCTAGATCAACGCTTTTTGAAATATTTCTCGTGTTGATAGCAGGGTAAGCAGGATACTACGCGAGGCCATAAAGACAGCCATTGACAACCACAGTGCATGGTTGCCCCATATCCCTACCCCCCCATAAGCCAGGGGAAAGAAAAATACCATTGTTGACAATAACATGGTATTACGCATCGCTCGCGTAGCGGTAGCCCCTATATAGATGCCATCCCACATAAAGGCAGCAGCTCCCAATACAGGAATCAATGCCAGCCATTTTACATATTCCTTTGCCGTGTGAATGACGGTTTCCTGGTCTGTAAACAACCATAATAATGATGAACCAGCCAATAGATATATTAAAGAGAATACTATGCCGATCCCCATCCCCCACATGACTAGTCCTCGTATGGCTTGCTGAAGTTTTTCAGATTCTGAAGACCCTTTAAATCTACCTACCAGACTCTCTGCAGCAAATGCAAAACCATCCACGCCAAAAGACATTAGATAAAAATATTGCAATAAAATCTGATTGGCTGCAAGTATGTCAGACCCCAGACTGGCTGCCATTGAAGTGAAATAAGCAAACGTAAAAATCAGACATACAGTTCTGACAAAAATATCTGCATTTACGCTGAAAAACTGTCTGATATCTGCTGTATCCCGGAATAACTCCAAGCTCCAGTGCTTAAGGTAGTACTTATAGCGGTACATAAGCATACCAATAGCCATAATCAGGCCACAGTATTGAGCCATGACTGTTCCTAATGCGACGCCATCTGACTTCATACCCCATCCATAAATCAATGCCATGTTGAATACGATATTGCAGATATTGACAAATAAGGTCAACCACATGGGATAACGCGCATTTTGTAAGCCCAGAAACCAACCGTGAAATGCATATAAGGCCAGTGTAGCTGGAGCAGCGTAGATCCGTATGCGAAAGTATTCTCTGGCCAGTGCTTCTACCTCTTTTCCGCCTGCCAGCAAACGAAAACTGATTGGCTCGATCCAAACTTGAAGAAGTATCAGCAATATACTTCCTACAAGCGCGATACTCAGACCTCTTCCCAATACCATCACGGTCTCGTCATTCCGCTTTTTTCCATAAGCCTGCGCTGTCAACCCTGTTGTTCCCATCCTTAGAAAACCAAAGCCCCAGTACAGAAAGCTGAAAACGACACTTCCCAAAGCGATCGCTCCAAGATACAGTGGATTGTCCATTCTTCCCATCAGGGCTGTATCCACCATACCTAGTAAAGGGACAGACAGATTACTCAAGATATTGGGAATAGCCAGACGTAATATTTGCTTATGCATCAGGAATGCTTAAAAACAGGAACTTTCTTCCTTGAAACCAGGTATACCCCCATCATCACCAACACCATATAAAAAAACTGCCAGATCGTGATCCCACTGTCAGTCAGAAATGGAGCCAGAATAGCTACTACTACGGGCTGGAGATAAATATAAACCCCTACCTGTGAAGAAGGGACATATTTCAGTGCCCAGGCATTTAACCCGTAAGCAGCCCAGGTAATACATACTATGACAAATACAATGCCCCAGATGGCTTCTGTAGATACATTGAGCCAGTCGGTATGAATGATCGCAGGAATCCCCACCGGCACAGTAATCAGACTACCAAACCAAAAAATACCCATAATCAATGTAAAAGGATTATATCTTCTACTTAAAGGGCGGATCAAAACCAGATAAGATCCATAACAAGCTGTATTAAATACAACCATTGCATCACCTAAAAGCGTATGATCCCCTATCACCATACTTCTTCCATTTAAACTTAGTAGAAGTGCACCTAAAAAAGATATGATAATGCCTGTTGCCTTGAGCCAGGTAAGTCTTTCATACTTCAGTAATGATGCGACTAGTAACACAAAAATAGGAACCATTGTCATCAGCACAGAAGCATTGACTTCCGTGGTCTTGGACAACCCCCACAGAAAAAGCAACTGATTGATTCCTACTCCTAAAGCTCCCGCCAGCGCAAACTGTGGTATATCTTCGCGTTTGACCTTCTCTCTGATAAACCCTAATCCTACGATCGAGAAAAACAACAACCCTCCCAATCCTCTGATCGCGATCAAGGCAAATGGGGAAACCTCAACAAAGATATTTTTAGCTATAAAGTAGTTAAACCCATAAAAAAGCGTCACCAAAAGTAAAACAGAGTGTGCCATTAAGACCTGGCTCATGCTGGAAGTAGTTGAATATTGGGTAAATAAAAAAGTAAAAAGAGGTCATCTGGTCACCTACATATCAAATCTATGATACGCAGGTCAGTTAGACAACCTCTTTCAAGTTATTGATTTAGCGTACTGCTAGCTGCAGTATTCATCAAAAGCCGCTACCAGATTCATAGCGATCATCTGAGCAGGACGACCTTCAATGTGATGACGCTCCACCATGTGAACGAGCTTTCCATCTTTAAACAAGGCTATGGATGGAGATGAAGGTGGATAAGGCAACATGTATTCACGTGCTTTTTTAGTAGCTTCATGAGCTACTCCCGCAAATACCGTGACAACACGGTCTGGTTGAACTTCATGATTCAAAGCATGTACTACACCGGGACGCATAGTCCCAGCTGCACAACCACAAACTGAGTTAACAACTACCAGGGTAGTTCCAGATTCTGCAAGAACCTCATCTACCTCTTCAGGAGTAGCCAAATCGTGGACTCCTGCATCTACTAACTCTGCACGCATGGGTGTGACAATTTCTGATGGATATTGTGGAGGAAACATATCTTTTTAATTTTAATGATTATGTTACAAAACTACAATTTTGAATTGATTGTTCAAGCTTTTACTAAAATCACGAATATATTGAAGTTTTGTTTCTATACAAATGCCTAAACTTTCTTTTTTTACCATAAGGCATAAAATGTGCATCTTATCTGCTAGCATATGATCATATTAAATGGACAGACCCTGGAACCTGGAGCTCCAGAAATCACACTTCTCAATCGCAGTTTCCTCTTTGGTGATGGTATCTATGAATCCATCAGGGTATTCAAAGGTAAGCCCTTGTTTCTGAAAGAACACATGGAGAGATTGATCAGGGGACTTACTTTTTTGCAGTTTAAATTTAATACACAATCATTACGATCCCTCCTGATACAGGAACTTGAACGCTTAATCCAGATCAACCAAATTTATCAACACGGACGTATCAGGATTCACATATATCGCGCTGGGACAGGGGCCTTTAAGCCACTTGATGATCATCCTTACTATCTCATGGAAGGATACTCCCTCAAACCTGATTATTATGATTTCAACGCCAAAATATTCCTCTCATTGATTGACTATAAGGCTATACCCCTTACATTTGGCCTGGTATCTGGTTTTAGAACTGCGAGTGCACTTCCCTACATCATGGCAGCCAAATTTGCCCAATCAAGAGAAGTAGATGACGTGGTACTTTTCGGTAATCAGTACATAGCAGAAACCAGTCAAGCCAATATCTTTGTAGTCAAACAGCAACAGGTACATACCCCTTCGCTCGAAACCGGATGTACCAATGGTATCATGAGAAACCAAATCATACAGCTTTGCAAAAACCTTAAAATTCGAGTTCATGAGCGCAAGTTTAAATCAGGATTTATGGCCAAAGCAGATGAGGTATTCCTCACCAATACCCTCAGAGGTATTACCGCTGTAAAATCCTATAACAAATGCAACTACCCCTTCAGTGAATATGCCGTTGTACCCTTCCTAAAAAAATGTCTCTATCAGCTAATCGAAGCCACACAACCTTGAATATGTCCGTTAAATCTTTGACACTTCAAATGATGGAAATGAATGATACAAACTCAAATTTTACATTCCGGAACGAGACATGCTACGGGAATACATACCTCCTTCACCTAAATTATAAACTGATCGCGATTTCACTCTTGTGCTTGATGACAGGTTTCATCTCAGCCTGTAATCCTCAAAAACAGGAATCCTATGCTGATAGATCTTACACCGATCCAGAACAACCCGTTCCGCAACAAACCCGTCAAACTTCCAAACACCTTATCAAAACCGGAGAGATCAAATTGGAAACCGCTAGCCTGAATAATACCCGGAAGCAGATTGATCAGCTAATTCAAACCTATGAGGCTTACATCGCCGAGGAGAATCAGTATAACTATTCTTCGCGTATAGAACAGCAGATTACGCTACGTATCCCTTCTGACCATTTTGACAAAATGGTAGGGGATCTTTTGTCCCTGATCCCGGTAGTAACGTATAAGCAGGTAAAGGTCGTCGATGTTACCGAAGAGTATATTGACGTCCAGGCCAGATTGAAGAATAAAAAAGAACTGGAATCCCGCTACATCAACCTTCTTTCTGAAGCAAATCATGTTTCTGAGATACTCGCCATCGAAGAGCAACTAGGTAAACACAGAGAAGAAATAGAATCTATCGAAGGGAGACTAAAATATCTCCAGAACCAGGTAGCTATGGCTACCTTACAGCTGACCCTATATGAAAAGACCAGCCGGGGATTCCAATTTGGAAGTAAAATTGCCCAGGGACTTGAAAATGGTTGGCACAACTTACTATTGTTTATTATTGGTCTGGTAAATATTTGGCCATTTATTATATTACTAATCCCCCTAATCTATTTATGGAGGCCTATACGCAAATACTTATGGCGAAAAACAAAAACAAAAAATCAGGAATAGTCTTTTCGACTGACCCGGATTATGAGTATGAAGAAGACTTGCTAGCGGAAGTAGAAACACTTCCACCTTCCCAGCAAAACCTGCTAATCACGCTCCAGCGTCTAAAAGGAAATAAAGTTGTGACTAAAGTTTATAACTTTGAAGGGACAGAAGAAGACCTGAAAGCGCTGGGAAAAGAATTGAAAAGTCTGTGTGGATGTGGTGGCTCAGTCAAAAACGGCGAAATATTACTTCAGGGAGATTTTCGGGAAAAAGTTAAACAAACCCTGGACCATGAAGGATATAAATATAAAACAGTAGGTGGATGAAACCATTTTTCTGGAGTAAGCTCTGGATCGCGCTGATTTGGGGCGGACTTTTTGGGGAAATACAAGGATTACAAGCACAGCGCGACGAAAGTGATACGCTGAACATCATTGCCCGAAACATCAATAATCCCTATTCAGCTGAAGCTGTAGAAGGCTGTGTAGATGGTATTTTTACATTTTTTAAAACAGGAAATAGCTTTTTCGAACAAACATTTACTATTACACTCTCCGGTACTGCTACCAACGGTATAGACTATGAACAGGTGAATGTAGCACAGGTAGTCATCCCTGCAGGACGTGATTCTGTGAATCTTAGGATTATTCCAGTTCTGGATTCCCTGGAAGAAGGAACTGAAACGATCCGGCTCATTAGCAATTCCTTGGGCATAAATGATACTGTAGAGCTGCTAGTCAAAGACTTACCTGTTTTAAATCTGAATATAGATACTACAATTTGTGAAGGTGAACCTTTCATGCTCGATCATACTCGTATTCCTGATGCGATCAACTATCGCTGGAGACCTGGTACAGGTCTTAGTGATTCGACCGTAGCTGCTCCCCTACTCCAAGTAGAGGTAGCTCAGGATCAACGATTGACGATTTTTCTAACTGAAACCGATAAAAATCTGTGTCAAGCTACTGATGCGGCTAATATCTTTATCAAAAATAAACCACTGTCTGCCTTTTCAGGTCCTACGAACCTTTGTGCAGGTACTTCAGGACAATTCAATTATATAGGAACTGCCGGTCCAGATGATACCTTCCAGTGGGATTTTGGCGACAATGCGACAGTAACCGGAGATGTCGACGGGCCCGGACCTCTCAACGTGCACTGGGATGAAGCAGGCGTAAAGGAGGTATGTCTTACTGTAACCGATTCTATCTGTACACATGAGACTTTTTGCTCAAGTGTCAATGTAGGAATAGCACCCGAAGTCAAGATCAATCCCGTGGGAGATCAGTGCTTCGATGGACATAACCTCAGTTTCTCACCTCTGGATAGTGTCTCTGTAGACACTTATCGATGGAATCTCGGTTCAGATGCATCCTCAAGCTCAAGTGATGACATGACACTTGAAAATATCATCTACTCCCGACCTGGAATCAAAACAGTTTCCCTAATTATCTCCAAAGATGGATGTACCCGGGGCGATCAGATCTCATTCGAACTGGCAGAAACTCCTTCTGCAAATTTTGAACTGCTCGGTGATACCTTCTGCAAAGATGCCTGTGTAAGACCTATCTACCAAGGGGAAATATTGGGGAATGCTCAACGATTTGAATGGAACTTTGGTGCCAATGGTATTCCAGCACAATCAATCCTCAAAGATCCCCTCTGTACGAGCTATGAGATAGCCGGTGATCAAACTGTCAAATTAACTGTAACTTACAAAGGCTGTGTAGCTACTGATTCTCAGTCTATCAACATTCTGGATCTTCCCATTGCAAGTGTGGATGCAGGTAGAGATACCAGCTTCTGCGAAGGTGAGGAGGGAATACGTCTCAATGCTAATATAGAAGGAGGATCGGGAAATGATACTTTCACCTGGTTTTCAAATCTCCCAGATGAAAGTTCCTGGGGAATCGATAATAGACAATCACAAAATCCACTCGTAAATCCTGTAGTATCAGAACTTCCTCAGCGTGTTACCTATTACTTGCTGACAACTACCGAAAATGGATGCTTGAGTAACATAGATTCGATTAAAGTTCGTGTCAACCCCAAGCCCAGGGTCGATGCAGGACCGGATTTGTTTATTTGTGAAAATGGTCCAGGAAAATTACTACTGGGTAAACCTGCCAGTGATAATCTGGCTCCAGGTCCATTTTTATATAAGTGGTCTCCCAATATATCCATCAGTGATACAACTGTAGCCAATCCGCTTGTTTTCCCTAAAGAAAACACAACCTACTACCTTAGAGCTACCTCGATCAATGGCTGTTCCAGCGAATTTGATCCCAGCGATACCTTAACTGCTGTCGATATCCGGATCCAACCGCTACCTACTGCATTAGCAGGTACAGATACCAGTATTTGTCTGGGTGATACTGTGCAACTCAGCGGAATAGCTGAGGGTGGCAGAAATACATTTCAATATAGATGGACTCCGACAGAAACAGGCTATATCGATGATTCCACCATAGCCAATCCCATTGTAAGTCCTGAAATCGCCACAGTCTATTCGCTGGTCGTCATAGAGAATGGATGCGCCAGCAAAGCCTCCAATACGACCATAACTGTCAAACCCATTCCTACAGTTACAACACCCAGCGAACAATCCATATGTCTAGGAGATACAATAAGACTAGAGGCACTAGCTTTCAGTGAGGCCACTGAAATATCGCCTTTTACCTACCAATGGACTCCCTCGAAAAACCTGAGTACACCATCCAGCCAACGCCCATTGGCTTCACCTGATACCACAACAACTTACAGTTTCCGTGCATTTTCAAATGCAGGATGCCCTTCGGCAACTGCACAAACAACAGTCATTGTCAAACCTAGCCCCATTGCTGCAATTCAGCGAGATACTTCCATAATATGCATTGGCGACACACTCGTCATGAATGCTTCTGCATCCTTTAGCACCACGCCCAGCAGTACTCCTCTTACCTTTGAATGGTCGCCCAGGGATAGTATTTTCGTCAGAGATCGTTTTTCCAATAGTATATCTGTTTCCCCGGCTTCAAATCAATGGTTTACACTGACCACAAGCATTTCCGGAGATTGCCCGGATTCTGATAGTTTGCTTGTAAAGGTCCTGCCACGTCCACAAGTGAACCTCGCTTCCAACAATCTACAAATCTGCGAAGGAGAAAATATACAACTAGCGCTAAATGGAGATACCACGGATCTGAGCTACCAATGGTTACCAGATAGTAATATTACCAGTTCCAGAACAGCACAACCGCTTGTATCCCCCAAGCAATCTACTATCTATCAGCTACTCGTAACCAGATCTGGCTGTACCGATACGCTGTCAGCCCGTATACATGTGATCCCTACTCCTAATTCTGATTTTTTGTACTCCGATACTTCTGGATGTGCAGATCTCACAGTGGCATTTCTCGAAAACACAACGAATGCCGAAGCCTTTATTTGGGATTTTGGCGATGGTTCTCCTGTCAGCAATCTGACCAATCCCGTTCATACTTACGATACCCCAGGTACTTATGCTGCCAGTCTTACAGCACTTGGTCCTGACGGATGTAGTTCCACTTCAAACCCTGTTGCTATCAGGGTAACACCACCTGTTGTGGCAGCGTTTCAAACGGATGTACTTAAAACTGATACCCTGCAGATACCAGAAGCTACTATACAGTTCACAGACCAATCTCTCAATGCAACCGAGTGGTTATGGGCCTTTGGAGACGGCAACTATTCGACTGAAGCTTCGCCTGCACATGACTATTGGAAACCGGGTACTTATGACATTACGCTTACCGCAAACGATGAATTTGGTTGCTCGGACCAGTTTACGCTAGGTTCATTTGTAGTTTTAAATCCTGAATTATTTATCCCAAACGTATTTTCCCCCAATAACGACGGCATCAATGATGTATACCGCATTATTTATACAGGTCTGGAACCGCACGAACTGATCATTTTTGATAGATGGGGTAAAGAAATTTACCAAGCAAATACCGTTGAAAAGGTATGGAATGGTAGATTATTGAATGGTAATCAAGCTCCAGAAGGCGTATATTTTTATGTGTTTAAAGCAGGTGAAAAATACTACAAGGGCGAATTAACCTTGGTAAGATAAAGTTTCTAAGTATACACTAGCTCTATGCTAAACGTATCAGTATGCTATATTGAATCTCTTTGTATTGAAAATAAAATGTTTACTGTGCATAGCTGGCGAGACGCTTCTTAAGCTCTTTCCTGGCAACGTGTATTCTGTTTTTTACAGTACCTATAGGTATATTAAGGATATCAGCTATCTCGTGATACTTGTATCCTTGATAGTACATTTGGAACGGCGTCTTATATTTATAGTTTAGTTCATCCAATGCTTCCTCGATGTCATCCTGTGTCAGTTTTCCAAGTGCGCCGTTATGTGCGATGTTTCCCGAAAGCGTTATCAGATGAAGATTATCTGTAGTGTCTACTACTGTATTACGTTTCATTACACGGTGATAATGCGTAATAAAAGTATTCTTCATAATCGTATAAAGCCATGCCTTCAAGTTTGTACCTTCCATAAATTTATCCTTATTGGCAATAGCTTTGGTCATGGTCTCTTGCAACAAATCCTTAGCCTCTTCTTTATCCTGTGTCAATCGCATTGCAAAGGGCTTTAAGTATTCATGAAACTGTAGTACCATGTTATTGAATTCGCGGCTTGTCATAGTTTTCAATTATTTCTGAAAGTTCAATACAAAACTGTCTCTTTCTACGCAATTATACAAGCTTTGTTAAACTTTTTTTTAATCTCCTTAAACAAAACTCTGCATTATAGGACAAAATGGCATTCATCGCTGATGTAGTTACGATCGATCGGAGCAAATACTTCAACAACAACGGGATCTAATACTGAGAAACCTGAATGTCATATTGAATATACATGTGCTTTTCTCGGAATTGCAGTTAGGACAAAATGAGATTAATCACCCTTCACTTTGAGTCTTGGTATCAAAAAGCTCTTACCTGGATGAGATCTTTCATGTATATCAAATCAATCATTTTATGGCTAACATCCGAACTTTTCGTCAGCTGGACATATCAATGGTTTCTGAAGTAGGAGGCAAAAATGCTTCTCTGGGTGAAATGCTTCAAAATCTAGAAGCAACGGGTATCCGTGTTCCCGATGGATTCGCAACAACGGCAGATGCCTATTGGAAATTCGTCAGAGAAAATCAGCTCAGAAGACGCATGGTTACCATTCTGGAGGAACTGGATGTCCAGGAATTTACTAACCTGAACGAGATCGGTAATCAGATTCGTTCCATGATCCTCGAATCACGCATCCCAGATGAGGTTCAGCAGGATATTCTGCAGGCTTATAAGCATCTTCAAGATCAATATGATGTTCCTATACAGGTTGCTGTAAGAAGTAGTGCAACAGCCGAAGACCTCCCGACCGCAAGTTTTGCTGGGCAGTTGGAAACCTATCTGAATATCAACGGAGACCAGCAATTGTTGAGAGCTGTTCTGAAATGCTATGCTTCACTCTTTACAGACCGTGCGATTAAATATAGACATGATCAGGGATTCGATCATATGCAGGTAGCCCTTTCTGTCGGTGTACAGCGCATGGTACGATCCGATAAAGCCTGTTCAGGTGTAGCTTTTACACTCGATCCTGACTCTGGTTTTGAGAATGCTGTATTGATCACGGGAGCTTGGGGTTTGGGCGAAAATGTAGTCCAGGGTACTGTAAATCTCGACGAATTCCTGGTATTCAAACCTTCCCTTCGCTCAGAAAAACAAGCTATCATCTCTAAAATTCTGGGGGAAAAAGAACAGACCATGATCTATGCTGAAGACTTTAATGAGGATGGAGATACCACTGTAGTCAATCTCGATACCCCCCCGGAAAAGCGAAGGCAATATATTCTCAGTGATGAAGAGATCAATAAGCTGGCCCTTTGGATGCTCAAGATTGAAGAACATTATCATAGACATATGGATGTAGAGTGGGCAAAAGATGGATTAAGCAAAGAATTATTTATCGTACAGGCTCGACCAGAAACCGTGCATTCGGGTATCAAAGATCGGCATCTAGTTCATAGCTATAAGCTGAAAAAACAAGCAAAACCTATTCTGACAGGAATAAGTGTAGGCAATAAAATTGCTGCAGGCAAAGCGCGTATTCTTCATTCTCCGGAGGAATCTCATAAACTACAAAAAGGGGAAATCCTTATTACAGGCGTAACAAATCCTGACTGGGACCCCATTCTCAAAAAAGCAGGGGGAATTGTTACTAACCGGGGAGGAAGAACCAGCCACGCCGCTATTGTTGCTAGAGAACTAGGTACTACTGCCGTAGTGGGAACCAGAAATGCCACTGAAGAAATTCAGGATGGACAGGAAATCACTATCAATTGTACAGAAGGTAGTGTAGGAATAATATATGACGGTATACTGGAATGGGAAGAAGAAGATATACATCTCAACGAAATCACCAGACCCAGTAAGGTTGATCCCATGCTCATTTTGGGAGATCCAGATAAAGCTTTTACGAATTCCTTCTTACCACATAAGGGAATTGGTTTGATGCGACTCGAATTTGTCATCAACAACGCCATTGGTATACACCCTATGGCCCTGATCAGGTTTGATCAGCTTGAAGACCCACACGCAATCGAACAGATCAAAGAGCGTACCTTCAACTATGAGAAGAAAGAAGATTTCTTCGTCGATAAACTAGCCCAGGGGGTAGGTACAATCGCTGCAGCATTTTATCCCGAAGATGTAATTGTAAGGATGAGCGATTTCAAGACCAATGAGTATGCAAACCTAATCGGAGGTAAAGCATTCGAACCTCATGAAGAAAATCCCATGATCGGATTCAGAGGTGCTTCGAGATACTATAGCGACCTGTATCGCGAAGGTTTTGGACTGGAATGCAAGGCCATGAAAAAAGTACGTGAAGAAATGGGCCTCAATAATGTGAAGCTCATGATTCCTTTTTGCCGCACAGTAGAAGAAGGAAAAAGAGTCATCGATATTATGGCCCACCATGGGCTCGTTCAGGGGGAAAATGAGTTAGAAGTTTATGTCATGGTAGAACTGCCTAGTAATGTGATGATGGCAAAGGAATTTGCAGAAGTCTTCGATGGCTTTTCGATTGGTTCCAATGACTTAACTCAGTTGACCCTGGGGCTTGATCGGGACTCAGATCTGATTAGCGACCTGTTCAACGAACAGGATGAAGCAGTCAAGCGAATGATCAAGCATGCCATACAGGTAGCTCGCGAAACAGGTACCAAAATCGGACTCTGTGGACAAGCTCCCAGTGACTTCCCCGAATTTGCACAGTTTCTTGTACAAGAAGGCATTAATAGTATCTCCTTCCAGGCGGATGCTTTACTTCAGGGAATTCAAAATATCAATCAGGCAGAATCATCCATCTTAACTGCTTCATCTTAACTTAATACCTTTTTAAACTATGTTTAAAGACTTCCCTCAGCATCACAAAGAACTGCGCCAGGTAATGGGGCAACTGAAAAATGAACTACCTGAAACCTTAACAGGATTCGGGCAACTGCATCAGGCAGCTACTGCAGAAGGAGAACTATCTACTAAATTCAAAGAACTTATTGCCCTGGGTATTGCTATTGCTGTACGCTGTGATGGATGTATTGCCTTCCATGTACATGACGCCCTGAAAGCAGGCGCTACAAGAAAAGAAATCATAGAATGTATTGGAGTAGCTATTCTTATGGGAGGCAGTCCAGCACTTATGTATGGTTGTGAAGCATTTGAAGCAATCAATCAGTTTCATGAGCAGGAGACATGACAAATAGTGACTTTTATCATAGCCATTACTAGTACTGTATCATCCCAATATCTTTCGATCAATGTTTATTTGTTTAATAAATCCAGTATCACCCATTACAACTTATTAACCTATGATCAGAAATAGAATGAGAAACCGAAGAGGCAGACTGTTGGATACAGAAGATTTCCTGCACAATAGTGGTAACCTTGTTAGCGCACACTCCCACTACATACCTTATCCATCAACAAATGTAAAGCATCACGAAGAATACTACGATCTCGAAGTAGCCTTACCTGGATTTAAAAAAGAAGAAATCGAGGTATTGTTAAAAGATGGAATCTTGACCATTAGCGGAGAGAAATCAGGGGATAAAGATGTGGATCATACTGAATTTATCCATAAAGAGCACGACATGGACTCATTTGAAAGATCCTTCCAGTTGGGAGATATCACAGATGAAGAGAAAATCGAAGCTTCTTTCGAAAATGGGATGCTGAAGATCCGTCTGTATCACAAACCACAAAACGCTCCAGAAGCGCATCATACCAAGCAAATTCAAGTCAATTAATAGCGAGTAACTTAAGCAGTACTTCTAGGTACTATGCAAAAGCCAAAGTCTGAGAGAAGCCATCCCCGATAGGAGGATGGCTTTTTTTACCCCATTATCTCACTACCACCTTATCCAATGCCAGGATACCTCTGGGGCTATCTATCTGAACCGGATAGACCCCACTGTTGAGATTGGATATATCTATGCTTACCTGTTGCTCTCCATCAAAGAGACGTACTGTTTGTTTCTGTATCAGTTTTCCTTTGATATCATACAATTTTACCATAGCAGGAACCAGCATATCGGACGAAATCGTAAGCGTAATCTGATCTGTAGCAGGATTGGGATAAATAGAAAGATCCACTTCCTGGTTCAGATCCTTGAAAATTGGAGTAGTTGTATTGGGATCTTCTTCCAGTTCAGGGACTTCTACATCCTCTGTAGGGTCACAAGAAGTATCCGCCACAAAATTCCAGGCGTTATCATCCTGATCCACAAAGTTTGAATTGATCAGATCCAGTTTCTTATTGGCAAACTCCAGGAACTCAACATGTTGCAGGGTACCATTATTAGCGCCAAGCCAATCCTGCAGAATTGTAGCAAATACCTGACGATAGTCATGTTGATATCCCACAAAACGATTGTTGTTGATATTACTCAATCTCGGATTTTCGCCCATTACTCCTGGATTGATTGCCCGGCCAAACATAAGCATGGGAGCTGTCGTTCCGTGGTCAGTACCCCAGTCGCCATTTTCGCCTACCTGCCTTCCAAACTCCGAAAAAGTAACAGATACTACACGGTGATCCAGGTTCTGGGCCTTAAGATCGTCATAAAATGTCTTGACAGCTGAGGATAAATGGTACAGGAGTGCGCCATGTCCTCCAAAAGATGGCTTACCAGCTATAGCTTGATTAGCATGTGTATCAAACCCTCCCATACGTACCAGGTAAACTTTGGTAGAACAACCTCCACTGATCAGTCTGGCAACTGTCCTGAGCTGGCCGGATAACCTATTCTTGAAATTACGCGTGGTGGGAGTATGATATACATCAGGGTATTCTACTCCGGGTGCATTTGTACCCTGAGCATATACCTCTGCCAAGCGCTGCGCGTACTTATCCGTACTCTTCTCAACCTCAGCGATAAACTTGATCTCATTCCCGTATTCAGAAGCAGGAATATCTTTAGGAAGCAATCCTCCCACGCCAGCAACTTCTTCAAAAAACCTGTCGGGATTATTGCTCATAGTCAGTCCCAAAGGGATTCCCTCCATCCGGTGAAAACCGAGTGAAACAATATGGCTTCCAAATTCCAGACCAGGAGGATCTGGCATATCAGGGTTGGGAAAAGCGCCTGGATAATTGGGATATTTATGATCGAGAAACCTCCCTATCCATCCAGAATCGGCACTTACCTGCTCTGTCGTTCCATCTACCCCACTCAGCCATATATCTGCCCCCCTGAAGTGAGAACCATTAATATTGGTGTAAGCTACATCCTGAATGATATTGACATATCCCTGGTCATACATTTCCTTGATTCCAATGAAGTCCGGATGCAAAGCCGACTTGTTGGCAAGCGGGCCAGAAAGCTCCAGATATTTTCTAGGGCCATGATCCAATATACCGATCGTAGGTCTCAGATTGCGATATACATCGTATTGATCCAGTGGGATGATTGTATTCAATCCATCATTTCCACCGTGTAGCTGTATCAATACCAGAACGCGATCATTGATCTGATCGCATGAAAAAGGTTTCAGCATAAGTGATCCAGTCATGGCCCTTACCGGCAATCCATTGACCGTAAATGCTGCTGCAGTAGTAAGTGGCGCCAGACTTTTTATAAAATCTCTTCTTCTCATTTTCTTCGTAGAATTACAGTTTGTTTACTAAAAAGTACATCATTGAGATAATTATTAGCCAAGCTGGTATTCTGGGGATTGAAGAATACTTCTCAGTAGCTTGACTATCTGTGGTTTAACTGCACCGTCATCTCCTGTGGCTTCATAGCGCTCCCATTCAAATGACCAATTAAGTTCAGAAAGGGTGTCCAGCAGTATTTCGTTCAGGAAATAACTATATCGATGCTCAAGGGGCATTTCCGGTAACAGATAACTCACCAATTCCGTAACAAGATGGGTAGCTATCTTAGCGCCTGTGTGTGGTCCAGCTTTTCCTTCAGGATCCTGTCCTTCATAGGGTTTGATAATCTCGGGATCAGTGATAAAAGCCATAACATCTATTCCTATATCAGAATTTTTATCTAAAACCGCATCTACCATGGCATATCTCGAAGGTAAAGATTTGGGACTGATCCATAAACGATGGTACTCAGGTGCCTGAAATACAGGTTCATATCCCGCTACATCGGGTGGAGCAAACAAATCAAAACAAGCTTTGGTCAACCAATCCTGGAGACCGAAGCGATAAAAAGTCACATAGGTCTCAAAAGGATCTGCAACCGGATCTGGTATTTCAACACCCAAATAGCGGATCATCCCTGCCTGTAATTCCAAAGGTGATTTAATAATCGCACCAATAACCTCATCCTGTGAATCATCATTGTCTTCATCATAAAAGTGCTGACTGGCAAGTAATACCCGCAAAGCTTCCAGAATCACATAATTATTGTCACGTAGAACATCTGCCAATGGCAGAATGACATCCTGTTCAGCCTCTTCACTGATCTTTCGTTTCACAAACATCCTGTACAAGCGTCTGCAAATTGTAATTGCTGTTTGAGGTTGATCAAATATCATGTCTACCCATTCATCGACTTCCTGAAGCATACCCTCTTCGGTGAATCCACCAGCAATCATTCGGTTTTGAAACTTCTCTGAAAAGATCTTTATCGTAATATCATGCTGATTAATCACTGGACGTGCCCGGGGCAGTCCATGTTCCACATCCAGATGCTCAGGATCACTGATATCGTTGTTGCGGCGAAAACCAGTCATCAATCGTGAAGCCTCACGGATATCGTGCTCCGTAAAAAATGTGTAATCCCCATCTCCAATCTGAGGTCCTTTACCAATAGTAAATAATTCAAAAAACTCACGGGTAAAGTTTTGGTTGGGATTGGCTTTGTCACTGTCTCCAATATCCAGGTAGTCATTCATTCCGTTGTCCAGACAAATCTTTCTCGCAAGGTCCTTATAGCTTCCTGTCGCATAATGCATAAACAGGCGAAGCGTATAATAGTGGTGCGCGCTGGTCTCAACAATCTTGAAACTAGTACTAAAACTGGTATGGAGAAAAAACAGAACTTTTGAAAATGCTGATAGCTGTTGTTGTGGATCAAAGATCTGGTGCAACCACCAGGAATTGACTACAAACTTCAGGTCTTCATCAGGAGAATTGTCTCCTTGGCGGCCCGTAAGTAACCAGGTCTCTCCCGTTTTGGGGTCTACCGGATGTTTGGGTAGCCCGGGAAAGGTAAGTAACTGATTTACGGCTTCCGGAGCAGTCAAGTTGGCATATTGGTCGATCTCTCTCCGGGTAGGTCCAAAAGTTGCTCTTCGTAAAAGGTGTGCTGCAAGTCGGCGTCCAAGCGGTCCATTTTTCTGAGCTATTGAAGCCATAGAGCTAGGTTTTTGTACATATTATTAATCTGTAAATGCTTTACTTTGTGCCAAACATCAATATATGTACCATTACGATTTAACAGTTTTCAATCAAATGTTATAAAAATAGGTTTAAAGCAGGTAAAGTATTTATTACGTTCGCTGTCTGTTGAATGATAAATACACCTAGAAAGAATTTATTGTGGATAGTTATAATACTGGATGTAATATTATAAGTAAGATCATAATTTTTAAGCGGTTGTAAATGGTCAATTTAGCACATAAATCTAAACGTCGTGTTTAGTTGCACAGAATTTAATACTATGAATATTCGAATAGTCTTTACCGTTCTTCTTTTCAGCGCCATAACGTATTCCCGGGCACAACAACGCCCCGAACAGGATTGCTTCAGTGCACTCCCTGTATGCCAGGACACCTTCCTGCAGGTCAATTCATATTTCGGTGAAGGGGAAAACCCCGATGAAATAAATCCTGCGCTTATGTCTTGTGAACCCCGTATCGGTGAGCGAAACAGCGTCTGGTACACCTTCAGAATTGAAACCGGAGGTCAGCTCTGCTTTACCCTGTCTCCACTCGAACCTACCGATGATTATGATTGGTCTCTGTACAATATTACCAATTCCAGCTGCGCAGCTATTGCTACTCAGCCCGGACTCGAAGTGAGTTGTAGCAGAGACGCTCCCAATCTGGATGATGGATGTAATGGAGAAACCGGTCCGGATGGCGAGATTTCTGGCCCCTGTAGTGGCGACAATCGCGCTTGTATCCCCGTTAATACTGGAGATGAGTTTGTCCTTAATATCAGTAATTTCACAGGCTTCGACAATGGATACGTTCTGGACTTCAATGAATCTACTGCAGTACTTTTCGATGATACCCCCCCCAGCCTGGTTGCAGCAGAACCAGACTGTGAAGGTGTAATCGTTACATTCTCCGAAAACGTCCTTTGTGGTACGGTAGAGCCAGGTGATTTTACTATCACCGGCCCCGGCGGACCCTATGATATTACTGAAGTCATCAGTGAGAGCTGCGAATCCGGAGGTAACTACGACCAGCAGTACTTCTTGAGAATGGACCCCCTGGTACAAGAGGAGGGTAATTTTAATGTCTCGCTAATAGGACAGGTTTCTGATTTCTGTAATAATCCAGCACTGCAAACTACCCAAATTGTGAGACTTACCCCTATACCTCAGGCTGAGTTTGCGGTAGAAGAAGCACAATGCTTTGAAGATAATGAATTTGATTTTGAATATACAGGATCACCCAATGCTACCTCCTTCCAATGGAACCTGGGTGATGGAACCATTGCCACTACCCGGACTGTATCGCATAGTTATCAGATACCTGGCATAAAAAGTTTTGAACTGGTTGTTCGCGATGCCAATGGTTGTACAGATACCTCCAGGCAAACGGTTACAGTCTATCCACATCCCAATGCGGATTTTGCGCTCCCCAACTCGCTGTGCGTGGGTGACAGCATACAGATAAACAATCTGTCCACCATTGACTCACTATCAACCCTGATAGGGTATGAATGGACCTTTGGAGATGGTGGATCCTCTAATGACAGTACGCCAGTGCATATATATCAACAAACAGGGGAATATGTCATCACCCTCACGGCTTTTGGCACGAATAACTGCCCAGATGAAACAGAACAACGGTATACCGTTTTCCCCATCCCTGAAGTAGATTTTGTAGTCGACGGGCAGACTTGTGCCCGCGAACCCGTATCCTTTAGAAATGAAAGCGTCATACGTAGCGACGTTGCAGGTGCCACCATCCCGGTACAAAACCTGATCTGGGATTTTGGTAACAGTACAGCAGATGGTATTGAGACTCCCACCGCTACCTTCGATTCCGCAGGGCTCTATCCGGTAACACTCGCTGCTACCTCCAGCCAGGGGTGTACGGACTCTGCCACCCTCCCTGTAGAAATATTTGAGACAGCTATACCCGAAATTCAAGAGGATTCCACCTGCATCGGATCATCCCTGATCCTCGAAGCGATACCTCCTGCAGGTAGCCTGACTTACTGGTATACTTCCCAGAATGATTCAATAGCAGACTTTATAGATGAAATTCTTACCCTGAATAACCTCTTAGGAGATACCATCCTTTACGTAGAAGCAATTTCTTCACAAGGTTGTGTCAGCGAACGCATTCCTATAATGGGATCGGTCATCGAACCGGGCGATGCCAGCCTGTTTTCCAGCGATACCCTGGTGGACATCCCCTTCTCAGGTGTTTTTTTCAGCATATCCGGTGATGTAGATCCGCTATCTTATGAATGGGACTTTGGTGATGGTGAAACCTCGACGGAAGCCAATCCACTACACATCTTCAATAATCCCGGGGAATATCTGGTAAGTGTCTCCTTTGAGGATGTCTCTGGATGTGAATATGAATTGTTGCAAAACATCCTGGTAAACAAAGAGACAAACTTCTTTATACCCACTGCCTTTTCCCCGAATGGAGATGGATTTAACGATACCTACACTATCCAGCAACGATTACTCAACAGATTCTTATTCCAGATCTTTGACCGGTTCGGAAATATGATCTTTGAATCATTTGATCCTACCTTTATTTGGGATGGAACCTATAATGGTACGACCGTACCAGAAGGTGTCTACCTCTACAGATTGAGAGCAATCGATGTGACAGGTATTTACTTTGAAGATGAAGGTACCATAACTGTCATCAAGTAGTACCTGTGTATAATTGTAGTACCCTGTTCGCCTTGTGCTGGATAGCACTTGGCACAAAGGGGCTGCCGGCAGGCTGAGGGTTAGTGAAAATAACAATCTGTCAGATGAAGGTCTGTAGCATAGCGATTTGACTCATCCAACATGTTATTATCGCACCACTTATCCAAAGGAAGTCACAACCATTGGCTTCCTAATTTTTTCCTGGAAATTAAACCCTTATTCACACATATAGTCCAAAGTGTGTATTTGTTACCAAATAGTATTGTTATCCACTTAAAATTGTATTTATCTATGAAGATTAAATTAATCATACTCACTTGCCTGCTTTTTGGAATAACAGCCACACATACAGTAGATGCTCAGACAAAAACACCTGAGATAACCCAAAGACAAATTCGACAGCAAAAGAGGATCGGACTTGGAATAGAATCTAGTGAACTCACTTACAGAGAAACAAAAAACCTTCAGCAGCAACAAAAAAGAATCAACCAGGGAAAGAAAAATGCTAAAGCCGACGGCGTAGTAACTCCTCAAGAGCGTGTAGTCATTCATACAAGACAGCATGCGGCTAACAAAAACATCCGTAGAAAGAAAAACAACAAACGCGATCGCAATACCTAATCTTCGCATTCAGGATTATCTGTACCTTTGCCATCCGGTTCCTGCATTCATATTGTATGGAGCCGGTTTTTGTGTATGTTTAATTTGCTTGATTTCATCATACCCCTTATGACGACTATATCCTGGGTATTGCTGGGCTTCTGCTTCATCTATTGCACGTTACAATCTATACTGACAAGCGGATGGCTAAGACTTTCTGGCATTCAGTCTGTACCAGAAAAGTCAGTCAAGTTTCCCATCTCTGTAATTATCGCTGCCAGAAATGAATCCTCCAATCTGAAACGATTTCTTCCTACGGTATTGAACCAAGTTTACCCGGATTATGAGGTAGTCGTAGTACTTGATCGTTGTGAGGATCACAGCAAGAAAATGCTTAGGGCTTTCCAAAAAACCTATCAACATCTGAAGATCATCGAAATACATGAGACACAGAAAGGTTGGACTCCCAAAAAATGGGCTGTTACCATGGGGGTGAATGCTGCCAGGCATGAATGGCTGGCGTTTACAGATGCAGATTGCTGGGTGCCTCCAACCTGGCTTAGCGAAATCTCGCATTGTGTCAACGACCATATTAATATTGTCCTGGGCATAGGATTATACTACCAGGAGCATACCCCGGCTAGTCATCTTACACAATATGAAACACTGTATACTGCCTATCAATATCTAGGGGCTGCTCAGGTTGGCTTTCCTTATATGGGGGTTGGTAGAAACATGGCCTACAGAAAGTCTTTATTTGTGAATCAGAAAGGATTGACAAAATTTAAGGGCTGTTTATCCGGAGATGATGATCTCTTTGTCAACCAATTTGGAAAGCCTCCTCACGTTGCAATTATGACCACCCCTAATAGCATAACCTACTCCTTACCACAGCGCACTTTTTCAAAATGGTTGAAACAAAAATTCAGACATATAAATGCCAGCTATAACTACACTACAGCCTCCAAAATCCTGCTTGGATTATTTCATATTAGCCACATATGCATTTACCTTGTATTTTTATTATCTTTACTGTTTGAACTTGATTTAATCGCCAGCAGTTATATTTTAAGTTCCCGGTTGGGTATTAGCTATATTTTATTTAAAACATATGTACGTCAGATTCCTGTGAGAAGCATACCGGGTACCTATCTGTTATTAGATCTTTTTATATTTTTTTACAATATGATCATTGTCCCAATGGGACTAATCAAACGTCCAGAATGGAAGTAAAACCTGAAGCATCCAAAAATACACAAGAAGATCGCGAGCTCGTTGCTTCGGCAAAGAAGGGAGATAATAAGGCATTTGAAGCGTTATTGAAAAAATATCGCAAGTCGGTGTATTATATGTTATTGAAAATGATCAAAAATCCCGATGATGCTGAAGATTTAACGCAAGAAGCTTTTGCAAAAGCTTTTAACTCTATAGATAAGTTTGATGCAACTTATGCATTTTCTACCTGGCTATTTCGAATAGCTACCAATAACTGTATTGATTTTATCCGTAAAAAGCGTGTTCAAACAGTTTCCATTGATCAACCCATGGAAGGCGATGATGGCAGCAATATCCGCTTTGATGTCAAGGATGAAAACCTTGACCCCAATCAATCCATGCTTAAACAGCAACGGAAAAAATATCTCAATATGGCTATCGAACGTCTTCCGGAAAAATACCGAACACTGGTAGAATTGAGATATTTTAGAGAATTGTCTTATGAAGAGGTCGCACAAGAATTACAAATACCCCTTGGAACCGTGAAAGCCCAATTGTTTCGCGCCAGAGAATTACTCAGTCAGGAGTTGAAAAATATCAAATCACAGATGTAATGTTCACGTTGAAACAAGATTTTGTATAGGGATTGGGGAAAACTCTGTTTTTATACGAAACCTGCAACTGAAAAGGTACTAACTTATGGGATTTCTATCCCATCAAGATATTAAACAAGGAAAAAAATCTTGCAAGGAGAAGCAATTTGCCCCGTTAAACTCCTCCTTTTGCAAGATTGATTTCCAAAATCCCTGTTAGCTGTATGGGGTGTCTCTACAAGATACCCCATCGTTATTGAGTGTCTGTCCATGCAAATATAGAAGAGAACTTTCGTTTTTTCACAAACAAATTTTTCCGGTTTGTACCAGCTTTTTACTAACACAAAATATCAAAAACAATCCCATAAAAGCCCTGTTTAAGGAATTATTAATACTCAAAAATCTCTTTTGTACCAGATAAGTATTATTTTAGCAACAAATTTTTTTCAGGCATCCCAAATATTTGATTTAAGTCACTATCATCCCTGATTTATCTCACTCCTTACCCACACTTTTCTCTATAGTTTTATTTCATTAATGCCAGGCTTGCTAACTGTTTGTGCTGATATATGCTTGAAAGAGTTATAATTGGAATGGAAAGAAGTGCATCTGATCATGCACTTATCTCATTTATCAACACATGGAAACCCGTATTTGAACAGGTAAGATTATACTGGACCCATGTTTCACCATCTCTTGAAATTCCATTGCTAAGGAAAGCGAGCTATACACAGGATCCCTGGGATGAACGCTACCGGGATGAATTGTATCAAGACATTGTACAAGAATTACCCGCTACTACTCTTCAGGATATCAATATCCTCGAAGGTAAACCAACTGATCAGCTTATCCACTGGACCGACGTCAAACGTGCTGATATGCTCATTCTGGGATATAACCCAGATTCTCATGAACATGCGTTGTCCCTCAACAAAATTCTGAGACATGTAGGTATTTCTGTTTGGCTGGTTCCTCAACAACTCCAGTCTGATACCCAGGAACACCATATCCTTATTCCCGTTGATTTCTCAGCTAATAGTCGAAGTGCCCTGGAATATGCTATATATCTTGCAAGCCTTCAGCCACAAAAAATCAACCTTAAACTCCTCCATATATTTGATCTCCCCCATCATTCCACTTACCAGACCGGCTATCAACAGGAGGAAATGATCACTCGTAGTCAGAATGCCATAAAAGCCCAAATGCAGGAATTTACGCAGTCTTTCGATTGGAAAGGAATAGAATTTACCCCCAATATTCTTCCCAATCTTCACTTGAATATTGCCAGTCATATCAAAGAATTTGCCCTGACACACCACTGCGGTACCATTATACTAAGTGCTAAAGGCCATTCGGCTCTCTCTTCCTTTTTTTTAGGCAGTGTAACTGAACAACTTGTAAAACTGATCAAAAAGCCATCATTACTTGTCATAAGACCAGATACCTAAACATTTTAACCTATTTGGGTCTGTTATTTTTATCATAACTTACATTATTTTATTGGCATGAAATATATACTTGTACCTACTGACTTTTCTGATTGTGCTGGTTATGCATCTGATCTTGCTGTGCAGATTGCCTCTAAGACTAGCCATGGAGTACATTTCTTTACACGCCTGTATATTCACCCGCTTTGGCATGAACTTACAGATGAAGCACGCAAAGATTATCCCGAAAGCCATGACCGTATTCAGGAAGCTGAAGAATCATTTAAGGATCTCAAAGATCAATACAGACTATCCGGAGTACCTATCGAAACAAGCTTCCAAGCAGGGGATATCATACAAAATGTACTGAGATTGCTGGATGAGCATGACATTGACCAGATCGTCATGGGCTCTAGCGGTGCAGATGGTCTGAAAGAGATCCTGTTTGGCTCGAATGCACAAAAATTAGTCAAATATGTCCCTCGTCCTGTCATTGTAGTCAAACACCCACTGGATGGACAGCAGCAGGAACTCAAAAACATCATCTTTGCCTCAGACTATCGCGAACCCGCCAAAAAACCATTCGAAGAACTGATAGAATTTGCAACCGCATTTGGCTCGCATATACACCTTTTGCACGTGGATATGAATCCACCTTATATAGATCGAGAAGATACCTTTATCAAACGTATGCAGGACTTTGAAAAACTGGCCTGGAAGCTGCCGACAACGATCTACGAAGTGGGTGACATAGGTCTGGAAGAAGGTATCACCCACTTTGCACACGAAACAGGTGCGGATATGGTAGCTGTAGCACGCTTTGGTAAATCCCCTCTCCAGCGTATTATGACTGGGAGCGTCACTGAGGCCCTGGTCAATCACCTCGACATCCCTATCATGGTTATCAACGATCCGGATATGGGCAAAAAGGAAGCAAAAAAATAGCTCGTAACATATAGCTCGTAGACCGGAGAAATAATATATTACTCTAAAACTATCCTATATCTGCGAGCTATAATCATTTACACATATCTTTTTTCAGTCTATATTCCATTTACCCAGAATATTTCCATGTTCTATTGGTTTCAACTTCGATCTGTTTCCTGGCTAGCCCCCCTCTTATCCTGCATAGCCTTCCTCCAATGCTCTTTCCCCTCTTCAGATACCCTATACATCGCTATTGCCGCCAATGTACAGGATGCTTTTACCCGGCAAACCAATATCCCCAGCGAGATCATCCTGGGATCATCAGGCAAACTCACCGCCCAGATCCAACAGGGTAGTCCACTTAAACTTTTTTCCGCTACCCAGATTAGTGGTAAATACAAGGCTACAGGCACAGTCCTGCAAATTTTACCTAATGAAACAACCTGTATTATTTCTATCTGGGTAGGAAATCCTATTGTAAAAGTCCTTGCAACAGAAGAGATTGCAGATATTCAGGAAGAAGATAAAGTGATGGTTGTATCAAAGGCTTTTAATCCGCTCATCATGAAAATTCAACCTGGCCAGTCATAATTCATTACCAATTAATCCGCATGAGAATCTTCTTAGTTGTCCTGCTTTGTTACGCTTCACAGCTCTCAGCACAGATTTCACTGACAGATACCCCGCTTGACCCAGATGATTGTCAAGCTGCAAGGAAACTACTCGAATCCTATCGAAATAATGTACGTGTTCGGGCTGTACCTGCTGCTACTTTATTTCCTGATATGGTAGAATTGGGCATGTGGGAGGAGGCTGAATCTATTCTGGATCAAGTAAGCGATCCGCTTATCCTAGCGAAATGGTACTACCTGCACAATGAGTTTTTCAAAGCTAAAGATTACATTACCCAGATACTCAGCACTCAGCCTAGCCTTAAAGAAGCACTGCTTATGCAAGCCCGCCTCCACATCCAGGCCTGGGAATTGCCCCAGGCGCTTAAAGTCAGCAATCTGTTGCTGTCTGACAACCCTGTAGACCCCAGGGCACTCGTACTCAAGGGCGATATCCTGGCCTTGCAGAAGAACTACGATGAAGCTATGACCCTTGCCCGGCAGGTGCAGGAAACTTCACCCGAATTTGCACCGGCTTTCAGGTTAGAAGCAGATATACATTTCTGGCTGCTGGACATCCAGCAGGCTGAAAAAAAGCTGCGTCAATGCCTCAGGCTTAATCCTTTTGATGCGGATGCCCGCTTCAATTATGGCTACGCCATATGGCGTCGCGTCGACGCACAACAGCTCGACCAGATGGCTGCCCAGTGGGAGATCGCCCTGGCAATCAATCCCCTGCACTACCATACTCACTGGCACTGGGGCAATGGACATACTCACCTGACCTACGTGGACTATACCGACCCAGACGAAGACGAAGTCCGGAATCAACTTCGCTCCGCTGATAGTTTGCTAACCCATCATCATATCTCCGCAGCAATCGAAAAAACCTATGCTGTTGAACGAAATTTCCCCAGTTCCGCCATACCCCAACTCTACCGAGCGTCCTACTTTTACGACACCCCTGAAAAATCCGGACATCTGGATTCTGCTCAACAGGTATATCTGAAAATACTAGCAAGGAAACCCCATTATGGTCCTGCACACAATGGACTGGCGGCTGTTATCAAAGCAAAACGCTTCCCATATCTCAGCCAATATGACTCCTTGCAGACAGTGATCGTTCAGACTGAGATTTCCAACAGCGAGACGTTCAGAAAGGTATTTCCGGACATGAATTACTATCCCGGAGACCGGGTACCGAAAATGCTCTGGTCACAGCTTCATAGTGCTAGAGCTTATTTCCCCATGCTGGCCAGACTCGGCCGCACCTTTGCTATACCACCTTTGCACAGGGATCTGGCACTTGCGATGAAATCGGATTACTTCCGCAGAGCAACTACCTTCGACAATCGCCAGTGGATGGATATCCGGGGAGTGGGAAGTGGTGCTACAGGCATAGAATACGTACTACGCGGATCTCACCTCGAACGCAATGTAACCCTGCATGAGTATGTACATCTGTTTCATAGTGTACTCTTTACAGATGAGGAAAACCGGCAGGTGCGAAAGCTGTATTATCAGGCTATGGAAGAAAACCTAATCCTGGATTATTACTCAGCCAACAACGAAATGGAATACTTCGCCCAGACCTATCCGGCCTACTTCTCACCTGCTAAAGTACATCCACTCAATCATAAGTCAGTCAATACCAAAGAAGAACTGCAACATAAAGATCCCGCTATGTTTACCTTCATCGATCAACTGGTACAACGCCAGAACGCTTTTCTGGCTGGAGACAGCATGGCTTTACGCGAAAACTGGGCAGAGACTTACATTCAATTATCCCGGGGATCAGGATTATCCGACTCGTTAGCATGGTCCTATCTGGACACTGCCTTACAGTGGGCGCCACAATATCTTCCTGCAATGATAGAAATGTCTAACAGGTATGGTAAACAGGGACAGTTTGCAGTAGCAGATCAATGGCTGGAGCAAGCATACATACTGTATCCCAATCACCCTGATTATTATCTCGGTAAAGCCCGGCTGGCTTATCACTATGCCCAACAAAATAAGCTTACTCCCAGGGAATATTTAAGACAAACTATCGACTATTATCAACAGGCACTTGCACGAGAAACCGATTACATGGAACGGGCAAGGCTGAGTGAACAACTGATCACGCATTACTGGGATTATGGTCTGGCTGATTCAGCGCTGGTAATCGCAGATCAATATGTTCTACAGGGACCAGAAATATCTACCTATCTACGGGATGCCAAAGACCGGATTTCGGCACTATCGTTTTACATAGCTGGACAAAATACCTTGAATGAGTCAGTCGCATCTTTCTATGAATCCCTGATCAGCCGCAAGCCACAGGCTTATGATTACCGTAAGCAATACGCCCAGTTGCTAATCCGCCATGAGCAGTATCGCAAAGCAATTGAGGTTATGGAGCCAGCCCAGGAACTACTGGAAGCATCAAGAGCCAGACAGTCTCCCTTTCTCATAGCGCTGGCAGAAGCCTATGCTTCCCTGGGTTACGATACGAAAGCCAAACGCTATTTAGAGCAAACTCGCAATCAGCGGGATAGAGTCGACAGATATGATCCCATGGGTAAAGTACGCATCGCTATCTTGCTGGAAGCTTACCTCGACGCAGAACAGCTCCTCACGGAAACACAACAGCAATATCTGCCCATTACTCCCCGATTTATGGCTGATATAAAGTATACCCAGGGACTATCTATGATGTCGCTGGATAAAGAACAGGAAGCACGGGACTTTTTCCAGCAGGCATTGGAGATATATCCAGGACATGCAAAATCCAAAGCTCAACTGGAAAAATGACCCTCTCCATCAAGGCGTAAAGGGTAGGTACGCTGAAAAAATATGGAAATAAAAATACCCCGGTGAGTGATCAGTTCCTGGTCTGTTCGAATCATGATATGGGAAGGCTCACAATCATTATTGTTCTATTATTTAAACACTTATCCATTTATCCCTGCCTTCCCCCAAAAATGATGGGTCTGAAGGTAAAATGATTCAACTCACAAAAAATTGTTAAACATGATAAACACAATCAGAAGACACTTTATCGCACTTGTTTGTACGATTTCCCTTCTTTGTACGGATAAAATCATGGCACAAACAGGCATACAAACCGGAATGTTTGTCAACAACAGCCAGACAATCACCCTCCAGCTCAAAAAGGAAGGTAACGAATATCATGGTGTAATGACCACTTATGGCGCCAATTTTGCCCTGAGAGGAAACGCCCATGGTAGCCAGATGTCAGGTACTATCTACGCAACCAATGGGCCAGCCAACTTTACAGCTTCTACTAATCAAAATGCCCTCGTAATCCAGGCATTTGGATACACAGAAACTTTTTACATGACTAGTCCCGAACACAATCTCGCTGGTGTGGATCTTACCCCTTACATGCAGCAGGGTTCTCAGGGTGCTGGTGCTCCTCAGGGTCAGGACTACGATTATGGTTATTCTCAGCATGCGCGCGGACATGCTACAGAAGAAATGAAAACCTATTCCAGTCAGTCAACACTTTCCAAAAACCCTTATCCAGTACTGAACGATCCCGAATTGCGCAACATGGTCGCTGGTTGCCAGGTAGTCATCTACAACAGGAGTTCATATGTGTCAGACCATGTGGCTAGTTCCCTCACCTATGTCAATTACTGTCCGGATGGGTCCTTCTACATCACTTATGAAGGTTCTTATAATGTGGATGGCAGTTATGGAGACAACGCACAGGGAGCTTCTCATGGTCGCAACTCCGGCAGATGGGAGTTGGTCTCCCATCAGGGACAGCCAGCTGTCTTACTGGCCTTTAACAGTGGTAATACCAATTTGTATGCTGTCAGCAAGCAGTTGATCCGCCAGGGAAGATGGCGCAATGGTAATACGCAGTATGCCATTCAGCGCGGTGGCGCGAGATGTAGATGATAATCAGATACTAAATCATAATGAGCGGGTACTTCCAGAAGCATGAGTTTGAATGCATCAAACGGTATTATATCTAAATAAAGATTACAATGCCTAATGGAGATCTATACATGCTTCTGGCAGGTACTCAGGTTCTCTCAAAATACTACTATACACAGTTACCTCTCCACTACAGGAAGTTTCCCTTTCAAATACTTTGCTGTATAAGACTCTTCTACCGTCAATAGTCCCTCCGGCCTTCCCTGGAAAATCACCTGCCCTCCCCCATTTCCCCCTTCTGGTCCCAGATCCACAATCCAGTCTGCGCATTTGATCACATCGAGGTTGTGTTCGATGATCAGGACGGTATTTCCCCTTTCGATGAGTTCATAGATCGCAATAAGGAGTTTGTTGATATCATCAAAATGAAGTCCGGTAGTGGGTTCATCAAAGATGTAAACCACGCCCTGATTCTGTGAACTCTGACTCAGAAAAAAAGCCAGCTTCATCCGCTGGGCTTCACCTCCAGAGAGAGTACTGGTACTTTGTCCCATTCTCAAGTATCCCAGTCCTACCCTTTCCAGTACCTCCAGCTTGTTTTTAATCTTTTTCTCATCATCAAAAAACTGCAATGCTTCCGAGATGGTCATGTTCAACACATCATCAATATTTTTTCCCTTATAAGTAATCTCCAGTATGTGCTTTTTGAAACGTTTGCCCTGACAAACCTCACACAGCAATTTTACATCCGGAAGAAACTGCATTTCCACCGTTACATAGCCCTCTCCCTGGCACTCATCGCATCGCCCTCCATCTATGTTAAAGGAAAAATTACCGGGTTTGAGGTTTTTGAGTTGAGCCTTAGGTTGCGAAGCAAATAATTCACGGACATAATCATAAGCTTTCACATAAGTAGCAGGATTTGAACGTGCACTACGGCCTATCGGGCTCTGATCCACCATCTCTACCCCTTCGATCAATTTCCAATCGCCTTCCATCCCTTCGATAAATCCGGTCTTGACAGTACTCTCTCCCAGTTGTCTACGGATCGTGGGATATAATATCTTCTGGATCAGTGTACTTTTCCCTGACCCACTTACTCCTGTAATCACTGATAGTGCATGGAGTGGAATATCCACATTTACTCCTTTGAGGTTATGCAAGCGCGCACCTCTGATCTTCATCCAATTGGATAATTTACGTCGTTTCTCTGGCAGTGGTATCAGTTTTAGCCCCTTTAGATAATCGGAAGTCAGTGTTTGTGCAGATTCCAGCTCTTCGTATCTGCCGTTAAAAACCACTTCGCCGCCCAGTTCGCCGGCGCCGGGGCCCATATCGATCAGCTGATCTGCCTTGTGCATGATGCCTTCATCGTGCTCCACGACGATGACCGTATTACCCCGATCACGTAGGTCTTCCAGAATGGAGATCAGCCGGTCGGTATCTCTGGGATGCAAACCGATACTAGGTTCGTCCAGGATATACATGGCACCTACCAGACCACTGCCTAGTGAAGTTGCCAGACGTATGCGCTGCATCTCGCCTCCAGAAAGTGTGTTGATCTTGCGACTCAAGGTCAAATAGCCCAGCCCCACACGGTTAAGGTATTCCAGTCTGTCCCTGATTTCTTTTAGTACTCTTTCTGCAATATGCTCTGAACGCTCATCTAGTTTTATTTGTGAGATTACTTTCTGCAATTCCTCCAATTCCAAAAACATCAGCTCAGCAATATCATATTGATCCACTTTTACATATAAAGCATCTTTGCGAATACGGCTACCCCTGCACTCAGGGCAGGTAGTATAACCCCGGTATCTTGCCAGCATGACCCGATATTGAATTTTATGAGTTTTGGAACTGAGATATTGAAAAAACTGGTTGATACCCCAGGCACCATGAGTACCATTCCACAGCATATCACGTTCCTTGTCATTGAGATCGTAGTAAGGTCTGTGTATGGGGAAATCTACTTCGGTAGCCGCCTCAATAAATTCATCCTGATATTGTCCCATAACCTCACCTCTCCACGGTGCTACCGCCCCTTCATATACCGATAGGTTTTTATAGGGTATGACAAGATCTTCATCGATACCCAGTATACGTCCAAATCCTTCACAAGCTTTGCAGGCTCCATAGGGATTATTAAAACTAAAGAGATTGACAGAGAGAACTTCAAAAGAGATTCCATCTGCCTCAAACTTTTCGGAAAAATGCTTGAGCTCCTCCTCATTGACTTGTATAGAGCAACTTCCCAGGCCCTCCTGATAGGCAGTCTGTATACTATCTGCCAGACGTGAACGGGTATCATCGATGTCATCCAGTTTGAGTTTGGTTCGGTCTATGAGTTGATAAAAAGATTTTTTCCGGGGAAGTTTGGGTTCATCGAGCAATTCTTCAATGTATTTAACTGCTCCATCTTCCCAAATACGCGAAAAACCTTTCTGCAAGCTGAGCGCCAACTCAGCTTTATAACCTCTACTGCGGACAAAAATTTCACTCAGTATAAGAATTTTACTACCTGCTTCGTTATGAATCAGGTAGTCTACAACGTCATTAACTGCATCACGTGTGACTAATTTTCCAGACACGGGTGAATAAGTTTTGCCCACTCTGGCAAAAAGTAATTTCAGGTAGTCATATATTTCCGTAACCGTACCTACTGTAGAGCGTGGATTGGAGGTGCTCACCTTTTGCTGGATAGCCATTGCAGGTGCGATTCCCTGAATATAATCCACTTCGGGCTTATCCATGCGCTCCATAAACTGTCTGGCATACGAGCTGAGACTCTCCACATACCGTCTTTGCCCCTCTGCGTACAGGGTATCAAATGCTAGTGAAGACTTTCCTGAACCACTCACACCTGTAATCACCACCAACTTCTCACGCTCAATTTCTACAGAAATGTTCTTCAGATTGTTCACTCTGGCATTCTTTATGTATATACTATTCATACAGAATAATTAACCATTTAGCATAGAATAATAACTATCCAATCGTATAAATAAACACTAAAGTTAAAATACAAGACAAAAATATTTCAATATGATGTCAAACTTAACTCACGTTCTTTATATATAACGATTTTTCAACCCGGCTGTTGGATATATTGCCCATTCACGCTTATGATCAGCACCGAGTTAATCGCTACAGATTGTCTTAAATCACAACTTTAAATCAAACTCAGCCTATGGACAAAGGGCTAATCTCAGATCTACAAGATAAAGACCTGATCAAACGCTTTATCGAAGGTAACGAATCTTGCTTTGAAGTCTTGCTCACCAGGTACAAATCCAAGGTATTTACCACTATTTACCTGATCGTCAAAGATCGCAGCATAGCTGAAGACCTTTTTCAGGATACAATGATCAAAATCGTATCCATGATCAGATCCGGCAAATATAATGAAGAGGGTAAATTTTTACCCTGGGTAATTCGCATTGCCCGCAACCTTGCTATCGATCATTTTCGCAAAGCTCAGCGTACACCCCTCCAGAGAGAGAGCGAAGATTATGATATCTTCAACTCAGTCCATCGTGCAGAAGAAAGTGCAGAGTCAGAGATAATAAGAGACGAAAATGCACGTTACATAAGAAAGCTTATTCAACTACTACCCGATAAGCAGCGAGAAGTACTTATCATGAGAAGTTATGCAGATCTTTCCTTCAAGGAAATTGCAGAGCTGACAGATGTGAGTATCAACACTGCACTGGGTAGAATGCGATATGCTCTTCTTAATCTCAAGAAGCTGGCTAGCGAAGCTGATAGCAATATAAGTTATGAAACACAAGTTCACTGAAGAAGATATCATCAGATTTCTGTATAATGAAATGAGCATCCGGGAAAGTGAAGCTTTCCTGGATGCCCTTTACACTGACGATCAACTTTGGGAAACCTTCGAATCTTACCAACAGATCGTTGACAAATTAATACGTATGGAGGTAGATCCCTCCGACGAAACCTGCAACAATATCATGAGATTTGTTGCAGAAACTCATCCCGACCCCAAATCCAAGCAAATAACTTCCATAAGTAAACAAAATCAACTGCGAGTTATGATGATGGGGGTGCTGGTGTTGGTTACTTCTATGATTGTTACAGGATCTATATACTTCTTTCAGGAAGCACGACAAAAAAACCAACAGGCAGCTAATATGCCCGTATCCTCAGATCAAAACACACATATGCCGCTCGAATGGGAAGATCACCATACTGAAGAGACTATTCAAATTATCCGCCAACAATTAGACGATATTAAAGAGGATACTGGACAAACGATTCCTGATGATACGTTTTGATATGTGTATTTACATGTATTACTGAGGCGTCCGTATCATAGTTATGCTACCATTGGGTTCGATCGAACGTACAATTTGTCGATGCTGCACGGTCTATTTTTTGATCGGTAATCTCAATATCGCTGTAAGGTAAATCTTTATATAGTTCTACATCATATACAGTTCCTTTCCCCAACATAGGTAATTCGATGTTAAGCGTCCTGCTTTTTTTATTAGTAATAGCACCTAGATACTATTATCTTCCCTTTCTACGGGCTATTACAACACATTTTCCAATCTCTCCCTCCAGGAATTGTATCTCATCCCAGACAGCGGGTAACTGCGAAAAAAATCAATGGGTTTACCGTATCGAACTCATGTTTTGTTCTTTTCCAGTATTTCTCCGATACTCATCTATTTGCAGGCCTATCTTTTGAAGCGGTATCGCTTCAAAAGGAATCTCATCCAGTTGAGGTATATCCATAAAGTCTCCTGATACATTTAGAATAATCTCCTCAGGCTTACCAATAATATTCTGATGGGACTGTAGTAATGTTGTAATTTCCTGATCTTCGCGGGTATAGATCCTTGACTCTTCTTCGTCAGCTTTGTGCCATTGGAGCAGTTCTTCATCAACTACATAGTTCTGATGTATATCGATGATCTCAAAATCTGCTCCCTGCTTCATATCCAGCCATAATTTTGCCTTGCTAACATTATGCCGGATCACTACACCTATTGGATCAAAGGGATTTTCCTCAATACCTACCAACTCAGGATACTGAGTGCTCCAGGTAAGACCATTCACCCCATCTTACAACAGATGTTCGATTGGGTATCAAGCCATGGTGATAATAAGGATGGGAAGTTATGATATCCCTTTGACGATTATTTAGCAATAATATAGAAGCGCATACATCCAGAATAATCAGTATAAACGCCGTACCGAGGATGTATCCTAGCCATGGATGTCGCTCGAATATACTACTCCGGGAAATATCTAATCCTCCATTCATTAAAGTACAATCGCTTCGAGATACCTGGGCTTCAGGGGCTTATTGAGATATTTTTTGACATATTTACTACTTGCAGCACGATCTATATCTTTGGGGCTGATAGAAGATGAAAGCATAATGATCTTACAACGATCGTGTACATCCTGAGAAAATTTTTCAAAGTCTTCCAAAAACTGGAAACCATCCATGATAGGCATATTAATGTCGAGAAAAACGATCTCAGGTATTTCTGCGAGATTATCCTGATTGCTGGAGAGATATTCTAATGCTTCCTGTCCAGTTTGAAACTTAAGGATATTTTCAGCAAAATTAGTAGCTTCTATGATTTTTTCGTTGATGATGTTATCGATTTCATTGTCATCAATTAACATGACACGCTTATAGGTAGCCATATGTTTCCTTGTATATATTATTTAAGCAACAAAAATCGTGCTTATCTATTGTATAAAAGAGTAAAATATCGTTTTATTTTACACATGTTAAAATAAGCACAATTTTGTCACCTGATTATCCCTATTTTTATCCCTAAAATGGAAGATCATCTGAATCTGACATATCAGTTACGTCCATGGCTGCAGGAGATTCCATTGGAGCAGAAGTTGTCCCCCCTCCTTGTGCAGATTGCTGAGCGGCAGGCGTAATTCGCCAGGCTTCAAGACTGTTGAAATACTTTTTCTCACCTTGTGGAGAGGTCCACTCCCTGCCTCGAAGATTGAACTCCACAGTCAACTCATCTCCTCTTCCAAATTTGTCTATCAGGTTGCACCGATCCTGAATCAACTGGAATAATACATACTGAGGATACATAGGGTTCCCTTCTATATATTCAATGACAAATTCCCTCTTCTTAAAGGTTTCTTTTATCTGTTGTGTATCAAATTTTGCGTACAGCTTACCTTGAATTTGCATGTGTTAAAGTTTTTTCGATTGAAAGATTTAAAAATGATTCACCAGTTTTTGGCAAAAGTCTGTATATAGGATCAATATCACTTTTCTGCAAACAGGATTATTTAGACCACAGGTCAATATGATTGTTTATCGGGTAATATTGATTAGGGATTAAAATATAAATGAAAACAAATTTAATAAAATCATCTCTTTATCTCAATCCATTTTGTGATCATTCCTAATCAAATACCTCCCAGTTTCCATCTACTAATTGCTGGATCTTTGTTTCTGCTCCCTCGAGGTATTGCTGACAGTCTTTTACAAGTTGGATACCTTCTTTAAATAGCGATACATGCTCATCAAAATCCACTACGCCTTTCTGCATCTTCTCAACAATGGCTTTGATCTGTTCTATCTTTTCTTCTAGTGAAAATGATTCTTCCATAGCTTAAAATTTCTACTTTGTACTGTATTCAATCTTTTTTACTGCTTTCGATTTTTCCCACCTTTGAATATACTCTACCATCCGAAAAAACGGTATCAATATCATCTCCCTGAACTAACTTGTCAATACTTTGTATGATCTTTCCTGCTTTTAATGTGAGACTGTATCCCTGATCCAGTAATCTAGTAATATCCATGCCCTCTAACTTCGTCCTAAGAATATTCAATTCATGATGCTTTTGTTGAATAATGTCCTTACCAGCCAGATGAAGACGATAGGTATAATCGTCCAGTAATTGCTTCTTGAAGTCAACAAATCGCTGCAAGCCGGTTTGCAACTGTGTCTTGTATTCATTTAACATCTGCAATAAAGCGAGCTGGTCAGGAACAGCATACTCAGCTGCCGCAGTAGGTGTAGATGCACGGCGATCTGCTACAAAGTCCGAAATCGTGAAGTCTGTCTCATGACCAATACCCGTAATCACGGGAATTCTGGAGGCAAAAACTTCACGAGCCACTATCTCTTCATTAAAATTCCAAAGATCTTCCAGAGAACCTCCGCCCCGTGCAAGGATGATGACATCTAATGATTCTTCCTGGGCCAGCTTTAAACTTCGTATAATAGAATCTGCTCCTGCATCCCCCTGCACAATAGCAGGAAATAACTTGACTACTACTGCTGGATAGCGCCTAACAATCGTCCTTACAATATCTCTGATAGCAGCTCCGGTAGGAGAAGTAATGACACCTATTTGCCTTGGAGTCAATGGGATAGGCTTTTTGTGACGTGAATCAAACAAGCCCTCTTCTTTGAGCTTCTCCTTCAACAGCAAGAATTGTTGGTAAAGATCCCCCTTCCCTCCTTTGCGAATTTTCTGGATAATAATTTGATAACTTCCCCGTGGCACATATAGGGATATATCACCCGTAATGACGATATTATCCCCTTCCTGTATCCGATCATTTCTTTGGGCCTGCGTCTTAAACATGACGCAAGAAAGCTGTGCTTGCTTATCTTTCAATGAAAAATATACATGACCTGACCTGTGATAAGTCAGATTGGACACTTCACCTTGTACCTCTATCCCCTGTAGTACAGGATCTTCTTCCAGTATGTGTTTGATGTAATACGTAAGCTCCGTAACACCATACACTTCCGTAGATTCACTCATCAGTATTTTACTTCACTATTTAGTTTTTCACGATTCTTCCAGTAGCCTGGTAGCTACGTTTTCCATCCCAGACCTGGATCATGTAAACATACGTTCCCTGAGCTAATGCTTTTCCATACCTGTCTTTACCATCCCATCTTATCTCGTGAAATCCTGGCTGATAGCTTTTTTCTCTGGAACGATATACCTCCTGTCCCATCAGGTTGTAGACATTAAGGGTAACCTGATATATATCTGCCTTACCTTGCTGGCGATCTACCAGAGTAAAAGGTATAGTTACAAGCGTATTAAATGGATTAGGGTATGCTTCTCCAAGTAAAATGCGGTCTGGTGTCAAAACTGAATCTATAAATGACTTAGAGCCATAATAAATTCTGAAAGGGCGGTCGGTTTTGGTAGAAGAAGATACATATATACTATCTTTCCGCATATCAAAAGCCCTTTGTTTTTCGACATCAAACAACATGAGCTCCTGATCTCCATTTCCAAAGTATTCACGATCCCATTGAACACGAATATCTTCTTCACCATTGTTAGAGGAAATATAAAATTCCCAAATATGAGAATCACTACTCGGAACGATATCTTTGGTAAAATAAGGATAAAAATATTCAGGATGCTCAAAGGTAAGATCCAAATAGGTGAATCCCGGATCATCAAACCTGGGCATGCGCATTCTATCAAATGAATCTCTGCCGAATTTAGCATTTCGGTCCATCCCAAAAGAAGCTGAGGAGTATACCATTCCACCACTTTCTATCTGCAGATTAACTCTCCAGGTTGCATAGTGTAGCGGATTGAGTATCGTCCTGGTATCAGATATAGGTGTATTGCTTAAACGCTGTGCTACAGGATTCTTTAATACAGGTATTTTTAAGGTAATCTCACTATGTGCCATGACAATACCTCCACTAAAACGCTCAATCACATTCGCATTGGGATTCAGCGTAAATTTGAATGTACGTAGCTCTTCCAGTTCTGTACTTGAACCGGGGTTAATATCCTCATCGATGACATCATCCCAGGAAATATTAAAATTGTATGGATTACCGATTTGATTCCATCCTGGTGTGAGCGTAATTTCAAAAGGCTGCAATTCTGTTACTTCTACAGTTGTACCTTCACCCGGAAAGATATCATCACTCCCATCAGGGCTTCCTATGATCAGCCAGTATCCTACACCTGGTTCAAAATCGGTAAATGCACTTTCTGATTCCGAGTATTCCACATATCCATTATTTATGGTTGCAAACATCCGCCATTTCTTTTTATCATAGTCTCCCAGTTCGTCAAGTACCTGGGGAATACCGCTATTGGTTAAGTTGAGCGGTATGGAAAGAATATTGTAAGATGACCTGTCTATACCGTATCGTATCAGGGTATTATTTGTGAGATTCATATTATCTACATTCTCTGGAAAACGTATGTAGGCATATTTTTTATCTGTTCGCACTTGATTCGTAGCAAATCTACCTCGAATTTCAAAGAAATAATCTATACCGATCATTCTACCTGCCGGATCCATCAAGGGAAGATTACTGGAAATATCGAATGTATATCTATTGTCCTCCCTTTCCAAAGTAATAAAATCTTCTCCCAGAGACGAGATAGGTGAGTACCACACCCTTACATCGCGAACCAAGGTAGTATCCTCCACTTCGACCCAGGAACTAGCCACATCTCCCCCCCAGGGGAAATAAGATACAAAGCTTGAGTCTATGATATTGGGTAGGGAAGCCTGAAAGCAAACTTCTTGATCTCCAAATACAAATTCTCCCCCTTCATGCTGTGCATTTACGACCTGTATACCCCATTTATAGCATCCAATAGGGATCTGAGTAAGGTTCCATACCGTTCGGTGACCTGCATTACCCAGTTTTACCACTCTTCTGATGCCTCTTACAGTATCTGCCAGTGGAGACACTTGTAAGGTAGTATCTTGCTCTCTCACTACAATGAGATTGTAAGTAAGTCCATCTACCAAAGTGGAATCAAAGTCTTGAGGTTTATCCCAACTAAACTGTAGGAACAATCCTATGTCTTCACTCTGCAAGTTAGTTGCTACGGGTGGCTTAGCAGCTCTACCATTACGTTCATTCCGGTAAAATTTGAGAATATAAGCCCCTGTTTCATCAATACCACTCATGATTATATCAGGCTTACCATCAGGCTCACCAAGGTCTCCCCAGACAGCACTACTTTGAGTAACGCCAATCAATTTGGATGAAGAACGAAGATCCTGTCCAAAACCCACTTCAGTTCTGCCGGAATTGGGAATGACCTGAGCCTCAAAGGTGGTATCAACCGCCTGCCCTGAGATCAGAATATCCCGAAATCCATCGAAATTATAATCCCCCACAAATACCTGCCCTCGCTGTACACGGGAGACAGGAAGAGGCTGTGGATCAAACCTGCCCAAAAATGGATCATAAATATAAATAGCCGTAATCAAGCCGATGGTACTTCCTCCAAAACCCGACAACACCACATCCAGAAAGCCATCATTATTGAAATCACCCCAATCTACACTGCTATCAAACACATCAGCATTGGTAAGCTTCAGTAAAGTAAAGCGATTATCAACCTCATCTTCAAAAAATAGGTTTTTGTAAACTGCCGTAAAGGGATCACCTTCGTCGTCCTGTCCCGATATGATAAAATCCAGATGACCATCTTTATTGTAATCTCCCCAAGCTACGCTGCCTCTGTCTACTGCTTCAAAGTCTTCATTGGTTTCTGCCCCCAACGGTCTCGTAAGGCGACTGAAGCTTCCATCTCGATCATTTCTATATACAGCAGTGATCTTTCCTGAAAAGAGGGTATTCCCAGTAAGTAATATATCAGCATAGCCATCATTGTTGTAATCTCCCCATGCTACACTGGCATCGATCAGTTGTGGAAGTGTATTAGATGCTAAAGTGTCCACAACGAAGTTGCCACTGCCCGTATTGCGATACAGTCTGGTGGTAGGCGTACCTGTAGTATCTACTCCACTAATCAGTAAATCGAGGTCTCCGTCAAGATCGTAGTCAGCCCAATCTGAGCTGCTACGCGTCACGCCAACCAGACGGTTGGAGAAGGGAGAAACCTGATACTGAGAATTAGTTCTGGAATATATGTAAAGTGTGGTATGAGCGCGACCGGAGGCATCCTGACCAGTGATCACAAAATCGAGGTCTTCATCATTATCAACATCCCCAATGGATATAGATCCATGAGACAGTCCAGTAGGTGGAGCTTCAAATATGAGAGCTGTTTCATCTTCATAACTCGGTATTTCCAGGGTTAGGGTTGCCCATGCTGCAAAATCAGATGCCTGATAGGATTGGTCAATAGACTGAACTGTCCACCGGTAGGATCCCTCTGGTAAATCTTTAATCGACCAGGTGAAATTCTGGCTGACATTTCCCAACTCGACTACTCGCCGAAAACCATCCAATGTATCAGCCTGTGGAGTAACAATGAAATTATCTGACCCGCCGTTTGTAAAAACCAGATTATAGGAGTACCCCCGGGTAATCTCCGAAGAGTCTGCAGGCGCCCACGATAGATCTAATTCAAAAGTATTATCTGGTCCAGAACGCACATCGGTTACTGTCAAGTCGATAGGAGAGGGTATATCCAGTGGTGTAACTCCTATCTTATTCTGGTAAATGCGAATTACACGAGTAGTGTCTGGTCCATCTGCCCTTCCCGCAACAATAATATCCAAAAGACCATTATGATCATAGTCTACAAATTCAACACTGGAATTGCCATTTACGTCTTCTAGCACCCCATTTGCAATTAGATCAGGGGAAAACGAGGATGTAAAACTATTATACAGATACAATTGGGTAATTCTGTTGTTTTCATTCGGACCGTTACGGCCACTGATCAACACATCCAGAGTACCATCTTCATTATAGTCTCCCCATTTTGCCTCTCCATCTACAATACCCGGAAGATTGAAATCGACTTTGCTGAACTGATCATTACCTAAATTACTAAAAATACAGGTATGAAGATTGCCTCCCAAGTCCTCTCCTGTTATCATCAAATCCAGATCACCATCATTATCATAATCTCCCCACTGTATATTTCCATCACTAACCTGGATCAATGAATCCCTGGTAGAAGGTATTTCCTTGAATACCCTGTCCTGATCGCTAACCTCATTGTACCTGTTTTCAAACACGACTGCTTTTTTCTCAATATCTGCTCTACCTGTTAATGCTATATCCAGATCACCATCATGGTCATAATCACCCCAGGTAGCGCTACTTCCTCTCAGTCCACCTCCTAGTGGTTCAAGATCAAGCCCATACCCCCCCTGTCCGTTGTTTTGATATACCCTGGAGATATCAATACTTTTACTAGAAGAAAAACCTGTCAACAATAAATCTAGATAACCATCATTGTTGTAATCCCCGAATGATATGTCTCCATCAATAATACCTGGCAGAGTAGTGGAAACAGATTCCAGTATCCTTTCTCCATTTTCATTTTCTCTGTTGACATAGAGGGTAGTAATGGTTTCTGTACCATTATAAGTCCCCGTAATAATGGCATCCAGAAAGCCGTCATTATTGATATCTCCCCAAGCTAATGCCCCTCTGGCCAGGCCCACCATATCCAGATCAACTTTCACGAAACGCGATTGTCCTATGTTTTGATATAAAGCCGAGACGAATCCTGAGTCTGTTTCGCCGCAAATGAGTAAATCTAGATCCTCATCATTATCATAATCACCCAACTCCATGTCTCCATTGGTGAATCCTAAAATATCCTCAGGCAAGGCGATATCAGACACATCAATAAACCGTGCAGCTGTAAATTCAAAACTATCTACCGCAGCAAATTCAGAGGTCTCATATTCACGGTCTACAGACTGTACAGTCCAGAAATAAGTATCTGAAGGGAGGTCAATGATCGTCCATTGATTACCTGCACCCACATTACCTTCTTTGATGACTTTTCGTTTACCCGTTTGGAAATCACTCATTGCGGGAACCACTTGTCGCATACTTGAACGGGATTCCAAATGCAGATTATATGTATATCCGTTTACTGATGTTCCCCCTGAAGGTGGATTCCATGATAGCGTAACGCGATCCTCTCTCTTTTCAACAGCACCCAAAACAGGAGGCGATGGCCGGGAATCTGCACTACCCTCTGATATATTTCTAAAGATCGTTAATACTTTAGTGGTATCGTCCTCAGTGCTTCTCCCTGCTATCAGTATATCAAGTTTACCATCATGATCATAATCTATCCAGTTTACCTCCCCTTTTCCATTTACCTGACTGAGTACGGGCGTATTTACAGAATCCAGGGTTAATTCCTGCCCTGCCAGGTTTTGATAAATGGCTGTTATGCCTTCGTTGATATTCCTGGATCTGGCATTAAGAGATTCCTGAGTCTCACCACTGATCAATATATCGGCAAAACCATCTTCATTGTAATCTCCCCAATAAATAGAACCATTAGCAACACCTATTAAGGAATCTATGCCAGTAAAACCTTCTCCATCATCGTTGCGGTACAAGTAGCTTACCAGATTGCCATCTGGCTTTTCCCCGGAGAGAAGAACGTCTGGATTGCCATCATTATTGTAATCTCCCCAGGATGCTGAGCTATTGCCCAAGACAGCAAATGGAATGGTAAGTTCATCGAAGGATTTATTACCAGCATTCCGGTACATACGAGTTGTGCTTCCTGTAGCTGTGTTACCTGACAAAAACAAATCCAGTCTCCCATCACCATCAAAATCTATCCATTCTACCACCCCATTGCTGATTCCCACTAATCCGACATCAAGTCTTGTAAAATTGTTAGCACCCTGGTTCACAAAAACCCTTGAGATGGGAGTCTCAATATCTAGATTATTGGTAATTCCACACAACGCAATATCCAAATCTCCATCATTATCAAAATCTCCCCAGTCGATATCACCAGAACGAATCCCCGGAAGTCTCGCTATGATTTCTGTAAAGGCATTGGCTGAATCACTGCGGTAAATACGAGTGATCAACTCTCTGGAAGTCTCTCCACTCAGGATGATATCCAAAAACCCGTCATTATTGTAGTCAAACCACTCTACATTACCATCCCGTATTTTTGGCAAGAAAAAATCAAACCGTTGAAATGTATCCTGTCCATTGTTCCGGTATATCCAGGTAGTATTAGCATTTTGAGAGCGCCCGGTAGCAATCAGATCCAGGTCTCCATCATTATCAAAATCTCCCCATGAGGTAGCAGCCTCATCAATTCCTATCAGGGAATCTGCAATTGCGCTTACCTCTTCGTATATGGGAAGGGTAAATTCCACGATTTGCTCTTCGGCAAATGGGGAACCCTCGAAGTCAGAACCAACTGACTGAACACTCCAATAATATGTGTCACTGGGTAAATTTGTGATGGTCCAGGAGGTATCTTGAAGGCTTCCCTGGTGTAATATCCTACGATATCCTGTCTCTAAATCAGATTCGGGAGCATTTATGTTTGCGATACCAGGAGCAGTACCAATGTATAGGTTATAGGTAAGCCCTCTTATAAGATCTGGTCTATATCCAGTAGGGGGAGACCATACAAAAGTGAGTTTTTTCCCTGAAGAAATGGTCCGTAGATTTACAGGTGGTTCAGATCTACGATTCCCATTGGTTTCGACATTTTTATAAAGTATCAGATTTTTACCTGTACCTTCTGGATCTCCACCAGCCAGAGCCAGGTCTAGCTTGCTGTCGTTATCATAGTCTCCCCAGGCAATATCACTACCCAGTGCAACATTTTGAAGTGCAGCAGAATTAAGTGAATCTTTTTCAAAGCGAAGTCCCTCCATGTTCCTGTACAGGATCGTAGCAGCGCCTTGAACCCCAGTTCCAGAAACCACTATATCTGGATATCCATCATCATTAAAGTCTCCCCATGCTGCTTTACCCTCAAAAATACCCTCCAATTGATCCAGTAGTGTAAACTGGTTATTGCCCATATTCTGATACACATCAGACACGGGGTTGCCATCTGCATTTCCAGTAAGGATTATATCCAAAAATCCATCATTATTGACATCGAGAAGGACGAGGTTGCCATTTACTACGCCTGGGAGCGAAGTATTGACAGGGTTAAATCCCCCCTGTTTATCGTTGAGATAGACAATCGTTACATCACCTGTGTTGGTAGCTCCTGTAAGGACGATGTCCTCCCATCCATCCTTATTTATATCGCCCCAAACACCACTACCACGCGCCACTTCGGTCAGATCTGTATTTACCAGAGCAAAACCCTGATTCTGGGTATTGCGATAAAGATAAGTTTGAGGATCTCCTGTCGAAGACTGCCCGGTAATTAATAGATCAGGTCGTCCATCATTATCCAAATCTCCCCATCTCACACTACCTCCACTAACGCCTTCAAGTGTTTGAACCCGGATGAAAGTATTGTTTTGATTGCGATAGATTAATGAAACGGCACCTGTGTCGCTTAGACCTATCAGGGCGAGATCAATTCCACCTGAATTATCAAAATCTGCCCAGTCAGCGTCGCCCTCACTTACATTGATCACATTGGTATTAAAGGAAGTCAATTGTCCACCATTATTGCGGAATAATCTCGTAATACGCTGAGTAGGACTTAAACCCGTTACAAACAGATCTAATTCATTGTCATTGTCAAAGTCGATCCATGAAAGATCTGCATCGTTGAATCCCTGAGGAGGCTGAGCAAATATTTCACCTGTAAGGTCAATAAAATCTGGAGGTGAATAGATAAAATTTTGCTCATTTGCAAAAACTGACCCTTCATATCGCTGATCTACTGCTTGTACGCTCCAGTAATAAGTCCCGGCAGATAGTCCTTCCAGTCGCCATCGCGTCCCGGAAACAGGACCCATTTGAGTAATCTGGCGTGTACCATCATCGAGATAGGCCATAGGAGCCTGGAATTCAATACCACCTGGCTGCCGGCCTACATAGATATTATAACCCAATCCATTGGTAATATTTTGTGCTACACCAGGGGGAATTTGCCAGCTAAGTTCTACGATCTCATTGTTTTGAGTAGAAGTCAGTTCTATGGGAGGAGGAATTACAATGGGAGTCGCTGGATGGTCATTTCGATAGACCTTAAGGGTACCTTCATTCGTAAGGTTCCTTGTGCCTGCAACAGCCAGATCCAGTGTTCCATCGAGATTTATATCGCTCAATGCGATACCAGAACCTGCCCCCACCGGAACAAGTACTTCCGAGTTCAGATCATCAAAGGTAAAGGAACCATTTCTGTCGTTCAGATAAATACTCGTATGAAAGGTTCCTAGCTGTTCACCAGCAATAATGATATCCAGATAATTATCTGTATTGATATCACCCCAGGATACTTCACCATTTGAGATACCCTGGATATTAAATACTGGTGAGAAGAAGCCATTGGAATTGTTGAGATAGACCCTTAAGGTATTGGCTGTCCCTGTGGAACCGGCTAAAAGAATGTCTATCCAACCATCATTATTGAAATCTCCCCATTCAGCATTCCCATTTACAACTCCCTGTAATTGTTCTAGTCCATTTACAACCACCTGGGCTTCGGTGAAGGTGTCATCTTCATTGTTGATCCACAACATGGTTACGGGTGTACCCTGATTGCTCCCTGTAATCAACAGGTCCAGATCAAGATCACTATCGTAGTCCCCCAGGGCAATACTTCCATTTCTGATGCCAGGAATACTGGAAGGCAACAAGGTGAAATTATCATTGCGATTATTTAAATATATTCTCGTTACCGAATTATTGTTACCTAGTGTTCCTGACAAAATCAAATCCAGATCACCATCATTATCCAGATCACCCCAGGCCAAAGCACTATTCGTTACTTGAACGATATTAGCATTCAGTCTTACAAAATTTCCCTCATCATTCCGGTAAATTGCACTAAACGGCCCCTGTGCATTCTGACCACTCATTGCCAAATCCAGGTCTCCATCATTATCATAGTCCCCCCAAGCCAGATCTCCACGAAATATATTTTCAAGCCCGGTATTTTCCACTATTGCAAAATCTCCCAGAACCTCATTTGTATAGAGGCGGGTAACAGGTATATTGTTGATCAGACCTGATATGATTAAATCCTGACGCTTGTCTCCATTAAAATCACCAAACTTGAGCACAGCCTCTGTGTAAGGCACTTCTACATCGAGAATATCGTCAGAGATTTCCTGTAAATCAGGTGATATATAATTGAAATTATTTCCTATTGCAAAAGCTGAACCTTGGTAATCGGCATCTACAGCCTGTACTCCCCATGAGTAGCTACCTTCTGTCAGCCCCTCAAGTACAATCCTTCTGAGATTAAATGTATTGCCATCTTCCGCTACCCGGAAAAATCCAGTATTGATATCTGCCTGAGGAGAAACAATCAGATCATTATCCCTTCTGACATACACATTGTATGTAAATCCCGCTGCAATGCCCACCGAAGGTAATTGAGGAGCATTCCATTCGAGAATAACCTTATCACCTTCCTGGGAAGCGACCAGGTTGGCAGGTGTACCTGGTACCGATGGCGCCAGAAGTGTCTCATTGTGATATAACCTGAGAATACCCTCTCCATTTGTATTTCCGACTACTACCAGATCCAGATGATTGTCTAAGTCATAATCAGCCCATGCTGCTTCACCATTTGCAAAACCAGTCAACGCTACGCTAGCTTCAGGATCTATTGAAAAATTATTTCCCCCATCATTCCTGTATATGAAAGCAAAACGCTCTCCTGATTGTCCACTTCTTACGCCTGCGACAAAAAAGTCCCGGAATCCATCATGGTTAAAATCTCCCCAGGCAACCGTACCATCTCTTCCCCCATCGGCACTGAATACTTCATTGAAAGAAGAACCTCCATTATTGCGATATACTTTCGTAATGGGACCCGAGTCTATCGTCCCCGCAAACAAGATATCGGCAAACCCATCATTGTTATAATCACCAAATGAAATATCCCCATCACTCAGGTTGTCAAACGCTACTCCTGAATTCACCAGATTACCAAGTCTATTATTAACATAAAGCCTCGTAATCGGAAAACCAGATGCATTTACACCTGCCAATATCAGATCTACATATCCATCATTATTATAATCATGCCAGTCGACTGTACTTCCCCTTACATTAGCCAATTGATTTTCTATTTCATTAAATTCATTGTTACTATCATTTCTGTATAGGATGGAAATAGGAGAGTCATCCTCTCTCAAACCCGAAATTACGATATCAGGATCACCATCATTATCAAAATCACCCCATTGGGCATCACTTTCCGATACCCCGGTGAAAGTATTGATCGGATTAAAACTTTGGTTGCCGTTGTTGATATACAATATTGACACGGGTCCCTGATCACTCATACCCGTGAGCAATAAATCCAGATTCCCATCCAGATTATAATCAGCCCAGGCCACACTACCATCAGATACATTGGCAAAAGTATTGATTCCACTATTGACCAATCCACTACCTGTACCTTTGTAAAGCCTGGTAAGCTTGCCAGCAGGGGTCTCTCCCAAAATCACAAGATCCAGAATATTATCATTGTTGTAATCCCCCCAGGCCAGTGCCGAATTTCTAAATCCTGCTGGTACTCCTCCAAAAACCTGGTCAGTAGAATCAAGCATGATGGGATTTACATATTTAAAAGAATCTATTCCTGTAAAAGCAGACGCTTCATAGTTCTGACCAATCGATTGCACACCCCAGAAATAGGTACCAGTCGTCAGCTTGCGCAACTGAAATGCTCTGTTTTGACCATTTAAGCCTTCCTCAACGACCAGGCGGCGGCCATTATCCCTGAAAGATTGTGGCGAACGTATACTCAATGGATTATCCCGGTCTCCAACATAAATATTATAGGTATAGCCAGAGCTAATACTTCCTTCATCATTTACGGGGGGATTCCAACTTAATGAAATGGATCTTCCACTTTGGGTAGCTGAAATATTAGCGGGTACACCGGGAATAGAATTATTCTGAGCGGGAATCAGATTATCAACGATACGCAAAGTATTATTGGGAAGGGCTGTACCAGCCAGACTGATATCAAGTACACCGTCGCCATCGAAATCTCCTACAGCTATCGCGCTTTCTGCCCCACCACCATTTAATACGCCAGATCCGATCGTATCGAGCCTGAATCCCCCCTGACCTTCGTTAAGATATATTTCAATCAGATTCTCCGTATCTGATTGACCTGAAATAATTGCATCGCGAAGACCATCTAGATTCATATCAGCCCAGACTACATCAGCACCATTCAGACCTGGGATATTTAATGTTACTGATACAAATTGATTGGCCTGCAAATCATTTCTGTAAAGCCTCGAAATGCGATTATTTCCCGTAATTCCAGTAATAAATAAGTCTTGATCACCGTCATTATCGTAATCGACCCAATCGGCGTGACTATCTCTGAGATTCTGAATTGTGAACGTCTGAGCCAAAAATCCGTTACCTGCATTATTTTGATATAACCTACTCACAGCTCCATTACCATCACTACCTGTCAGAAAGATATCCGTATACCCATCATTATTATAATCTGCAATGGCTATGCTTCCGTCAGTGAGACCGGGAAATGTAAAGTTAGAGTTGATAAAAGTTCCCCCCTGATTGATATACAGGCGGGTAATGGGTCCTGAGGCAGAATTGCCCATGTACACGATATCCAGATCTCCATCATTGTCATAATCGATCCATGCCGCATCTCCATTTTCCACACCTTCCAGTTGTACCCCAGAATTAGAGAAGTCTACTCCCTTATTGTTAATATAAATTCTCGTGGCAGGAATGTTATTTATATTACCTGTAACCAGTAAATCTATAAAACCATCCTGGTTGTAATCGCCCCAATCCATGGCAGCACTACGGATAGATGGCAAGTTACTGGTTGCAATTTGAAACTGACCATCCTGATTTCTGTAAAGATTCGTAAAAGCCTGTGTATTGCGTGTGCCCATGATCAGAAAATCCATATCCCCATTTCTGTCATAATCCCCGGCGATCATTTTTGCTTCTGAAATACTTGTAAGTTCAGCAGGCAGAACCTCTGTAGTAACATCATTCCAATCAGGACTTTCAAAGGTGATATCATTACCCTGAATGAATTCTGACGCTTCATAATCAGCATCCACAGTCTGCACTCCCCAGCTGTAGGTGGCGTTGGGTAAATCTTCAATAACCCATCTCCTTGTCTGAAATGCATTTCCTCTCGTCAAAATTCTCCTGCTACCTGTATTCAGATCTGCATTGGCAGACTGGATATTCTGCAACCCTGTGTCTAAACCTATATAAAAGTTGTAAGAAAGACCATCTGTCAGTTCAGCGGGATATGTACCCGCAGGAGGCTCCCACGTAAAAATGAGCTTATTTCCCTCCTGAGAAGCTAGAAGTCCGGTGGGTACGGCTGGTACTCTGGGTTTCGGAGCGGGATTATTTGTAGTATTCTGATAGAGCCTGATAACCCGTTGTCCCTGTGTATTCCTTCCCCCTGTCAGCAGGTCGGGGTATCCATCATCATTATAATCGCCCCATTTGAGAAAACCCCCATCTCCAACATTTTCCAGAACATCAGAATCTTCTGATTTGGGGTTATAAACTCCATTGTCGTTTAAATACAACCTTGACATTGTTTCTCCACCTATTGAATCCCCAGCCAGGCTGATATCCCAGTCTCCATCTTCGTCCCAATCTCCCCAGAATGCATCCTCACCGCCGATATTATCCACAGGAACAGCAGTAAACGTATAGTCCTGATTATTTCGATATACAGTCGTAACAGGATTTCCATTCTGATCTATTCCCGAAATCAGGAGATCAGGCCATAGATCATTATCATAAGAACCCCAGTAAGCTGTGGCTTGCTGCATAGCGGCTATTCCTGTACCCTCGCGCTGTATAAAATTTCCCCGGCCATCATTCAGTTGTAGACTCACTACAGGCAGATCAGAAGCTCCAGAACCCAATAATATTACATCCCGGTCACCATCACGGTCTACATCGGTCCAAGCCTGAGTGCCGTTGTCCAGAGAAACGCTCAAAGTATTTCCTGCCATAAATGGTTGGGTAGGATTATTGATAAATTGATTCCGGTAAATTTGCCCCACCTTGCCAACACCATCATTCCCTATTACTGAAATATCCAGCCAGCCATCATTGTCGGTATCCACCCATTTCAGGTCGCTGTTAAATACACCTGTAAGCCCGGTAGTTATTTCCGTGAAGGTATCATCAGTGTTTTGATACAGTTTTAACACCGAACCATTAGATGATAAACCTGAGAGCAACAAGTCTACATCGCCATCATTGTCATAATCTCCCCAGGCAAAATTACCACTGTCTACCTGCTCCAAATCCTGCGAAACATCATCATCTTTGACAAATAATCCATTATTATTGGTATACAACGCTGTCAGCGATATATTTCCAGCAGTCAAACCCTGTATAATCACGTCGAGGTCTCCATCTCCATCATAATCAGCCCAGGAAGCATCTGCATGATCCACTCCAGTAAGCGGCGTCGTAAAGACCGTTCCCGTAACATTGATCAACTCAGGTGCCTGAAAGGCAACAACTATGGGCTCGGAAAACTCAGAACCTGTAAATCCCGGTGAAATAGCTTGTACACTCAATTCATATGTTCCTGTCTTCAGTCCATTGATTTCCAAGGAAGTGATATGAAACCTGTTTCCATCTCTCGGGATATACAAAAACCCTGTACTAGGATCACTTTCAGTAAATAGGGGGGGCGTATCGCTATCCTGTGGAACTAAGGATATCGCATAAGTCAATCCATCTACAAGTTCAGAATCATATCCCACCGGAGGATCCCATGCAATGATCAATTGGTCTCCCATTTGTTTGGCCCTCACATCTACTGGTGGTGGTAATAGGGTACCGGAACCAATATTCAGATCATTGGTCAGTAGTGTTAATTCATTAGATCCAGTAACCGGATTTCTTCCAGAGATCAGTAAATCGAGTTTGCCATCGCTGTTTATATCGGCCCAGCCTCCTGTACTCCCTTCACCTACCCTTGGAAACAAAACACTGCTATTTTCGTCTGCAGTAAAACCAGCCCCAAGATTGTTACGGAAGATTTTTGCAAAGCCCTGGCCTGAATCTGTGGTACCCGTAATGAGTATATCGCGATATCCATCATTGTTATAATCGCCCCAGGCGACTTTCCCATTACTCACAGGATCTAAGTTGAGGGCTATTTCCTGAAATACATCATTACCCAGGTTCCGGTATATGGCCGTGAAAGCCGGGTTCGTACGTCCGGATAATAGTATATCGAGCAAACCATCATTGTTGTAGTCACCCCAGGCTACACTACTTTCGCCTACCTGGGCAAAACCAGAATTCAATTCCTCAAAAAGACCTGAACTATTCCGGTATATCCTGGTAACTGGCAAATCAGCATTATCCAAACCCGTCAGTAGCAGGTCCAAATCACCGTCATAATCAAAATCACCCCAGGCAACATCCCCATCCCTTACATTCTTCACATTGTGCGTGATTTCAGAAAAGTTGTTGAAATCTTCATTGCGATAAAGTTTAGTGCGGGATACACCCGCTTCATCCACCCCGGTGATGATCAAATCCTGATCTCCATCATGATCAATATCCCCCCAGGCAGCACTACTTTGAGACAAAGGCATAAACCCTGTGTTCACCGGGCTGAAAGAACCCTCATCATTTTGAAACAGTTGGCTTACAGGTCCCTCGGCGGAATTACCCGTAATCAACAAATCTGGATCTCCATCATGATCGAAGTCAGCCCAGGCCACCTCGCCTGCATGTATATCCGGTAAATTATTATTCTCCTCTTCAAAAATACCGTTTCCCTGATTTGTATAGAGTATCGTCTGGGGATTATCCGCATCATCGAGCCCTGTCATCACAAAATCAAGATCATTGTCCGTGTCGTAATCTACCCATGAAAGCGAAGCATCGTACAACGGAGTAGGCAGCGTTGAAAACCCTGGTGTACTATTTACGAAATTAGGAGTCCTGAACGTAAAAGATTGTTCGGGAGCAAATGCTGAGCCTTCATAATCTTTATCGATAGCCTGTACACTCCAGTAATAAGTACCATCCGTAAGATCTGATAACCTGAAACTATTTCCCCGGAAATCACCATACCTGACAATCTTCCTAAAACCAGTATTAAGATCAGACATGGGATTTTCAAGAGATATGGCCGCTTGTGTAGAGATATTCTTAGAAGCATTTCCCAAATACAGTGCGTATGAATATCGTTCTTCGGCACCCTGTGCAGGTGGCTCCCAGGATAAAATTATGTCCTGATTGACCTGTGTCTGTGAAATATTCCGAGGACTGCCAAAACTGAAGGTATTTACTAACAGATCATTTTTGAACATCCTTAAAATCCGGTCTCCATTTTCCTTCTGTCCAATGAGCAGTATATCCAGTTTTCCATCTGAATCTATGTCTGCCCATTCTGACACAGATGTGTTGGCTATATCAGGCAAGAACGTAGAATTCACAGAATCTAATACAAATTGTCCATTAATCTGTCTAAAGATTTTTGTTGCATTATTCAGTTCAGAACTCTTACCTGATATCAATAAATCTACCCAACCATCACCATCATAATCTCCAGGACTTAGTGATCCATCCTCTACACCAGGTAGACTTATAACCTGCTGAAAACTTCTGTTTCCAGCATTTCCTGGCACATTTCTATATACGATTGTTACCCGTGCACCTCCATTATCAGTTTCCAATCCTGTAAGTATTGCATCCAGAAAACCATCATTATCATAATCTACCCACTTTGCATCACTGTTGATCATATTTCTTAACAAAACCCGCTTTTCAAATCTATCCCCCAGGTTTTCGTAGATACTTCCAAAGCCATTTCCACTCAAGAGTATATCCAGATCTCCATCATTGTCATAATCCCCCCAGACAGCACTTCCTGCACTAATCGTATCTAGCTCTGCTTGTATATCCACAAACTGATCATTCCCATCATTCCTGTATACCTTTGTCCAGGATCTGCCTGAAGCTACTCCCGAGAGTAACATATCAAGGTCATTATCGTTGTCGTAATCCCCCCATTCGACACTACTGCGGAAAACATCCAATACATTATCCTGAATCAAAGTCAAGTTACCATTTCCATCATTCCTGTATATGTTTGTCCCTCCATCAGGGCCTCCAATTCCAGCAAGGATCAAATCCAGATTGCCATCATGGTTGTAGTCACCCCATGCCACATCGCCATCGCTCATCTGAGGAAATACAGTACCCTGCGGTATAAAGCTCCCATCTGATTGCTGTACATACAGTTGGGTAAATGGGCCATTGCCATCTCCTCCAAGTATTGCTAAGTCCAGATCGCCATCATTATCAAAATCTCCCCAATCTGCCGAAGCATTTGAAAGACCTGGCAGAGAAGTCGGTGTAAAATCAGTAAATTCGGGATCTTCTATCGTAAGAATCTGAATATCGGCAAAAGCTGAGCTTTTATAGTTGCCAGCTATCGTCTGAACACTCCAGAAATAGTTGCCAGGCAATGGATTTTCCCAGATCCATGTATCAGCATTTTGTAAATTACCGATATTCAACACATATCTATCCCCATTTGAGATATTTGATAAGGGGGATTTCCGATTACCTACTTGAGCAGAGGTTCCTAGAAAAAGATTGTAGGTGCTGCCAGCACTACCTGGACTGGTACTCCAGTTGAAGCGAACTCTTCCATCGGGAAGCAGATTACTACTGAGCTGCGAAGGTACTTCGGGTAAAGCAGTTGTACTTCCCAGAAGATTTTCATACGTATGTATGGAAGTTCCCGCACTGCTATTCCCCACGATCAGTAAGTCTAGTTCGCCATTTTCATTAAGATCCGTCCATACCGCAGCACTTCCTCCTCCCAGTTGGGCCAGTTGTGATGAACTAAAAGAATCTTCCACCAGGATATCATTGCCCTGATTGATAAACAACGAGGTGTTGCGAGCCGTATCAGCACGGTTTACACTACCCGACAGCAGTAGATCTACGTCTCCATCATTGTCATAATCACCCCATGCAGGTTTTCCCTGTGCCAAATCAGGAAGGCCGATGCCTATCAGCGCAAAATTGCTGCCATTGTCATTTTTATATAGTCGTGTAAAACCATCACCATCGATGTTCTCTCCTGTAACCAGGATATCCGGATAATTATCCAAATTCATGTCTGCCACTGCAATACTGCCCAGTATGGGTCCCTGTAGAGGTCCTATACCAGCATCTGAAAATCTACCTTGAGTATTGCTCAAGACATTACTGGCACCTGCTCCATCAGATAAACCACTTACCCATAGATCGGGATCTCCATCGCGGTCATAATCCACCCATCTGGCAGTATGTCTGCTAAATCCGGATAAGAGCGTCGATACATCACTAATTTCTGTAAAGATGCCTCCCCCATCATTTCTATATAATCTCGTCGCCCATATTGTACCATCAAAACCTGTCAGCAAGACGTCTGCATCACCATCGCCATCAAAATCTGACCAGTCTACTGTCGAAGAATCTACCCCTGCAAAGGCAGAAGATTGTACGGCAAGCGTTCCATCGCCAGGATTATTCTGATAGAGAATTGTTCTGCGTTGGATTCCATCCCAACCACTCATAAGGAGATCTGGATCACCATCGAGATCGTAGTCACCCCATGCCATATCTCCCCTTGTCAATCCTGTAAGTGAAAAGCCCCCAGTTGTATAAATCTTTCCTCCACCTTCATTTTTTAGCAAAACAAGTGTCAGTATTTGTCCGCCGTCCTCTCCCATCAGTACCATATCCATATCTCCATCAAGATTGATATCTGCAACTGATACAGAAGCATTCTGCAATCCAGGTACATCCGGAGGTAAATAAAGAGAACTTACCTCTGTTAGGGTTAAAGGATTAACACGAAATTTGACTTTCTGAAATGCAGAGCCTTCGCCACTTCGATCGATAGCTTGTATACCAAATATGTAGTTTCCGGGAGGTAAATTATCTAGCTCCCACAAACCTCTACGAGATAATTGTGCTGTTCTGAATACTCGGCGAAATCCATTCGTAGTATCTGCACGGGTATTATAAAGAAAAGCAGATGATCCAATCGCTTTTAAAAAATATCCATACTCGACATCTTTCTCTAGGTCCCACTCCAGTATAATCCTAGTACCTTCCTGTATTGCTAATACATTCTCAGGCACAGCCGGCGAAGTGTTATCAGGTGTATCATTTCCCCATATACGCCAGTAAACAGAATCTCTTCGGCCACTAATGAATAAGTCCAGGTTGCCATTGTTACCTGCATCTCCTAGAGTCATAAATCCCGTAAAAAACGTATCCAGAACTGAAGAATCCTGAAAGGTGCCTACCTGGGAAGCATTTTGGATAAGAATTTTCAAAATAAGGAGACTATCCTTCTTTCCCAGTAAAACCAGATCTGACAGTCCATCCTCTGTAAAGTCCCCCCAGAATATCTGCTGGTATTTCAACGCCTCTATAAAAGTAGCCCTTGAAAATACGCCCGATCCATTGTTGGCATATGCCCCACAAACTACAGAGCTATCCATACGCATGCCACTTAGAACCACATCCTGATCTCCATCGTTATCGTAGTCCATTATATCTAAGGAACTATGCATCAGATCGGGCAATCCATCACCTGAGACAGGTTGCCATGTACCATCACCGTTGTTCAGATACACCTCAGTAACAGGATCGCCACTCTCAATTGCTCCTGTGATCAGGATATCCCATAATCCATCCTCATTAAAATCCCCCCATCTTACCCCCCCATGAGAAATCTGTGCCAGGGTCAAACTTAAAGTCTCTTGATAGATCAGCACGCCTGACTGATTTTGGTATATTCTCGTGGTATGGCTTCCACTTTCCGTCAATCCGGATAGTATCAAATCCTGATCTCCATCCTGATCGTAATCAGCCCAATCTCCATCTCCTTCAACAACAGGAATCACATTAGAAACCACAGCGTTATCACGTGAAAATTTAGTTCCGGTAAAGGTGTAAAGCAGAACTACATCATTACTGTCTGCATCAATACCTGTGTAAAACAGTTCGGGTATACCATCACCATCTAAGTCCGGCGTAAGAAGTGTTGCATCACTTACAGGCACAAAAACCTGGGAAAGATTGGTATCGGGAACCAGTACCCCTGGGATCTCTTGTACATATATAAAAGCACCTGTAGTGGTATCATTGATCTTACCCATGACAAACAGTTCCCCAACCCCATCTCCATTGAAATCTGCCCAGACCATTTCACCCGTTTCAAACCCTTCTATAAGAGATGTATCTACAATAGTGGAGGTAATATCCGAAAACTGTCCCATTACTGGAACTAAGGTAAATACCATTCCAGCTATCAATCCTATTACAGACAGCAGGTATTTAAGAGCTTGAATAGTTGTACGATGCAAAACTGGCATAGGTAACACTTTGAGATAAAACTGAGCGCAGGATTTATGGGCAGGTTTGTGTGATCATCTGTAATTCACCTTTTATTCGATCGCTTGAGGTGGAGGGGTTGGTAAATCTGTCTCCTCCTCCTGGTTCAAAATAAAATACACCACCGTTCCAATACCTGCGGCTAACACTCCTGTAGTAATCTGCAGAAAAACGGGAAATTGTCTTTTGATTCTGAATGTTTCGCTAAATGCATCTATATTCGAATCATTGATACCCTTTATGCGTAACTGATACTCCTCTCCCGGAGACAACTTTTTGGGTATATCCCATGTGTAGGTATATTCACCCCAGATCACATCTAATGTGTCTACCGGAGTATTAAATTGATATAATTCCATAACGAGCGTGTCCGTAGTACTGCCCTCCCCAAACCATTCAAATGTATAATTCTTACCGCGTCTCAATGTGATTTCTGAATCAGGTTTTAATATCATAAAATTTCGTACAGCACGAATTTCAAATCTCACATTTCCTTTAAATCTGGTAAATTCATCATCAGCTTTCCACAGTATTCTGTGAACACCTACTCTGATACTGTCTCCTACAGCCCCATTTACATTGTATAGCAGCTGACGTTCATTTTCACCATATACCAGATATAAATCTACTTTGTAATAAGCGGTCACATTGGCAATATTGTCCTCTAGTGTGTAAGATATTTCCACGATCCTCCCCTCGGTATCCTTCACCTCAGCACGTACATCTCTGATCAACTGACTGTAAGCAAGTTGAAAACCTAAAATGTACAATAAGATAAATATTACCCTTTTTATCATGACACTCAATATTACAAAAGCTCATTTATAATAACGATCTTTTTGACAAAATTCTATATTCAAACAAATATTATCTTTACCCTGTAGAAATGAACCATTGATTTTTTCATTAATTTTACATATTACACCATAAATTTTACCGTTTGGCCATCATTGCAGAAGTTATCCTGCCTCTGGCAGTGAAATCCAATTTTCACTATTTAATAGACGAATCAATCGCTTCCCAGGCTGCCATGGGAAAGCGAGTGTTAGTAAATTTTGGTAAAAGTAAAATTTACACAGGAGTTATTCGTCGTATTTCGGAGGAAAACCAACCCAGCAAACTCAGAAACCTGAAAAAGATTGAAGAGATCCTGGATGAATCACCTATGTTGACAGAAATCCAGTTACAACTCTTTGAATGGATTGCCTTCTATTATATATGTACACCAGGTGAAGTCCTGAAAGCAGCCCTACCAGCCGGTCTGAAACCTGAGAGTACACTACGAATAGAAATGACGGAAGGTCTGAATTGGGAAAATATTCAACTTGATGAAAAAATATTCCTTCTCCTCGAAGCTCTTTCTATACAACCTGTCCTGACATTCAAAGAAGTATCCCAAATATGGCAAATCCTGAATCCAGTACCGCGTCTTCGACAACTTCAGGATCAAGGATTTATCAAACTCTATCAGCATGTAGAAGAAGCATATAAGCCCCGCTATAAGACATATTACAAACTCAAGGATCCCTATACACAGGAAGAAGCGCTACGCCAGGTATTTGACGAACTCAACCGGGCGCCTCAACAGGAAAATTTACTCATGCAGATTGTCTCTGCCTTCTATCAGGACAAAATGCTCCCCAAAACTGAAACGCTAAAAAAACTACAAATAGGTGCTAGCACTGCAAAAGCCCTGATAGACAAAGGATTGATCGAGGAAGTCCCCATACAGATAGATAGACTGGAATTCTATGGATATCAACAGGAGGTAAAATCCATTTCATATACTCCTGCACAACAGAAGGTTATAAATCAGATTACCGCACATCATCAGGAAACACCCAGTGTACCTGTTCTGCTTCACGGTATTACGGGTAGTGGTAAGACGCATATTTATATAGAACAAATCAAAAAATACGTATCACAGGGAAAACAAGCGCTCTATCTTCTCCCGGAAATCACACTTACCAAGCAGATCATAGACAAGGTAAAAGCAGAATTGGGAAGTAAAGTAGGCGTTTATCACAGCAAATTTAATGACCAAGAAAGAGTGGAAATATGGTTGAAAGTCCTAAATAGCGAGTATGACGTAATTATCGGAGTGCGTTCATCCATTTTTCTTCCTTTCCAGGACTTAGGACTGATCGTCGTAGATGAAGAACACGATTACTCTTTTAAGCAGTACGAACCAGCCCCTAGATATCACGCTCGTGATGTTGCTGTATACTACAGTAAAATGCTCAATATCCCGGTTATCCTGGGTTCTGCTACACCAGCTTTTGAATCTTATACCAATGCCCAGCAGGGAAAATACCATCTCATTACCCTCCATGAAAGGGCTATCAATGCCAGAATACCAGAATTGGAAATCATCGATATGCGTGGCCAACGACGGATAGGGAATACACAGGGTATTTTCTCCAATCGTCTTTGTGATGCAATCGCAGAAAGACTGGAAAAAGAAGAACAAATTATCTTATTTCAGAATCGCCGGGGCTACTCCCCCTATCTGATCTGTGAAACCTGTGGCAACGTCCCACAATGTATTAATTGCGATATCAGCCTTACTTATCACAAAGGCAAACAACAGCTAAGATGCCATTATTGTGGTTATACCCATTACAATCTTAATTCATGTGAATATTGCGGTAACTATACCTTGAAAAAAGCTGGTGTTGGAACCGAAAAAATCGAAGAGCAGGTCAAGGAATTATTTCCCAAAGCCTCGGTTGCAAGAATGGATCTGGATACTACCCGTTCTAAAATGGGATTCTATCATTTGATTCAGCAATTTGAAAATCGCCAGATTGATATACTCGTAGGCACGCAAATGGTCTCCAAGGGTCTCGACTTTGCCAATGTGACACTGGTAGGTGTGATCAATGCAGATAATCTGCTTTCCTTTCCCGACTTCAGAAATTATGAACGTGCTTATCAACTACTCAAACAGGTGAGTGGCCGGGCAGGAAGAAGTCAGAAAAAAGGGAAAGTGATCATACAGACCCTTTCGCCAGACAATATTGTACTTACCATGCTCTCAAAACCCTATGAGCAATTTTACGAACGAGAAATGCCTGAACGCAAACCCCTTGCCTATCCGCCATTTACCAGGCTGATCCGCATAGAAATCCACCACAGAGACCGGCAATACATTGAGGCTGAGAGTCTCAGATTGTTGAACCTGCTAAAGCCTTCTTTTGGGAAAAACCTGCTGGGACCAGAATTTAACCTCGTTCCCCGAGTCAGAAATCTCTACCGGATGCACTTTATCTTAAAAGTCTCCAAAAAGGTGTCTGCAAAGGAATTGCGAAGCGTCATACAACAACATATTGATCAATATTACGAGCAAGCACCTCAAAAATCCCTGCGAATCATCCTGGATGTGGACCCGATTTAAAAAATGCTTATTTTACACACCTGTTGTTTCATTATACAATTTAAATACAAAGATACATGAATCGATTTTCACTTTTATTTCTGATGTTAATGGGTAGCCTGACAATGTCTATGGCACAAAAAGTAAGCCTCTTCAATGGTACCAATCTGGATGGATGGAAGGTGCATGGTACTGAAAAATGGTATGTAGAAGATGGGGAACTGGTCTGTGAAAATGGTCCTGACAAAGGTTATGGCTATCTCGCTACCGAAAAGACCTATAAGGATATGATACTTACCGTAGAATTCAAGCAGGAAAAAGACGGAAATAGTGGTGTATTCTTTCGCTCTTCACTGGATGGTACCAAAATCAGTGGTTGGCAGGCAGAAGTAGCTCCTCCTGGAAAAGATACGGGTGGCATCTATGAATCTTATGGAAGAGGATGGCTTATAAAGCCAGATCCAGAGTCTCCTGATGTCAAAATGGGAGAATGGAACACGATGAAAGTAAGGGTAAATGGCGACCGCGTTACGACCTGGCTTAATGGTAAAAAACGTATAGATTTTGAAGATGAGAAAATTGGAGATGCAGAAGGAAGTATTGCACTTCAGATACATGATGGTGGAAGTATTAAGGTTCGCTGGAGAAATATATATATCAAGGAGTTGTAAAAATTGACCTACCTAAGATAATTAGATACTGACTATGACCAATATACTCGGAGTTATTCCAGCCAGATATGCTTCTACAAGGTTTCCCGGCAAACCTCTCATAGATATTGATGGCAAACCCATGATACAGCGGGTATATGAACAGGCAAAACAGGCTAAACTCCTTTCAGATGTCATCGTTGCAACGGATGATGAGCGAATTTTTAACGCGGTTGAGCAATTTGGGGGAAAGGCAATGATGACATCTGCATCCATCCCCAGTGGAACAGAACGGGTTGCTACCATTGCCGAAAAGTTAGATGCCTATTCTTACTTTATCAATATTCAGGGAGATGAACCCTATGTCCAACCCAGTCAAATTGATCAGGTCGCCCAAATACTCAAGGAGTCTGAGGAAGTAGATATGGCTACGCTGGTTAAAGAAATCAAAGATTTGGAAGTCCTTAATGATCCCAAATACGTTAAGGTGATCTTGGGAGCAGATGGATATGCAGTATATTTCAGCAGAGCAGCAATACCTTACTGTAGAGATTTATCTAATCAATCAGCCTGGCTGAAAGCATATCCTTACTACAAACATATCAGTATCTACGGGTTTAAGCGCTTTGTACTTCTACAGATACCTCACATGCCGACGGTGGTGTCCGAGCAAGCTGAATCACTCGAACAACTTCGCTGGCTGGGGAATGGATACCGTATCAAAGTAGGCATTACTACTCAGGAAACAGTATCTGTCGATACCCCTCAGGATCTCCGTAAATTAAAAGAGTTTAAAGAAAACCAGCCAGGTGAGAAATAGTATGGGCATGAGTATTACCAGACTATATTTCACCACATATCCGAAGAAGCTAGGCATCTGTACGCCTCTTTCCTCCGCAATTGCCTTTACCATAAAGTTGGGACCATTTCCGATATACGTCATTGCCCCAAAAAATACAGCAGCAACAGATATTGCCCTTAAATAATCCTTTGTGATCACCTCTTGTGTTCCTGCAGCAAAAGTACGCACATCCTCTATATTACCTATTGACAAGCCAAATTTAGCCAAAGATGCGGAGAGGAAATTCACATAGGTAGGTGCGTTATCCAATACCCCGGACAGACTTCCCGTAATCCAGTACATGCTATCTACGGTGAAGAACGCCCTTCCCTGGGGACTTTCGGCAAATTCTCCGATCAACTGTAATGCTGGCATCATGGCAAAAAATATTCCTGCAAACAGGAACACCACTTCATTAATGGGTTCAAAAGTAAACTCATTACCTCTGAGTGCCTGCTTGTTAGCAAATACATAACTGCCTAGCCCCGCCGATAACTGTATGATCTCTCTCAGAAAAGAATATTTGGTACCATGTGATTCGATGGCAGGAACCCAGTCAAAAACATTGGGATCAAGGAATACCGCTCCAACTATGATCGCCAGCCAGAAAAAGTTCTTGGTACCTTTCAATACCATCTTACCAGAATATACGCTTTCTGCCTTATCCAGATCACGATAATTTTTCCTGTCAAAGAAAAAGAATACCGTAGCTAGTATAACGACTCCAAAAAGCCATTCCGGAGTAACGTGAATCAGGGTCCATTCAAAAGGAACCCCTCTCAGAAACCCCAGAAACAGGGGTGGATCACCAATGGGGGTCAGGGCTCCACCGACATTACTTATTATAAAAATGAAAAATACAATGTGATAAGCCTGCAAATGGTCTCTGTTTAACCTGATGAATGGACGGATCAAAAGCATAGAAGCTCCTGTAGTACCGATTATATTGGCTATGACAGCCCCAAAAACCAGTAGAATGACATTCACCATGGGAGTACCATCGCGGTCAATCTGAATCAAAATCCCTCCCGATGCAACATACAACGGACCGAGTAGCCCGATAAATGATACGTATTCTGATAAAGCATGTGCTGGTTCCACCGTATTATGCAATACAAATACATAATAGAGAAGCGTGACCACACCAAGCGCCGGTGCAATATATTTATAGTAGTGATGCCAGAAGTGTTCAAAAAAGATGGGGCCTGTAGCAATTAATAGCAATAGTACCACAAAGGGTAAGACTGACCACACCGCAGGTGAGGGATGCTCTTCACCTGTACCATGATCTTCTCCATATTCATCCCCATGAGAAGCATGCTCATGTGAATCTTCTGTGTATTCCTGCTGTTGATCTGGTGAAAAAGGGGTAACTTCTGTAGATTGATGGGTAGTATCTTTTGTTTCCTGTGCAATAATGGGCGACTGCAGTACGTAAATAAAAAAGAAAAAAGATAATCCAAAAAGTGTGTGCTTATTCATATGATGATGTCATTCCAGTAGTACGGGTTGTTTGCAAAATTGCCCCTTAAAAATGCAACTTTTTTTGATACTGTAAAAAGTAGTCCCATGTTTAATGCCTTAAAATCATTATTTGTTCATGAAGCATGTTATTGCTGCAGAAATTTACTGACTTCTCAGGAAAAAAGTGTGTGCATGACCTGTCTGGCTCAGTTACCACCAACGCACTTTCACCTCTCTCCGCAGGAGAATGAACTTTACTACCGCCTGGCTGGAAGGATCCCAATAAAAGGAGCCATGAGCTTCTACTATTTTGATAAAAAAGGGCGGCTTCAGCATTTGATCAGGCAACTAAAATACCACGATGCGCCAGAAATTGGAGAACACCTAGGAAATATGTACGCAGAAGTACTAGCCTCATGTTCATGGATCGACAACCTCGATGCTATACTGGCAGTGCCTCTGCACTGGAAGAAAAAAATCATCCGCGGATACAACCAATCCGATTTCTTTGCAAAAGGTCTTGCTCATAAGCTCTCCCTACCAGTTTACCCAGATATACTTTCCAGAAATAAGTTTACCCTCACTCAAACCAAACTCTCAGGCTCACAGCGATGGTCCAATGTGAAGACTGCATTTAGCTTTACACCACCTGTAAACCTTCCAGAAAACATATTACTGGTTGATGATGTCATTACTACAGGCGCTACGCTTGAAGCATGTGTGAGAGCTATCCTAAACAACCCAGCTTATCAACCTGGCATTTATATTGCCAGTATAGCTATGGCAAGAATTGGTTGATACCCGTTATGTCTGTATTTTTTCTTTATTTGTATAATAACTTATTTTTGAGTTATCATAGGAAATATTCATAAGTTAAGCACAACTAACATCCTATAGTTTGCTTTTTGCGTTTCATTAGAAACACTTGATTATGCGAATAAAATACTACCTGTTCATACTGCTTTTTAGTTGCATAAGCAATTGTCCTACTGTAGTAGAAGCCGCTTCTCCCGCTACACATGTGGAGTCTGCACATGAAGCATACACACCATCTCGCAAAGAGGTACGTAAATACCAAAAACAACATAAAAGAATAATAAAAGTCCAACATTGGCTGAACAAACACAAGGATAAAGTCTCGCGTTTTGAAAAACAAACAGGAACTTCTGATGATTATCTCAGATGGGCACTTTTATCTGTCGCTGCTGCTGTGGGATTGGCTGTTTTAAGTATATTTGCAGGATTTTTGTGGTTCTTTGCAGCACTTGCTGCTATTGCGGCAGCCGTTTTTTTCATCCTATGGCTTCTGGAATATGCATGACATAAAAGAAAACACCATTAATTTATGAGTATCTCAATAAAAGATGTCGTCGCTATCACTGGTACACCGGGTTTACACAAAATCGTTAAGACTGATGATAAGGCTATCATCGTAGAGTCTATCGACGAAAAACAAAAAAGACAAATGGTCCGTGGAAATATGATGGCCTCCAAAATTATGGATGTCAGCATCTACACTACCGATGATAGCGAACCCCTGGTCAATGTGCTAAAGAGCATTCAGGAAAAATTTGGAGGAGAACTTCCCATCACCAAAAAAAGCAGTAAAAATGAATTGATGAATTTCCTCCGCGAAGTACTCCCGAACTTCGACGATGAAAGAGTTTATCCCTCCAATATCAAAAAACTGGTTAGTTGGTATGAAATCATCCATAAATACGATATTGACTTAAATACAGAAGCGGATGAGGAAAAAATAGATACAGAAGATTCTGAAACCGCTCAAGAAAAGTCTGAGCCCAAATCGGAAAAAGACCATAAAGCTGATGAGTCAGATTCCATAAAGAAAGAAAAAGCCTCTAAAGCCCATACAGACAAAAAGAAAGCTGACAAAACCAAAGAAACAGAACAAAAGCAGGAAAAAAAGGAAGGAAAGCCTGAAAAAGAGGCGAAATCTGAGGAAAAGTCAGATACATCCCAGAAAAAAGATAAGGTGAAAACTAAAACTCCGAAAGAAAAAGAGAAGGATGATAAAGATTCAAATCATATGACGGAAAAAATTCAGAAAAAATCAACAACCAACACTGATAATAATAAAAAGAAATCAGCTAAAAAAACCAAAGAGAATCCCGGCAATCAATAATAAAGGCTCAACTCAACACCAGAAACTTGAATTTACATCCGCAAACAGTACATTTTCCCGTTGCACTCTTGATCACTGCGGGAGGACTTTATCTTTATGGTTTCCTAAAAACTGAAAAATTTTTCATTAACTCAGGCATATTACTACATGGCCTGGGGCTAGTAGGTATGGTCCTTGCGATCATTACCGGAAAAGTCACTCAAGGAGATATCTATCCTCAAGAACAGATCCGTTCTCTCCTAAGAAATCATGAGATTATGGCTTATGGCAACATCTGGGTGTTTAGTATACTCTGGGTATGGCAATACACAAGAAAAAAATACTTCCTGGCTATATATAGCCGTTGGGAAAAGATATTCTTCAGCCTCATATTTGTCGTTGGCCTTGGATTTATGGGCTATGCAGCCCACCTAGGTGGCAAAATGGTATATGAATACGGCACCGGAGTACTTCCAGTGGAAAAGTCGCTAAAAGCTCAAGACAAGTGAGTCCAAGGGAAGACCTTCGGAGCAATTACCCAAACTCAAGTATTAACTAATTGATCCTAATAAAATGATGCGGTACACCCAGTTGCATACAGCGGATAGAAAGAAACGATTCATTAAACAAACGCATTCAACCCAGTAATGTCTTTACCTGTGATTAACAGATGTATATCATGTGTACCTTCATAAGTAATCACAGATTCCAGATTCATCATGTGACGCATAATCGGATAATCACCTGTAATACCCATGCCTCCAAGAATCTGTCTTGCCTCTCTGGCAATTTTCAATGCCTGCTCCACATTATTACGCTTGGCCATTGAGATCTGAGCAGAACTTACCCGCTTTTCATTCATGAGTTGACCAAGCCTGAAAGCCAGTAATTGCATCTTGGTGATCTCGGTGATCATCTCAGCTAACTTCTTCTGTATCAACTGAAACTGTGCGATGGGACGATCAAACTGTATGCGCTCTTTGGCATATTTCAATGCCGTGTAATAGCAATCCATAGCCACTCCAATGGCTCCCCAGGCAATACCATATCTGGCTTTGTCCAAACAACCCAGCGGTCCCTTCAATCCATTTACGCGGGGAAGTATATTTTTCTTGGGCACTTTTACATTGTCAAATACAAGTTCACCCGTATCTGAAGCCCTTAATGACCATTTATTCTCAATTTTGGGGGTGTAAAACCCTTCCATGCCTCGCTCCAGTATCAATCCACTTACACGCCCGTTCTCATTCTTTGCCCAAATGACTGCGATATCCGCAAAAGGAGAGTTGGATATCCAGGTCTTGGAACCATTGAGCAGAAAATGATCTCCTTCATCAGTAAAATGGGAACGCATCCCGCCAGGATTGGACCCAAAATCTGGTTCGGTCAAGCCAAAACAACCCATCAGTTCACCACTTGCCAGCTTCGGAAGATAACGTTGTTTTTGCTCCTCAGTCCCATATGCAAATATAGGATACATCACCAGAGATCCCTGAACCGAACACATAGACCTGATGCCTGAATCCACTCGCTCTATTTCCTGCATGATAACACCGTAAGCTATCTCATCCAATCCTGGACAGCCGTATTCCTCAGGCAAGGAAGGTCCAAACAATCCCATACTTCCCATTTCCCGTACCAAATGCGTTGGACATTGATTACTCTGAGCCCATTCATTAATATATGGCGAAATATGTTGATTCAGCCAATCTCTAACACTTCCCCGGATCAATTTGTGCTCCTCTTCCAACCACTCATCCATCAAATAATAATCTGAGGCTTCATAGGCATGTGCTACTTGCTGTTTTATTTCTTCTTTTACCATACAATACTGAATGTTAATGATTTGAAAACCCAGTGCAGCCCGTTTTGTTATCGGCTACCCTTGATTTCTTCATTATACGTCTTCACAGCTTCAAAGATACTCCGGGCAATTTTCTGCTGCCCAAATGCTGACGCCAGTAACCGCTCATCCGCTTCATTGGATAGAAAGCCAATCTCAGATAAGATGGCAGGCATTCCACTTTGATATAGCACCAGAAATGGCGCTTGTTTAATTCCCCAACTTGGCCGGTTCATACGATCCTGGTATTGCTTTTCAACCATCCGGGCAAGTCTTGAACTTTCACGACGGAATGTATTTTTGAGTAATCGAAAATAAATAAAGCCTTCAGGAGAACTGGGATCAAATCCACCATACATTTCCTGGTGGTTTTTCTCAAATAATATAGCTTCGTTTTCTGCTATGATCCGACCGTAATTCTCCTGCCCTTCGTTGATCCCCATGACATAAGTTTCAGACCCGGATCGCTCTTTCAATGGAAATGAATTGCAGTGAATACTCAAAAACAGATCACCGTGGTTTTCCTTGGCAATACGGGCACGCTCGTACAAAGGCACAAATACATCTGTTTCCCTCGTCATAATGACCGTAACTTCCGGTAAGTTTTCACGAATCAACGCTTCTACCTTCAGAGCAACAGCTAGAGCAATGTCCTTCTCATAGTTCTCTTTTCCTACGGTACCAGGGTCATGTCCTCCATGACCTGCATCAATGACCAAACGGGTAATCCCTTCCTCAACAAATGGTCTGGATACAGGACTCAATGAAAGACCTATACAACTCATTGCAATCAATCCCGTGTTAATCCATTGATAAAACTTATATTTGCGCTTTATAAACATATTTGATACAACCCGATGCATAGCATTAAACACTTTAGGAAAACAAATTAGAAATTTATTTGAGAAATTATATTTCCATATTACTGTTTGGTCTATTTTTTATCCTCATGGGAAATCTGTATGCTCAGATTGATACCTTATCCCAAATCCAATCCCCTGATTCACTCATCCTGCCAGATAGTATACTGGCTCAAACAGATTCACTACTACGAGACAGCACCCTACAGGATACCGTAATATCCAGAGAGCAACAAATTGTAGACTCACTTCGTGCTAATAGCGACCTGACAGGCCCTGTGGATTACAAAGCCCGTGATTCCATTATCTTTGATATAGACAGTAGTAAGCTGTACCTATATGGCAACTCCAGTCTTAACTATGATCAGATGGCGCTCCAGGCTGAGCGTGTCTCGGTCAATTGGAATACACAAACGCTCTCTGCAAATGGAATCGAAGACAGTACCGGGCAGAAAATCGGAGAACCTGAATTTACGCAAACGGGACAGACCTACTCTGCCCGGCGGATGATTTACAATTTCAAAACGGAAAAAGGTCGTATTATTGGTGCTAGAACAGCACAGGGACAAGATTATCTATTGAGTGATACGACCAAAAGATTTCCCGATGGAAGCTACTTTGCCAAAGGCACTAAATTTACTACTTGTGATCTTGATGATCCCCACTACTATATCAACGCACCTAAAGTAAAGGTACTGCCCAACAATACCATCGTCAGTGGGCCACTAAATTTTGTCGTCGCGGGCTTTCCCTTACCTATCGGATTGCCCTTTGGCTTCATCCCGGATCTCAAAGAAGGACGTAGAAGTGGTATCATCATTCCTAAATACGGAGAAGCACAGGATAGGGGATTTTTCCTTAGAGATATGGGGTATTACTGGGGGGTAAGCGACAAAATGGACCTGCTCTTTACAGGGGATTTCTATACACGTGGAGGTTGGAGGGTAGAAACACGTGCCAACTTCAAATCACGCAATAAACTCAATGCTGGACTGAGTCTATCATACGGCGTAGTGAAATTTGGAGACCCCGAAGATCCCGATTTTTCCCGGACCGCAGAATGGCGCATGCGAGGAAATATATCTTCACCGATCAATCCCACAACCAGGCTATCGGGAAGTGCCAATATCTCCAGTTCAAGTCGATACTTCAAAAGGGTAAGTTTTGATGCTAATGACTTTTTTCAGAATGACCTTGCATCTTCTATTAACCTGAGTAAGACATTTAACAATCTACCTTTTGTCATCAACCTTAATGCCAGCCACCGTCAGTCGCTTACCAATGAGACAGTTTCCATGACATTTCCTTCTATGACCTTGAGTATGAACAGGTTGACCCCTTTCAAAAATCTTAGTAGTAACCGTGGCCTTGATTTTATCACCCGGTTGGGTATCGATTACAACTCTCAACTCAGCAATCAGCTAACTGCTGTTCCCGATAGTTCTTTTTTAGATATATTATTATCTCCCAACGATTCTACTCAGGTATGGGAAATCGTCGATGGTGATTCTGTACTGGTAAAAAAGCCCAATAGTTCATTTTTCCGCAACGGTTGGCGTCATACTGCTACCGCTTCTACTGGGGCCAAGTTGTTTAAATTTATCAACCTGTCTGCCAATTTTCGTATGACGGAATACTGGTATACAGAATCACAGGATTACTTTGCAGATCCTGAAACGCGAAGAATTGAACAGGATCAGTTAACTGGGTTTTCGCAAGCCCGAGATTTTAGTACATCATTGGGTGCCACTACCAACTTCTTTGGAATCTACCAGCTTACCCGGACCAAAAAGCAGATCGCATTCAGACAAAGATTTTCGCCCAGCATGTCCTATAGTTTTCGTCCCGACTTTTCTGATCCCGGTTTTGGATTCTGGGAAGAATTTACCGGAGAACTTGACTCAACTGGACAGTTTGTAGTAGATCCCAATGGGGACATCATCCGTAGATTCAATCGCTTTCAGCAGGGTATTTTTGGCTCTCCTACAGGTCCTGAAAGCCAGTCTCTAGGCTTCAGCCTGACCAGTGTGCTAGAGATGAAATACAGAACGCAAGAAAGCTTTGAACCTGATTTTGATGAGAAAAATGATGAATTTGAGCGTATCAATATTCTGGACAATCTGAGCATCAGCTCATCCTATAATGTAGCCATTGACAGCCTCAACCTCTCTCCCATCCGTATGAATGCCCGTACTACACTTTTTAATAAAAAGCTAAATATCAATGCCTCCGCTACGCTCGACCCATATGAAATAAATGAAAATGGAAGTCGCATCAATCGATTTGTTTGGAATACTCAGGGAAAACTAGGAAGATTGACCAATGCGCAGATCAGCTTGAATACAAGCTTGCGTTCTAGCCAGAACAAGGCTAAACGCAGATCAGAAGATTTTAATGAAGATGAATTTCAACAGATCCAAAATAATCTGAATGAATATGTAGACTTCGACATTCCCTGGAACATCAGGATGAGATATAACTTTTCCTACACCAAATTTGGTAACAATGATCCCAATATACGCCAGAACATGGCTTTCAATGGTGATTTGAGCTTTACCTCCAACTGGAAGATTACCTTCAACTCTGGTTTTGACTTCGAACGCAAAGAACTTACTTATACCTCTATCTCCATTCTTCGAGATCTCCATTGTTGGAACCTGAGTTTTTCCTGGTCACCTTTTGGTCCCCTGCAAAGCTATGTGCTGGTCATTAATGTCAAGAGCCCTACGCTGAGAGATCTTCGCCTCCAAAAACGCAATCAATTCCAGGATCGCAGGTTTTAAAAGCTGGAGGGTTAGTGAAAAAAATGATCTATTTAGGTGAAGACTTTAGAATAGCAATCTGACTTATCAAAAATATTATTTAATAATATACTATGATGAGACTTATGCTAAAAAGAGTATAGTAGTTTTTAAACAGTTTCTTAATATCTCTTCCTTTTACTCAGGTCACATTGATAAGATTGTTATTCATGCACGGTTGGATGTGATTCCTGCACGATCGTTCAATTCTGAAACCAAATGAATCTAGCTTACGTCTAATAGGTGTAGCAAATAGAAATTGATATTACACTACCTCTACGCTTTATTTTTACTTTTGACTAACCTCAATAATGCTCGCACAGGTATAACAATACTTATACATCCGTTATGACAATACACCTGTACAAAGTAACTTTTAACATTAAAGCGTATTATCATGAACCTCCTTGTTTCATTGTTAATGGGTCTGTACTCCCAGGAAAGAAAACCTAAGTCTGTAAAATCCCAATATGTTGAAAAAGTGCCTGAATCCTCACTGGATCTCAGGGGTAAGATTGGTCATACGATCACACGATTGAAACTATGTGGCTTTGTTGAAATTAATGGCATACGTTACGAAGCTATGAGTAACAGCATAGCGTTGGAGAAAAATGTCCCTGTCAGAGTTACAGGCCATTGTTTTGGTCTGCTTAAAGTAGAACCTTTGACAGGTGAAGCTGGCATGGCATAATTCCAGTATTATGTGAAATTATTCCAGTTTGAGCACTGCGTGAAAGGCACTTTGGGGCACTTCCACAGATCCTACCTGACGCATACGCTTCTTACCCTCCTTTTGCTTTTCAAGCAACTTGCGTTTACGCGTGATATCTCCCCCATAACACTTCGCAGTAACGTCTTTACGAATGGCCTTCACAGTCTCACGTGAGATAACTTTCGAACCAATTGCCGCCTGAATAGCTACTTCAAACTGCTGTCGTGGAATAAGTTCTTTAAGCTTTTTACAAATTGCTTTTCCAAAGTCGTAGGCCTTGTCGCGGTGTATCAGCGAACTAAGTGCATCTACCTGATCCCCATTCAGGAGTATATCCAGCTTAACCAGATGAGACTTCCTGAACCCAAGAATCTCATAGTCAAATGATGCATATCCCTTAGAAATCGTTTTGAGTTTATCAAAAAAATCAAAAACAACTTCTGCAAGTGGCAACTCAAATGCAAGTTCAACGCGTTCGGTAGTCAAATATACCTGATTGATAAATATTCCTCTCTTTTCGATACACAACTCTATGACTCTTCCTACAAAATCTGCTTTGGTTATAATCTGAGCCTTGATAAATGGCTCTTGCAATTCTTTAATGGTTGTAGCTGAAGGTAGATCGGAAGGGCTATTAATATCCACTTCCTCATTGTTGGTGAGGATCGCTTTGAAGCCTACATTGGGAACTGTAGTAATCACAGACAGATCAAATTCTCTTTCCAAACGTTCCTGAACAATCTCCATGTGCAACATGCCAAGAAATCCAGCCCGAAAACCATAGCCTAGTGCTGCCGAAGTCTCTGGTTGATAGATCAAAGACGCATCGTTGAGCTTAAGCTTGTCCAGTGAGTCGCGTAAGTCCTCAAAATCTTCGGAGTCTACCGGATAAATCCCGGCAAAGACCATGGGCTTCACTTCCTGAAAACCTCTTACAGCCCGCTCAGCAGGTTTGGATACATGTGTGATGGTATCACCCATTTTAACCTCCTGAAGATCTTTGATTCCAGCAACCATATATCCCACACTTCCAGTCTCTACCGTTTCTACTGGAAACTGAGCAAGCCTCAATATTCCCACTTCAGCAACATGATACGTTTCATCACTTTGCATGAACTTGATAATATCTCCTTTGCTAATCTTACCATCGAAAATCCGGAAGTATACGATGGTTCCCCGATATGCATTAAAAATCGAATCAAATACCAGAGCCTTAAGTGGAGCATCTGGCTCGCCCACAGGAGGAGGAATAACCTCTATGATGCGCTCAATGATTTCAATAATGCCTTTACCCTCTTTCGCACTAGCGTAAATGATATCCTCTCTTTCACATCCCAGCAGATCAATAATTTCATCCCCGACTTCTTCAAGTCTGGCACTCGGAAGATCAATTTTATTGAGGACTGGTATGACTTCCAGATCGTATTCAAGCGCGAGATAGAGGTTGGATATTGTCTGTGCTTCTATTCCCTGAGCAGCATCTACCACTAACAAGGCTCCTTCACAGGATGCTATGGCCCGGGAAACTTCATATGAGAAGTCTACGTGCCCAGGCGTATCAATTAGGTTAAGGGTATATAATTCTCCATCCTTCTCATAATTCATCTGGATAGCGTGACTCTTAATTGTAATGCCTTTTTCCCTTTCCAGGTCCATGCTATCCAAGACCTGATCCATCATTTCCCGCTTTGTCAATGTCTTGGTAGATTCCAACATACGATCAGCAAGCGTACTCTTACCATGATCAATATGAGCGATAATACAGAAATTCCGTATTCTATCCATATTCTTGTTTATAACTACTTGTACCAACCCCTCATCGTGTATTTGATTTTCATATGATAAACACCCATATAAAACACCAAGATAAGATTAATGTTCTTGAAAAAAAATTTGCCAGATCAGATAAGTATGAAGAAAAAACAGAAACCCTCAATGATCTTGATCACTCTTCCTTGCGCTCGATTCCATACTTATCCATCTTGTTATACAAGTGGCTACGCTGAATACCGATTGTTTCAGCGGTTTTGGAAATATTCCATCCATGCTGCTCAAGTTTGCGAATCAGAAAGGCTTTCTCAACATGATCTTTAAAATCCTGAAACTTCTCAAAATCGCTGTACATCGATTCATCTCCGGTCGATCTTTTGGGGGGAACTGCGAAATCAGAAACATCCTGTTCGGCAATGTTCCCATTGCTCATGATCACCAAACGCTCTATGACATTGCGAAGTTCCCTGACATTTCCCGTCCATTCGAGTCGCTTCAGGGCATCCATGGCATTCGACTCAATCTTAATTTCCGGTATATTGTACTCTTCTCGTATTTCTTCCAGAAATGAATTGGCAAGTAGGGGGATATCTTCTCTCCGATCTTTCAGAGCGGGAACGTGTATCAGTATTACACTTATACGGTGATAAAGGTCTTCCCGGAAACTAGCTTCACTGATCTCATGCAGTATATCTTTGTTCGTCGCAGCGATAATGCGCACATCTACATTAATCTGCTTATCGCTACCAATGCGGGTGATCTTATTTTCCTGTAATGCCCGCAGAACTTTGGCCTGTGCTGAAAGACTCATATCTCCAATCTCGTCCAGAAAGAGCGTTCCACCATTTGCCTGCTCAAATTTCCCTATCCGTTGCTTATGTGCACCCGTAAATGACCCTTTCTCATGCCCAAATAATTCACTCTCGATAAGTTCTGAGGGAATTGCAGCGCAGTTTACCTCGATCAAGGGTCCATCAACACGCAAGCTTTTCTCATGAATCCACCTGGCTACCAGTTCCTTACCTGTACCATTACTACCTGTAATCAAGACTCTGGCATCAGTAGGCGCCACGCGATTGATAGTCTCATTGATCTTTTCCATCACTGCTGAGTTACCTATAATCTCGCGTGTACGGGTAATCTTTCTTTTGAGCTTTTTGGTCTCTACTACGAGATCAGACTTATCCATTGCATTGCGAATGGAAATCAGCATACGGTTCAAATCTGGGGGCTTTTCAATGAAATCAAATGCACCCTTTTTGGTAGCCTCTACCGCAGTCTCTATCGTTCCATGACCCGATATCATGATAAACTGTGTTTCAGGTCTCATGATCAGTCCTTTTTCCAATACTTCCATCCCATCTACCTTAGGCATTTTGATATCACATAACACGACATCATATTCGTTCTTTTTCAGTAGCTCCAGGCCTTCAGCACCATTTGAAGCGGTATCAGACTCATAATCCTCATATTCCAATATTTCCTGTAGTGTATCCCTGATGATCTCTTCATCATCAATGATTAGTATTTTAGTCATTTATACTGTCTTATTTTATATACAATGTTAGTTAATACTGTTTAAAATTTCAACTACCATGTAATATTTTCTCGACATTTAATGAATGACAAAGTTGAGCAGTATGAATGCAATCGCCAAAATATCAAAGTATTTGCACAATGATTGTAAACGTTGAGATCATCTATTTTGCTAAAAATAATACGCAACATCAAAAGATATATATCGAGGCTTGATGTCAATATCATTTCCCGTATTCTTATCACTATTGATATCAGTCAGCCCTTGGTGAAAAGTAACGCCAAGTCCCATTGTCCCTGCACCTGTTTCCCAGTCTATTCCTGGACCTACCACAAAGGTTAATCCTAAATTTCTAACTCTTCCACCTCCAGTGAGGGTCCCATTTTCATTTTGTTGTTGAAAAGGATGAGAACCGGTGTATTCGTTTCTATATCCGATATTAACATCTAGTGAAAGACCAAAATAACCTTTGAAATATAATCCATTGGTAATCTCATTAGAGCGTAAAAGGGCAGTAACAGGGATTTCAATGCTCGTTACACGTATATTTTGGTCACTCACCAACAAGGTATCACGTGAAAATTCTTCTGTAAAACCCTTATTGACAATCGTAAATCCCGTATGTATACCATAGTTATCTGTCAAACGATAATCCGCAACAATACCATACATCCATCCTACCCTGGCACCTACATTTCTGTCGTCTAACTCATTGCCATCTTCATCTGTCTGGGAGACAAATCCGATGAGCGGATTAAGTTTAAATCCAATTTTGAATTCCTGTGCCTGAGTAGTTACTATCGTACTACCCAATAGCATTGCAGCAAACAATAATTTTTTCATATCTGTTTAAATTTTGCGACTAATATAAGAAAATTCAATCAAGGTATGATTTTAGCCTGTTATTAAAAGATAAATAATCACGATATGAACACACGAATTATATTATTCCTGGGAATATTCGGATACTTGCTTACAGCTTGCCAACAAAATCAGCAGATTGATTTGAGTGTGATCGAATATGAACTCGATTTCAAACGCCTTGATTCTCAAATGTATACATGTGCCAAAGCTCTACATGAGGACTCTACCATGGATATATATACAGCTTATGAACAATATCTCAAGTCAGACTGTGAATTTTATCTTCAGCTACTCGGCATACCTTATCAAAGTGAAATCAGGCCCATGGATTCATCGATAATGGATAGTCTGGTGGCCCATAATATATGTACCCTACTTCAGGACAGTAGTATGTACCAACTTTTGGACACGATACAAGTCGTGTTCCCTGAGAATTATGACTTCAGCGATCGGTTATCTCCTCCTATTAAAAGATTGATCTACCACTTCTCAATTGATTCACTGGAAATACCTGCTTTCCGTACATTTGCCAATGGATATATACCTGATGCTTCCATCCGCACGGTAGACCAACTACAGGTCTTGCCTGAATATATTGGCCTGGGTTTACATTATTTTATGGGTGAGAATTTCCCCTATTATCCCGTAAATATACCTCAGTACATTCGTAGGCAATTTCAACCTGAATACATGGATGTTGTACTGATCTCGGCACTCGCTGAGGGGATGGTAATACCTGTAGATCCTGGAAGCCAGCCAACGCTTTTGGACAAGCTTATACAGAGTGGAATCAAACAATATTTTGTCGATCAGCTTCTACCTGAAACACCGGATTCACTCAAATTGTATTACAGCTCTGAACAATTAACTTGGGCAGAAGAATACGAAGCATTTCTTTACAAGGATATCATCTCACATCTATATGATACAGACTTTGTAGTACATCGCGATTATCTGGGCAATAAACCCTATTCTGCACATATCTCTCAGGAGGCTCCCCCCAGGATAGGGCAATATATAGGATGGAAGATTGTAAAGGCCTACAAAAAGCGTCATCCTGAAGTATCCCTGCCACAGCTCTGTAAAATGACTGATTACAATAACATCTTTAAAGAAGCCAGATACCGGCCAAATCCCTGAATGAAATTACCAATATTCATTTTTCCTTTTACAGATAAATAGCCTATATTTGCCATCTATCTGAAAAGACAAGCGGAAATCATGGGGAAAAAATTCACGACAAAAAAGTTAAAACTACGTTCGAGAGCTGAGAAGCGTAGATTCAGACTGAAAACCAATCCAAAAACCAAAGGCGTAAAAATTACTCCTGAAAAGATTAATGAACCTGTCATCAGATCTTTGGATCAAAAAGTACGTGCGATACAGGAAAAGCAAAACACGCAGGCATAAAAAATGATTGTCTGGATACTAATTCTTTAACAAAAGTTTTAAGTATCCGCATTTTCTTCCATTTGTTGCAGATTTGCAGTAGAGTTTGCTTGTCCACTCACTTCTAAATTAACTGGTAAAAGTATTGTCACGGTAGTACCATGCTGGTCGTTATCTTGAATAGTGATCTCACCTTGATGCTGATCGATGATTCCCTTACTTATCGATAGACCCAGACCTGTACCAATACCTACATCTTTCGTGGTGAAAAATGGATCGAATACCTTAACCCTGATCTCTTCGGGAATCCCTGTACCCTGATCTATTATACTGACTTTCACGTAGTCACCCGGCTGAACATTTTTTTCACCTACCTCATCCGGCATTAAGCTCTGTGTCTTGATCACAATCTCCCCACCCTGTGGCATCGCTTGAATGGCATTAATCAATACATTCATGAATACCTGATTGAGCTTGCCTGGCAGGCAAAGTATTTCGGGGATTTCACCATACTCCTTGACCATTTCAATGTTTTCTATCTTGTGCTTCAAAAGTGAAAGCGTAGAATCCAGCCCTACTCTTACATCATACCATTTAGGTACGTCCTCATCCATTCGCGCAAAGTTGCGGAGTCCTTTGACGATTTCCGCTGTACGAAATGCTCCCTCTTCTATACCATGGATCAGATCTATAATTTCTTCCATGACAAAGGGATAGTCATAGTCTTCTTTAAGAGAAAGTATTGCCTTCTGATTCACAGGTGACTCAAGCTTGCTACTAATATATGCCTCCAACTTCTTGATCAATTCAGACACATCGGCAATATCTCTTTTAAGAGGAGAAATATTTCCCGAAATAAAGTTTACAGGATTATTGATTTCATGGGCAATCCCGGCAGTAAGTTGTCCTATTGAGGCCATTTTTTCTGATTCGACTAGCTGGGCCTGAGCAGATTTCAACTTTTCATGTGCTTTATTTAGCTCAACATAAGCCTGCTGCAACTTACGGTTGGCCCGGCGCTGAAACATAAACAACAAATACAACAACAATGCAATGGCAACTATGGCTGCTCCACCCATAATAAAATAAGATAATTGACGCTTTTTCTGTTGTATGAGAAAATTTTTGGTCTGTAGCTCCAATTCGCCCTCTTTGTTCTTAATCTTCAGGCTATCGATCACCCTACGAGTAGAATCTATCTTTCTGGAAGTGCTTATAGAGTCTTCGATTCTTCTCCTCAACAATGCCTGCATATTGGCAGCTTGTGCTGCATATTCATTGAGTGTACTCAGGGCACCTTCGTAATCTCCCGATGCCTTCAGACGATCAGCCAGCACCTTATACGCTGTAATATCTTCTGAAGATATATTACGAGGTGGAATTTCCCCGGTAGGTTTCGCCTGAGTATTATCAGGTGATGGCATGGATTCTAAATCTAAATGGATACGTGGAAGCAAGGGATTGAGCGTTTCTGCATCATCCCTATTAATCTCCTTTTTCTCTGCATCTACTACTGAGATGTCTTCAGCAAACAATCTTGCTTCCCGGATATCTCCATTTTTGAGCTTGAGCGCTGCTATTTTATTCTGATAATCACTAATTCTAAGTGTATCAGCTACCTTATCTGCAAGCTCCAGTGCAATGAGAAAATTATTGATCGCATTCTCAATATCACCCTCCTTCTCAAAAGTCTCAGCGCGTCTCTCATGTATATCCATACGGACTTTACTCAGATCTCCTGTCATAGATTGAACATCTTCATTCTTGACAATATCTTGTAAAGCGCGCTTAGCCCCCAGGAAGGCTTTCGCCAACCCTTTTTTGTTTTCCGCTTCAAGAAGTCGTAGTTCGTTGATTTCAACCCGTAACTGCTCCACAAAGTCGGTATAGTAATTATCCTGTGCCAGCTTCAAAGCAGATTGCATGTACTTGACAGCTCTTCCATAGTCAGTAAGCTCCTGATAAGCCTTGGCAAGTATGTAATTGCTCTGTATTTCTGTATACAGTACTTTGTTTCTAGATATGGTAGATAGACTGCCTTCCACCAGATATCCATTGCGCTTGATCACGCCTATGTGCCGAAGGGCACTTTCAGCAAAGCGAATGGCTTCTATAGGTCTAACAGAAATCAACTCACTGGCTGATATATTATCCTGGTTTGCCTCCTCAAGTCTTGTCGTAAATGCAGTAGCATCCTGCTGAAACACAGTCCATGCATATAGCTTGGAATACAGTATCAAACCCAGGCAGACAACGAAATATTTCATTGAGTTGCGAATTAGCCAGTGAAAAATATTTTTTTTCTCTAGGCAGGTAAAATTAACCGCCTAGCAAGTTTATGCAAATAATCTCTTATCAACTGTTTTTTTACCTCTAATACGATCACATCACAAAGACGTATGTTTTAGATTGAAATTATCATGTATCCCTGAACATGATTGATTGAAAAGTGCAGCAAGGTTGATGAATTGATCATGCATACCTATTAATCAACAAACTGATAATCCACCACAATGGGGTAGTGATCCGAGATGTGAATGGGGAGAATCTGATGACCGGATATTCTGAGTGAAGTAGAGCTGAACTGGTAGTCTATTCTCATACCAAAAGGCCCGATCATAGGATAAGTCATACCATAATATCTACCTGCTACCAGATAGCTGTCCTGAAACTCTTTTCTAAATTTCACGGGAATTCGCGTATAGGGCACAGAATTCATATCACCAGAGATGATAATATTGCCTTGATGGCGGGTTGCATGTTCAAAGATGATATATGCCATTCGCTCTTGTTCGGGAATGACTTCAAAGGCACGTTCCCAGATAAACAAAAATAAAGATTTGAATGGATAATTTTGATGTTTCCTTTTATGTTTAGAATAAGAAGACCCAAACCTGTAGGAAGCCAAGTGCAAATTATACACTCCGACACGCCTTTCGGGAGTCTCTACAATTGCCCACATGCCAATATTAGCTCCCGTCTTAGATCCATAAAGGCGTTCATCTTCCACTATGGGATATTTTGATAATATTGCTCCTCCCACACTACCCGATACATTGTAAAAAGTTCTGTAAGGGAGTTGCAGCCTGTCAGATAGAACTGCCAGGAATTCTATACCTGATTTATCCTTCTTATTGTTGAATTCCTGGAAGCAGATAAGATCAGGATGCATTTTTGAGAAAATTGAAGATAGTGTATCGAGGTATTTTTCAGGGCGGTAGTGAAAACTTTCCACATTATATGATACTACCCTCAGGTCAGTTGCACTATTTTGCTTAGGGCCTGAAAAATTAAATCTAAATTCGAAGGAAGTAATCCAGATACAGATCCCCAGGCAGATGATAGCTACGGATCTGAGACGCCAGTTTTTCCAGGAGATCACAATCACCCCCAAAATATGTATCGGAATGAGATAAGGTATAAAAATGGGAATGAGCTGAAGAGTTGGCAGCCACTTAATGGGAACATAAGGAGCCATAAATCCCAGAAACGTAATCACACAAACAAGGATATATAGCAGTCTGAAAATAAAAAACAGAATCTTATTTATCATCTTCCTTTTGACTCGAAGCTTTGAAAAGCAATTCCTTCTCTTCTCTACTCAAGCTATCATACCCCTTTTCTGAAATTTTATCCAGCAAGCTATCAATTATCTCTTGCGGAATCTCATTGTCTTTTGAATAATTGCGCTTTTTCCGAATTTCATCATTTGATGTATTGAATTTTCCGCCATATTTCACTTTTATCCGTGTAGGATTTACGGAAGTGCGGGTTGTTTTATCCTGGTAGTATGACCATACTAGTTCTGTAACATCAGTACCTTTCTTAAGCATTTGAACATGGAGAAAGCCCAGCAAAGCTCCGATAGAAACAGCGATTCCCAACGGCGTAAAGGCAACTGCGGACAGCTCTATCAGCACTAAGACCAGCACGACCCATTTGATTTTTACACGTCCAAGCAGAAATAACTGAATAGGATAATCGGGAACCAATGTAGCACATGCTACCGCCATAAAAACCATTACCGGAGCAATACCGGAAATATTCATAGGGGGAAGACCATTTCCGATAATCGGAAGTATTCCACAAATGGTAAGCGTGAGTAAAGCAATTGTCGGAACTATCAGAAAAAGGATTCTTTTGGCTGATATATCGCCCAGCATCTGTTGATAAATACGCAAAAATAGCCATATAAAAGCTGCGTCAAACAGAATTCGCAATAGTTGGCTACCCACATGATCCCAAAAGAAAACATACGTAATAAGCGTCCAGGGTTTGTAGATGAAGTCTCGTACCTGAGAGGGAAGTACGAGATATTCTATGATACTCTGGTATACTTCTGCATGATTTGGGTAAGTCGACACAGATATCCAGATCAGTCCTTGTAGGATCAATCCACCCAGCATAAAGATGATTACCCAGCCTGCTGTTTGGTAAAGATTGAGAAAGGATTTTATTTGTCTGTTAATTTCCATATGCTATGCTGAATTATTGCAGAAAAGGTAGCCATCTTCTCAAATAAAAGAATGATATGGCTGCGACCATTCCTGCCAGGTGTCCAAAATGCGAAACATTACCTCCTATAGGTTCTCCCATAAATTGCCTGACTACCATAAAAAGTGAAAATACACCTACTCCGATTACCAGCCATCTAGCTTCTATGGGCACAAGAAAATATAAATAGAATTTTTCACGAGGAAAAAACATCGCGAAGGCTACCATTACTCCGTAAATAGCCCCTGATGCTCCTACTACAGGACCACTGGATGGATCGAATAGTGCAATCAGTACACCTCCCAATACGCCACAAAACAAATAAAACTTCAGGAACCGCTCATTTCCCAGAACCATTTCCACACCAGGTCCAATCAGTGCAAAAATAAACATATTAAAAAATATATGCATAATTCCAGCATGATTGAAGAAGTGGGTTACAATCTGAACGGGTTGGAACATCCCTAAGAAACGTGGATCATGCTGAATGACAAGATCGGTTTTAAAAAGGGCAAAATACTGCCACAAATTTTCTCTGATCGGTCCCACCATCATCAATATGAATACAGCCACATTGGCAAATAAAATATTCTTTACTACGGGTGTAAGTCTATTTAACATAATATCATCTACATTTTTGACCTGTACTTATTTTACTAATAATAAACAGACCAATAACATTGTTTGAAACTTCTAGAATTTATACAAAATATGCTTCAAGTTCTACTGCTGAAATTACCTTATATATAGGTTTGGCATTAGGAGCATGAGCTGGCAGATCACATTGAAATAAATCTTCTGCGATTTGTCTCATTTCTATCTGGCTTAGCTTATGATTTGTACTTACAGCACTTTGCTGCGCTATCGTTTTAGCTACCTCTTGCTCGAGTTTTTCTCTGATCCTCGTCATCCCTACTTCTTTGATATCGGATAAAATATGTTCAAAAATATCTCTGATCTTTGCGGTAGAAATCTCAGCAGGCGTACCGTAAATAATAATACTCTCTTCACCGAATTCTTTTATTTCAAAACCCAGTTGCGTAAGGATAGGTTCAGCTGTCTTGATAATTGCCATATCAGACTGCGATAGTTCGAGCGTTTGCGGAAAAAGAAGTTGTTGGCAAGATAGCCGTTTTCCATGCATTGCACGCAAAAAGCGTTCGTACAAGATTCGCTGATGAGCGAGCTGTTGATGCATAATATACAATTTATCTGCCCGCTGAGCAAGAATATAGGTGTCCTGAAATTGTTCAACAAACTGTATCTCATCTTCCCAGGATCTCATATAATCCCCTAGCAACAATCGATCTTTTGTAGTTACGCTGGAAGAATCTGTAGAAAGGGTTTGGGGATCGGTAGCGTAAAGATTTTTCCAGTTGGAAGACTTATGACTGGGGTTTTTTACAGGAAATGTACTGACAGTCAGCTCTTCATCTTCTGGATTAATATCTTTACCTGACTGGGGTATATTGTAAATCGTGTTTTTAAGACTTGAGTCCTCAAAATCAAATTCCGGAGTATTATGCATATCTGCCAAACCTCTGTTCACAATGCTTTGAAGTAGCACATAAAGCGTTTTCTCATCGTCAAACTTCACCTCTGTCTTAGTCGGATGTATATTAATGTCTACATGCTGTGGGTCAATTTCGAGGAAAATACAGTAAAAGGGGTAGTGTTTTTCAGGAATGTAATCCTGGTAAGAACTGGCTACTGCGTGATGTAGATAGTTGCTCTTGATGTAGCGTTGATTGACGAAAAAAAACTGCTCTCCCCGGTTTTTCCGGTATACATTCGTCTTGCCGATATAACCATAAATTCTCACATACCCGGTATGCTCTTCCACATAGAGAAGCTTATCATCAAAATCCCATCCAAAAATGGCCATGATGCGTTCTTTCAGGCTAGCAGAAGGCAAATCGTATATACTCACATCATTGTGCCTAAAACTAAGATGTGTATGAGTATTTGAAAGTGCAACCCGGATAAACTCATTCGTGACATGCCTGGTCTCCACAGGATTGGATTTCAGGAAATTTCTTCTTGCTGGTACATTGAAGAAGATGTTCTTGACTTGAAAAACACTTCCTGGAGCTGTTACACAAGCTTCCTGTCGCTTTATCTCACTCCCTTCTATGTCTATTTCCGTACCGAGTTCTTCACTTTGCAAACGCGTACGCAATCTTACCTGACTAACTGCAGCTATAGCAGCCAGAGCTTCTCCCCTGAACCCCATGGTTTTGATTCTATACAAATCATCAGCCTGTTTGATCTTGGAGGTTGCATGACGCTCAAATGCCATACGGGCATCCATAGCAGACATTCCACTACCTGTATCCGTGACCTGGATAAGGGCCTTACCAGCATCACGGATCATCAAATCAACATGATTTGCTCCAGCATCCACAGCGTTTTCGAGTAACTCCTTCACAACTGAGGCAGGACGTTGAACAACCTCCCCCGCTGCTATCTGATTCGCTATTGCATCTGGCAATAGTTGTATAATACGCTCCATGTTCAACCCAAAAAATTTTACTCCTATCTTCCTATTATTACGTAACTAAATCAACGGCGATCACAAAATCATACACAATTTACAGAGAAAAAATTCAAATAACTTCTTCAACTTTCACATTTTCACCATTGTAATCCCAGCTTACCTTTATTCTTCTTTTCAAATTAAATTTAATGTGATTTAGCCTGAGTATCATTATCCTTCCCTTTTGAATCCAATCTATGTCCGAAATATAAAAATTCTCTATTGTTTTAATTCCTATTCGACAAAAAACTTCCTGGGCTTTAATCTGATATATGTTTAACAGCTCATCTACTTTACCATTGCTGATCCTGTAAATATTTACCGATTCATCCAGACAATCTTTACACATCCCCCATTCATAGGGATCAAGCACCGTTCGCTCAATCAACATGAAACCGAGATCTCCATTGGGAAAGCGAAAAAAACTACTCCGATCATTATCCAGAAGCTTACCTTTGGCCAAGCTTTGCTCTCCTGAAATGACTGAACCCATGGCCGAAATAATCTCTCTGCTCCTTGATATCTCATTGACAAAATTTTTCCTAATAAAGAGCCTGCCCACAATTTGTCCACCTAAACTTTCCTCCGTGAAGTCTAGCGTCAAACGATCAAATAATACTTCAGTGAGATAGCGGCTGGCGATCTGATCCGAAATGATCAATACATCGGTATCAACCTGACTTTCAACCCAACCATTTCTAGTATAAATGCTAAGTGGGAAGAATTTACTCTTGTAAAATATGTTATCTGGGATATTAGAGTGATTCGTATTTAAAGGTTTTGAAAGTTTCACTTCTGCGAATGTAGAGGGCTGTTCGTCCATGGGATTTCTGGAAGTACTCATGCGATTTGCAGGGCGATCAGGTGAATCTACATCATAGATATCTACTCTGAATAATAGCTTGTCCATTTGCGGAAGCATGATAAAACCCAAAGCTTTGGGAGCTATTTGGATGTTCACTACATAGCCCTTATCCCAGGGATCAAGGGTATAAGTGAGACCTTCTTCAATATCTCCTAGGTGAATCCGCATGGACTTTTCCCACAAACGGTGATTCTCACGATTGAGGAGAACCGGTTCCAACCTGTCCAAAGGTAATGCAAACTTTACCATTCCGTAGTCAACTTGGGTCTTTTGAAGAGATCTTGGAAGTGGAACATGATACCCTTTCCGGCTAGCAAATTCAATATTGGGATAATCAAACCTGTTTTTAAATTTTTCTAACTCTACACGATGGGAATACTCAGGATAAATGCTGAAAAAGCGATACCCTTTTCCATTTTTGGTATCTTGAGAATAGATATATTCTGGATGAAGTGAGAATGAGAAGTTTTCAGGATAAGCCTCCGATGGCAGGGCAAACCAGAGATCAATATGATCAGATATCCGGAAATCTTGCGCCAACATCATTACATCGTCATACACCTCTACCAGGATATTGATATGTTGATCGTTGCTATACAGCTTTACTGCAGCATGATCCGTCCATTGCGAAACTGAATGGCTGACTTCATGCATATCTGTATAAAGTGGATCCAATTCAAAGTCTGGCTTTTGCGCAGAAGATGTACAAAACGTAAACATGCAGGCCCATGTGATCGCGACTACTGCCTTCATGTGATTTTTATTCAAATTCCTCAAAATAAAACTACACATCTGATTGAATAACGTACGTAAAGTATAAATTGGTGGCTAAAAAGATTTATATAAATTTATCAACGTGAGAATATACATGTATACCGATGGTTCTTCGCTTGGAAACCCCGGACCGGGTGGATACGGAATTGTTTTACTATACGGAAACCATCGCAAGGAGATATCCGAAGGATTCCGACAGACCACCAATAACCGTATGGAATTACTGGCAGTCATTATTGGACTGGAAGCCCTGAAAAAAGAAAATCTGGATGTACATATTTATACGGACTCCACCTATGTGCAACGAGCTGTATCTGAAAAATGGGTATTGGGATGGGAAAAAAAAGGCTTCAAAGGCAAAAAAAATCCCGATCTATGGAGACGGTTTTTGGTGTTGTACCGCAAACATAATATCAGCTTTCACTGGGTCAAAGGCCATGCAGGTATACCGGAAAATGAACGTTGCGACGAACTGGCTACCCATGCAGCAAAAATGGCTGCTTACAATATTGATTATGAATATGAACGCACCCTTGGCAAAGGATAGTCGTTATAAGATTGCATATTAATTATTCAATATCTATGTTCAGATTTTTGTACTACTGCTTTCAGATTGTTCTGCTTGCTGGTCTGTATATCCCCTGCAGCGTATTTTCCCAAAATAATATAGAACTCGTTGCCAATCTCCCCTACCCTAATATGGGCAGCCCTATCATCCTCAATGATGTATGGGGTTATGTAGATGAACAAGGAGCGGAATATGCATTAGTAGGTACTTTTACCGGGGTATCCATCGTAAGTCTCCTAGATTCCAAAAATCCTGAAGAATTGTTTTTTATTCCAGGTATAAACTCGATCTGGAGAGATATCAAAACCTATGAATCCATCGCCTATGTATCTAATGAAAGCGGTAATGGAATACAATTAATAGATCTTTCCAATCTTCCAGCTGAGATCAGCTTCAAAGACACTGTCATCAGTGGTGTAAATACCATTCACAACCTGTATCAGGATGAGGGCTTTCTATACGCAGTAGGTCTCAACACATTTGGAGGGGGGATGATGATCCTGGACCTGAGACAGGATCCCTGGAATCCTGAATTTGTTGGAAGTTATACCAATCAGTATGTTCACGATGTCTATGTACGTAACAAACTGGCCTACACCGCAGAGATCTTCAGAGGCCAGCTCGGAATCCTTGATGTCTCAGATCCGGCTAATACCAGAATAATGGGTACCAAAAGGTATGGAAATGCTGTGACACATAATACCTGGCTCAATGATGCCTCAAAAGTATGCTTCACCACAGATGAAAGAAGCAGGGCATATGTGATCGCCTGGGATGTCAGCGATCCGGAAAATATTGAAGAACTCGACCGTATACGAAGCAGCCTGAGCCGTGGTAGAGCTACCCCGCATAATGTTCATGTACTCAATGATTTTCTGATTACTTCCTACTATAAAGATGGTGTACAAATCGTCGATGCTAACAGACCACAAAACCTGGTAGAAGTGGGTTATTACGATACCTTTCCCGATAGTCTCGAAGGTACAGATGGTTGCTGGGGGGCATATCCATTTTTACCTTCAGGATTGATTCTCGCTTCTGATATCAAAGAAGGACTATTTATCTTAAAACCGGATTATCAACGAGCAGCTTATTTTGAGGGTGAAATTTTGGATGCAGTCTCTCTTCAGCCCCTCCAAGATGTCCTGATTGAAGTATTGGATCTTAACAAGTCCCTTTTTACAAATGCACTTGGTGAATTTGCTACAGGCTTCATCAGCAATAAAACAACCAATGTTGTCATTTCCCGGAATGGATATGTATCAGATACTATCGAGGTAACTTTTCAACAGGGAGAGGTTACACGACTTGATATTCAACTACAACCCAGTGAAGTAGCAACTTTTGATCTACAAGTGGTCGATGATCTTACGGAAGAACCTATAGACTCAGTACAACTTTTTTTCAGAGGTATAAATTTAGGACTAGAATACGAATTACTTAGTTCTGATAACACTACCTTGAGAAATACTTTTGCAGATGATACCTATGAACTGATAGCAGGTAAATGGGGCTACCAGACCATATCTCAAACTATTGACTTTCAGTCTGATACGACCAGTAGTGTCATAATCCGGATGAAAACAGGTTACTATGATGACTTTATCTTTGACTTTGAATGGGAAACTACAAATTCCCAGCTACAGGGTTTCTGGCAAAGAGCCGTACCTAGTGGCACTTCGCTTCTCGATCATTTGCTGAACCCAGACCGCGATGTAGAAATTGATTTTGGAGACCAAGCCTATGTAACGGACAATCGTGGAGGCACTTTTGCCGATGGCGACGTGGACAATGGCCCCTATATACTGAAATCACCCAAATTTGATCTTGCAACTTATCAGGACCCCTGGATACACTATCATTGGTGGATGGTATCCATCACTCCGGATCTTAATTTTGAAGCTGGAAATGACACGCTCTGGACCCTGATATCCAATCAAACGGATACTGTTCGTATAGCTTTTCACACAGGCCCCTTAAATAATAACTGGAATCAAACATCCATAAGAATTCAGGATTTCATGTCTCTTACTACTGACATGCAGGTCAGTTTTGAGATTGAGGATCTGCCACCCAATAATTTTGTAGAAGCAGGGATAGACCTGTTTTCTATTACCGATAGCATGAATCTGACTACTTCAAGTAATATTCCCGTCATTTCACCCCAACCCGCAGTATACCCTAATCCAGTAGGTTCTGTACTATATCTAGCTAACACACCCGGTATGATGTCAAAACATTTAACCTGGGAGCTATACAATGCTTCAGGAAAATTACTCAACAGTGGAAAAAGAAAAAACAACACTGAACGCCAGTCCATTTCTTTTCCCTATCCTCCTGGTATGTATCTGATGATCTTAAAACATCCAGATTTCAACGTTCAACATTTCAAACTTATCAAGACTCAGGAAAATTGATCAATCAAGAAACTATCAACACGATCTATATCAAGTGGGAAAAGGGAGGGCAAACGGTTTTTAGTATCATGCTTCATCGCAATGGTTCAATTAACCGACTGGAAGAGCCTGAAGATAAGAGCAAACCCATTATGATCATGGGAAAGACCGAAGAGCCTGTGTTCCAGGAGATGCTGGATAACCTGAATGAAAGCTGGTTTGAGTTTGCCGGACGATACACCTATCCGGACCCCAAAGGCCCATTGATGAATCTCACGATATCATTTGAAGGAGAATCTACGGATATTGGATTTGCATTTACCTATGGCAGGGATTCCGATGGCCCCCCCACGGATATCGTTCATTATGTAGAGCTGGCTGCGAGCTTGACTGATCCATGGTTTGAAGAACAGCTCGACAAACGCTATCAATCCAGGAAAAAAAAACCTCGTCAAGAATAAATATCGGGAAATAACATCCTTTCCAGTAATTCTATGACCACATGTAAGATCAGCATATGTACTTCCTGAATCCGGTCTGCATGAATTCCGGGAATAATTATTTCATGTGTAGCTTGGCCTTTGAGTTTTCCTCCTTCTTTTCCCAACAGACAAATTGTGTCCATTTGTTGCACATGAGCCTGCTCAACTGCACGAATTACATTGATAGAGTTACCACTGGTAGACAGTGCTATCAGAAAGTCTCCAGAACGTCCATAAGCCTCCACACCTCTCGCAAAAACCTGATCGTATCCCATATCATTAGCCACACAGGTAAGATGACCAGGATCAGTCAAAGCAATTGCTGGGAGGGCTTTTCGGTTTTTGCGAAACCGCCCGGTGAGTTCCTCCGCAAAATGCATACTATCACATGCACTCCCTCCATTTCCGCAAATTAGTACCTTACCTCCTCGCATGAAACATTGAGCAAGGTCATCAGCAATGTTCACCAAATGGATGAAATTTTCCTCATTTTCGAGAAAGGTATTAATCAATGCAAGATTATCCTGAAATGCCTGTCTGGCAAACTTTTCCATGAACAACTACGGTCGATTAATTTACTATATAATTGATTTACAGGGATATCCTACCATCAAATACTTTGATGGCAGGACCAGAAAGCAATACGCGTTCTTGTTCCTCGCCTGGATGCTCTACTATTACTTTCAAATCACCTCCGAGGGTCTGCACAAGCATATCATGGTGAGGCCATCCTTTTTTGAGTAAATAGGTGTATACTACTGCTACTGCTCCCGTGCCACAACTCAGTGTTTCATCTTCAACACCGCGTTCATACGTTCTGACCCTGAGTGTACGTTCATCAATTTCATTGACAAAATTGACATTAGTTCCTTCTTCTGCAAAAGATTCACTAGTGCGAATATTCCTGCCAAGATTATACACATCAATTTCTTCTACGGGTACATTTTGTATGCTCACAAAATGGGGAGAGCCTGTTTGAATCCAAACTTCCTGGGGAGATATTTCTACATAACCGAAAGGCTTTTGCATCTCAAGCTCGATGATTCCATCGTTCAAACTGGCCTGATGTGGTCCATCTATTGCTTCAAATTGATATGTTGATTGGGTCATACCCAATTCCTGAGCGAAAGCAACCAGACAGCGTCCTCCGTTTCCACACATGGTACCTTCTATCCCATCACTATTGTAGTATTTCATACTAAAGTCATAGCCTGCTGAATCTCTCATTAGGATCATCCCATCAGCGCCAATTCCGGTATGCCTGCGGCACAAGCCTGCAATAACCTGCTGTGTCAGAACGGATAAAATATTTCCATCCCGATCATCCACCAGGATAAAATCATTGCCAGTACCATGATATTTAGAAAATTTTAGCTTCATAAAACAAAATCTTGCTGAGTTTGGTTCACTTTTACGAATCTGAAAGTAACTATAAAAATGGAAAAACCAGTTATTGCTCAAAAATCTCCTTTTATTTTTAAACTCGAACCAGGAACTTATTGGTGGTGTGCATGTGGCATGAGTAAAGATCAACCTTTTTGCGATGGTTCACACAAAGGATCTAATTTCACTCCTCAAAAGCTTGTCTTGGAAAAAGCGGAACAGATAGCTCTATGTGGATGTAAGATGACAAATTCTCAACCAAGATGTGACGGTACGCATCGTTCGTTGTAGATTTTACATAGCAGAAGGTAAAAACGCATTTTATATGATTTCATATAGTCTGGCTGTAATATTTACAATTCCATAAATTTTTTCCTGTTTACGGTCATTAGCATATACCTGTAAAAGATAATTTCCTGGTTTCATCTTAAGCACAGGTATGGCGTTGTGTGTGATCGTGTAATCTATTTCATTTTCTTTGGGAATGCCCAACCACTCTCCATCGGCTTTCAGGGTAATGGTAGTCTCAACCTCTTTGATCGTTTTATCTGTAGCAGGGTCTATGATCAGGATGCGTATCGGGAGGTTATTTCTGCCTATTCCCACGTCATAGGTAATCTCCATTTCCATCCTAAGGTTGAGCATTTCTCCTATAGGATCTATAGTTATGGGAAATTCGCAAGGCTGGCTGGATTTGCGAAGGGTGTAATCTTCAAGGGACTGATAACTCATCCATATGGGAACAATATCACCACATGAGATCAAAAATACCGGAAAGAGAATGCACAACCAGATTTTACGTTCGAGTGGCAAAAGCATAGTTAGACTTCCTCTATAGTCAATGCCTCTTTGATTGGGTTATCTTCACGATGAGAGCCAACGCTACCCTGAGTGGAATCACTTTCGATATACTGACCCATAGTCGAAAATTTATTAATTCGACGTGTTATCAAATCATTTAGATTTGTATCCATGAGAAGGGGCAGGTCATTGATCAACTGATCCTTTACGGCCTGAAAGGTAGCTGTGGGATCTTTATGTGCGCCACCTAAGGGTTCCTTGATGATGTCATCGATGATCGTAAATGAAAGGTTATCTTCGGCTGTAAGTTTGAGTGCTTCAGCAGCTTGCTCTTTGTGTTCCCAACTCCTCCATAGAATACTGGAACAGGATTCGGGTGAAATGACCGAATACCAGGTATTTTCAAGCATGTATACTTTATCTCCAATACCAATCCCCAGTGCTCCACCAGAGGCTCCTTCACCTATAATGATACAAATAACCGGAGTTTTAAGTTGAGCCATTTCCAGCAGATTTCTCGCAATGGCTTCACCTTGTCCTCTTTCTTCAGCCTCTATTCCAGGATAAGCCCCAGGAGTATCTATGAAGCATACAACCGGGATATCAAACTTTTCAGCCATTTTCATCAGTCTAAGAGCTTTGCGGTAGCCCTCAGGATTTGGCATTCCAAAATTCCGGTATTGCCGTTCTTTGGTAGTCCTTCCTTTTTGCTGTCCAATAAACATGACTCTTTGACCGTCGATGCTACCTAGCCCACCGATCATGGCTTTGTCATCTTTAAATTGCCTGTCGCCAAAAAGCTCTATAAACTCATCACTGATATGATTGATATAATCTAGTGAATAAGGGCGATTGGGATGTCTTGAGATTTGCACTCTTTGCCAACGACTCAGATTACCATATATAATAACCTTGAGGTCTTGTATTTTTTTTTCAAATTCCCTGATTTTATCCGCACTTCCTTCCTGAATTTCTCCATGCTGATCCTGTGCCTGCATTTCCTCCAACTTCTTTTCCAGTTCGGCAATAGGACGCTCAAAATCGAAAATATCATCTGTTCTAATCATACTATCCAGGCTAATAATAAACGAAATTTAACACCTACAACTTAAGTCCTGTCTTTAAGTTATGAATTTAACCCAAATATTTCTTCACAAAGTTGTAAATATTTT
>CAYXVE010000008.1:23727-120115 GCA_964468435.1 uncultured Bacteroidia bacterium | reverse complement strand
AACCTGTAACTTTCCATTATTGATTCCTACAAGAAATAATGTCTCTCCATTTCCAGTCAGTACTACTGATACCTGCCAGGAAAGCTATCTCACTAAACATGCCATTGCCACGGTTGAGCTGTAAAGTATTCCTCCTATACTGAGGATCATAACCTGTATTCAGGGCTAATTGAAATCGTTCGTAACTGTAAGCGGGAATTGTCAACTAATATTGGATAAATACAAATTGCACTACAATTTTCTATCAGAAATTTTGTGAAAGCTATCAGATAGTTTCAAAAAAAATTCTGCACATCAAGTATCATGAAAAGCGAAATTTTCTACTAATTTAGCGCGGTAAATGGATAGCACCTATGGAGAACCACTACCTGCTACTTATCAGAATCACCCTGATTGTACTTTCTTTCGTGAAGCCATATTCGATGGCTTTCGCTCAAGTAGAAGACTACTATGCCGGAACCGAAAATTTGAGCGGCCAACTTCTGAAAAATGCGCTTTACAACATTATCAAAGGGCATGAAACCTATAATTATACCAGTTTTTCCATCGATGTATGGGATATTCTGAAAGAGACAGATGCCGATCCCAACAACCCCGAAAATGTGATTTTGCTCTACACAGGTTGGACACGTAATGCTGAGGGTGAATACGACCGTGGTAGAGGATGGACCCGCGAGCATGTCTGGGCTAAATCTCATGGAGACTTCGGTATAGATCGCGGTGCAGGTACAGACGTCCATGCACTGCGGCCGTCAGATGTAACAGTCAATAGCGCCAGAAATAATAAAGATTTCGACGAAGGTGGTGATTTCTATATAGATGGAGATGGTCCCACAAAGAACCGTTCCGATTCAGATTCCTGGGAGCCCAGAGACCTGGTAAAGGGAGATGTAGCGAGATCCCTTTTTTATATGGCTGTAAGGTACGAGGGAGAAAACGGTGAACCGGATCTCGAACTGGTAGACTCGGTTTTATCTGTATCTTCAAATGAACCAGGAAAGGGATATCACGGCAAACTATCTGCACTTCTCAAATGGCACTATCAGGACCCAGTCGATAGCAGTGAAATCAGACGCAATGATATCGTGTACATTTATCAGGGAAACCGCAACCCCTTTATCGATCATCCCGAATACGTAGCAGGCATATGGGACACTTCCGGCGTGCAGGTATTCTTCCCACCAGAGACAGTCGCAACAGATACCTTACTGGAACTCACAGATACCCTGAACCTAGATTCTGTTTTATTTGCATATTATGCAGATCTGGAACTTCTGGAAGGTGATACCTTAAGAAGTATTTTACAAAAAAGGATCGGAAATCACATTACATTTCCCTATACCAGTGGTACAGGGACGGATGTATGGGACATCCTCAAAAAAGCGGATCAAGATTCAGCAAATCCTGAAAACATCATCCTGTTTTACACTGGGGTTTCAGTCAATGGGGAACAGGAATTCAATAATGGCAGAGGTTGGAGTCGCGAACTGATCTGGAACGAATTACATGGAGACCTCGGGACTGCACAAGGAGCAGGAACAGATTTACATCACATCAGAGCTGCAGGACTCAGTGCCAACCGAACCCGTGGTGATAAAGACTTCGATAATGGAGGTGATCTATTCCTGGAAGAAGATATCCCCACTGGTAATTTCTTCGATGAAGATTCATGGGAACCCAGGGATGAGATCAAAGGAAATATCGCAAGGATGCTTTTTTATATGGACTTAAGATATAGTGGACATGGAAATGATCCAGACCTGCGCCTCATCGATGAAGTTAATACAGTTAGAAAAGGGGTACCCGGCATCGGATTCATGGGGAAACTCAGTACCCTGCTCCAATGGCACAAAAATGATCCTGTAGATAGCTTGGAAAAAAGGAGGAACAATATCGTGTATGCTTTTCAGCGAAACCGCAACCCCTTTATTGATCATCCGGAGTATGTATATCGCCTGTGGGATACCCTACAATATGATACCTCTATCGATGCGTATTATGCCCGTATAGACACCTCTCTTCGGGGAGATGCACTCAAATCGAGTCTGAATCAACTCATTAGGGATCAGGTGATCTATAATTATACTGACAATGACGAAACTGATGTTTGGGATATCCTGAAGATTTCGGACAGAGACCCCGATAACCCTGAAAATATTATCCTGTTTTATACAGGCTGGTCGGTCAATGCAGCGCAGGAATATAATGGAGGTAGGGGTTGGAGTCGCGAAGACATTTGGTCCAATGATCACGGTAATATATCTTCTTATAGAGGAGTAGGAACGGATGTTCATGCAATCCGCCCGGTAGATATATCTGTCAACCGTGCCAGGAAAGATAAAGATTTTGACAATGGTGGAGCACCCTATATAGATGGGGATGGAGCAACAGGTTGTTTTACAGACAACGATTCCTGGGAGCCAAGAAATGAAGTAAAGGGTGATGTGGCAAGGATGTTGTTCTATATGGCTACGAGATATGAGGGAGTGGGTAATGAACCTGATCTGGAATTACTGGATACGGTCATGACAGCCTCAATCCAGGAAGATGTCAAAGGATACCATGGTAAACGCTCAACCCTGTTGCAATGGCATCAGCAGGACCCAGTGGACAGGATAGAGCGCAACCGCAATCAGGTTATCTTTAATTTTCAGGGTAACAGGAATCCTTATATCGATCATCCTGAGTTTGTAAGCTGGATCTGGAGTATAGAAGTGGATACAGTAGCCACCCAGACTCCAACAGATACTAGTGATGCGCCAGTAGACACAACGGTCATAAGCCAGGATACAAGCTCTACAATCGATTCATTAATCACGAGTATTAATGCTCAAAACATCAAAGAGATATCCTGGAATATTTACCCAAACCCTGCTGATAACCAGTTTACGGTGACAAGTTCATCTTTCAACCCGGACACCTACCTCTATCTCACCGATCTTAGGGGGACTGTTGTGTTTCGACGTACAAAGTTGGGTTCAACCAGTCAGTCAATACAGACTATTCAGTGGCCTTCGGGGATGTACTACTCGATCATTGAGCGTGGAACAGAACGACGCATACTTAAGCTATTCATCATCCATTAAGGCATATATAGGAAGCTTGATGGAGAAATAAACCATATTCATAAAAAATAAAGCTTATCCAAACTCCTGTTCAAAAAAAAGGATATCCCATCTATTTTTTAATTTTAGTTCATAAAATATTATATATATGTTTTAATATGATCTCAGCTAAAAAAAATAACCCCCTTCAACATCAACCCCACAAATTTACCTTTGAATCATTTCACAACTACAATTCAATATTCCGTAGTATAAATACATGAGTTATTTTAATATTTTATACTATATGAATTTTAGTTAAACCTGTGTAGCGTAAGATATTTGAATTAAAATTATCTTTTCCAGCTTTTTAAACTTTTAGCCTTGACGAGATATCTTTTTAAATATCTCAAAATCAGTAATTTAATAAGTATTTTGGTTTCATTTTAAGGCAATTCTCTTCTTATTTTCTTTCCTTACCTAACTTGACAAAAAACAGCTTATTACTGCGAAAAGCTAATTTGCTCATTTAATTATTATGAATTCTTTTCGACCAAATGCTTTTTTTATTCGATTTTCATATATTATTTTATAAGTAAATAAATAATTATATTAAGATATACTCCTAAAGTAATTAGATCATTTGAACCTTGCTTACATAGTAAATTATCCATTATACTCTCAAAAATAAGATGTTTTTTGGTAGAAAAATTTGAATTTATGGGCATTTATAGAATTCTTGTTTTAGCATGTTTTGCGCTCTTGTTAATTCACCCTTCTCTTGGTAAGGATTATCACGTGAGTGTGAATGGAAATGATGGTAGTGGTGATGGTAGCACTTCCAAACCTTTCCGCACACTTCGCCATGCCTGTTCCCTTGTTCCAGCAAATCAAGGACACCGGATTGTATTGTCGGCAGGAACCTTTGTAGAATCAGGCCGTTGTGTTGTTCCTAGCGGTGTGTCTGTCGTCGGTGCAGGAATTGATAAAACCATCATCACTGCAAATTCTTCTTTCTACAGAAGTGTTTTTAGCGGCTATGATGCAAACCTGTTTTTGATCTATGTGAAAGGAAGCAATCAAAGACTGACGGGCTTTACCATGGATGGCAAGGATAAAAATATCTATGGAGGTATTATGATTCAGTATTCCTCAAATATTGAGGTAGATCATGTATCCATCAATGGATTCTACTTTTGCGGAATCTGGCTCTGGGAAACTCGTAACTCTACCTTTCACGATTCTAGAACTTATGACTGTAGCTGGGCCAGTACTGGATGGGCTGGTGGAGGAGTGCACCTTTTCAACCTTACAGATATACGTCTTTATAACCTGAACTGTAAAGAAGTAGCTCAGCGAAACGGCAGAGGTGGTGGAAATGCCATCAAAGCCATTGGTGGTGAAAATAACCGTATGACACGTGTGGTAATTGATAATTGCATAGTTGACGTCAATGACTTTGGTGTATGGCAAAACGGTAAAGCTCCAAATATATCCATTGAATTTTGGCATACTATCGCTGAAGAATGTGAAATACGTAATACATACATTCAGCACCATATCAGTCTGGTTGGAAAAAGAAATTCGCCACTTCCCCCTAGCAAATTCCGCTGGAGACTGCTCAACAACAACTTTATCTGTAGAAACTCCTATCCCATCGAAATCTCTTATAATAATGTAGAGATGGCTTACAACCATATAGATGCCAATGGATCTGGATATTTTATTTGTAACTGGGAGACAGAGGGCGAACGGTATGAAAACTGGTATATTCATGATAATGTCATAGAAGAAGTAGGAGGATACGGGTGGCCCAACAGTCTGATGCAGTCCCGTGGAGGTCTGAAAAATATCCGTTTCTACAACAACACCGTTTATCTCAAAGGAGCTCCTTTGGGCGTGGTATCCGTTTACGGTTCAAACTCAACGCAGGATGTATACATTGAAAATAACATCTTTTATCGGTCTGGAAAAACCAATGCGAATACAGAACCTTCCAAAGACCTACTGGTATATGCCAAAACCAGCGAAGGCATACACCGAATTAATAATGTATATATCCGCAACAACATTTTTAAAAACTTTCCTCAGGATGTCTCTCCTTCGCACGTTTCCAATGTTGTCAATTCTGGCAACCGAGTAGGAGACCCAGGTCTTAATTTTTCGGGAGGGAAACCCTATCCTTTCTATCAGCCTCGGTCATCCAGTCTGGCAACACAGATCAATGCCGGAGCAAGACCCTCAGACGGACTGCCAGCAGTTCCCAACATTCCTACCGGAGATCCCAATCCTCCATTTGATCCCGAACCCATATCACCCGTAGAACTCGACCTGCCTATTCGCATCAATGCCGGTGGGGGAGATTATACTACTCCTGAAGGAGAACAGTTTCTCGCAGATATCAATCATTTCGGTAGTTCCAAAACGGCTGAGTATCCCCTGGCTATACAGGAAACCAACGAACCTGCGCTATATCAGACTGAGCGCTGGGGATCTGATTTTGGATACCAGTTTGTTGTACCTAATGGAAACTATGATATCACCCTTCACTTCGCAGAGATATACTGGGAAGGAGAAAATCAAAGAGTCTTTGATGTGAACATAGAGGACCAAAAGCAACTAGCTGACTTTGACATTTACAAAGAAGCCGGTAAATCAGCAGCGCTCGTGCGTGTATTCAACGATATTGCCGTAAAAGATTCTATTCTCAATATCGATTTTGATACTCAAACCGATCATGCCAAAATCTCTGCCATTGAGATTGTAGCTCAAAAACACAATATGCCGCCTACATTCACTTTGAGTAAACGTGAACTATTTCTCATCCAGGACTTTGAAGGTGCTTATGCCATCGAGGTAATACCTGATGAAGTACCAGTAGCTGAAAAAGATCAACAGGTAGCCTATAGCATCAGTCCTACTGAAGACCTCATTGCTAATGTGGAAATTGATCCCCAAACTGGATTTGTTACCATTACTGCATTGGAAGGTAAATTTGGTAGCCAGGACTTCCTGGTCATTGCTGACGATGGACAACCCTCAAATAATATTTCCATGCTAGAGTTTACTATCAACATTGAGGAAGACGGTAATCGCCATATTCCGATCGAAACGGAAGGGGTAGTCGTCAGAATCAATGCAGGTGGGGATGCATACACGACAGAGTCTGGAATAGAGTTCGCTGCCGACGATGCAAGATGGCTTGGAGGAACTAGCAGAGCTTATGAGACTGAAGGCGAGATAGATGCTACCAACAATGATGCTCTTTATTTGTCTGAAAGATGGGGAGGCGAATTTAGCTACAACATCTTAGTACCAAATGGATCGTATAATGTTATCCTTCATTTTGCTGAAATTTACTGGAAAGGACCCGAATATCGCATTTTCAATGTAAACATTGAAGGAGAAGAAGTAGAAATGGCTAATCTGGATATCTTCTCAGAAGTAGGTTATTACAATGCATTGATCAGGAAGTTTGAGCAGATCGAGATTCATGATGGAGAAATAAATATTGTATTTAATGCAACCAAGGATAATGCTAAATTATCTGCCATCGAAATAGTCAACACGATTGATAGCTCTGATGATGATGATCCTTCTACTGCACTCAGAATCAATTGTGGTAGTGATGAGGATGTGGAAATAGAAGGATACATATTTATTGCAGATAAATATTACTCACAGGACTCTCGCAGTTGGGTAAATGACGAAATTACCGATATAGGCAATACTGAGTATGATGTATTGTATAGATCCGAGCGTTTTGCAAGCCGGGATCAGGGAATTATCAGATATGATATTCCTTTCGAAAATGGTGATTATGTCGTATTCCTACACTTTGCAGAAATTTATTTCGGCGCTGAAGGAGGGCAACCTGAAAACAACCGCGAGAATCTTCGCAGAATGTATGCCAGAATAGAGGGTCAGCTATCATGTAAGGATCTTGACTTGATAGCACTGGCAGGCCCTTCAAACGCTTACGTAAAAGAGATACCTATTACAGTATCTGATGGAGGGTTGAATATTGAAATGGGAGCTGCCAAAAACCGCCCCAAAATATCAGCGATAGAAATATTACCCGCTGAAGATGTGGACAAATCAATCTCCAAAATCGACACCCGTACATCGCTCCGTATCAATTGCGGAGGGGAGGAGGACATACAAGTAGAGGAATATACGTTTATCGCTGACACGTTCTTTACACAGACCTCAAAACCATGGCGCAATGCTCAGCTCAAGGACGTAGCGTCAACTCCTTATGATGAACTCTACATCACGGAGCGATTCGCTGATTCAGACAGGGGTTCTTTCAATTACAACATTCCCGTAGCTAATGGAGAATATGTACTGTTCCTGCATTTTGCAGAGATCTATTTCGGAGCCGAAGGAGGACTAGCTGAAAGTGAACCACGTGTGAGGTTAATGGAAGTAACTGCTGAAAATCAGCAGGTTATCACCAACCTCGACCTATTAGAAGAGGTGGGTACCACCACTGCTTATGTCAAAGAAATACCTGTCGTAGTTTCCGATGGTGTTCTCAACCTCAATTTCGCTGCCTCAGCAAACAGACCCAAAGTTTCTGCCATAGAATTGCTCGTATCCGATGAGGCAGGAACCTCTATTTCAAAAGTAGATGTACGCACTTCGCTACGCATCAATTGTGGAAGTGGCGAAACAGCAACCTTCAATGGGTATGAGTTCATGGCAGATGAATACTATACCGAGACATCCAGGGGATGGCGAAACAACAGTTTACTAGATGTAACAAGTACCTCACATGATGAGCTTTACCTCACAGAGAGATATGCAGATCGGAACCTGGGAACTTTCTCCTATCATGTTCCCGTAGAAAATGGTGATTACGTAGTATATCTGCATTTTGCTGAAATATACTTCGGGGTTGAAGGTGGTACTTCTGAGGGTAGAGCAGGCATGAGACAGTTTGATGTGAGAGTAGAGGACGAATTGGCACTGGATGATTTGGATCTGATAGATCTGGTAGGTACCTCTAAGGCTTATGCCAAGGAAATTAGAACAAAGGTTAAAGATGGAATACTGGATATCAACCTGGAAGCAGGGGTGAACAGACCTAAAATCTCAGCTATTGAGATTCTCATCCCTCATGATGCAGAGACATCTATCAGTAAAGCCACTAATACCAACAGACTGCAGGAAGAATCAAATGCTGAAATCACGCTGGAACCATCCCTCATTAGCTTGGCTCCAAATCCAGCATCGGATCAGACACGTTTGATGATCGATGATGAAAGATGGGAAGGCAACTTTGAGGTTAATTTGTACGATGTAACCGGCAGAGAGGTTAGAGCCTTTTTCTTTGAAAAAGATAAGTCTATGGGTGCATATGATATTGATCTACGCAAATTACAACCTGGTATATACATCATGTCTGTTATCACTGAGCAAAACCAGATCTCCAGGAAGTTGTGGATCAACTAAACCTTGAGGGTTTTAACATACAATAGGATAACACCTTGAAACTGGAGGAAGTCTTTTTAGGCTTCCTCTTTTTCCTTTTGTCTTACTACTTATTTTACTGATTTTTTCTAACAGGAATTGAACTATTTGACCCTAATTTTGATTAGACATATTAGATGAGATGAAACCAAAACAGTTAAAACACGTTATAAGTGAGGTTGCAGAAGAGTAGAATATATTTTGGGTGCGTAACCTTCCCTAAATGTATCGTTTTTAAGTTTAGCATTATTTCGTGTCGACACAACAGGCTGATACGAAATAGTTCTATTCGTTTGTAGGAAGTAGAAACAATCAGTAAATTTGTTGCTTGTTTAGCAGCCGAATCAATATCAACTATATAGTTCTAATAAAATATGAGACAGCTTAAAATTAGTAAGCAGATCACCAACCGTGAATCTCAATCTTTGGATAAATACTTGCAGGAAATCGGGAAAGTGGAATTGCTTACGCCTGACGAAGAAGTAGAGTTGGCAAGAAGAATCAAGCAAGGGGATCAGGTAGCTCTGGAGAAGCTGACAAAAGCGAATTTAAGGTTTGTCGTATCAGTAGCAAAACAATATCAAAACCAGGGGCTATCCCTGGGAGACCTGATTAATGAAGGTAACCTGGGATTGATCAAGGCTGCAAAACGTTTTGATGAAACAAGGGGTTTCAAGTTTATCTCTTATGCTGTATGGTGGATCCGCCAGAGTATCCTTCAGGCTCTCGCAGAGCAGTCAAGGATCGTTCGCCTACCGCTAAATCGTGTAGGCGCCTTAAATAAAATTGGAAAAGCATTTTCCAAACTTGAGCAGGAATATGAACGTGAACCCTCTCCTGAGGAAATCTCAGAAGTACTTGAAAATATGAGTGAGGAAGAAATCTCTGATACGCTCAAGATTTCAGGTAGACATGTCTCCGTTGATGCGCCTTTTGTACAGGGAGAAGAAAACCGTTTACTGGATGTCTTGGAAAATGATGCCGAACCCAATCCAGACAATGAACTTATTAATGAAAGTTTGAGTAAGGAAGTAGAGCGTGCTTTAAGTACACTTACACAACGTGAAGCAGAAGTGATTAGGCTCTATTTCGGTATTGGCGTAGAACACTCCCTTACACTAGAAGAAATTGGTGAGAAGTTTGACCTGACCCGTGAACGTGTACGACAGATCAAAGAAAAAGCTATCCGTAGGCTTAGACATACTTCCCGCTCTAAGGGATTGAAGACATATCTGGGATAGATATCCCAGTTCCAAACCAAAAGGGGAAGTTACTGTAAAGAATTCCCTTTTTTGTTTTGGCTTACCAATAATACCTAACCAATCGCTGGAGAACCTCTTAGTTATCCCTTTTTTTCTTTTACACCGTTTCAAAACCTCTACTTTAAGGCTCCTGTATATCCACGCCCTCTGTATCCTCTGGCGTATCTCCATATATATACAGATCTACCGGATCTCCCACCCGGATAGAATCCCCATAGTCAGCTCTGGGTTCCTGAGAGAATACCCTTCCAAACATCGATCTCGGTCCATTAGGATTAAAGGTAAGACTACCCACTCTCAGACCTCTTTCTCGCAACATATCCAATGCCTCGTCATGCGTATACCCTACCAGATCAGGAATTTCTACAAAAAACGAACCGCTCGATCTTCCCACGACCAGATCGATCTTACTGCCCTGAGGCACTTTGGTCCCTTCTGCAATCTCCTCGCCTTCATAGTGTGCTTCCAGGACTACATTATTGGCAATATCCCTTCTAAATGATACACTGCCTACGCCTAATTTCCAGCTCTCCAGGGTAGACTTGGCATGGTAAAGAGAAAGATCCACAACATTGGGAATTGCTACCATCGGAGGAGTTCTCTTGTTGATCGTCAGGAAGATCGTACGGTCTTCCTTCACACGGCTCAACGCTACCGGACGTTGCTGCACAACTACCAGCGGAGGAAAGTCTTCTATATAGGTACAATCCTGTACCTCGGGATGCAATCCTAGCTTATCCAATTCTTTGGAAGCCTTTGTGTAATCCATCTCGAATACATTAGGGACTACAATCGCTTCACCATGGTTAGTATAACCAGGTAGAAATACCAAAAAGACCAGTATAACTCCTACTATAACCAGTATCACCAGTCCAAACAATGTGAGAAAAAACTCTTTACTGATAAAATATCTTAACATCAGATCTATTTAATTTAAAATTTAGACCTCGCTATATTTCGGATTCAGCAAGTTCAAACTTACTACCCTTAAGTATAATCTATACCACACCAATATACTATTTGATACAATATACTACATCCTTTTTGAATACTACATCCTTTCTGGCATCTCTATCCCCAGCAAGTACATGGCTGATTCCAAAACTTTACCCGTAAACGAAGATAAAGCCAGTCGGTAAGAACTGGTAGCCGGTTGCTCCAGTTGAACGATCTTATCACCATGGTAAAACCGGTTGTAATCCCTGGCCAGTTCATATACATAGTTGGCAATCATTGCAGGATTATATTGTTCTCCAGCTTCAGCCAGGACCTGCGGGTACTGATACAATTTACGCAAAAGTAACCTTTCGTGTTCATGAACTTTCGACTCGGGGACCATTTCTGGCCTGAAAGGAGCAATTTCATCAGCCTTACGCCTGATCGCTGCAGTACGTGTATAGGCATATTGTATAAAAGGCCCCGTATGACCATGTATGTCGACAGACTCGGCAGGATTGAATAATATACGCTTTTTGGGATCGACCTTCACCAAAAAATATTTCAAAGCTCCCATACCTATCGTCCTGTATAACTTATTCAATTCAGCTTCATTCATACCTTCTGTTTTTCCCAGTTCCTGCGTGACAGTCTTTGCAGTCTCATCCATTTGATCCATCAGATCATCGGCCTCCACTGTTGTTCCTTCCCTGGACTTCATCTTACCAGAAGGTAGATCCACCATCCCATATGAAAGGTGAAATAAACCCTCAGCGTAGGGCTTTCCTAGCTTCTTAAGGATAGAAAATAATACGTTGAAGTGATACTCCTGCTCATTTCCCACTACGTAGATGGAGCGATCCATCTGGAATTGTTCATATTTCGCATCAGCTATAGCCAAATCCTGTGTGATGTAGATAGATGTTCCATCTTTTCTGAGTACCAGTTTCTCATCCAACCCTTCATCGCTAAGATCTATCCATATGGATCCATCTGGTTTTCGATAAAATATCCCTTTTTCCAATTCCTCTTCTACAGTTTCTTTCCCCTTAAGGTAAACTTTTGATTCATAGTAACATGTATCAAAAGATATGCCCAGTCGCTCAAAGGTACGTTCCATTGATTCATAGACCCATCCATTCATTTTTTTCCATAATGCTCTGACTTCCGGATCCTCGGCTTCCCACTTTACGGTAAGCTGTCTTATGGCCTGATTACTTGCTGCCTGCTCTTTTGCCGCTTTCTCATCCATTCCCTGCTCCACCAGTTCACTCACCTCGCGTTTATACTGTCTGGCGTATTCCACATAATAGTCTCCCACAAACTTATCACCTTTCTTTCCGGTTGACTCAGGCGTATCCTGGGCTCCTGCCTGCATCCATGCATACATGGATTTAGAAATATTAGTTCCCCGATCATTAAACAGACAGGTAGCAATGGCTTTGAATCCATTTGCTTCCAACAAGCGGGTGAGCGAATCCCCCAGAATAATATTTCTCAAATGTCCCAGATGCAGCGGCTTATTGGTATTGGGCGAACAATATTCTACCACTACAGTCTGCCCCTTTCCTTTATCCAGAGTCAAAAACCTATCATCCTCATAAGTGGCTGCCAAAAAGTTCAACCAAAAGGTATCACTCAGTGATAAATTGAGAAAGCCCTTGATTACATTATAAGCAGTAATGTGCTCTAGCTTATCCCTCAGAGCCTCACCAATGCGATCCCCTACCTCAGCCGGAGAACCTAGCTTATAGCGCATGAGCGGGAAGATAACCAGGGTAAAATCCCCTTCAAACTCCTTGCGGGTCTCCTGTACATTGAAATCCCCTGGCTCTAGCTTAATATCATAGAGTTTCTCCACCGACTGGCTTGCCGCTTCCTGTATATCTGAAATTACCGGTAACATGTGTCTCAGCGTAAATTTTAGGATAAAAATGATAAATTTTATTCAAGGGTGAAAGTATGTGAAAAATTTGGATTTCTCGATGTGAGATATAATATTTGAATCCTCTACAGTTACATCCTAAATGGTGTAATTAGTTTATAGAGAATGAGGGAAGAGACCTGGCTCAATGATCCTCTGGCAACCTTCAGCATTGAAAGGTGCCCCATCCAGCCCCACATTGATGGGGAGAGATACACTGATAACGCTTAATAATATGAACAAGATCAACTATCCATCAATCGATTTCATTCTTTGTATGAGTTTTTCTTTGGATGCATCCCTTCCATTAAAGGGTCATCTCTGTTATCATAAGTAAATCTTTTCGAATCATAATCACGAGGCTACTGCACTCCCATTCACACAGGAGCGTATATGATCTCGTAAGCAGGATGTAAACTATATGTCGTGTATAATTTGTATATTTTCTAATATTAATTCAAAACCGTAAATATTATTACCATGAGTGAATCCTATCGTTTTGAAACCTTGCAATTGCATGCAGGACAAGAGGTGGAAGGGACCACGCTCTCAAGAGCAGTACCGATCTACCAGACTACTTCCTATTTATTTAAAGATAGTGAACACGCGGCCAACCTGTTTGCGCTGAAAGAGTTCGGGAATGTATATACCCGGATTATGAATCCTACCAATGATGTATTTGAACAGCGCATAGCTGCGCTGGAAGGTGGAGTAGCTGCTTTGGCAGTATCTTCAGGACAGGCAGCGCAATTTATTGCACTGAACAACATCCTGCAGCACGGAGACAACTTCGTATCCTCTCCCTATCTCTATGGTGGTACCTACAACCAGTTCAAGGTAGCTTTCAAGCGCCTGGGCATTAATGTAAGGTTTGCCCAAAGCGACAGAGCCGAAGACATCGAAAGGCATATTGATGATCACAGCAAAGCGATCTACGTAGAGACCATCGGTAACCCGGGTTTTAGTGTACCTGACTTTGAAGCACTGGCAGCAGTGGGCCAGAAGCATGGCATTCCATTGATCGTAGATAATACCTTTGGTGCGGGTGGATATCTATGCAACCCTATCGCCCATGGTGCCAATGTTGTCGTACATTCTGCAACCAAATGGATTGGGGGACATGGTACTTCTATTGGAGGAGTGATCATTGATGCAGGTAACTTTGACTATGGAAATGGTAAGTTCCCTCAATTTACTGAGCCTTCTGAAGGTTACCAGGGAATGATCTTCAACGATATTTTTGGACCTGAAAGCGATTTTGGCAATATAGCTTTCATCATCCGCTGCCGAGTAGAGGGTCTCAGAGACTTTGGTCCTGCTCCCAGCCCCTTCAATTCCTTCCTAATGCTACAGGGACTGGAAACCCTCTCGCTGAGAGTTCAGCGTACCGTGGACAATGCCCTGGAAATTGCTAAGTGGCTGGAAGAACATCCACAGGTACAAAAGGTAGATTATCCGGGTCTCGAAAGCAGCCCCTACCATGAGGTAGCCAAAAAATATCTTAAAAATGGATTTGGCGGGGTGTTGACCTTCGAAATTAAAGGTGATAAGGAAACCGCTGTTCAATTTGTGGATAACCTGCAGCTCATTAGTCATCTGGCTAACGTAGGAGATGCCAAAACCTTGATTATACATCCGGCATCCACCACACACCAGCAGTTGAGTGAAGAAGCGCAGGCTGCAGCAGGTGTTACACCGACTAAGTTACGTATCTCCGTCGGTATCGAACATATTGAGGATATCAAGGGTGACCTGCAACAGGCCTTTGATTCGATCAAAGTTCCTGCTTAATACTGTAGTACAATGTAGGATAATCCTGTTTCATTTAGCATTGTTGCAATCTGGGATGGGATTATCCTCCTTACCTCAATCATCAAAAACAGTACCTGCATACATGCTGCCTTTATAATAATTTCATATATACAATTTTATGTCAATTCAGGGTTTTAAATTTTCCAGTTCATTTAAGCTTACTTGCGGGATTGATTTACCCGGTTTTGAACTCTCCTACACTACATATGGCACATTAAATAAAACCCGTGATAATGTCATATGGGTTTGTCATGCCTTGACTGCCAACTCCAAAGTAGATGACTGGTGGCCAAACATGGTAGGTCCAGGCAAAATCCTGGATACAGACCGTTATTTTATCGTTTGTGCCAATATGCTGGGATCCTGCTATGGCTCTACCTATGCCCTGTCTATCAATCCCCAGACCAGCAAGCCCTACTATCATAGCTTCCCCATAATTACTGTCAACGACATAGTCAGAGCATGTGACCACCTGAGACAGTATCTGGAAATAGAAAAGATATTTCTGATTCTGGGCGGTTCTATGGGCGGACAGCAGACCATAGAATGGGCTATCCTTCAGCCTGACCTGTTTGAATACGTCATACCTATTGCCGCCAATGCCAAACACTCCCCCTGGGGTATCGCTTTCAATGAATCACAAAGAATGGCTATACAGGCTGATGCCACCTGGCAGGAAGATCATCCCTTGGCTGGAATGGAAGGAATGAAAGCTGCACGTGCCATGGCACTAATTTCCTATCGCAGCTATGATACCTATCTCAAAACACAGCAAGATCCAGAAGGCGATTCGCTCGAAGGATATCGAGCTACCACTTACCAACAATATCAGGGAGAAAAGCTGGCTAAACGTTTCGATGCGTTTGCCTATTGGACCCTCTCAAAAGCTATGGATTCTCACAATGTAGGACGGGGTAGGAAAAATATCGAAAAGGCACTGAAAAGGGTTCGTGCAAGGACCATGGTGATCGGCGTCAACTCAGATGTATTATTTCCCATCACTGAACAACAGTTCATGGCTCAGCATATTCCTGGTGCTATATACCGGGAGCTAGAATCACTCTACGGTCATGATGGGTTTCTCATTGAGATAGATCAACTTACAGCACTTATCAGGGACTTTATCTACAATAGACATTACGCTCAAGAATCCAATCATCAAAAAGAACCCTGCTGAATGCTCCTAGCATTTTATATGAACCCCTCAAATCACCTAGATTTCCTTAAAGCTGCAAGCAGATTTTCCCTGTTGGAAAGATATTGATCATTCATCAATACCTCGATCCGAATTCTCCATTTTGGACCTGCTCTACTGAAGATCTTAGTAAATCAAAATATCGGTGTGCTGGGAAAAGTTAAAGATATTGCTTAGAAAATTTATTACAAGACCGGGATCTCATCGTTAAGTAGTCTCATATTCATAAAACCCCTTTCCGGTCTTCCTACCAAGGTGCCCGGCAGCTACCATATTTTTGAGCAGCGGACAGGGAGCATATTTGGGATTGCCAAAGCCTTCATACAAAACGCTCAATATGGACAGGCATACATCCAAGCCGATAAAGTCGGCCAGTGTGAGCGGTCCCATGGGATGTGCCATCCCGAGCTTCATCACGGTATCGATCGCCTCTGCATCTGCTACCCCCTCATATAAGGTGTATATAGCTTCATTGATCATGGGCATGAGTATGCGATTGGAGACAAAACCCGGGTAGTCCTGAACAGTAACCGGTGTTTTTCCTAGCCGGATCGCCAACTCGGTAATGGCAGCGTTCACCTCATCTGTCGTATCATATCCGTTGATAATCTCTACCAACTTCATCACAGGAACAGGATTCATGAAATGCATACCTATAACCTGTGGACTACGTTTCGTACTCGCAGCCAGATGGGTAATGGATATAGACGAAGTATTGGAAGCTAGTATCGCATCAACAGGCGCATACTGGTCTATCTTAGAAAAGATTTGTTTTTTCAATGCTTCATCCTCTGTCGCAGCCTCAATGATTAAGTCTCTGTCTCTTACCCCCTCCGGAATTTCCGTAAATGTCTGAATCAGCCCCAGTGCCTTTCGTTTATCCTCGACAGAGAGAATCTCTTTTTTAATTTGCCGGTCCATATTTTTTTCAATCGTCTTCACTGCTCTTTCCAATGCCAATTGTGAGATATCGATAAGATGTACCTGAATCCCATATTGTGAAAATACATGTGCGATACCATTACCCATGGTACCTGCTCCCACTACAGCTACTTTTTCGATTTTGATACGCATGAAGGTTGCTTTTTGGATAAAGGTAAAAGGAATGAAGCATATCTAAAACAACAACACAGGTATTTTGAACAATAACAATAATTGCCAAACCCAATTATTCATAGCTTAGCCATATTACAAAACACACTTTAACCCTTATTTCATATCATGGAAGATATGTATCAAATTAACATATTTCTTCCTACTGACAACCTAGCCCACTAATAACTCCCCACTCTGTGCATCTATAGAGCGCTGGATCACCTTCAGCGTTCCTTCCACAGCATATTTCACACTAAACTCCAGGGATTCATTTCCCAATAAATACTGCTTAATAAACAACGACCCAAACACATCGCCTGTACCCCCAAAAAATCTGGGGAGCCTTTCATGTCTAAAGATAGCACCTTCCCTATCATGATACATATATACACCAATTTCTGCCTGGTCTGGCATACTGGTCGCCAGGAAGGATAAATGCGGAAAACGCGCTTCAAAAGCTTTCAGGTATACATCGGGAGCTGTAAGTGCTTCAGGTTCTACCCCGGAGAGCAACTGGATTTCCGTATAATTAGGGAAAGCCCAGTCTGCGACTGCCAGCAGTCTAGGCCACACAGCTACGACTTCTGACGGTACATAGGTACGTCCATGATCTCCTGATACAGGGTCTACGACAATGGTATCAATGATATCCCGGTAGGATTCAATCGCAGATAAAATCACATCAGCCTGTGATTCGCTTCCAAGATATCCGATAAAGAAAATCAGCCTTTGTTGGCTGTCTCTGGCTAACTGAAGGCTCCCGCTCAACAACTTATCCAGTTCTACCGGCATCTTGACATGTCCAGGAATATTGGTCAACCCCGTGAGAATCAGGCTGGGAACGGGAAGTACATAGCTTCCCAATATACTGAGCATGACTTTCATGCTTGCCGTACCATGGATAGCAAAGCTATGAATGGCTAATACTTTGATTCGCGTGTTCAATGAATGTGCCTGTTGTTTATTTTTGTACTTTCGCTTAATGATTGGCCGATTTTAAAACTTCGAATATCTGTGTCAATCCGCAAAAACAAAAGTTTCATCTAAAATAACTACGGTATGCGCAAGCTCCGCGTAGAAGAACTGGGTAGAGTGGATATAGATACTTACCGAGAACAACCCAAATATCCTATAGTCATCGTACTGGACCAGGTCAGGAGTATGCACAACGTAGGAGCCGTATTTCGTAGTTCGGACGCCTTTAACATCGAAAAAATCTATCTATGTGGCATAACCCCTACCCCCCCTCACCGTGAAATTCGCAAGACTGCGATCGGAGCCGAGAAAAGTGTATCATGGGAATACATTTCCAAGACATTGGATATAACCCAAAAACTCAAATCTTTGGGCTATCAACTCATTGCTGTTGAGCAAGCGGAAAATTCCACACTCCTTCACGAGTGGAAACCTGACACAGACCAGAAATATGCCTTAATATTGGGACATGAGATCACAGGTGTAGATCAGAAAGTACTGGATGCCTGCGATATAGCTATCGAGATCCCACAGTTTGGTACCAAACACAGCCTGAACATTTCTGTTGCAGCAGGAATAGTTATGAATCACTTGACCATGTTTTTCTACGTTAAATAAAACGGCCACGCTCTTCGGGAGTAGGCATACGGCAACGCTCCTTTTTCCCAAATATCTTGTAGCGATGGCGGGCAATAAAATTATATGCTACATCCCGGATACCTTTCGGTATCCATATCAATGCTCCATAAGCCCAGTTCCAGGGTGCTTCCAAATGTCGTGCTATACGCAGTGCAGCAGTCGAACGCTCATACAACTGCCCGTCTTCTAGCAAGAATAATGTCTCAACCAATTCTGTATCCATCCCATGCTGTTCCAACAGCTCTTTTCCGCTATCCTGCTGTGAGGCCGTAAACTTGAACCGTTTTTCAGGATCGTGATTCATAATGAAATTCACTGATGCATCACAGAAATTACATACTCCGTCAAAGATGACAATGGGATGGGATGATTCTTGTGGCATATGATACTATTTCAAATATTTCTGATTGAGTAGCGCGGCAGATTTAGCTGTCTAGGCAAAGAAAAAATCTTGTTTATCTCAAAACTACTAACGACTCGTTTGAAAATTGCTTAAACATATACCCAGTATTTTATCTTAAACTTACTGTCATAAATTGAGTCTACCTGCATACGTTAATATATTTTGTTCACTACTAAATACGAATTCCAGCCTGAATAGATTTATGCTCATACATTCAAATGCTTGCATATTTTTTTTAAATTTCATAAGGTTCAAAGATACTGATATGTTATTATGTTTGCAGATCCCTTAATTTTTTTCATCATGAGACGACAAACACTCATTTTCTTTTTCATCATTACTTCGCTCTGCACATTTGCTCAATCTCCAAAAGGCACCTTATACATCTTTCTAGCCAGGGATTGCCCGATCTGTCAGTACTACACCTTAAATTTAAAAACCCTGCACAAGACATTCAGCGATCAGGGTATAGATTTCAAAGGTGTATTTTCAGTACCCCAAGCTTCTCAGGCTTCTATTGAGGCATTTCAAGAAACCTATGAACTTCCCTTCAAACTGATCCTGGACATTGATCAGCGATTGATGAACATGTACGAAGTCTCTGTAACACCTGAAGTAGTACTCGTCGATGGTGAGGGAAACGTAAGATATCAGGGAAGGATTGATGATACGTATATAAAACTAGGTAGGAGAAAACGAACTGCTCCTCATGAAGATTTGAAATTAGCGCTCGAAGCATTCACAAAGCAACATGAAATAGCTATTAGTAGAACCCAACCCGTAGGATGCTACATCACTCCTTTACCTAAATAAGATTTAATATATCATTGATTCGACTACATCGACCGTTTATTGAAATAGTTTTTATTACGAAATATAGTTTTATTATCTTTACTTAATTAAAAAAATATCGAACCCATGAAAAAATATATACTTTACCTCCTGTTCTTTGCCTTTATAATAGACATTCAGGCCCAACGTCCCAACTTTACTGAAGATATTGCCCCGATTATTTATAATCATTGCTCTACCTGTCACCGGGAAGGTGAGATTGGCCCAATGCTGCTGACCAATTATCAGCAGGTCTCCAACTGGGCTAATATGATCAAATACGTAACAGAAATACGTTATATGCCTCCCTGGAAAGCTGATCCGGCTTACGCTAGTTTTATGGGGGAAAATTATCTGACAGATATGGAGATCAATTTGATTGCTGAGTGGGTAGATAATGGAAAACCACAAGGAGACCCCGCTCTGGAGCCTCCCTTACCAGCGTTTTCAGAAGGTTCTCTCCTGGGAGAACCGGATCTGGTACTTTCTTTTGAAGAAGCTTTTCACCACAAAGGGAATAATCAAGACGAATATAGGGTATTTGTATTACCAACCAGACTTACTGAGAACAAAGAACTCGCAGCAATCGAACTTCGCCCTGGCAATAAACAAGTTGTGCACCATGCCCTATTTTCATCTGATACAACAGGGAAAGCCCGAAAATTGGATGCGGAAGATCCCGGATATGGCTACGATGGTTTTGGGGGTTTTGGTATTGTAGAGGCTTTCTTCAATCAATATCCCGGATATGTCCCAGGTCAAATCCCCCGGTTTTTCCCAGATGGAATCGGCCAAAAGCTCGAGGCTGGATCTGATTTACTGGTGCAAATGCACTATGCTCCTGTATCCGTCGATGCCTGGGACTCCTCTAGTGTGAATCTTTTCTTTAAAAAAGAACCTGTCAAACGCTATTTGGAAACAGAGATCATGCTCCCACTTCCTCGGGTATTGACCAATGGTCCCTTTGTCATTCCCCCAAATAGAGTCAAGCGCTTTCATGGTGTCTGGACTGTGCCCAAAGATATCAGCCTAATCTCTATCACTCCACATATGCACCTGCTGGGCAAGGACTGGGAAGTATTCGCCGTATCTCCGAAGGGTGATACGACCAAGCTTATACGGATCAGCGACTGGGATTTCAACTGGCAGGGAACTTTCCAGTATGATCGCTTTATTAAACTGGAAAAAGGTACAAAAGTACATGCATATGCCACCTATGACAATACGACTAACAACCCTGAAAACCCCAATAACCCTCCCAAGGTAGTGACTTGGGGAGAACGTACAACCGATGAAATGTACTATTTACCTATTTCTTATGTGGAATACCAGGAAGGAGATGAAAATGTCAATCTCACCACTTCAGCGATGGAGGAACTCGTAGAATGGCCCAAAAACCGTATCCTGAATGCATTTCCCAATCCTACTTCAGACGAAATTACAGTAGGATTCAGCCTGGCAGACAACCAAAAAATATCTATTTCCCTGAGTCAGATAGATAGCAAGCGGGTAAAAAAGATAGTGGAAAACAGATTCTATCCTGTAGGACATCACAAACATACTTTTGATATGTCAGATTTATCTGAGGGAATATATTTGCTGACCGTAAAGGGAAAATATTTTAGCGATGCAAAACGGATAATATTGGAGTAACGGAATCAGAATTTGAGATTTAAGACGTTTACGTTATAGATGATATAGCTGATTACATTGACTCCAGACCAACCGCACCCATCAGTTTCATCAAATAATCTGCGTCTTAAATCTTCATCCCAAGGGAATCTTCATCACTTCTTCGATAAATTCCCTGACACAGCCTTCGCCGCCTTTTCTTTTCAGAACAATATCGGCAGAAGCCAGTATTTCCTTGGATGCGTCCGCTGGACAAGCAGATAAACCTACCTTCATCATCACGGCTAGATCATTGAGATCGTCTCCTATGTATGCGATATCTCCAAAATCAATTCCAAGCTCCTGTACCCATCTCTCTACAATCTGTATTTTGGGTACCTTTCCGGCATGGGTAAGTTGTATCCCCCATTCCTTGGCTATCTCAGCCAGAATATGGGGAGTAGTTCCTGAACTAATCAATCCTACCTCCATCTGACGACGATGAATTAATCTACGGATGGCGAGGCTGTCTTTGACATAGAATTTTTTGACCATTTCGCCCTGAGGGCTAATCCAAAGGCCACCATCTGTAAGTGTTCCATCCACATCTAATAACAAAAGTTTGATATCGCGTAACACGACTCCCTTTTGATGAGAAAATTCGTCTTTTGCTCTATGATATATTTTTTCTGCCAGATCCAGGTCATCCGGAGTCGTGATCTTGATGTTGTCATAGCTACCCATACTAATAGCTACCTGTTTACCTGCATATTCATACAAACTCGCATCATCTGTAAACTGATCATGAGGTCGTCTTTCAAATACCTCCAGGATATCTTTCAGTAAAAAAGTCTGTGGAGTTTGCACTTCCAGGTACTGAGACCTGTCAATGGCCTTGCTTATACCTGGACTTTCCTGGTATCTGAGGGATCCTTTGACGGGAACACAGGCTACGGAAGCACCAAATTCCTGAGCAGTTTTGAAAGCAGAATCCAGTATATCACGTGTGGCAAAAGGCCTGACACCATCCTGGATAGCTATCCATGTTTTATCAGGTATCAGATAAAGTTCCGCCAGTTTCTTCAGCCCTTTGCTGACAGACTCTGTTCTGGTGTTTCCACCTTCACAAACACAAATTCGGGTTTTTTCAAGCTCCGTCAACCATCTGTGGGATATGTATTCCCATTCATTAAAAGAAGATTGAGGCAATACTAGCGCGATAGACAGCTTGTTGTCGTATTCCAAAAAGCACTTTAGGGTATGAACCAATACCGGACACCCTACAAGAGGCAGAAACTGTTTGGGGATCTTGGATTTCATTCGTTTGCCAGATCCACCTGCGACTACCACTGCTGCTTTTTGATGTAACGGTTGATTCATCGGAACAAACCTAAAATATATTATTCTATCACCCTGCCATCAGGCTACAGGATCAACATGGCATCCCCGTAAGCATAAAACTTATAATCTTCCTTGATGGCTTGCTCGTAGCATTCCATCATGAAATCATAGCCCATAAATGCTGCTGTCATCATGATCAACGTAGATTTAGGAGGATGGAAATTAGTCAGAAATGCATTGCTGATGTGAAACTCATAAGGTGGATAGATAAATTTATCGGTCCATCCCTCTGCAGGATTCAGCATGCGGCTGGCAGATACAGAAGATTCCAATGCTCTCATCACCGAAGTTCCCACAGCGAGGACCCTACGCTTTTCCTTTTTAGCCGTATTGACCATATCTTGGGTATTATCAGGAATGACAAAGTACTCAGAGTCCATTCTATGCTTGGAAAGATCCTCCACTTCTACGGGATTAAACGTACCAATACCGATGTGAAGCGTGATATAGGTCGTCTCGATACCTTTTAGTTCGAGACGCTTGAGCAATTCACGTGTGAAATGCAACCCGGCAGCCGGCGCAGCTACAGCACCAACATTGCTTGCATATACCGTCTGGTAATCCTCGCGATCTCTGAGTTCCACCTCTCGTTTGACATAAGGAGGAATAGGTGTTAATCCCAAGGTATTGATCAACTGATGTAATTCTTCATTCTCCCCATCAAATAAAAAGCGAATGGTACGCCCCCGAGAAGTTGTGTTATCGACTACCTCTGCCACCAGATCATTTTCTCCAAAATACAATTTATTGCCTACACGGATTTTTCTAGCGGGTTCTACCAATACATCCCACAATTTTTGCTTGACGTTGAGTTCTCTTAGTAAAAAGACCTCAATCTTAGCACCTGTTTTTTCCTTTTTCCCGATAAGTCTGGCAGGAAATACTTTCGTGTCGTTTAGGACCATGATATCCTCCTCATCAAAATATTCCAGAATATCCTTGAATTGCCGGTGTTCTATTTTTCCCGTATCCCTGTGTGCAACTAAAAGCTTGCACTCATCCCTTGGATCATTCAAATGAAAGGCAACCTGTTTATCTGGAATTTCAAAGTTGAAAGCGGAAAGTTTCATTGCCATGTGTGGGAAGCTTGTTTTGTTAAAATGAGTTTGCAAAATTAGCAGTGTAAAAATTGATAATCAAGCATAAGGATCGCTAAATACAACTTTCCCGAATTATTCTGAAAAGCAGGGCATAGAAATGATATACTGGATCAGAAGATTGTTACAAGGCCTGGGAGTTATATGGGGTATTGTCACCCTGCTGTTTTTCATTTTTTATGCCCTGGGAGACCCCACAAGTTATATCGTAGGCGATCAGGCAGATGAAACTACCCGTCAGGCTATCAGAAAAAAGTATGGACTGGATCAATCCATCCATATACAATATCTGAATTATCTAAATGATCTATCTCCTCTGGGCTGGATTGATTCATCCCAGACTTTTATCCCTCTACACTTATCTATATTAAATACCTCTGCGGGAAAACTAGCCATCAAACAACCAAATATGGGGCAGTCACTTCAGACACGTGAGCAAGTTCACGTACTATTGGCCCAGCGACTGGAAGGCACTGCCATACTAGCCATTACAGCCCTGGTCTTTGCTGGTATGCTGGGAATACTGTTAGGTATGATGGCTGCTCTGTATCAACAGCGATGGCCTGACAGACTGATATTATCAACCTCTGTGCTAGGTATCTCTGCCCCATCTTTTTTTATTGGCGTATTCATCGCATGGCTGTTTGCTGTAAAGCTAAGGCCACTCACTGGAATGAATATCACAGGGTATCTGTTCGAACCTCACGTATTCGATCCTGGCAGATCTCTGGTTCTGAAAAATCTGATACTCCCTGCCCTGGCATTGGGCATACGCCCACTGGCTGTTTTTATACAACTTACACGTAGCAGTATGATCGACGTGCTACAGACAGACTTTATCCGAACTGCTAAAGCCAAAGGGCTGAGTACCTCCCGTGTCATTTTCGTACATGCTTTGCGCAATGCACTAAATCCTGTGTTGACTTCTGCCACAGGTTGGCTGGCATCACTTCTCGCAGGTGCATTCTTTATTGAATACATCTTCAACTGGAGGGGAATTGGCAAATTGATGATTGACTCACTCAATACCAACGATTTCCCAGTTATTCTGGGATGTGCCATCTTTATTGGAGGTATATTTGTAGCTATTAATATCCTTACAGATAGTCTGTATCAATTGCTGGACCCCAGAGTGAAACTACGTTGATCACTCAATACGCTGAGTTATCTGTTAGATTGTTAACACAACATTACAAATCATGGCTGATCGGGATTATGACCTACCTATTGTTTATCTCATTGGCTTTATGGGAGCCGGCAAAACTACTTACGGAAAAGCCGCTTCTAATAAAGCTGGTTGGTATTTCCAGGATCTCGATGTGCTGATAGAGCAACAGGAAGAGGATACTATTTCGCATATTTTTCAACAGCAGGGTGAGCAATATTTTCGCTACACAGAGCGCCAGGTTCTGGAGAATACTATATATCTTCCTGCAGGCCCATATCTCATTGCTTGTGGTGGTGGTACTCCTTGCTATGGCGACAACATGACCTGGATGAATCAGCATGGAATAACTGTATATCTTAAAACTTCTATAGAAATCCTTACGGGCAGACTCAGACAAATTCGCGCTCACAGGCCTATGCTTAGCCATATTCCTGATGAAAGTCTGCGTGCATACATTCAAAACCTGCTAGAAGTACGCGAAACATTCTATTTGCAAGCAGCATACATACTGGAAGGGAATAAGCTGAACGAAAAATATTTGGCTCAACTTCTCCAAAGTCTTTACCCTGGAAATAGTCCTAAATTTGGTAAGATTACAGAGGAACTCTAAATTAGCAGTTGCCTGTCAATGCCTAATTTTAGCTCAGGTATGAAACACTTCCTTACGATCTCATTTGCCCTGCTAGGCCTTCAGCTACTTACAGCACAGACTTCCAATATATTTGATGAGAAGGTAACTTCGGCTGGAAATATTGCTGCTACGATCAATAATCTCGGAATGATCGGAAACAGTTTCAGCGGTAGTTTTAATGTACAGGGCTTTCCATCCTGCGAGTTTCCTGCCAACTCCGGCATTGAGCACGTCTTCGATGGTGGCCTTTGGGTTGGAGGTGTGATCAATGGACAGATCGCTGTCAGTACTGGTGCGGTAGATGATACCCGTGGCTACTCTACAGGTAAAAGTGGTTTTGAATTTACATCTTCAGAACTATTACAAGAGCGATCCTCACTTTTTGATTCTCCCTTTTTTGATCCCAGAGCCATTTCTCATCAGGACTATATCTCCACATTCACTGACTCTGCCATACGGATCAATACTGGAGGAGGAGAAATACCGATACAAAATCACCTTACCCCACTAGGGCTTGAAGTTGAATTTCAATGCCTGAACTGGAACTTCAGTTTTGCCAATTTTTTCCTCATCCTCAATTACCAGATCACCAATATTCAATCTCAGCCCATAGACTCGATCTACATTGGATACTGGATGGACGGTGTAGTGAGAAATGTAAATATTACGCCTCCGGGGGGAACGCCTTTTTTCAATAAAGGTGGTAATGGCTACATCGATTCATTGAATATGGGATATGAATTCGATGCTACCGGAGACATTGGATTTACGGATAGCTATATCGCTACCAAATACCTCGGAGCTGAGATCAATGGTACTTGCCCCGTATCTCCATCCTTCGATATCCATTTCAACACCTGGCAGTTCCTCAATTCCAACGATCCGCTATATTTCTTCCCTACCAGCGATCGTCAACGCTATGCCAAAATGGCCAATGGCCTGAATTTTCTCGATGGCTGGGAAGATATCCAGCCGATTATCAACCGCCCTAACAACCGATCCAACCTGGTAGCTGCAGGTCCCTTTAACCGCTTGTTTCCAGGGGAAACCATCAATATATCCTTTGCCATTGTATGTGCTAAAAGAGTCTTTGACGGCAATCCTGCTGCTGATAATACCCCCGCACAGCGCGCCAATCTTATACGTAATGCCCAATGGGCACAGACAGCCTACAATGGAGAAGATAGCAACGGCAATTGTATACTAGACCCGGGAGAGGATCGAGATCAGGATGGACGTATTACACGTTTTATTCTCCCAACTCCGCCCGATATCCCCAGAATAAGGGTCGCCCCCTCTGATAATCAGATCGAAATATATTGGTCCAATAATTCTGAATCCTCTTTGGACCCCATTTCACAACTGCAAGACTTTGAGGGTTATCGCCTGTATAAAACAGCTGTGGGTTTTGATGTGCAAAACACACAGGATATCCTGCAAGACCTCGAACTGATTGGAGCATGGGACAATGAAGGCAATGGATTGTTTTTTGATACAGGATATGACAATATACGACTCGAAGATCCGGCCACTTTTGAGGGCGATACCAATACCTACCATTACAGATATGTCTTTGAGAACATCGCCAACGGATGGCAGCACGTAATAGCCCTCACCTCTTTTGATACCGGAGATGCCGTCAACAACCTGGAATCCCTGGAATCTGCTCCACTAGCGTCTCTCAGACGAGTGTTTGCCGGCAAACCTGCTAATATGGGTTTTGGTCAAGGAGACCCCTTTGTATATCCCAATCCCTACTATGCAAGGGCAAGCTGGGAGGGGAGTAGTACTTTCGAAGAAGACCGCAAAATTATCTTCGCCAACCTACCTAAAAACTGTGAAGTACGAATCTATACCCTGGCTGGGGACCTGGTGGATGTATTTCAACATAACGAACAATACAGTGGAGATGACATACGCTGGTTTGAAACTTACTCAGATACAGAACAAATAGTCTTTTCAGGAGGGGAACATGCCTGGGATCTACTATCCCGGGATAATCAGATCATTGCCCGTGGATTGTATCTCTTTGTGGTCATCGATCACGATACCGGGGACAAACGCAGGGGAAAATTCGTGATCATAAAATAAAATTTGACTTTTGCAATACCCATTTTCTTCAGACCCTTTTCCCAAAATAAGCTATAACTGCTTACAATTCTTACATGATTATACTCGTTTTAATACACCAAATATTAACTAATTTATCAAAATCAAAATTCTTACCATGAGAAAAGTACTTTTATCTTACTTATTTGTATTTGCAGTAGTTGGTTTATTTGCTCAGGAAGTGCCTGTTGTAAAAATCAGAGATATTCAATTCGTTTCTGATGAAGATCTAGCTGCATGTATTGATACATCTAGCTTTCTGGGCGATACCGTTACAATATTCGGAACCATCGTGATGGATGGAAACCTTGCTCAAGTAACCTCTGGAAATGTATGGATTCAGGATACAATAGGTCCATACTCTGGACTGGATGTATTTGTAACCAGTGATGTAGAAAGTCCGGTTCCTGGTACGGATGTCAAAGACCTCATTGCAGGAGATTCCGTGAGAATTACGGGACTAATCTTGCAATTTAGAGGAGAATCAGAAATTGCACCATTGGAGATCGAGGTTCTGGATAGTGGCCGTCCTGTCAGAGTTAATCCGATAGAGTTGGGAAATCTGAATGACAATACACAAACCAATATTCCTGAGACGGGTGAACAGTGGGAAGGAGCTTATGTAGAGATGTATAACCTAACGGTAGAATCTGTTGACTTCTTTTCTGGTGGTAGCCGGGTGAGCTTTATCGTTTCTGACGATAAGGGAAATCTTATGAATGTATCTGACCGCTTTCTGGTACAGAGACTACCCGGTAATAGCGGAAGTTTCGTACCCCCAAATGTAGGGACAGTTTACGATACTCTGAGAGGAGTAATCGTACATAGCGAAAATGGATGTTTTGGTGATAATGGAAGAGGATATGAATTATTCCCTTTTCAGGAGTCAGACTATGTAGTCCGTCAGGGTACTTCTGCCCCCCTGATCTCTGGTATTACCAGAAATCCTGCTGTACCCACTGGTGAAGACGATGCTAATATCACAGCAACCATTGAAGACGTAGATGGATCGATCGATACAGCTACCCTGTTTTATGCTGTAGGTGTTAGCAACCAGGAGTACAAAGCTATTCCGATGACAGGAAATGGTACAACCTTCTCTGCAGCTATTCCCGCAGCGGAGTACAGCGATGGAGATCTTGTAAAATACTATATCAATGCCGTTGACAATGAAGGACTCAAAGCAACTCAGCCAGATGTACCTGGTAACGGAAATCCGCTGTTTTTCACCGTAAGAGATGGTGGACTCACTATTTTCGATGTACAGTTTACGCCATTCGACAATGGAAACTCTGCTTACAGAGACCAGGTCGTAACTGTGGAGGGAGTAATTACGGCTTCTGCTGAACCCGATAACCTGGGTATTATCTACATCCAGCAGGAAGGCGATGCTATTGGGGGCTGGAGAGGTCTCCAAATCAGCGGAAATCCTGCACTGGCAAACCTGACAATAGGTGATAAAATCCGCGTTACAGGTACAATCGCCGAAAGTTTTGGTCTTACTGTGATGAATGAAATTACTGATGTAGAAGAACTGGGAACAGGTGAAGTAGAACCCCTAGTACTCGCCCCAGGCATCTTCACCGAGTACGACTTCGAAACCAATGAACTATATGAAGGCATGCTCATCACCCTGGCTAATCCTGATACTGCTCAGGATCTGTTTGTCGTAGAACTCAATGCCGATGGACCTAATAGTAATTTTGGTGAGTACCGCGTAGGAGTTGATACACTCGATCCTGCCAACGGTTCTCGTGTATTGGCAGGGAGAAATGATGGAAGAAATGCTTTCGGATCTCTTAACTTCTCTTATGTAAATGACTCTCAGTGGGTAGCAAATGCAGGAATCATGAATGTAGATGCATGTGTCATCGAATATCGCGACACGGTGGAAAGCATTACAGGTATCATGTATTACAGCTTTGGCAATTTCAAACTGCATCCTAGAAATAATGATGATATGGTCAACTTCCGTGGTGGATGCCTCAGCCAGGGTCCAGCTACTAGTCTGGAAGATGATCTTAAGGCAAGTGCTGTCGCCGTATACCCCAATCCCGTCCAGGGTGAGTTGAAGGTCAATTTTGATTTTCCCCAAATGGTGAAAACAGGTGTTCACTTGTATGACTTGGCTGGTAGAAGAGTAGCCTCTCAATCCTTTAACATACTCAGAGGTACACAGACATTAAATACAACTGATCTGCAGGCAGGTGCATATATCGTCATTGTTGAAGCAGCGGGAATCGTTGTGAAGCGCGAGAAAGTATTGATGATTCGATAATGTAAATGTAATTAAGTCAAGGAAGTAAATGGAAAGCTGAGAGGAGGTCTTGAAGGTCGACTTCCTCTCATGCTTTATGACTTTATGATTGCTTGTAACAACGCTGCACAGATTTTCTCGCAAATTTGAAACCTGCCTCATTTTTCAGGCTTTTTTAGCCTGGTTTTACCGATAGTTTACCTTAATATACTTTTAATATAGCCCCTCTTGCTAGTGTTAGAAGATGGTGTATTTCACCGCACATAAGGAAAAGATTTTAAGTTCGCAGTGAAAAAAAGCTTTTACTATATTCACGGCAAATTACAGTGCTTACAATAGACAAATGGCCAGATCTCACTTCAGGATTTCATTTTCTCTATTCATAGGGACGCTCATAACATGGACTTTATTCAATGGATGTGATGAAGGTACCTTAAGAGAAAATATTCCTCCTAATACAAATATTTTTCTGGAACAAATTAATCTGGGCGAGCAAAACCTCCTCAACAGCGTAATCAGACTCCATTGGTCGGGGGAAGACCAGGATGGCTATGTCATTGGATATGAAGTCTCTCTGGATGGCACCAACTGGTCGTTTACCACGACCCAGGATAGTACGTTCAGATTCATCATTCCCCCAGGAAACGATAGAGCCAATATCCCCTTTTACGTAAGAGCAATAGATAACCTTTCCCTGGCCGACCCTAGCCCCGCCCTGCTTGAAATACCCATTCGCAATACGCCTCCATCCATCAGACTAGATACTGTAAAGACCATTCCTGACACCGTAGCAGTAGTCTTTTCAACACTCTGGAATGTAGAAGACCTGGATGGAAATGAAACACTCGACTCCGTATTCATAAAGGTTAATGAAGGTCCCTGGTACCCATTATTGCCATCTCAAAATCTACTTACTTTTGTGCCAACCTTGCCAGATCAATCCGGCCCACAGCCAGTGGAAGTATATCCAGGTGCATCCATCGCACCACTCCCTTTTACGCTTGAAGGTATGAGGTTGAATGCCAACAACCAACTCTTTGTCAAAGCAAGAGATATTGCTGGCGCCGAAAGTGCTATAGATACTTCAAATATATTTTTCATCAACCCTCAGAACAGCGACCTGCTTGTCATCGATTCCCATGGAACCGGAGATGTAGATGATGTATTTTCCCCTATACTCAACAAAATATACCCTGGATATGACTATTTTGACTTAATATCACAGCCTCCCCCTTTTTGGGACCCTACCTTCCTGCTTTACCTGCAACTCTATGATAAGATCTTTTGGTATTCTGATGATGCCTTACCCCAGGAACAGGGATTACAAATGTACCTTGAAGCAGCAGCCAGCACGATACAGAAATATCTCAATCAAGGAGGTAAAATCTTTATTACCACGAAATTTGCTGCTTCATTTACAGATCCGGTTACTGCCAATCAGACCACCATACAGGACTACTCCCCTATAGACAGTTTCTCCACTTCTTCAGGACAAGCCCGAATCCCGACCGACAGTCTCGCCGTTTCTATAGATGAGCTTAATTTTCCAGTATTGAAAAGTGGATCATTTATAACTGGCGCTGACCCGTTTTATCCCAAAAACTCCGAAAATATCCTCTACAATGTTCAGTTGATTTCTGCTGGAGGTTGGATAGGACCCAATACCATTGCTGCTACCACCCGTTTCACCAATGGGGAGATCAATCAGGTCTTCTTTTCTATAGAATTGCATAAAATGAATGGAGATTTGGACGCACTCGAAAGGTTATTTGATCAAATTCTGAATAATTCCTTTTCGTGGTAACATTTTTCAATCTCTGTTACAACCTTTATCATTGCCCAGCTGTCTTTTCGGTGTACTTGATTATTTTAAATAACAAAAGCCGGACTATCATTTGAACACTACTCATGTAAACCAGCATATTGAGATCATAGAAGCTTGCAAGATGGGGGATCGGCAAGCTCAACACCGTCTGTATGAACTGTATTCTCAGGCTATGTACAACATATGCATCCGCATGCTTGGCGATTGTTCTTTGGCAGAGGATGCGCTGCAAGAGGCATTTATTAGCGCATTCAGAAAACTGCATACATTTGAAGGAAGGGCATCATTTGGATCCTGGCTAAAGCGTATTGTGATCAACAAGTGCCTGAGTCATCTCAAAAAACAAAAAATTGAGTTTGAGCCACTGGAAGATCAATCTGTAGAACCTGTTTATGAAGAAAATCACATCAGTGAACCGGTCATAGACCTGGGTGTCATTCACAAGGCAATCAAAGAATTGCCAGAGGGCTGCAGAGTGGTCTTTACCCTATATTTGCTCGAGGGGTACGATCATAAGGAAATAAGTCACATCCTTGACATATCTGTTTCAACGGCAAAGTCACAATATCACAGGGCCAAAAAATTGTTAAGGCAAAAACTTGCATCAATTTCAAGAGATTAATAATGAAATGGAAAGAATTGGAACAGTACATTCACACACATCGAGATGAACTCGATGTGGAAACTCCCCGGCCCATCGTATGGGATCAGATTGAACGGGAATTGGATCAGAATGAAACACGTCACAAAAGCACTCATTTTTTCATTAAGTACCCTTATTGGAAAATGGCGGCTATTATCTTGATCACCGTAGGTATATGTTATGTTATATTTTCTCAGAAACCCTGGGAAAAACCCATGAATATTGCAGGACACCTTACTGAGCAATCGATCAATGAGAGACCTGAGGATTACCATCCAGAATTTGCTGAAGTAGAAACTTACTACAACATGAAGGTCCAGCAGCAACTCGACCAGATTCATCAATACAACCTGAGAGATTTCACTTTTGCAAAAGAGTTTCTCGAAGAAATGAAACAAGCAGATGATTCTTATCTGGAGCTGAAAAGAGATATTCACGAAGACGGATATAACGAACAGCTTATACACGGAATGATCGCTACGTATGAACAAAAAATAAAAATACTGGAAGATTTACTCCATCAGATTCAGCAATCTGAACAACAGGAAGTACCGGCAGCCAGAATGTAGTCTTCTACGGTTGCATACCACTATAAAGACAAAAATCACAATAATATTTATCAAAAATCAATAGTCAAAAGAAAGTGAAATGAAAGAAATATTTTGTATAACCTTGGCACTACAACTGGGGATATTACTTGCTCAGGAACGTACTGTCAATCAGGATGCTACCTTTGAGGTGAATCCTGATGTATGGATAGAGACCAACGCCAAATACGGCAATATACACATCGAGTCGTGGGATAATTTACAGGTAGAAGTACATGTGGAAATTACTGTCAAAGGACGCGACATGGATGATGTTAATATGATGCTCAACAAGGTAAAGGTCGATATTGCTGGTAGCGACGATAGAGTATCTGTGACCAGCAATCTGGATGATGTAGTTTCACAATGGAACGGTATGTCCAATAGCAGAGGGTCGCGCGTAAGGGTGAAGTTCAACGATGGAAACAAAGCCGATCTGGAGGATTTTTTGATTAAATATACACTTACAGTTCCCAAGACTTCAAATCTTCAGATATATGATAAATATGGTGATGTATTTATTGGCAATGTGAGTGGTAAAGCAGATATCTGGATCAAATATGGTAGCCTGCAAGCTAATGAATTGAGTGGTTATGTATCACTTGATATGGGATATTCCAAAGGAACCATTGAACAACTAGGATATGCAGACCTGAATGTCAAATATTCTACCCTAAATGTAGATCGCGTGAGTACGCTCAGGCTGGAAAGTAAATACTCTACCTTTGATGTTGGTACAGCAGATACCCTGCTCTCAGAAAGTAAATACAATACCTTAAGAGTAGGAAGTGTAGGGTTTCTGGGGCTTGTGGAAAGACATACAGACTTCCGTCTGAATGAACTCACAGATTTGGGTAAAGTCAATATGGAATATGGTAATTTTAAGCTGGACTGGCTTCACTCTGAGTTTAGCATTCTGGCTGTAGAAGGAGAGTATACCGATATTTCCATCGTAGTAGATCGCGCTGCTAGCTATGAACTGGAGCTTTCCACCCGTTATGGAGATCTTAGCTACCCTAGCAAAGTAGCTATCCGCCAAAAAATCAAAGACAATACTTCACAGAAAATAATGGGAAGCGTGGGTAGCGCTACCAAAAGTAAGATCAACATCGTAACCAGATATGGCGATGTGGTGATCAAGGATAAGTAAATATTACTTAAATGAAAGCTTAAGGGCTACAAGCTTAGATTCTCTTGATGAATCTGATCGTGTAGCCCTTTCTCAATGAGATATCTCACGTTCAGGAGTTATCCGCAACACAGCATCAGGACTATTGATTAATACATACATAGCTCCCTCAGGACCAAACTTGATATCCCGCACCCTACCGTAATTTTTTAATACCAACTCTTGATCCAGTACTTCATATCCGGAAATTTTGATCTTTCTCACTTCTTCGTATGCCAATGCCCCGACAAACAGTTGATCTTCCCATCTGGGAAACAAAGGACTATTACAAAACTCAGCAGGACATACTGCAATAGAGGGTGTCCAATGAATTACTGGTTGCTCCATGCCTTCCTTTTGTGTCAAATTTGATACTGTATCCCCACTATAGTCCAGACCATAAGTAATAACTGGCCAGCCATAATTCGCACCTTTTTTCAATATATTCAATTCATCACCACCCATTGGACCATGCTCAGTAAACCATATTTCCCCTGTCTCAAGATGCGTCGCTATTCCCTGTACGTTCCGGCTACCTACGGAATAAATCGCTGGTAGCGCTTCTTCGTTTTCTACAAAAGGATTATCCTCGGGTATCGACCCATCTGGATATATCCGGAATATCTTGGCATTGGGACGTGCCAGCTCCTGAGCATACTCATCACGGTCTACATCACCGATCGTAAAAAATAAATATCCCTCCTTGTCAAATAGCATTCTACAACCCCAACGGGTTCCACGATCCAGAATCAGTGAATCTCCCACTTGAAAAACCGTTTCCTGGTCGATCCATCGATATGCTTCAATTTTTCCCCTAATAATACGAGTCATAGCCCAGGAATCCGGATCATGCAAATCTTCATCTGTATGTACATACGACAGATAGATCCATCCATTTTCAGCATATTCCGGGTCCAGTGCTATATCCATCATTCCACCTAACCCTCTACCTGTATCGTAAACCTCAGGCAAACCAGAAACAGAATTGGTATCTACTACCCCATCTACCATCCAGTACAGGCTACCTGTTTGTCCTGTAATCAAGGCCCTGGAGGAATCTATAAACTCGATTCCCCACGGAATGTCTATTTCATCGCGGGAAAGTACTTCCACATTCAGGATATAATCCTTTGTAGTCAATTGTTCCGGAAATTCCCTGATGGCCTGGATAGGATGATCCTGAGCATTCACAATGAAATCCGCCAGCTGGCGAATCTGTGTATTACTCAATACATTTCCCCAGGCAACCATTTCTGTTCCTTCAATCCCATATTTGATGTTTTTGATGATATTTCCCTTTGACCTGCCATATTTCCAGTCTTCCTTTACCAGCGCAGTGGCAGTATTTCCCTCCATAGCTGCCCCATGACAACCCGCACAATAGTTTTTGTAAACAGTAGCAACATTCTGAGCCTTGCCTAAAGATGAATATATGCATGCCAGGCATAATACAACAAGATGATAAGTCTTGCCGAAACTGCCAGCAAAAATGGGGGTGATCATGTGAATATGCCTTTTTTCTAAAAGTAAATGCTTAGATGATAACTCACAAGTAAGTGAGTAGTAAATAGTGAGACAGATTTAAGTTTAACAAACCATTTTCTAGCAGCTATCTATCTCTCATATCACTGCTAAGCAGTTACATGGACAGCTCCCTGGGAGCATTCCCATCGTTCTTGGCTGCTGCACAAGAAGATCAAACTGTTAATGGTAAAAAATAACCTTAATAAGACTTAAGAAAAGGCCGAATGGTGAGATCCGTGATCTCTGCAGTCATGGGCATTGTAAGCATATGATGGATTGTATGTGCGATATCTTCAGGCTGTAACAATTTCTCAGGTTCGTACTGATCCAGCCGATCTTCTTTTTCAAATACCTGGCGTATCATATCCGTGGCAGTGCGACCTGCATAAAGACTCATGACGCGAATCTGTCGGTCATTTACTTCAGCCCGAAGGCTGTCTGTGAGTGTCTTCAATGCGTGCTTAGTAGCAGCATACTGACTTACCCGTGCATTTGCACGGACAGTAGAATTCAGGCACAAAATCTGTGCAAAATCTGAATTGAATGCAGGGAGTAGATAATGTACCAATGCGTAGGGAGCACGCATATTGATCTGATAAAGTGCATCCAGGTCCTCAGGTGTGGCATGATCATAAGTTCCCATCTTGAGCATCCCCGCATTTTGAATAAGAATATCTAATTTACCTACGTCACTGACATACTGATTTGCAAATCTTTTGAGGTCTTCATGATCCATAAGGTCTACCTCATAAATAGCCACATCATTGGTAAATGCTCTAGCTTCTATCCTAACCTGATCCAGGGTATCCATGGACCGACCAAGCAAGTGAAGCTTTGCACCAGCAGCTGCCAGGCGCAGTGCAATGGATTTACCGATACCCCGGCTAGCCCCTGTAATAATGCAATGTTTGTCTTCGAGTGTCTGGATGCTATATTCCTGAGTTATGGTCTTTTCTATCATGTGTTTATTCATCCTGTTTTCCTTGATTGATTTTTTTACAACGTTTGCATGCTGTGCTCCTTATAAGCCTTTGTCCAGCCATCGGGCGTACCTATATCCAAGAAATCGAAACCATCAAAGCGCCGTGTTTGTACTTTAAGGCCGGCTTCTACGGCCGCCTGTACCACGTGTCCAACATATATTTCGGGTAGATCCGGATTATCATTTCTATTGCGGATGTCCTTTTGCAAATACTCATGCATAAACGCTGTGAAAGCTGGTGTCCATGCAGCATTAACCCATGCATGTGTCAATGAGGTAGTTTCCGGTTTAATAAAAATATGGGTGATCCTTCCCTCGTGATCAGTCTCTACCATATCTGTTCCCCTTGCCTGTGTTTCACTTTCCACTTTGTATAAACCTACAACCAGATCTGCCTGTGTTTCCTCCAATGTTTCCAGCAATTGACCATACAAATCTTCAGGACCAATCATGATATCAGGAAAACCCAGTAATACTACATCATTTTTCACAAAAGGATAGGCCTGATCCAACGAGTAAGGAGTTCCATAAGGGATTTCAATGATCAGATATGCCAGGTCCATATCGATATCGGGATCTGAACCAGTACCATAATAAGCGGGAATATCCCACTTTCCCTTTCTGAGGATCAAAAAACTTTGGGTGGCACCTGCTTTACGGTATTTTTCCAGCAGATACATCGACACCGGTTTGGGACGCAGAGAACCATCTGGCATCTTACGGTATCCAACAGGTAGAAGCGCTTTGCTACCCGGTATTGGTTGGAGCCTATTGGCGAGTCCGCCAACAGGCACCAGGCCCACTATATTCATCTTAATGATCGATTTATAGTACTGTAAATAATATCAGGTCAGCTGAACCTGAGGTGCATCAGGAACACGCCAGAGAGCCTCTCCAGCATTCCACATTTTATTCAGCTTGTTTTTATCTGCCAACGTATCCATGCACTGCCAGAATCCCTGATGTCTATAAGTAAACAGTTGACCGTCTCTGGCGATGTTTTCCAAAGGATCCTGCTCAAACATTAGCTTATCACCAGCATCATCTTCGGGAATATAATCCAGTACCTGTGGTTCACACACAAAGAATCCTGCATTGATCCAACCCCCTTGATTTTCAGGCTTTTCTTTGAAGTTCAATACTCTGAAACTCTCATCCGTATCGATTTGCCCAAAACGTGCTTTAGGCTGTGTAGATGTCATGGTCAGATAATGACCATGATTTTTGTGAAAATCAACCAACTGCTGAATATTTACATTTGATACACCGTCTCCGTACGTAAGCAGGAAGGGTTCATTGTTGATGAATTTTGCAGCACGCTTGATCCTTCCAGCCGTAAGTGTATACAAGCCCGTATCCAGCAATGTCACTTTCCAGGGTTCGCAGGTATGAGAATGTACTTGTATGTCATTGTTGACCAGATCAATAGTCAGGTTACTGTGATGTAGAAAATAATTGGCAAAGTATTCCTTAATATAGTAGCCTTTGTAACCCAACAGGATCACAAACTCATTGAAGCCATAGTAAGAATAGGTTTTCATAATATGCCAAAGAATAGGTTTACCACCAATCTCTGCCATAGGCTTTGGACGAATATGGGTTTCTTCAGCAAGGCGGGTACCAAAACCTCCCGCAAGAATTAATACCTTCATAATCTTTTAGTTGTGATATATTTGTGTTTTCAAAAAATAGCTAACGTACGTAGATCAGGCCCACTGATGCACTGTGGAAATAGGTCTTAACAAATCGTGTTTTTCCAGCATCTGGGCAGCCTTCAAAATGACCTGGTAGGGTAAGCCCGAGCGATCTGCTATTTCCAGCAAATCCTGGGTACCATCAGACTGGTTCAAAACCCATAGTAAAGCCATTGAATAGGTTTTCTTATTCATATTACTACCACTGATACTATCAAAGAGTCCCCGCTTGCCAAGTTGTGGCTCACATTTGGGATTGAGATTCTTATAGACTTGATTAGTCTCAATCACTTCCACCGTATCTTTCAACATTTCAAGTGCCTCCTCCAACGCTCCTGCATTTATAAAATTCAGATTATCCGCAGAAGTATGATATTCGGGGAACTGCCCCCAACGAGCTTTTGCAATATTACCTACAGGCAGATTGAATCCTGGCGAACAATACTGTCGCTCATCATAACCATAGGGGATAAAATCATCTATTTCATACTCCTTTCCCGATACCTTTAAAATATATTGCATGATCCGGTCGATCTCTGCAGTATCCTGTCTCGATTTCTTGTAAACATAAGGACCAGGAGCTCCTAAGAGGGGTGTGCACAAGCCGTAACGTATACGGTCAGTCCGTTCCTCATTGAGGGCAAGCCATGTAATCGCGCCAATTGTAGCCGGAGCAAAAATAAACCGGTAACTGATACACCTTTTAGGTAAGGCTGTAAGATGTTTCGCCAAAAAAGTAGCTACTGCTATTCCAGATAGATTATCATTGCATAGAGAGGGATGACAAACATGAGTAGAAAAAATCATCTCTTCCTGGCTTTCTCCCGGTATATAGTACTCACCATAAGTCAGATAGCCAGGCTCCAAAGTGGAATCTATCACTACCTCATAGGGTCCTTCCTGAAGCTTCTCATATTGATTATGAGCCATACAAAAACCCCAATACTCATGGTAATAGGAAGTCCTGTAAGGAATCAAATTGGGTTGTTCAGGAATGGTGAAAATGTGGGATTTTAGCTCTTCTAGGGTATATGTACCGTTTACTGGAATACTATAATTGAGTACGTGAAGATTGGATTGCTGAAAATCCACGATTTTATGTCCAGAAGGATCTTTGATATAAGCATCCCGTATGTTCCATTCTTTGGGGATCGTCCAGTCAAATACCTCCGTACCAGAAGGCACCTCATGAATTAACAGGGGAATGTGTTGCTGGATCATCTTCAGTGTACTGCGAACACCATTACCCGTGATGCTTCTGCATATAGGGTAAAGAGATTCTATCAGCTCATACATCTCCTGCCCTTTTTGATCAACGTTTTTCATTGGATTGATTTATCGATGCTAAATATTGAATTCAGTAATCAGCTACTTTGTCTTAGTCGTATACTTTAATTTCCGGGATAGGAACTACAAACTTAGCTCCCCATTCCCTTGCATAGCTCATCTGCTCCATGATCTCATCTTTCAGGTTCCATGGCAAAATGAAAATGTAGTCGGGACGTGTCTCTGAAATTTTCTCCGGATCATAGACTGGGATATGTGTTCCTGGCAATAACTTGCCCTGCTTATGGGGATTCCTGTCTACGGTATAATCCAGAAAATCTGTGCGAATACCACAATAGTTCAGAAGTGTATTCCCCTTTCCAGGTGCTCCATAACCTGCAATTGTTTTTCCTTCGCGTTTGGCCTGTATCAGAAATTCAAGAATCTTACGCTTAGTTTCCTTTACTTTTTTAGTGTAATCGGCATAAGATTCCATTTCTTCCAATCCAGCATCTATTTCACGTTGTTTCAGCTCTTTGGCGCGTGCTGTAACGGGACGGTCGTTGTTTTCAGTGTGGCGGGCATAAATCCTCAAAGATCCACCATGGGTGGATAGCTCCTCCACATCAAATAAGGTCAGACCATGATGAGCAAAAATTCTCTCTACCGCGACCCAGGATAAATAGGAAAAGTGCTCGTGGTAGATCGTATCAAACTGATTGTATTCCATCAGATTAAGTAAATGTGGAAATTCCATTGTGATGAATCCCGAAGGCTTGAGCAGAACCTTCATACCTCCTACAAAATCATTGATATCTGGCACATGAGCCAGAACATTATTTCCCAGGATCAAATCCGCCTGCTGATATTGCTGCTTGACAATATTGGCCGTCTCAACTCCAAAAAAGCGTATTTCCGTCTGGATGCCCTGAGCGATCGCATACTCAGCTACATTTCTCGCTGGTTCAATACCAAGATGCGGAACATTTTTCTCTTTGAAATATTGTAAAAGATATCCGTCATTACTCGCCAACTCCACCACAAAACTCTGCTCATTGATACCCTGCTCAGAGACCATCTGACCTGTGTAACGCTTGCAGTGTTCCAGCCACGATGTAGAATATGATGAAAAATACGTGTAGTCGTCAAAGATATTTTCTGGGCTCACAAATTCCTCCAACTGAACGAGATAACACGCCGAACACACGTAAGTGTGCAAAGGATAAAATGGCTCCATATCTTTGGCATGCTCCGTGCGAATCATATCATTGCATATCGGAGACATACCCAAATCCACAAATGTCTGCGTGAGTGGGGTATTACAAAAACGGCAGGTACTGATAGTTAGTCCCTGTTCTGAAGTTGAAGGTGCAACCGTTAATCCTTGATTGTCTTGCATATAAAAAAATATAAGTTACGTATTAACTAATTAGATGAATAATTCATTCTTGTTTCAAAAATAGCGGGGTTAAATATCAAATACCATGTAGTTGTGGTTAATAGAAAGTATTGGATACAGAGTGGTTGGAATGTATGTGCTATCTGCCATTCAAGATATAATTTTAGCAGTTCATTTCACTACATGTAATTTATGGTGAAGGAGTTGTGAAATTGAGATCCAAAATAAGAACATCAGATAGTTAATAACTCAATAATATGGAACAAGCTGTAAAAACCAAACTATTTAAAGGAGTTTATGAAGGGAAAAAAGTGCTGTTAACCGGACATAGTGGATTCAAAGGATCATGGATGACTCTGTGGTTGAATTATCTCGGTGCAGAGGTGATCGGTATATCCCTGGATGACTCTGGAGAAGACTCTCATTTCAAGGTGTCCTCACCCAAAGTAAACAGTGTATTCGGTGATATTAGGGATAAAAAGCTGGTAGTAGAAACCTTCCTAAAACATAAACCTGAAGTTGTGTTTCATATGGCTGCTCAGCCTTTGGTAAGAGCTTCCTATAAGGATCCCTCATTTACCTATGAAACCAATGTCATTGGAACGCTTAATGTACTGGAAGGAGCAAGATTTTCTGGTAGCGTCAAAGCATTTGTTAATATCACAACCGACAAGGTATATGAAAACCTCGAGCAAGAAATAGACTACCGGGAACATGACCGTCTGGGTGGATATGATCCATACAGTTCATCCAAAGCTTGTTCAGAAATCCTTACTGCTTCCTATCGCAGGTCTTTTGCAGAGAGACAGGGCATGCTTCTGGCTTCTGTACGTGCCGGAAATGTAATCGGCGGAGGCGACTGGTCCGAAGATCGGCTGATACCGGATCTCATGCGAGCTGCCAAAGCAGGAAATGTTACTGAAATCCGTAGCCCTCAGGCTACGCGCCCCTGGCAACATGTGCTGGACCCCCTATCTGGATATCTCTTACTGGGTCAGAGACTCCTGGAAGGTGATGACATGTGCTGCGATGGATGGAATTTTGGACCATCCAAGGCCTCCAATATTCAGGTAAGTGAGGTGCTCAGGCTGATGGAAGCTCAATGGGATAAGGTACGATACCAGATCAATGAAGAAGAAGCCAGGAAGTTTCACGAAGCCAAACTGCTGATGTTGGATTGTAGCAAAGCCTCTCAACAACTCGACTGGTATCCTACCTGGAATATTGAAGAGACAATCTCTCGTACCGCCAACTGGTACCGCGCCTACTGCGATGAAGGAAAAGTCATCAGCCAGGATGATCTGCATGCTTATCTAGAAGATGCTGAAATAAAACAACGGGTGTGGTGTAGCTAATACCAGTCAAAAATCGACTCGAATGTAAGCTTAATGACAGGAATGATTAACTTGCAACTATAACTTGCGAAATAATTGTTTGCACTTTTCTTGCAAGTTAATTTCATTCTTGATTGTGATGATCCAAAGTGTTCTCTATCGTATTTATTCACTATTCCTGATACTTCCAGTTACTGCCCTGGGACAACAGGTTATTCTTGGAAGTAATCATAATAACTGGCAACAGTTTGCCCCGAAAACCACACAAAAAGTCAAACACAACGTGTGGTTACTGGGAAATTTAGGAACTCAGTATCCTTATCATTCCTCCCCTACTCTTTCTATGATGGCTTATGAAATAGAAAGAGCTAGCTCTAATCATACGATCGTTCTTTTGGGTAATCAGATCAATCCCCAGGATATACCCTCCCCCCAGAAAAAGGATGATAAGGCATTTGAAACCTACCAACAACATCTCAGCCTGCTAAAGGATATCAAAGCCAGTATCTACATGGTTCCAGGTCAATACGAATGGATAAATGCAGCCAAAGGTGAGCGGAATGCCATACGCCAACTGGAAGATTTTACAGAAACTTTTCTTGACCAGGGGGATGTATGGAGACCTAGCAAGGGTTGTGCAGATCCGGAGGTAGTAGAACTCTCAAAGGATATTACGCTAATTATGCTTGACTCACAATGGTTCCTGGAAAATGAATCATCCTTTACTGATGTTAAGGGTTGTAGCGTAGATAGCAAAACTGAATTAAAGGAAGAACTGGCAGAAATTTTTGATGAATACGATGACACCGATATTCTCGTAGCCTTTCATCATCCCATCAAGAGCTCAGGTCCCAGTGCAGGTTATAATTCCTGGAAGGATCATCTGCTGCCTCTACCAGGTATAGGCACACTGACTACCGCTTTCGACCAGATCGGTCTTTCCCCTCAGAATATGAACCATCCGGTTCATAAAGCATTTTGTGAATTGCTGATGGATCTTACCATACAGACGGGATACCTCATCTTTGCATATAGCCATGATCACGGCCTGCAGTATTTTAAGGAAGACCCTGGCTTCTCACTAACCGGCGTAATCAAGAGTAAGCGGCACTTCGTCGGAAGTGGGTCTGCAGTTTCGGGAGGTTATCTCAGAAAAAACTCACCCCTGGATGCAGGATACCGTGGCGAGGGATTAGTAAAGCTGGTATATTACGATAATGGAGAGATATGGCTGGAAATGTGGCGACCAGCCTCTGAGCCTCCTAAGGGAGAACTAATCTTCAGATACCAAATCAAGGATAAAAGTTACACTAAAGGAGATCCTCAGGCTATACCGCTGGATGAGCCGGATAGTGTCATAGCCGTAGCAGACAGTTTTTATGTTGCCAATCGCATTAAACGCAAATGGCTGGGCAACTATTATCGAGACGCCTGGACCACTCCTGTCAAGCTACCAGTTCTGGATATATCTCAAAAATATGGAGGACTTGAGGTAGTTAAAAAAGGAGGAGGAATACAGACTAAGTCTCTACGGCTCAAAGATTCTCTTGAAAATGAATACGTACTCCGCTCTGTGATGAAAGATATCACCTTGCTGGTGCCCGGTCAGGCACGCAATACTGTGATCGAAGACTTTGCTCAGGATGCTCTGGCCATGGCACATCCCTACGGAGCCCTGTCCATTCCACCTCTTGCAGAAGCAGCAGACGTGTTTCATACCAATCCCCAGTACTACTATGTTCCTAAACAGCCTATGCTTGGAGATTTCAATGAGATATTTGGTAACCAAATATATCTATTTGAGCAACGTCCTGAAGAACCTAAAGAGGGCAAGACAGAACTGCACTTCGGCAATACAGAAGAAATTACCTCCACAAAAGATCTGATGAGGGAGAGAAAAGAAAAAGGAGACAAAATAATCGATCAACGAGATGTACTTAATGCCAGATTATTTGATATGTGGGTAGGAGACTGGGATCGTCACCAGGATCAGTGGCGTTGGGCTGAGTTTGATTCGGGTCGTCTTGAATACTACAAACCCATCCCCAGAGATCGGGATCAGGTATTTATATCAGTAGATGGCTTGATCCCATGGCTGATTACACGAGAATGGGGAGCCAGAATGTTTCAGGACTTTGACTATGAAGTTCGCGACATATTGGGACTCAATTATAATGCACGGTTTTTTGATAGGTATTTTCTCAATGAAATGGATAGGCAAAACTGGCTGGAACAGGCACGCATACTCCAGCAAAAACTTCCTGACGAAGTCATCAACCAGGCTTTTAAACGTTGGCCTAAACCCATATATGATCTCAACGCTTCCGAAATCATGGATAAACTGAACGTGAGAAGAGATAAACTGCCAGATTTTGCCTTGAGGTATTACAAACATATGGCTCGATCGGTGGATATTACCACAACCGATAAAAAGGAGAAATTTTCAATCCAAAGACTCAACGATCGCCTGACTAAGGTAACGATATATGCACTGGATGAGGATGGTAAAATTGACTTTGAGAGATATAATCGAACTTTTGACAAAAAAGATACCCGGGAGGTAAGACTATATGGTTTCAAAGGAGATGATATTTTTGAAATATCCGGAAATGTACGCACAGGAACCCTGATACGTATCATAGGAGGCCCCGGCAAAGATACGGTACTAGATCAGTCCAGTACTTCCTACGGTAAACGCATCAGGATCTATGACACAAATACAGGTAACCATTTTCAAACTGGTCATTCAGCCAAAATCCTTACCTCTAAGGAAGAAGATATCAATGACTATGACTATAAATCCCACAAACTCAATAGTTACCTCCCTTTGATCTACCCAGGATACAATCTTGATGATGGCGCGACACTCGGTGCTGGAATAAATTTCACCTATCATGGTTTTAGAAAAGACCCTTACAAAAGTAAACATTCCCTGAGTACCAATATTGCATTTGCTACGGGCTCCTTTCAGTTAGGATATCAGGGAGATTATATCGACGTTTTCGGTAAATGGGACTTTTTCCTCAATACTGAGGGAAGTGCACCAAGATTTGTGACCAATTTCTTCGGTCTGGGCAATGATACTGAATATACATCAGCTTTTGATGATGACTTCGACATCAATAGGGTGAGATACAGTAGAATCCTCCTGGAACCTGCCCTCAAGCAGACCTATAACCAACAAATGCACAGGATTCTGATCGGACCGAGGTACGAGTATACAGATGTCGAAAGGACTGAGGGACGCTTTGTAGACAGAGAAAGCTCTGGATTGGATGACGATGATTTCGAACCTAAACACTACGCAGGTATCAAATTGAATTATTTGCTCGATACGCGCGATAACCAGCTCTTTCCAAGACGGGGTTACGTATGGGAAATTGATCAGTCGTTCAATGTGAACATGGAAGATACAGATATGAGTTATTATCATCTTTCTACGAGTGTATCTATTTACCATAGAACCAAAATTATTATTCCCTTTATCTTGGCAACAAGCGTAGGTTATGCGACAAATATTGGAGATTACGAGTTTTTCCAGGCCAATACATTGGGTAGAAGAAGCAATCTTCGTGGTTTTAGGGGGGAACGCTTTGCAGGTGATGATGCCTTTTACCATAATACAGAAATTCGCCTTCCCGTTTTTAAAGCCCAAAACTATTATCTTCCGTTTGAATTAGGATTGACTGGCTTTTTTGATCATGGAAGAGTCTGGTTGAAAAAGGAGAGTTCAGATAGATGGCACTACGGCTACGGTGGCGGAATCATCATCAGTCCCTATACCAGCACCGCTATCACCCTTACATATTCAACCTCAGAAGAATTTAATACAATAGTGGTAAGATTCGGATTTCTCTTTTAAATAATTCTCTGAGTTAAGCCATAATTCCCTCAAAAGCTAGCTCAATCAATGGATGATTTTGATCTCTGTTGGACACTATAGAGGGTTCATACGGCCAATCAATATTCAGCACGGGGTCATCGAATCTCAATCCTCGCTCATTTTCGGGAGTATAAAACTCCGTGTGATGATAGATCATCTCACAATAGGTCGTGAGTGTCTGGAATCCATGTGCAAACCCTTTGGGTACATAGATCATGCGCATATTTTCTTCCGACAATTCCACTTTAATGTGTTGAAGAAATGTAGGAGAATCCCTCCGGATGTCTACAATGACATCGAGGATAGTTCCCCTAATTACACGTATAAGCTTAGTTTCAGCACTAGGTGGCACCTGAAAATGCATACCCCTTATTGCAGCACGGGGAATGGTACGGGAATGATTGATCTGAACGAAATCCTCTGTATGCCCGATAGTTGCAAATTCTTTCTTGCAATAAGTCCGAGCAAATAGTCCGCGTTCATCCTGAAAGGGTTTTAATTCAATGATGTATGCGTCTTCCAACGAAGTAGGAATAAATTTCATGTCTAGTGGTATTTCTTTCTCCTAAAATAACTGTCTATGCCTGATCATTTCCCGGTCGCACTTCAGAATGGGACTATTGGTTCCTAAATGGTGTACTTTTATGAATGAAAAGGGCGATCTATTACATGTGCAGCCCTTTTACAATGTCATGAAGGCCTCTCTAATTCAAATTATCGAAATTTATATAGTATACCTTATTAAAGCTTTGTGATTATTAATTTGGAATAAAATTTGTACTGTATAATCAAAAGCTCTAATAGATCCCTTTTCGTACTGATATTTTAACCTTATTCCTATCGTAAAAACCATATGTACAGGGTAAATGGAAAAATATGTCTGGTTTGCTCATCAGGAGGGCACTTGTTCTCAATGTACTTGTTACAGGACGCTTGGAGTAATTATGAACGAATCTGGATCACACACAAAAGTACTGACACTGACTATTTCCTTTCCAATGAAAAAGTGTATCACGCCTATTATCCCACTGACAGAAACTTAGGCAACTTTTTCAGAAATCTGTATCTAGCCTTTAAAGTACTCAGGAAAGAACGTCCTGCTCTGATTTTATCTACAGGAGCAGGAGTAAGTGTACCTTTTATTTATGCAGGGTGGATTTTAGGTATCAAGACTGTATTTGTAGAAACCATGACCAGAGTACAGGATCTATCCCTCTCCGGTAAACTTATTTATCCCGTAGTGGAATTCATATACGTACAGTACCCAGAGTTGGCTGCTCGATATCGTAAGGCGCAGTGTAAAGGTCAATTCGTATGATTTACATAACTGTAGGAAGCCAGCGGTTTCCGTTTACAAGACTCTTGCTTTCTATTAATTCAGCTATTGAAGAAGGACTGATTGATGATGAAACGCATGTTCAATATGGCAGCTTCAGACCAGAATTTAAACTGGATCAGTTTTATCAGAAAAAACCCGTATATCCATACGAGGAACATATTGAGCTGATACGGCATGCAGATATGATTATCGCTCATGCGGGAGAAGACATTGTGATGCTATCACTCATGCTGGGTAAAATCCCCATTATCATGCCCAGACAAAAGAACTATGGCGAGCATATAGACAATCATCAGGTCGAATTTGCAGCTAAAATGAATGACCTCCAAAAAGCCATTGCAGTGTATCAGGTAGATGATCTTATCTATGCAATCTGCAATTATTACGATACTATATCATCGATGAATAGTAACATCAATTCAGATCTAAAATCCTCACAATCAACAGGACTGATTAATGAGTTGAATGTGTTGCTACAAAGCTGTATCGGAAATGCAGCCGGAGTAAAAGAAAACTGGAAAATGGTCTGAAAATTATCCTGTAGATAATAATTTTTAATAATTATTATCTAAATTTTTAAACTTGATAATTTATTCCCTTTGAATTAAGCACTTCCGTCAATTCAGCCTGTATAATTCACCATTCATGAGTATTGCATTGATTGATAATCAAAACACACTCATATTGCAAACTATAACACATTCTTGACGATATGAATGAATCAGGTAGCAAAATATATCTTACCACCTGAGCTTTGAGTAGATTTGACCATTGAGGATGTAGCATCATTCATGTATTCTGTAAGATACTATTATACACTATCTATTAATGATCAATAAAGCTTCCATCGCCAAAGTATTTGAATCCAAAACATTCAAGAAGTATTTCGAAAATACTTCCTGGCTCTTTCTAGAGCGTGTGTTGAGGATGGCTGTTACGATTATCGTTTTTGCCTATGTTGCAAGATATCTGGGAAAAGACCAATATGGGCAATTAAGTTACGCCATGGCATTTGTAGGTCTTTTTACGGCCCTCAAGTCATTAGGTATTCAAAATATACTGATCCGGGAGTTAGTAAAGTATCCCGAAAAAAAACATGAGTTGATGGGTACAGGTTTCGTACTCAAATTATTGGGCTCTCTATCGGTAATCTTGGTTATCTCTGTAGTATTTATGTTCAGAGATATCTCAACCACAGATATGTGGTTGGTATATATCATCGCTGCCGGGCAGGTTTTTGAATCCTTCTTTGTCGTTGACTTTTACTATCAATCCAAAGTAAAGTCGAAGCATGTAGTACGGGTACAGTTGGTACAACTGCTCATCAATGCAGCTATTCGCATTTCTCTGATTGTCTTTCAGGCACCACTGATATATTTCGCTGTTGCTACAGCTCTCCAACCCACTGTAGTAGCCATTGGACTAGTATACATTTACATCAAACGTGGCCATCGAATATCCAAGTTGAGCTTCAATAAGAGATTATCTTTAGAACTCCTAAGAGAAGCATGGCCACTTGCATTTTATGTACTTGCTCTCGAAATACAATCCAAAATCGATCAGGTCATGATCGAAGAAATGCTGGGATATGGTGAAGTAGGTCTCTACTCAGCAGCATACCGCATGATAGAGTCTTTAGCAGTTATCCCTGTAGTGATTCAAAGTACTTTTGCGCCCGCCATTACAAAAGGTAAAATGGCAGGAGAAGAGGAATACAGAATACGCAGACTCAACATGTACCGGTTTATGTTTATCGTGTTTCTGGTCATCGCTATCCCCACGTTCTTCCTTGCAGAATGGGGAATTGTATTATTACTGGGAGAAGAATTCCAGGGAGCAGGTGTATTGTTATCACTATTGTCGATCAGGATGATGTTTACCTGTATGGGACTTGCAAAATCCAACTTTATCACCAACGAAAGTCTTTTCAAGCACACTTTGTTCACAGCAGCAGTAGGATGTGTCGTAAATATTATTATGAACTACTTTATGATTCCCATTTTCGGAGCCAAAGGAGCTATCATAGCTACGATCACTTCCTATACTGTTTATATATTTTTGCTAGATTTTCTCTTTCGAAGTACACGCCCAAATGTTATATTAATGTTAAAGGGAATGCTCACTTTTTGGAAATTGAATTACAAATTCACTAAATAAATGGGATCATGAATGCAGATGCTAACTTAAGATTACATATACCCGTTCTTCTGATTATTTTCAATCGTTCTGAACCTGCTTTAAAAGTACTGGAAGAAGTACGGAAAGTCAGACCCTATAAGATGTATATTGCTGGAGATGGTCCAAGACCTGAAAAACATGGGGAAGACTTGCGTTGCGAAATTGCTAGGAAGCGTGTGATAGAGGCTATTGACTGGGACTGCGAGATCAAGACGCTGTTTAGAAATGATAATGTGGGGTCGGGATTTGGTCCGTATAACGCTATCAATTGGCTATTTCAGCATGAAGAAATGGGAATCATCCTTGAAGATGACTGTGTTCCTAGTACGAGTTTCTTCTTCTTCTGTGATTTTTTTCTCAATAAATTTCGCGATGATACCCGCATCTGGATGGTAAGTGGTACCAACCTGCTGGAAAAGTGGAAAGAACAAAGCATAGATTATTTCTATTCCATACGAGGAGGAACCTGGGGTTGGGCTACCTGGCGTAGAGCCTGGGAACATTACGATTTTACGATGAAAGCATGGGCAGATCCCTACGCTCAGGATCTTATCAAAAACCTGGTGGACGCCAACTCCTGGAAAGCGATATATCAGGAATATCAGCTCACCTATGATGGATTTGATGAGAAACAGTCTGTATGGGATTATCAATGGAACTTTATCAGACTTATCAATAGTGGCCTGTCAGTCATGCCTTCTCAAAACCTTATCTCCAACATTGGATTCGGGACGGATGCTACCCATACATTTGACGACAGCCCCTGGGATAATATGCCTCGATACAAATATCAGTTTCCATTGAGAGAAAATCCCATCATTATGCCTGATATGGAATTTGAAAAGCGGGTGCATGAAATGATCCATCTTAAAATCTGGAAAAAAGTCTCCAGAAAGTTAAAGAAGATTTCAAGCTCAGTGCTTAAAGCATAGCATAGTTGCGTTTTATGAAGATATTGATAGTCAGTGCTTCTGATCTGGATGGAGGGGCTTCACGATGTGCATACAGACTACATAATGGCCTGATCGATACAGGTATCGACAGCCAAATGCTGGTCTGGAGTAAAAAAAGCCATCACTACGCCGTCAAAGGCCCCAATAAAAAGCAGAAAGCAATCAACTTCTTGCAAAAGTATTCCGAAAAAAGATTAGTGTCCCTCTACAAAAGCAAGATCCCCTATGCCAATTTTTCACCCGGACTGATCTCTCATCAGTTGATCAACAGGATTAACAAAATCAATCCCGATTTAGTCAATTTACACTGGATCTGTGGTGCTTCAGTTAGCATAGGTGCTTTGGGTAAAATACGTCAACCCATCGTATGGTCTCTTCATGATATGTGGCCCTTTACCGGCGGTTGCCACTACGATTACGATTGCCAGAAATACTTGACAGGCTGTGGTTCCTGTCCTGTCCTGGGATCTCATAAAAGCTATGACCTTAGTAAATTTGTCTTTCGAAAAAAGTTGAAAGCCTACAAAAAAAAGAAAGATATCTTCCTCGTTCCTTCTAGCAACTGGCTTGGGGAAAAAGCAGCACATAGCGCCCTCCTGAAAGGACATCCCATCAATGTCATTCATACAGGTCTAAACCTCAATATTTTCAAACCCATAGAGCAACACCTGGCACGGAGTATCCTGAATCTACCCCAAAACCGGAAGTTAGTCTTGTTTGGTTCCCTTCATGGTACTGCAGACGAAAGAAAAGGATTCTCCTTTGTGCCAAAAACCATAAACCAGCTAAAAAAAGATAACATAGATCTTGTATTATTGGGAGATTTCAAACCCTCCGATACCCGAGATCTAGTACATATTCCGGTTCATAATAAGGGCGTACTGCACGACGAAGAAACACTTGCATTACTTTACTCCGCAGCTGATGTGATCCTGCTGCCTTCTATACAGGAAAATCTGGCCAATATCTGCCTGGAATCACTTGCCTGTGGAACTCCCGTTGTAGCCTTTGATATTGGTGGTAACTCTGATATGATCAACCATAGAACTAATGGATATCTTGCTCAGCCTTTTGATGCACATGACATGGCCCGTGGAATCGAATGGATACTGGAATGCAACGAAAGATGGGAATATCTCTCTCTTGAAGCTAGGAAAACAGCTGAGAATAAATTCGACGCAAAGATAATTGCACATCAATATCAACAATTATTCAATAAGATTTACGATTCTTCGTTCTCTTTAGAGAAATATATGACTGGTAATTCCAATCAGCAAAATACATTAAATATTCCCATGTCAGCCCCTTCTTGCGGGTAATTTTGTATATTGGATGATAAATGGCGGACTACAGTGTAGATAAATAAGAAGATTATGATTTCAAAGCGAACGATAATTAATTATCTATTCTATATTTCATTAATATTCTTCGGTATCGGGCAATATATATCCAGTAACTTTTTTATGCCTGTTGGAGAAGTAATCAGTGTTCTACCACTGTTACTGATTCTACTGTTCTTTACACTGGATTCTCTTTACAAGAAGCGTGTTTCTGTTGCGATTAATTATAAATTCTATTTTTTCGCGGCCTTCCTGCTGTCAGCATGCTATTCCTATTATGTGGGAATAAAATGGGGAGTTCCTGGTGTAGACATGCTGCGGGTCTTTACTGCCTCCCTTACCGTGGTAATGCCCTTTGTAGGATTCCTGATCTGGAATATTTACAATGAGCAGTACGAAGACTTCGATCCCCATAGTGAAGTCCTTACAGCTTTTAATATTTACTTTGTGATCAATTTGCTGGGAGTTGGCGCTGGCATAAAAACACTGGCTCATGGATTCGATGACAGAATCACTTTCCCATTTTCTTCTGGTATATATGATGGTGGTAACATGTTGGCCCTCATGAGTATTCTGATATTTCCTAATCTTATTAAACTCAAAGGGCCACTTATTGGAAGGGCTAAGCAATATGCCTATTTCGTAGTAATCGTTGTGCTATTAATGGTTATCAATTCACGCCTCACTGCGCTGAACCTTTTGCTCATTATGGGGCTTTTTGCTACTAGATTGGCATTTATGTATATACCCATTTTTATAGGATCCTGGTTTACCTTACCCGTTCTGCTCAATTCTTCCAAAATCGTCTACGCTATCCTCAGCCTGCCTTTCCTGGCTGTATTATTCAAACGGGTGGATGTATACGACGTTACTACCTACAATAGCAGAACCTTTATATGGGAACCTGGCCTGGAGTGGATCATGAAAATGAAACAAGGTATATGGACAGGTATGGGATACAAAGGCCCTGCTACATTAGAACTCTATAAAGACCTTACAGATAAATGGATGGTGGATGTGTATGTATTGCACTCACATAGTAGTCTCCTGGATATAACTATATCTCAAGGCATATTGGGCATCTCGCTTCTAGCCATTTCTATTTTATTTGCCTTACAATACTACCGAAAATCCTTCTCCATAAACCGCAGCGATAAAGGATTATATGCAATTGTGCTATACGGACTCTTCCTCATGCAATTTGATGGCTTCCTCAATCCGGGAGGTGTAGGGTTTGCAATCCTGTCCCTCTGTATAAGTAGAGTTGTAATCAAACGCAGAAAAATCCATCCCCATACCCAAGAATACAATCCTCCAAACATGAAAGAACGCCCCCAACAAGCTCAAACAACACAAACTACTCCTGTCCAGGCTACCAAATAATAATAAGTAGATCAGCCATTTACAATTAACTTAGCTGAATAGGTCTATTCGTACCCCTAGATGAAGCCTGTTGCATTCAGCTTCGTACATAATGCCAATTATTTTTTCCCCTGAAATAATAACCTTTTTGCACAAATCAGCGTTGCCAACCATTCGAGCTTTGAGATTGCCAGTTCGTACGTATCATATTTATTCACAAGCGATTGTTAATTTACTTTGGAAAACAAACAAAGTATTTATCCGATGAAAATTTTAATTGTCCATAATACTTATCAACGAAAAGGCGGTGAAGATTTTGTCATGGAATCTGAGGCTAATTTACTTCAGCAATATGGACATCAAGTTGAGAAAATGATTTTCCGGAATGATGATATCAGCAGCTTTAGTGATAAAATCAAGGCAGCCAAGGGGCTGTTTTACAATGGAGAATCTGCAAAGAAGCTCGGAAAAGTAATCAACACATTTCATCCGGATATTATTCACGTTCACAATATTTTTTACCTGGCTTCTCCCTCCGTGTTTTACGAAGCTAAAAAACTCAATATCCCGGTAGTACTAACACTTCACAACTATCGCCTGATATGTCCGGGTGCATTACTCCTACGCGATGCTAAGGTCTGTGAACTTTGCGTTCACAAAAAATTTCCCCTGGCAGGAATACATCATGGTTGCCACAGAGGCTCCTCGCTGCAGACTGCCCAACTGACCCTGATGACAGGCATACATAAAGTCTTGAACACCTGGAAAAATAAAGTGGATCGCTACATAGCACTGACGGACTTTGCGCGACAGCGGATCATCGACTCATCATTGAGGCTCGCCCCTGATCAGGTGGTTGTAAAACCCAACTTTGTAGATGATATGGGTGAAGCTCCATTCGAAGATAGAGAACCTTTTTTCCTCTTTATCGGTAGGCTGAGTGAAGAAAAGGGAATTCATACGCTTCTGGAAGCCTTGCAACGTCAGCCTTTTCCATTGGAAATTATTGGTGATGGGCCTCTTAGAGCAGAAGTAGAAAAAGTAGAAGCCTCTATTCCCAGTGTAAAATTCTGGGGATTCAAAGATAAATCCTTTATTGCCGAACGACTAGGTCGCTGCGCTGCGCTGGTTTTCCCATCTATCTGGTATGAAGGGATGCCGCTTACACTACTTGAAGCATTTTCAAGAGGCACACCTGTCATATCCTCAGATATGAATAACATCAATACAATCGTGAAAAATAGACACAATGGTATTCATTTCCAAAGTGGAAATGACGAAGACCTCGCTGCTACCATCAATCATTTTACTCAACATCACGACCAGTTCACAGACCTCTACACACAGGCAAGATCCGACTACGATACAATGTACAGTCCCCAAGCTAATTATCAGAAGCTCGCGAATATCTATGAATCACTCTTCGCAAAGGAACGTCTACAAGCAAACTAAATAACTTCTAAAAATATATTGATAGAAATGGTTTATATAGTCATACCTGTCTATAACAGAAAAGATCTGACTCGTGGCTGTCTGGAAGCCCTCTCCAAGCAAACTTACAAAGACTTTAAAGTCATCGTAGTGGATGATGGTTCTACTGATGGAACCTCTAACATGATTACCCAGGAGTTTCCCGATACCATACTTCTGTTTGGAGACGGCAATCTGTTCTGGAGCGGCGCTACCAACAAAGGTGTACGCTATGCACTGGAAAATGGAGCAACTTATGTCATGGCCCTCAATGATGATACCGTTCCCAGAGAAGACTTTATGGAAAAAATGATGTACTGGGCCAAAATAAAACCTAAGGCACTACTGGGAGCCATGGACTATGATTATAATTCCCAAAAGCCTTATTATGGAGGAGAAATTCATAATTGGCGGACCAATAAAACCTATCCTCTTCTGGATCGCATACCCACAGAAGAACAAAAGGGATTGCACAAGGTGACTCATGGCCCCGGTAGAGGGTTGCTTATACCTCGTGAAGTATTTGATAAGATAGGGCTATTTGAAGAAAAAAAATTGCCTCAATATGCTGCAGATTATGATTTTACCTTCCAGGCAGCTAAGTACGGATATGAAAATTATTGTAATTATGACGCGATCCTGTACTCTTATCCGCAGGAAAGCGGGGATCACCAAAAAAGGATGCACAGATCGCTAAAAAACTATTATAAACACCTTTTCAGCATTACCGGAACCGGTAATCTGAAAGTTTACACACACTATGTGCTGAGGAATTGCCCACCCATCAATATCCCTTTTGTCCTTTTGGATGGATATCTTCGTAGAATTTTAGGATATTGGCTAAAAGGTTATAAAGATGTTGCTAAAGATTAATCTGTTTATATGGTTCCTGCTAGCAGTTAATCTGCTGATAGCCAGAGACTTTTATGTGAGTCCCCAAGGAGATGATGCCAATTCGGGCACAGAATCATCTCCCTGGAAAACCCTTCTGCATGCTACCCAAAGGGTTCCAGCAGGACAAGACCACCGCATTATCCTTACTCCTGGCACCTACCAGGAGACTGGTCAGTGTGTTCTCAGACAAAAAGTATCTCTCATAGGAGCTGGCCCTGGCAAAACCATTCTCTCTTCAAATGCGGCACTTTGGGTATCCTCGATGGAGGGCTATCAGATCGAAAAATTCCTCATCAAAGCTGAAGGTGGTGGACAGCGCATTTCTGGCATTACAATCGATGGTAGCAACAAGAAACTACATGGTGGACTGGCTGTGATCAATGCAAGTCAGGTACAGATCGATTCTCTGGAAATACGCAAAGTATTCTTCAATGGAGTCTGGCTCCTCAACGTCTCGAATTCACACTTTCACGATAGTGAAATATACGACTGTAGCTGGGGTAGCTCATCCTGGGCTGGAGGTGCTATACATCTGGGAAATCTTACCGATGTAGAATTGTGCAACCTCAAAATCCGTGAAATAGAGCAAAGACAAGGTAATCGCGGGGGTGGACTGGGAATCAAATCTCTGGCCATGACAGACAATCGGCTGGAAAGAGTGAGCATCAAAAACTCTACGGTCGAGGTAAATACCTATGGACTTTGGCAGAATAATAAAGCACCGAATATTTCCATTGAATTCCATAATACAGAAGTTGTTGATTGTGAGATTTCAAAATGTGCTCTCAACAATACGCTGAGCCTGGTTGCCTCTTCCCGGGGTATAAAGCCCGATAATATGCGTGTACTTCATAACAGACTGCTATCGAGTGAGAAATCATATCCGCTTGAGCTATCTATGGATCGTGTGGAAGTCGCTTACAACTATATGGAAGGAGGAAGCGGCGGTTATGCTATTGCAAACTGGGAACAAAAAGGGAAACGATATGAAAGCTGGAATATCCACGATAATGTAATCAATAATATTACACATGGCTGGCCCTCTAGTGTGATCAAAAGCCGTGGAGGAATTAAAGACCTGATATTTTCACATAATACCATTCATTTATACGGTCCACCAGTAGCTATCCTCAGTCTATATGGTCCTAATCAATCCGAAAATGTGAAGATTTCTCATAACCTGATTGTTCGTACAGATAACGTGGAAGTAAAAACGGAACCTAAATCGGATATGCTAGTATATGCACGCCAGACAGAAGGATCACACCGCATTACCCAGGTGATACTTGAACAAAACAACTTGTATAACTTCCCCGTTGAAACCTCCGGAGAAGTGTTTGAAGTGACCAGCATACAAAATCAGGAACTCAACGGTACGCTTCCCCTGAAATTAACAGGAACAAAACCTTTTCCCTTTTACAGTATCTCAACATCATCGAAAATTGAAGCCGGAGCAAGAATGCCTTAATTGCTTAAGGCATACCTGCATGCAGCATGCAACCCTTTGGCTGCATTATCATAATTATAAGGTTGTACCGATTCGATGCTATTATTTGAAAAGCGAAGCCATATCTCAGGATGATCTAATAAATACAAAGCTTTCTCTGCCCACAGTTTCCGGTCGTAATCCATGATAAATCCATTGTACTCATGCCTGACTAGATCATTGATGAGTCCGGCATAAGGAGTTACAAATACGGGAGCACCGCTCGCCAAAGCTTCATTGGCAACTAATCCCCATGCATCGTTCTGGGTAGGAAAAAACAACATCCGGGCATTCGAATAATACAAAGGCAATTGATCCGGCTGTATAAATCCAGGATAGTAATAATCAATCTCATGTTTCTCCATCATTTGCATAAGCTCTTCTTCCAAAGGACCACCACCGATCAATAACGCCTTGGTATGAGGACGTATCTTTTTCATTTCTGCTACCACATCTACAAAGAAAAAAGGACGCTTTAGTTCGTGAAACCTCCCCGCAAACATGACATCGTATTCCCGCTCATCAAAAGACTTGTGGATATTAAAAAGCTCATTGTTGGCGCAAAGATGACTGATGAATATTTGCTCATCTTGAGCTCCATAGGTCTTGTATAAGTCCGCTGTGTTGATACCGGGTCCTACAAATGCATGAGTCTTGGCATAGACCATCTTGCGAATGATTCGATGCTTCTTGGTCAGAAATGATTCAGAATACTTCCAACCATCCATAAATATGATGTGCTTCTTACCATGTGTTGTAGTCCACAACCAACTATACAAATGGGTAGGTGAAAAACCCGTCGTAACCACTACATCCGGATTGATCTTGTTGAGATGTTTCCAAACATCCGGATTGTTGTGAACAAAGTTGAAGCCGTCCTTCTTTTTCGTAAAATTTTCTTTCAGAAAAATAGCATGTTGTATGGGGCTATCTACATTCCACTGTCTGATAGGTTCCTTGTAAGAACAATAGATCATGGTCACTTCATCACCTTCGATCTGACTTACTTTGGCATGAACAGGGTCGCGATAAGGAGTAGGAGCCTGTGTTACGATTACTATCTTCATGATATATTCATTTTATAACGGAATAGAATAAACTTAAATCTAATGCGCATCATTCAGTTTAAGATAAAAAATTTTCAATTTTAAGATATATAAATTACCTGGCATTGAATGATCTTTAAGGCTTGTTGAATATTTTCTTCAAGTAAAAAAAATGACTTGATTAACAATAATTTATTACATGGGCTTCAACTGTAATTATTGCTGAGTGAATAGTACCTGTGCCAAAAAAAGATACATTAATTTAGCTCCGGTTTATAAACACTAACAATATTATTTAAATCTAAAGAATTCCATGTCCATTAAACGTTTATGTAAACTTTGTATACCGTTGCTTGCCAGTATGTATCTCTGCTCAGGATTCAGCATTGCCCAGGAAATCTCTTATGAAATTGCTCCCTGGTATCAATGGAAGAAGGCTGCTACAGTCCTGACTTATGATGACTGGTCTGTAGATCACCCCATAATAGCCATTCCGGAACTTAACAAGCGAAATATGAAAGGTACCTTTTTCGTTAATGGCTGGGCATTTGAAATGTTGGCACAAGACATTATTGAAGCTTCCTCTCAGGGACATGAAATCGCAAATCACACAGAGACGCATCCCAATCTCCTAAATGAAGGCCCAGCCGTGTTTAACCAGGAAATTGTCAAATTTCAACAACGCCTGAGTGATGCACTTCCCAATGACAATTGTGAGACCTTCAGCTATCCATTTGGAGCAGGTGCAGGAGATGATCTACTATCGCTTCAGATACAATCTTTGCTCAGAAGCACACACATAGGAGCCAGAGCAGTCATCGACCAGGTCTGGGGATATGATTTTGGGGGAAGTGATTACTACAAATTACCCGCTTTAGTGATACGGGACGTCACAACCGTAGAAAAAGTAGTGTCCTGGAATGAAGAAGCCATACAAAGAGGAGGGCTGGCTGTCATCATGTATCATAAAGTAGATGGTAGTGATGGAGACCTGACAGTAACCCAGCAAATATATGAAGCTCAACTGGACGCTATCAACCAAATGAGAGACCGGATCTGGTTGGCTAGATTCAAGGACATGATTAAATACCACAAGGAAGCAAATGCCGCTACCCTATCCCTGATTTCACAAAAAGATAATGTATGGGAGTTGAAACTGTCCGACGGACTGGATGATCAAGTGTATACACATCCACTAAGCATTAAAGTAAAAGAACCTGAAAACTTTGAAGTAAACTACCTCATTCAAGGCGAAAGATTGCTCGATTTTAATAAAGATCAGGGTGAGATCTACTTTGAGGCTATCCCAGATTCAGGTGTGATTATTATGAGCAATGATTGGGTCGCAGGAGTTCGCCAAGGTCAATCCATATCCTTTGATCCTATTGAAAACAAAAAAACAATTGATCAACCCTTTCAGATGAATGCTACGGCATCTTCCGGACTACCCGTGCAGTTTAGCATTACAGAAGGACCTGCAACACTTGATGGAAATACTGTCATCCTGACAGGTAAGTCAGGTACTGTGACCGTAAGAGCATCCCAAACAGGTAACCTTCAGTTTGCTCCCGCACCAGATTTGTTCAGAAGCTTCGAAGTAGCTAAAGTCAATCAATCTATCAGCTTTAATATTATTAATGATAAAAAGGTCAATGATCCTCCCTTCGAAATTGAGGCCAATGCCAGCTCAGGTCTTCCAGTTTCCCTGAAAGTATTATCAGGTCCTGCTTCCCTCAATGGCAATATACTCACCCTGCAAGGAGATACTGGCACAGTTGTAATCAGGGCCGCTCAACTTGGTAATGATAGCTACCGTCCAGCGTTGGACGTAGTACAACAATTTGATGTACAGAGATTGACACAAAGTATCATCGTGGACTCGATTCCTGATCAAAACATTTTGAGTACGCCATTTGTCATCAATGTCGAATCCAGTTCCGAACTTCCAGTTGCGTTAGAAATCGTATCAGGGCCTGCTACATTGCAAAATGATACCTGTATTCTGGAAGGAATCGGAGGTATCGTTAAGATTAGAGCCTCTCAGGGAGGAAATGAAATCTTTCAACCTGCAGAAGATGTTATCAAAACCTTTGAAGTGCAGAAATTCAATCAGGAAATCAACTTCACCCCTATTGAAAACAAAATTACCCTGGACGATCCATTCAGGATTGAAGCAAACGCAAGTTCAGGATTACCTGTAGCACTTTCTGTACAGGAAGGCCCCGTATATCTGGTAAATGATACAATATTCCTCACCAAGGCATCCGGACAGGTAAATATCATTGCAGAACAAGCGGGAAATGAAATATATGATCCAGCCGAATCAGTAACAATCAGCTTTTTGGTAGACAAAACAAGCCAGGAAATTACCTTTGATCCAATACCCAATCAATTGATACAAAATGATTCACTGGTCTTGTATGCAAGCGCATCCTCTGGCCTGTCAGTGAACTACAAAATGGTCTCCGGACCGGCTTTTATCAGAGACAGTGTCGTTTTCTATACCGGTTTTGAAGGAACAGTAGTCATACAGGCAATACAAGATGGAGACTCTACTTATCAGGCGGCTACTCCCGTAGAAAGATCATTTGTGGTCAGCAAAATAATCACCGTCAGTAATGAAAACTTTATAGATTCAGATCATTCTTTACGAGTTTACCCGAATCCCGCTTCCAATCTTCTGAATCTCTCCTGGGATCAACACCCTTACCCACTGAAGCAATATGAGATACTTACGTTGGAGGGGAAATCAGTACTTAAAGGAGATATTCCCACCGGAAAACAAAATACCAGCATTTCATTAGACCCAGTTCATGCCGGTATCTATTTGCTACGAATGACAAATGTCAATTCCGGCAAATTCGTGAAGCTTTTTATCAGACAATAACACAACGGGAAATAGTTATTTTGGAAAAATGGGAAGTCGCAGAAGACGACTTCCCATTTTTCTTGACATGTATCGAGCAATTGTTGATAGCTTGCTTTTTGCTTTCTGTTAGGAATACAGGAGGCCATTCCCATTTGAAATAACTCCTTCCTTGCATTAAATCACTGAAGAACAATATTTTCTGTAATAAATTACATAAATACATTCTATTTAAATTAAGCATTTTACATATTTCGTATGTATATAATATTTTTTTTACAAAATATTTTAATTAAATATCTATTTTTGCATAAAAGTAACGAAAACGATGCATTCATTTCACCCTTATCAAAAAATAGCTATCCTAGTTTACCTTGTTCTGGTCTGTGTCTCATCTTTTTCGCAATCCAATACCTACGATATTGCACCCTGGTATCAGTGGAAAACAGCGGCAGTCGTACTCACCTTTGATGACTGGTCACTTGACCATCCAGATAATGCAATACCAGAAATGAACACATACGATATCAAGGGAACTTTTTTTATCAATGGTTGGGCTTTTATCGAACCTGCCAAGCTGGAAAACGCTATCTTCAACGGTCATGAAATTGCAAATCATACGGGGCTGCACTTCAAACTTACTGAATTGACACCTGAGGAGCGCAACACTCAGATCACAGGTTTTCAAAACGAAATTAACACCCGTTTACCCAACCAACGATGTATCACCTTTAGTTATCTTTTCGGTGAAGGAGCTGGAGTCGAAGAGGTAGAATCTATTGTCAGAGCTACCCATATAGGCGCCAGAGCAGTTATCAATCAAATCTGGCCTTATAATTTTGGAGGTGCAGATTATTATCGTCTCCCCGCCATGACTATCAGAAATACGACTACCCTGAATGATCTTAAAGGTTGGCTTAATGATGCTGTAACTAAAAAAGGACTTGCCATCATTATGTATCATGGTGTAACGGGTGGGCCAAGTGATATCAGTATCCCTTTTGATCAGTTTCAGGCACATATGCAGGAACTCAATGATCGAAAATCCACGATGTGGATCGCTACTTTTAGAGACATGATCAAATATCATCTTCAGGCTGAACAAGCACAACTTATCAGTACTTCACAAAGCAATACTCAACTCCAGTATAGTCTGACAGATAATCTGCCTGACGATATCTATAACCACCCACTCAGCATCAGAATTTTACTCCCCGCTGACTTTGAAATAGAACAAATCAAACAAGGTGAACAACAACTGACATATAATATTGAAGGAAATTACGTCTACTTTGAGGCTATTCCCGATGCTGGAATCATCTCAATCAGTAATAGTAATCAGAATCCCGGAAAACTCACCCAGCAAATTTCTTTCAACCCTATACCTGACAAAAAAACTACCGATCCCGGTTTTACGATCAATGCTACAGCGACCTCAGGCCTGGGAGTAGACTTCGTGCTGGAATCCGGACCTGCTACACTGGAAGACAATACTGTTACCTTGAAAGGTAAGGCTGGGACGGTAAGAATTAAAGCAACACAAGCTGGAGATGATCAATATCTTCCCGCAGAAGAGGTAATTCGTGAATTTGTAGTAAGACGGGTTCCACAGGAGATCATATTTAACTCTTTATCCGATAAAAGTGTACTGGATAAACCTTTTATCCTGAATGCTAGCTCATCCTCAGGACTACCCGTGGTGTTGAGCGTCGTATCAGGACCGGCTAGTCTTAACGGTAATGAACTCACCCTCGATGGTAATCCGGGTACTGTTACGATTGAAGCCAGCCAGGCAGGAAATGACACCTATCTGGCAGCAATCGCTGTTAAAAGAAGCTTTGAGGTACAAAAAGCAGGTCAAACCATCGTGATGGCTACAATTCCAGATAAATCTGTCAACGATGATCCCTTTGATATTGCCGTTAACAGCACCTCCGATTTACCTGTCTCCCTGGAAGTACTGGAGGGTCCGGCTACTTTAGCGGGAAATACATGTACCCTTACTGGTCAGGCCGGGAAAGTAGTAATACGAGCTACTCAGGCAGGAAATAACCAGTATCTGGCTGCAGAACCCGAAACGAAAAATTTTAATGTCAATAAACTCACGCAACAAATCAGTTTTCCTGCCATTTCCGATAAAAAAATTGATGATACCCCTTTTGATATTTCAGCTACCAGTACATCTGGACTCCCCATTTCATTCTCTGTTCTTTCAGGGCCAGCCAGTATACAAGGCAGCAGGATATCTCTGGACGGTACCCTTGGTACGGTAGTAGTAGAAGCCACTCAGGCTGGCAATGATCAGTATGCTCCAGCGTCTCCCTTCAGTCGCTCATTCAGTGTAGGAAAAGCAAGCCAAACTCTTACATTTCCTCAAATATCTGAAAAACGTGCTGATAGTAAGCCTTTTCAGGTATCCGCTTCTGCTTCAAGTGGCTTACCCGTAACCATAGAAGTCGTACAAGGTCCCGCAAAAATGGAAGCTAATACCTGCATACTCAACGGTATCGCTGGAAAGGTCACCCTGAGAGTACGCCAACAGGGGAATGACCAGTATCTCCCCGCACAGAATATTACCCAGTCTTTTATTGTCAGTAAGGTACCACAGATAATCACCTTTCCGGTTATACCTACTCAAAAAACGACAAACGCCCCCTTTGAGCTTAAAGCTACTGCCAGCTCAGGTCTGCTTGTTCTCTACGATATCCTATCCGGACCGGCATTTCTCAACGGAAATATTGTAACCCTGTCAGGAGATACTGGTACCGTAGTTATCGAAGCTTCACAAGCTGGAAGTGCCACCTACTTCGAGGCTGAAAAAATACAACAATCCTTCGAAGTTATTTCAAATATACAAACCATCCGTTTTGACACCTTGCCAGATATATTACTCGATGCTCCTCCATTTTCCCTGAATGCTTCTGCAAGTTCCAATCTTCCCATATCCTTCCAGGTATTGGAAGGGCCAGCAACAATTAAAGGAGATACCTGCTATCTCGAAGGAAAAGCCGGGATAATATCGATTGAAGCCAGACAAGATGGAAATACTGACTTTGAAGCAGCTATCCCCGTCATCCGCACCTTTGAGGTGAAAAAACTACCTCATAGTATCAGTATTGATCCAGTCGATGAGATATTTACCACTGATCCTCCCTTCCAACTGAACTTTTCCTCATCCGCAGACCTTCCCGTTTCCTTTGAAATTATGTCGGGACCTGCCTCCCGGATTGGAGATACTATCACGTTGGACAAAGTTGCTGGGACTGTAGAAGTACGTGCTACTCAGCCTGGAAACGAAATTTTTGAAACAGCAAATGATATGCTGTTCACCTTCGAAGTGCTGAAAACCCCTCAAATCATTCAATTTGACAGCATACCCGGACAATTTCTTGAACAAGACTCTATTATCTTATCCGCTAAATCAAATTCTGGATTACCTGTAGCTTTTCAGATGGAAAAGGGGCCCGCTTATATTCGGGACAACGTGATCTACTTCACAGGTTTTGAAGGAATGATCACAGTTACTACTTTACAGGAGGGGAATGAAACCTATTTACCCGCAGAAAATGTCTCAAGGTCTTTTGAAGTTGTGAAACGTTCACAACTTACTTCTACTGGGCCTGCTTTACCACGGCCTCCGGTCAGGATTTACCCTAACCCAGTCCGCGACATACTCTGGGTAGAAATACCTGGGCATTTTCAGTATCCGCTTACCTGTGAGATCCTCAGCTTACAAGGAAGTAGTATTAGAATTCAAACCCTACAACAACCTAATACGGGACGAAGATTCAATATTCACACAAATGAACTGACTCCGGGTTCATATATCGTTCAGATATACACCCGGCAGGGTGAGCAATACCACACAATGGTCGTCAAAACGCGAAACTGATTAATGGATCAAAACAATACCAAAATTAAAGGTCTGGCCTGCTCCTTCATTTCTGGAAGTAATGAAATTGGTATAGATAACCTCCAGATTTATCTCCGGAGTCAATTGGTATTTAGCACCCAGACCCGTTTGCACGAAGTCTCCACTCACACCGAAGCGCTCACCCCTACTATTTCCCAGTAAACCCGTGAAGGTAGGCCAGTACTGTAAGTTGACATTAAAAGTAGTCTTGGAATTTGGAAAATAGCTGAAGAATACAATGAGTGGAGTCAGGAAAAAGGCATCCTGCCGGAAAGAAACTTCATCTGTTGGAAAACGAAACAATAAGTCCACTTCCGTAAAGAGCTGAAAATCACCAAACGATTTATCATAGAAAAATTGTGTCCACCAGTTTACACGATTGTGAGCCAAAAAGCGCTGAACTGAGTCTACAACCAGTTCCAGATCATTGGATAGTGGGATCTGAAGCGTACTGGTAATTGAAAATTTGGGAATAGAAGGAATAGGTGCAATACGCACCCTGGGTCCTAGATAAGTCAACTGTGACTTTTGGAAAATAGTATTTTCACCACCTTCCTCCAGTACACGTAAGGGAGAACTACTTGCATCACGATCCAGCCTAACAGCCTGATAATTCGTCTCAAAACCTATATTGAACCTACCCTGCTCTGAAATGCCATAATTAACCTGTAAAATACTCGTGTAAAAATTCTCCCTCTGCCCCAATGATACCTCTTCACGTTCATCATTTCGGAAGGCAGTCTGGGTATAAAGATTGTTGAACCACTTTACCTCGACCTGATTCTTTCCCAATAATATAGAAGGGGTAAATACCTGAATATTTGAACGCGAGCCTCCATTCGATGAGCTTAGATCTGGCACTGTAACAGCATTTACAGTCCAGTCGTAGGGATAATATGATATGTTGAATCCTTCAGATATGGGTTCATCCAGGTATGCATTGATAAATGACCGCAAATTGTCATGTGAGCGAGTAAAATCCTGACGGTACCATTGAAAAATCTGAGATAGGGCGATAGTCTGTTCCGCCCTGTCGATCCTCATAAACTGATTATCTGCCAATGCATTTTTCACCTGCTGATCGAGTTGATCATCCAGTTGTTCAGGCCGGAATGCATAATTGGCTAAAGGAGGGCAACCCCTCGCGGCACAAACCAAAACCAGATGCAACCTGGCATCGGAAAACCTATCCAAAAGTTCCTTTTTTTCGAGTTCGTCGAGGGTGGTACGCATACCAGCCGTGATGTGTATACGTCGGTCAAAGAATCCCTGTATTGACTGAGGCGAGCCTACAGGCCAGCGATCTACGATAGATCGAATAGTATGCAGATTATAGGCATTGATCAATAAAGCTTTCTGTGTGTCTTGATCCAACAACTCGAATGTTAACCCATTCATCTGCTTGATAAGGAGAAACAAATCTTTGGGATTTTTACTCATAGTAGCATAATCTACCTTTCCATCTACTACATAAGTCTCAAAGAATAGATCTGCGGAATCAAAAAAGCGGTCTACAGGGTTCTGGGCTTTCAGTGGACCAATAGCTGATAGTATGTACAAACTCAGTATCCATAACTGAACAAAGCATTTGGCTATCATAAGACATTTTTTATACAAAAATAGTTCTTAACCTTAATTCAATTGTACATTGAATGACATACATACTCTGAAAGCTACTTTCTCCATTTTTCGATCAGTTCTCGCGCACCTCTCCTCGGACTCATTGATCTGGACGCAATAGATTTCTGATAATCCCTGCGTAGCTTTTTTAGTTTATCATCTTTGTCAAATAGTAACATGAACGCCTCGGTGAGCGATTGTTCGAACCAGTTAACCATTTGTCTCTGACGCTGCTTTTCCCACGCGCCGTTGTTTTTCATGATTTGTTCAAACGACTTAAGGTGTTGCCACAAATTTTCTAATCCCTCACCAGTTAGTGAGGAACCTGGCATAACTCGTATTTCCCATCTATCTCTGTTGTTACTGGAAAATTTCAGCACCTGTTGAAACTGCGCGCTTGCCAACTTAGCTGCCTCTTTCATCTTTCCGTCTGCTTTGTGTATCAAAATAGTGTCTGCCATTTCCATAATACCTCTTTTCATTCCCTGCAAATCATCACCAGCATGAGGTAATAGCAACAACAGGAAATGATCTACCATCTCTCTGACAACTACTTCAGATTGACCTACTCCAACCGTTTCGATCAGAATTAAATCATATCCTGCAGCTTCACACAACAAGATCGCTTCCCGAGTACGGTTGGCAACTCCACCTAGCGTTCCTCCTGTAGGAGATGGTCTTATAAAAGCCATTTCATTTCGAGCAAGTTCGGTCATTCTGGTTTTATCTCCCAGGATACTGCCCTGAGAAAGAATGCTGGTAGGATCTACTGCCAGGACTGCAAGAGATAATCCCTGACGAATCAACATCATGCCAAAACGGTCAATAAAAGTACTCTTACCAACCCCTGGAGCACCTGTAATGCCTATGCGATAGGATGTTCCAGTATGGGGCATACAGGCTTGTAAGACCGCTTCTGCCAATAGCTGATCTGACTCTAGCGTACTTTCTATCAATGTAATAGCTCTGCTAAGCATAATCTCATCCCCAGATAGTATACCTTTTACATAAGCTTCAGCAGGGTATCTCTTGGGACCAGTATCTGTCATACCCATAAAAAACGTTTAAAAAAAAACTTGGCATTACAACCCCTGATGTCTCTATAGAATCTATGATATGAAAGGTAGAATTATCTTCCAGTAATTAAAAGCTCTATTATGTTTAAAAAATTGTTCTACGGTGCACTGGTACTATTGGCCCTCGCCTACGTATTCCGCGAGAGAAACTCACAATCCAAGGGTTCAAATGTCGCTCATGAACATATTTCAGGGGAGTTTCACAGCCTCAATATTCAAGGTAATTTTAATATTTTCCTCTCAGAATCAGACGAATATATGTATAAAGTCATATCCCAGGATCAGGATTCAGAGGATATAGATATGTACATTAAAAACCAAACTTTGTATATCAAATCCCCCAAAAAAACCTGGCTTCAGTATACCCCTAAGGATATCGAAGTCAATGTTTCAACTCCTGGTTTGAGGCGTATCATCGCAAATGGAGCAGTGAATCTGCAGACTCAGAATCCCATTAAATCAGACGAACTAGAGTTGGAACTTAGTGGCGCTAGTAAAGGAAATATCGAAATTGATGTAGAGGAATTCATATTCCTATCGAGTGGAGCATCAAACGTGAAAATTGAAGGTAAGGCATATCAAGCTCAAATGAAGGTATCGGGAGCAAGTGAAATCAAAGCATTTGATTTACTACTAAAAAAACTTTACCTCCAAATCAGTGGCGCAGGACATGCAGAAGTTAACGTACTTCAGGAACTCGATGTACATGTATCGGGTGCAGGTAGTGTTAAGTATCAGGGTTCTCCTTCAGAAATTTCACAGCAAGTGTCTGGAGCGGGCAGTGTTCGAAAGGTAGGTAATTGACCCTTATTTCAAAATGTCAGAAGGTATTCGTAGTTTATACTTGTTTTATCCATCAAGTTGAATATAACAACATCGCTAATTTGCCAGTTTTATGTCTGAGATTTCATTAGGGCCTTTACCTCAACCCCAGGAATTAGCATATATTCTGGGTCGCATTGATATTTATGTATTGGATCAGATTTTAAAAGGCAACATTGATCTCAGTAAAAAAATACTTGATGCAGGATGTGGTGGTGGGAGAAACCTCATCTATTTGATGAGATTAGGTGCCGATGTGTACGGGGTTGACGAAGATTTTGAAGCCATCGAAGAGATCAATAAACTAACCAAACTACTAACATTTGATGGTACCGATAGATTTTGGGTATCGGATATAAACTCATTGCCTTTTGAAGACAGTAGCTTCGGTACAGTTATATGTAGTGCTGTGTTGCACTTTGCAACAGATCAGGAACATTTCCGGAATATGGTTTTTGAAATGTGGCGGGTACTGATGCCTGGGGGCATTTTGGTGACCAGACTTGCTTCTACGATTGGTATATCCAGTCAGGTATTCCCGCTGGATGAAAGACCTGGATGGTATCACTTGCCAGATGGTACAGACCGGTTTCTGGTCAATGAATATCTATTGCTAGATATCACCCAACAACTGAAAGGATATCTTTACGAACCGCTCAAAACTGTACAGGTGCAAAATATGCGTAGCATGACCAACTGGTTGGTGCAAAAACCATTATGAAGCGGAGTTAATGAGCTTTTTCAGATGTATCAATTTGATGATACTAGCAAGATGACAGAATAACACGATGGGTACTACGACAGAAGGTAGCCAAATGAATGGAAAATAGAATACAGCCAGGTTGGGTTGATCATATGCCAGTTGCTGAAAAGGCAATGGCGCTGATAACACTGCAATACTCACAATATTGAGTAATAAACCCAGACAACAGATATTCCATATCAGTAGGAAGTTTTTCCTTGGTTCTTGCCGATCAAAACCTACAAAAACAACGATAAGCGCAGATAAACCTGCCAGAATATCCCAATTGTAACCTTCGAAGGTCATAATGCGCGGCAGCAGTTGATCCTGATAAAGTAACCATAAAACGAATTCCACAGGAATTCTGATAACGTGAATCAATGTCAACATTCTCAAAGAAAAAGGTAATACATATTCCTGATATTTAAAGATCGTCAGATATAAAATCAGGATTAGTGGAGGTATTACTGCCAAAAGAAAGCGCGGAGGTGAAGTCTGAAAATCCAGGTAGAAACCTCTCACAGCTAGTACCAACTGTACCATCATCCAAATCAGGATGAGTAAAATAAATTTGTTGTTTCTCACCCTGTGGAAACCTATCCGTATGGAATATATGAGAATTCCTACGGTAAGCAAAGAAGTAAAAATAAATAGTACTTTTATATAGATCGGAATCTCTTCAAGCATTGATATTTATGAGTTTATCTCATGAAAATATCTATTTTTTAGGATTTATTTATAAAAAAAGATATGAATTTACTTTTTCTCAAAAAATAGGGACAAAGCAGCAAGAATCATCCCACCAAACCCAATCCAAAAGCCCCATAATGCCTGATGAAAAAAGTTTAAGGATATACCAGTAGCATTTCCCCACAACCAGAATATCAACCAGGAAAAACCCAGAAATACCATAGCAAAGAATATTCCACGACCATACTGTTTGCCCTGGAGTCCCCTCAGAATATATCCTAATGCATATAAGCCAAACCAAACCGGTCCAGCCAGAACCAACAACAACCCAATGACCAGTCCAAGACCTCGGAAATCTTCTGCCTGCCCCCACTTTTCTGCAACTATATCCATTAGCGCTTCGCCTCCATCGTGGGAGATAACACCAAACTGATCCAGCAGCGCCTGTACAAAACCTACCCCTGTAAGTTGTAAAGCTTGTTCTTCACCAGTTATGGATGCAGATAACTCAATATAGGGCAAAAATAGGGCCGCCAAGATGGCTATACCGCTTAATGTCAGTACGATTTGTTCAAATTTCATGAGACTATGGGATTAAGGATGTATGCCTGAATAAATATATAGTGGTATGATGTCCTAGTTAAAGATAAAAAAATAAGCTATGAGTTGGAAATACATTGTGTTTGCGATTCACCTTTCTGGTGCTCACCTCAAAGGTATGGGTTACGATCCCATATTCGTTTAAAAAGAATATTTTTTTATTCTAGAATTATTACTTTAATTTTACAAATGGGTCAACCACTGATGTACTAATAATCTGCAGGACCTATATTTTCGGTAAGCAATTATGATTTTTCGGTACAGAACACTTGATTATCATCTCAGCACTACTATTTTGAGTGCTTGGTATGGGATCTGTATAGTAGGCCTGTTTATGAGATAATTAATTTACCTTTTTATAACTATCATTGACAGTTAGTTGTATATTGTTCATGTCTCATACTGGAGTAACATTGAGATTAGCTAGTAAATGAAGGCACTAAGACTAAGTGAAAAACAAGAACTCTTGTCTATACTCATTACCAAAGGAAGGCTTATTGCCATGAAAAAATATATGCATTTGACGGGTTGCAGTCCCTATCATGCTAGATGTGCAATAGAAAAATTAGCTATGGAGATTGAACCAGGATCTTCCAGATCTGAGAAAAAGAGCCCATTGCACAATTAATAATTAGTTAACAATTAGTTACCATATAGTTATTATCAATTGGGTTTATTCCAACGATAAATAGAATAATTATTAGTATCTTATCATTTAATCAAAAATATTATTATGGCAAAGGTACTGGTTCTTAATCAGGATTATCAAGCCATAAGTTTGTGTGAGCCCAATCGTGCGTTGATCTTAGTGATGCTCAAGAAAGCAGAACTTATTTCAGATGTTTCAGATCGCAAATTTCGTTCCATCAATCAGGAATTTAGATTTCCCTCTGTCATCCGTCTTTATGCTTATGTGAGTGTTCCTTATAAAAAAGTGGCAATGACCCGCCACAATATATTCAAGCGAGATGGTAATCAATGTGTTTATTGTGGACATAAGGATGATCTCACCCTAGACCATATAGTCCCAAGAGCCAGAGGTGGTAGAAGTACCTGGGATAACCTCGTTACAGCATGCCAACGTTGTAATTCTCAAAAAGGTGACCGGACTCCTGAGGAAGCGGGAATGGCTATGCATTTCACGCCTTTCAGGCCTAGCTTTATCATGTACCTCAGCAGATTCTCAAGCCGTGTAAATGAAGACTGGAAACCCTATCTGTTTATGAATTAACATTTCCAGACCTTTGAATCATCCTCTTCTACTATATTGCGTATAATCTATTTGTTTATGAAATTTGGCGTATTGCCAAAAACATATCAGTATGTAATAGGTTACTTAATAGTATTTTTTTGCTCAAATAAATTCTCAGGTTTATGAAAAACATCCAACAAAAACAAACAAGTGGGGTATTATTCGAAAACCCCTTACTTGAACGACTTAGTAAAAGTTCTCCTTTATTAACTATTTTGACTTATGGTAGTGTTATCCTGGTATTTATATACCTCCATGTAGCCTATGGTCCTTCCCAACCATTATCACAAATAATAGCTGTATACGTATCAGGGACATTATTTTGGACATTTGCAGAATATATTATTCACAGATACGTATTTCACTGGATTACAGAATCCCGTTTTGTAAAAAGATTTCATTACTCTGTCCATGGCTATCATCATGAATTTCCCAAAGATGATACGAGAGTTTTCATGCCACCAGTAGCAGGAATTATACTCTCATCACTGTTTCTCGGATTTTATTGTCTGATCCTTGGCAATTATGGTTTCATCTTTTCTGCGGGGTTCATTAATGGATATCTATTGTATTCAGGTGTACACTATAGTACTCATAATTTTAAGCCTCCTAAAAAGAGATGGATGAAAAAGCTTTGGAGACATCACAATTTACATCACTACCGTTTCCCTGATAAAGCATTTGGAGTGTCATCCCCACTTTGGGACTATGTATTCGGTACAATGCCTCCCTTGCCTCAAAAAAAGAGAAAAACCAGCAAAATGGACCAAGTTTGAGGTTTAATATCTCTATGAAATCAGAAAGCACTGGAGGAAGCCCAGACAAAATGCTTCCTGTAGGCGTATATGAATACGCTCAACATGCCTCCCGAATAGTTGAAAGTGCTAAGTTCATGCCGTGCTTAACAAGTATGCTTGGCATAGTGTCTATGACATTCCACAGAAATTAGTTCTGGAGTTGGGATCTATCGGTCAGGCAACCCAATGTGAACAAACTTGAATATTCCAAGCTCCTCAGTCTCTATTTTTAATGTTTTTAAATCTGGAATAGCTTCATCGCACAAAGCTCTCAATTGATCCTCAGACCTGTGGTAAGATCTCCACTCTAGAAGTACTTCCAAATAAGCCTTGTTGGGATTTTGGTCAGATATACATCCCAAGACGAGATTACCACCGGGTTTGAGCAGTTTCGCCAAATGTCTGATCATCTGTGCAAATAATCGGTCTTCCAAATAATTGAACAATCCTCCAGCCCATATCAGATCATAAGATTTACGAGGCTGATACTGAAAGATGTTTTTATTGAAGAATCGCACATAGCTGTTGAGATGTCCCATCAGAGCTGATGCGTACTGAATAGCATAGCGATCTATATCTATACAATCCAAGCGTACATTAGCTTCGGGATGGATCAATAGAAAATCCCGCACAGCGCGACATGGACCAGAATACACATTATATATGTCCAGCGTATGCCCTTCGCGCATTCGATGCTTCTCATCGATCAAATGCTGCAAATACTGCTTCCTATTACGTAAAGCACTAAATACGGGGAGCTTGTGAAAATACATATCCCAGTCTGCCCACTTGGGAACTGGTGAAGAATATTGTGTGTAAATTTTATCGATGATCTCAAAATCACCTGAATATACCCGGGGCTTACTGATCGCATGTCCATGCATGGATGTAATGGGAAATAGCCTGCCTACTTGATGTGATAACTGCCTGATCTGTGTTTTATCGATCTTACCTGCTTGCCATGCCTCCTCAATTTCTTCAATCCATTCCGTGAATTGTGCCTGTAATGTGCTATCAAATCTCGGAGCATGTACAAATTCTGAAATAGTTGAAATATATGAATCCGTATTTTGGTAATCCATAATGGATTTTGAACTTTAACGCCTAATTAAATAATAGTTAGTAAATGTATTGTGGCAAATCTCATCCCATCCAGGAATATAATACATATGATGATATAAACGAATTTTTATAAGAAAATGATATGGAAAATGCTTTGTAATTTACTGATCAAATCAGGATATAACTATTTTTTATGGAAGACTTTCTTGAAGGGCAGATACTTTTATTTGATAAACCATTGAAGTGGACCTCCTTCGATCTGGTAAAAAAGGTGAGAAATGCAATTCGCATCAGAAAAGTGGGGCATGCTGGTACACTAGACCCTCTGGCTACCGGCTTATTGATTATCTGTACTGGAAAAAAAACCAAGAGCATCCCGGAAATACAGGACCTGGAAAAAGAATACGAAGTAGTATTTAAACTGGGGGCTACTACAGCTTCATATGATGCTGAACAGCCGGAAGAAAATATACAACCGGCTGATCATATTACAGTAGACCAACTAAAGACTGCGATGAAAGCATTCCAGGGACAGCTATCTCAGATACCACCGGCTTTTTCAGCAGTGAAAGTTAATGGCAAACGGGCTTACGAAGAAGCCAGAAAAGGAAAAAAGCTCGTTCTCAAACCCAGAACAGTCAATATAAACGAATTCAGTATCATAAGCTGGGAAAGCCCGTATCAGATAAATGCTAGGGTAAGATGTAGCAAAGGAACTTATATACGCTCGTTGATACACGATCTGGGGCAAAAACTAGAAGTAGGTGGATACATTACACAATTGAAAAGAAGCAGAATAGGAAATTATAAACTTGAAGATGCTTGGCAGATAAGTGATTTTGTTGATCACATAAGAAAAGATATAAATAAGCGGAAATAAGGGAGAGAATTGGTAAAAGGAACAAAAGTATCGTATGAATGAGTAAAAAACGACCCCGGCTACCACCCCGGGGCCTGATTAAAAAGGACTACTACTACTACTCGCGAGTTGTAAGGGAAGGATTCGAACCCTCTCAAAACGGATTTCTGCCTTAAGTAATTACTCCGCCTTACAAACATGGTTTTTTAAACGGGCACTTCGATAAAAGGTTTCAATTATCAACTGTTTATGTTACAAATATAGTATCTTGTTATTAATTATGCAAATTTTCAAAAAGATATTCTGAATATTTAAAAAAAATTAATTGATAAGCCATTTTAATTAATGATTATTTAACAATCACTCGTTTCGCTTCGTATAACAATAGATTATTATTTACGCTCAACAATTTGCTATTATGAAAGCTAATCATTAAAATTCATGTAAATTTACGCAACTTGTCTTATTAGGTTATGATATTTGTATAAACAGTATATTATGTATGATATTCTGTCAAGTTTCAACGACGAGTAAAAATATATTATAATGAACTTTGAATTTACAGAAGAACACCTCATGGTACAAGCTATGGCCAGGGACTTTGCTGAGAAAGAGCTAAAACCAGGCGTAATAGAACGGGATGAAAAGCAGTTTTTCCCACGTGAATTACTCCAGAGGATGTCAGAATTAGGATTTATGGGTATGATGGTTGATCCAGAATATAATGGAGGTGGGCTAGATACAGTATCCTATGTTCTGGCAATTGAAGAGATATCTAAGTGGGATGCATCTGCTGGAGTTATTATATCTGTAAATAATTCGCTGGTATGCTGGGGACTGGAAAAGTATGGTACCGAAGAACAAAAACAAAAATACCTTTCCAAATTAGCATCTGGCGAAATCATTGGTGCTTTTTGTCTCTCAGAGCCTGAAGCAGGAAGCGATGCTACCCGCCAGAAAACCACAGCGATAGATCATGGGGATTATTACGTACTCAATGGGACCAAAAACTGGATCACAAATGCCGGTATTGCTTCAGTATATCTGGTTATAGCACAGACCGATGCCGAAAAAAAACATAAAGGTATCAATTGCCTGATTGTAGAACGCGATGTAGAAGGTTTAGAGTTGGGGCCTAAAGAGAATAAAATGGGCATACGTGGCTCAGATACACATTCGCTGAATTTTAATGACATCAAAGTTCCCAAATCCAATAGACTAGGGGATGAGGGTAGTGGATTTTATATCGCTATGAAAACTCTCAATGGGGGTAGAATAGGTATTGCATCTCAGGCCCTCGGAGTTGCAGCAGGTGCATTAGACCTATCTATCGCATATGCTCAAACACGTAAGTCCTTTGGGACAGAAATCATGAATCATCAGGCCATACAGTTTAAACTTGCTGAAATGGCTACCGAAGTAGAAGCAGCACGCTGGCTGACACTGAGATCAGCCCTGGACAGAGATGCAGGAAGAGATTATGCAAAGTCTGCGGCCATGGCCAAGATGTATGCTTCCAAGATTGCTATGTTTTGTGCTGATGAGGCTATTCAGATACATGGTGGAAATGGGTACGTAAAAGACTATCATGTAGAAAGATTCCTTCGTGATGCCAAAATCACCCAGATATATGAAGGAACTACCGAGATTCAGAAAATGGTCATAGCCAGACATCTTATCAAGCAATTTGCAAAAGCGTGAACTCGTGCTTAGCTAGCAAGTTTCAGTACTCGCTTGACAAATTGAACAATTAAGATAGGTAACAAACTAAACCCAATTATCAATAATATTTGTTCCCCATTCACCACTGAAAGGGATAATGCTTCTTTTACTGGCGGAATGTAATAAACCACAACGACGATAACAATACAAAGCACGATCGCTCCCCGTATGTATAAATTCTTTGTTACCTCATTCACAAAAAATGAGAGGTTTCGCTCTGGTAGATTAAATACATTGAAAAGCTGTGCCAGGATTAGCGTGTAGAAAGTCATATTATTGACCATCTGATCTGTCATGTCTAAGTAGACCAGACTATATTGTTCCATTCCCAGTACCGATATACTGATTCCGACTGCATACAAAACGATCGCCCACCAATGCTTGGATGTTACGATGGGTTCCTGAGGGTCTCTAGGAGGTTTTTCCATAATATTTTTCTCACCTTCATCCAGCCCAAGTGCGAGTGCAGGAAACACATCTGTAACCATATTGAGGAAAAGGATTTGAAGGGGAAGCAAAGGTAGTGGCATATTAAGTAGTGATGCGGTAGCAACGACGAGTATTTCGCTCAAGTTACAGGATAAAAGATAAACCACGAACTTCCTGATATTCTCAAAAATTATCCTTCCCTGCTTAATCGCCATTACAATCGAAGTAAAAGCATCATCTTTCAAGATAATATCAGCAACTTCCTTGGCTGCTTCCGTTCCTCTCTGCCCCATGGCGATACCAATATCTGCTTTTTTCAACGCTGGAGCATCGTTTACGCCATCACCAGTCATTCCCGCGATATAGCCGTTCTCCTGATATACTGTCACTAAATCCAATTTCTGTTCAGGGTTGACTCTTGAAAATAAATCTGCTTCCAATATTTCTGCTTTTTGCGTATCATCAAGTTCTTCCGGCGAGACAAGATCCCGTCCATGAAACCCTGAAATTTTTTGCCTGTCATCTATCAATCCCGCCTCAATAGCAATACTTGCTGCTGTCTCTGGATGATCACCCGTAATCATAACAACCCTTATCCCAGCCTTTTTGCAGGTTTGTATAGCGTCCTTAATGTCTTCCCTAACTGGATCGATAAATCCTATCAGCCCCAGAAAAGTAAGATCATATATAAAACGATCCTCTTCTGGCTTAACGTCTACTTTGCGATATGCAAAACTCAATACTCTAAGCCCCTTGGCGGCAAGTTTGTCAACTGTATTGATCCATTTTTCGTGATCTTCCAATGGCTGGATTTCTCCATTTAATTGCATATGTGTGCTACAATCAAGTACCTCCTGGGTAGCGCCCTTTACCGAGATGAGATATTCCCCTTCATATTCGTTGACGGTACCCATCATCTTAATGCTGGCATCAAAAGGTATCTCACTCACTCTGGGATAGGATTTAGCCATTTTGTTCAGATCAAAACCTCCCTCATAAGCCATTCTCTTCAAAGCTATTTCTATCGGATCACCACTATTTTCAGAAACATTTCCCGGATTAAATACACTATCGTTGCACAATGTACCGACCGTAGTCATCAACATCCAATCGGGATAACTTTCATTGGCCTGTTCTTTATCATTGAAAATAGTGTTTACAGATACTGCATCCTGATCGAAGATCAAAGAATCTACGTACATTTTATTTTCTGTAATCGTACCTGTCTTATCTGTAAAGATAACATTGGCCTCTCCTAGGGTCTGAACTGCTGCTAGGGATTTGACGATCACATTTTTATCAGCTAGTCGCAACATACCCCTGGCAAGTGAAATCGTAGCGATGACTGGCAAACCCTCAGGAATCGCTGCTACGGCTAATGCTACGGCTGTCTCAACCATGATCAGCCAATCTCTGCCTTGTATCATCCCCAATCCAAAGATCAGTGCCGTGAGTAACAGCGTCAGAAAAATCAGGCGCTTACTCAAATGTGAAAGCCGCTTATCCAGTGGTGTGATTTCTTTTTCTGCTTTTTCAGCCAAGGCTGAAATATTTCCCAACTCGGTCTTGTCTCCCGTAGCTGTCACGACTGTACGGGCATTACCGCGGGTAACCACAGTCCCTTTGTATACACAATTGGTACGTTCGGCCAATATCGTGTCTTCAGACAATACTTTTGTATCTTTATCTACAGATACTGACTCGCCTGTCAGAGCCGATTCTTTGATAGAAAAGTTATGTTGCTCTACGATTCGGCCATCTGCGCTGACCATATCGCCAGCTTCCAGGTAGATAACGTCTCCCGGGACCAGGCTAGATGAATCTATTTCTATTCGCTTGCCATCACGGTAGACCTTTGCTGTAGCCCGGCTCATGCTCTGCAGCTTTGACATAGAAATCATAGCCTGCCACTCCATCAAGAAACCGATCAGGCTGTTGATCACAATAACGATTACTACTGCTACTCCCTCTAGGGTTTCACCAAAGGCAAAAGCCAATGCCGATGCTGCGATAAGAATCCAGACGATCGGATCTACAAACTGTTCGAAAAATACTTTTAAGAGACTCTTACCTTTTTTTTGCTCAAGTAGATTAGGACCGTATTTTTCCAGTCTTTTATGAACTTCCCTTTCGTCTAGTCCGTTTTCTATATTTGTCTCAAAAGACTTGATAACTTCCTCAATACTATAGGTGTGAAATGCTGGAGAAGAAGTTTTCTGGGAAGACTGGACAGCTGATTCCATAGTTAAATAGCTATTTTGAACCTCGTTTATGACTTGATGGAAGAAGCATACCGTGCATCATTCACTACTGTATGGTAGCGACACCAATTTTCCATAAATATCCAGTAGCAATAATGAGAAAGTTTCAAAAGTCGATTTCTCCTTAAATGCTTTTTATGGCTTTAAAAATGCCTCGCTAATTATTCAAAATGTATAGAACTTTCCCTTATTTTCATAAATAATTAGCTTATTTACGACGATATTCCGAGGCAGTTTACTTTTGAGATCATCCTATAGGCTAGACAGCTACAAAAATAATCCAAGAAATTCTAAGCTGTAAGATGCGGGTTAAAGAATACGGTTGATAATATCATCAGCCGTAATCCCTTCGGCTTCAGCCGTAAAGCTAGGGACTATCCTGTGCCTTAATACAGCAGTAGCTACTTCATTGATATCTTCTATATCAGGCGAGTATTTTCCTTTAAGCAGGGACAGAGCCTTAGCAGCCAATATCAGATACTGAGAAGCTCGTGGGCCTGCACCCCAATTGATCAGAGGTTTTACCTCATCGGGAATATAACTTGTATTGACACGTGTCCGACTAACGAGTGAAACAGCATGTTCAACTACATTATCTGGAGTTGGTACCTGTCTTACCAGATCCTGGAACAGGACAATTTCATCCCTGGATATGATTGTCCTAAGTTCGACATCCTGCTTACGTGTTGTACGTTTTACGATCTCGACCTCTTCTTCGAGAGAGGGGTAATCCACTGTAATATTGAACATAAAGCGGTCCAACTGTGCTTCAGGCAAGGGATAGGTACCCTCCTGTTCAATAGGATTTTGGGTTGCCAGGACAAAAAATGGCGGTGAAAGCGGATACTCGATCCCAGCAATGGTCACCTTTTTTTCCTGCATAGCTTCCAGCAGTGCCGCTTGTGTTTTGGGAGGAGTACGATTGATCTCATCCGCCAGCAGGATGTTGGTGAATATCGGACCACGTACAAATTTGAAGTACTTCTTGCTGGTGTCCTCGTCTATTTCGAGCAATTCTGTACCCACAATATCACTAGGCATCAGATCCGGGGTAAACTGTATTCTGCTGAATTTGAGATCCAGCACTCTGGAAATCGTACTGATTAACAGGGTCTTGGCAAGTCCAGGCACTCCTACCAGCAGTGTATGTCCCTTACAAAAAAGTGCTATCAGCAATTTTTCGATTACATCATCCTGCCCTACTATCACCTTAGCTATTTCCTGCTTCAGTTCCTGATATTTATTGGCCAGCGCATCCGCAGCTTCAACTTCCGTATTAAATTTCTGCATTAGTTAATCCAGTTTTTCAGAGCGTTGGTACACTCATTAGGTTTGATATCAATATATATATTATTCCTTGCCAATTCCAGCCAATTCTCCATGATCTCTCCCTGCCTGGCCCGCATAGCTGCGTTGTAAATGGTCTTATAGTCGTCTTTGAGATTGGGTTTATGGGGAGGAATTTTTCTTTTCAAATAAATCATGTGATAGGATTCACGTCCCCCGGCACTCATTTCGTCCAGTTTCAGCGGCTCTGATATATCTCCCAGTTTCATATCTTCCACCTTAAAGTACATATCTGCGGGCAGAGCATCCAGGGGTACACTCAATTCACCGGGTTGTTTGGGATTTGTGATACACCCTCCACAATCCTTGGTAGCACGGTCCTGAGAATAGATGATAGCAGCTTCTTCAAAAGAAAGCGAATCCTGATCAATCAATTCTCTAATTTCATTGAGTTTGGCTATCGCTAGTGAGTCACCTTTTTCACTGGGACGCGGTTTCCTCAATATATGGCTGGCTGTAAGCAACTCACCCTGGCGCTTGTGAAGTTTGATAAAATGAAACCCAAACTCTGTCTCAAATACATCAGACATATCTCCCGCCCTCATTCCATAAGCAACTTCTTCAAACTTGGGTACCATTTGTCCCCTGCCAAAAGTAGGTAACATACCCCCTCTACGTCCTGACCCACCATCGTCTGAATATCTCCTGGCAAGCTCAGCAAAATCGGCACCTTCCTCTATAATCCTTCTTCTCAATTCCATGAGTTCCTTTCTGGCTACCTCTTTACTTTCATCAGACCAGGGTACATTAATGACAATATGGTTGAGCTGCACCTCAGCGGGTAACAACCCTAAACTATCTACAGGGATAGACTTGAAAAACTCCTTGACTTCTCTGGGAGTAATCGTAGCTTCCTCAATGATCTGTGAGCGTTGCTGATTGATCAGTAGCTGGTCTTCTATTTCTGCTCTGATATCTTCTTTGAACTGTAGTACGGGCTTCCCGTATATCTCCTCAAATTCTTCCTGCGAACCATCCATCTGGTTTAGCATGTAATCCACTCTCCGATTAACTTCTGCATCTACCTGTGCTTCAGATACAACAATACTGTCTTGTTCGGCTTTGTTGAGCATCAGTTTATCTACGATCAGGTTTTCCATAACCCTGCAACGCAGGGTGCCATCATCCTTCTCTCCATTCAGAATGACATAGTTATAGGTATCTTCTACATCAGAAGCTAGTATGACTTCCTCTCCGATAACTGCAACTATCCGGTCCAATACTTGCCCCTGCATCTGAAATGTGAGCAGCATACTCACTAATATCAACAACTTCTTTGACTCGATCATAAAAAAATTTCTTTTAGCAGCATTTAAAATATAGCGACATCACGGTTCATTTTTGCCTGATCCAATAACCACTTCTTGGTCTGGTCCATTAGCTTGCGCTTTCGCTGATTGATTATAATCGCCCTTATCTCATCTTTAGACATCATCAGGGGCTTTTGTTCACCCTCTTTTACCTTTCCTAACATCTTAAACAAATGATGTGTGATATTTCCTGTAGAGGGATCTGCATAATCATAGGTATAAACCTGATTGAGCGGTACGCGCTTGATATTAAGCGGAAATCCTTTGCTGATCATTTCTAATTCTGTCTCTGTAGCATATGTACTATCAAGCTTATATTCGATGTCTTCGTGTTGAGAACACCAATCGACCAGCTCCTGTAACATATTTTCATCTCTGCTTCTAATTGATGCGATGAGCCTTGGATCAAATGAATCTTTGGAACTAACGTAAAAAAAACTGTAAAAGTCAGCTTTACTAGTAAATCTTTCCTTATTTTTTTCGTAATAACTATCTAATTCTCTATCAGATATAGTTGAATACAATTCATTTTCTATAACGTAATCCATGTATTCATGTTCAATCAATCTACTGCGGTAGACCTCTAACTTATTCATAATTTCCTGGTCCAGATTGGGTAGTACGGTATGGGCCTTATCTTCAATAGCCCTAGCAGTAAGCCAGTTGTCCACATACTTTTTTGCCAGGCGAATGGAATCCTCTCCTTTCAAACCTTTAGGTAAATGATATGTCAGTTCTCCCTCATAGAGATATTGTTGCTTGTATCTTGCCACAGCATCTCCCTTAAAATGCCGCTTATCATCTTTACAACCTACCATGATTAACAGCATCAAAAAACTTCCGGCAATCACATTCCTTAATTTATTCATGGAAATTCTTTTTTTCAAAGACTCGAGCCATGTATCCAGCAAATTGGAAACAAATTCAACCTATCAAAATTAATATTTCAGCTTACAAAATGCCAATATCAAATGCGTCATTTGATTACCAAGCCATGATCCCGTATTCATTTAACGTACTGACCAATGCGAGATACTTCACACCTATCTGGAACAGCTTTTACTGGAATAAGTTTCCAAATGCTGCTTGATTAATTTCTACAGGATATTTCTGAGCCAATTCATCCAACCATTCATTTTCCAGATAGTCCTGATATTTAGTGATACATTCAGATTTTGACTTTTCAAAAGACTTTGTTCCGGCATCAAATTTTTCTTTTAGCACACGGATCAGATAAGTATCATTTTCCTGTTGAACAGCAGTTGTGTATCCCACAGGTTGATCAAACAGCTTAGCATCCAAGTCTGACTCTCCTTTTTCGTAATTTACGGTAATGATCCGAACATTGAGCGCCGAATTTTGATTAATGATAGAATCGATTTGGGTTTCAGTGTTTCCTGCCTTGATCAACTGTTTTACTTTCTGAATGATCGTATCGGATGTACAGCGGTACTCCACCACATCCACACTCTCATTGGAGTAAAATTCCTCCTGATGATTTTGATAGTATTCCAAAAGTCCGGTAGTATCTTCAACGGCTTTTTTCCATACTTTCTCTTCCATGAGGGAGAAGAGCAAGATTCCATCCCGGTATTCCTTGAGCAGATATCCGAATTCCGGATTTTTCTGGGGCAATTGTTGTTCCTCATAATCCAGCAACCACTGTCTGATAAAATTATCCTTCACCACTTCTGCGGCACGCTCAGGTCCGAGCCTGGGATATCGAAGTCGATTTTGCTGATAATAATCTACCATTTCCTGTAGCAATACAGGAGATTTACCTGAGACTGAGAAAAGCGGTTGATTATAAAGGGCTTCCTGGGTAGAATCGGGTCTCCAGGTACCTCTGGAAAACGCAGCATCTATCTGACTGACAAATTGCTCAAATGTTGTGGAGTTATACTCAAATCCATTTTCGCTCTTGATTCGATTGAGCAATGCCTCACGGCCTAGTTTTGAGCGGCTATCTCTGGAAATTCGTTGTTGGATACTGCTTTTTGACTCTTCAAAAGATGGTCTGCGAATGACCTCCGTCACCTTGAGTATGTGCCAACCATAAGGAGTGATAAAGGGATCTGAGAACTCCCCTTCAGCAAGCTTGATCTTCTGCTGCTCCATTGCAGGAAGCAGCCGGGTAGTACCTAATTCTCCGCCTTTGTTGGCGGTACCCGGGTCATCAGAGTATTGACGGGCCATCTCGGCAAAATCTGCTCCCTCCTTCAACTTTTGGTGTATTTCCTTGATCAGGTCAAGGGCCTGCGTAGAATCTTTGGCACTATATCTATCCCCGACTCTGATGATAACATGTGAAGCCCGCTTTTCTCCTGCTTTATCAAGCTTGTCATTTACCTTAAGCAAATGGTATCCAAAGACCGTTCTCACAGGCTCCGATACTTCTCCTAGAGGTGTCTGAAATGCTGCTGTCTCAAAGGGATATACCATATCAAAAGCACTAAAGTATCCCAGCACGCCATCATTCTGCTTGACTGAAGGATCTTCAGAATATTTTTGAGCCATCTCTTCAAACGAATATTTACCTGACAGGATAGAATCGCGAATAGCCATCATGTGCTGATAAGTCTTTAGGGTGTCCTCGGGTAATGCATCTTCTGCTACCTTCAGAAGCAGATGACTGGCATTGACCAAATAGCCCGAACGTTCATAAGCCTCTTCAATCAGTTTCTCTTCTACATCAGTTGCCGAAAGATACGGCTGGACAAGTTGTTTGCGATAGGTTTCAAACTCACGTTTAAACGCTTCTGTTTCATGTAGTCCCTGTGCTTCAGCCTCAAACACTTTGCGCTTGAAATTAATATAGAGGTCAAGGTATTCGCGGTACTGTTCTTTACTGTGCTGTTTGGCTGCTTCATATCCCCCATTATTTTTCTGATATACTCTTTCAAATTCAGACTTGTATACAGTATCTTTTTCAAAGATCAGAATGGGTGGATTTTCAGATTTTTGAGCATAAAGCGGGAAAGAGCAAACTATTATGCTTATAATTAGGAAAAAAGCACAACAAATATTTTTCATATTAATCTCAATCTTGAAGATTACGTAATAATATTTAGAAGTTGAATTTACAAATACGGGTTAAATAACGAAATTTCTGGCATTTTAGTTTGTATGAAATATTCTAGAATTTACCCTATAATTGATTTTCTAAAACATATGAACCGGATTTCAAAACACTTTCTGACCTGTTTACTATTATTATGTATGGCTGTATGCATATATGGTCAGAAAACTTTGTTTGAATCAGATGAACTGATTGAAATAAGGCTGATCATGGACATCGAAGCCATCCAACGCGCAAGACTTGCTCCTCCCAGCGAAGATGACGATCCCAAAGAATTTGAAGCACAACTCATACAACAACTACCTGATGGATCGGATGCAATCACCGACCTCAAGGTATCTTTAAGAGGTAACTTCCGGCGCAGACCCGGTCATTGTATCTTTCCTCCACTAGAACTGGATTTTCGTCGCAAAAAAGATCCACCAATAGGTCCCTTTGAAGGACAAAACAAGCTCAAACTCGTTACTCATTGTGAAAGCAGCGACTATGTACATCGTGAGTACCTGGTGTATAAACTCTACAACCTCATTACAGAATATAGTTTCCAGGTGAGAATTGCCAAAATTACTTATGAAGATTGGATGGGTAATCTTCCTCCTCAGGAAGAGTATGCTTTTTTTATAGAAGATGATGACGATCTTGCCGAACGCGTGAAATGTGAAGATATTAAGGATAAAAAAATCTCTGTAGAAGAACTGGATAGTGAACTACTGACCAAGCTGCACTTTTTCCAGTGTATGATCGGAAATTTGGACTGGGACATTACCCTCAACAAAAATATTGAAATCCTAGAGCGAACGGAGGATCACAAGCCTATAGTCATACCCTACGATTTTGACTTTTCACAGATGGTCAATGCTCCTTATACCAATATAGGAGAAATGGAAAGACAGCAATTCAGAAAATTGTGTACCGATGAGGAAGAAATACAGCGCATTATTGATCTATTCAGCCGAAAGGAAGATGCTATCATCGATTGTATTAAGTCTTCAGATTTTGTAAAAGGAAAAGCCAGAAGAGAGTGTATCAACACAATCAAATCTTTTTACGATAGGATCAAAGATCCACAACAAGTGGTATCACAAGTACAAGGAGATTGTAATTAAATACTTTACTTATCATAAATTACATCATTGAAATACATCATTATAACAATACCATGCAAAAAATTATCATTGTACACGTACTTATATTAATCTCCATCTCTACCCTATCTGCCCAGAAACAAAACTTTACTTTTGAGCAAGTGTATGAGGGTCAGGGAGATATACTATATAATTCAATCCCATATATCGAAACGTGGATTGACGACCAACATTACCTGATGCAAGAAATGAATCAAAGCAAAATTTCGTGGAAACAGGTAGAAGCTGAAAGTGGAAATGCCACGGATTTTGGTCCCCTGGAGGCGGTCAATACTTTTCTGCCAGATGATCTGAAACACACAAGTCCCACTGCACATGATCAAGAATACAATTACCTGATATATCGCAAGGCTGAAAAACTCATCTTTGCAGACAGAATTAACCAAAATATCCTGGAAATTACTGATAGTGAAAAGATAAAAAATCCACGATTTTCTCCAAATGGAGAATATATCGCTTTTACTCGCGATCACAACCTCTTTGTAATGAATGCTCAAACCCAACAAGTAACTCAACTAACTTTTGATGGTGCAGAACTTATTTACAACGGGTGGGCTTCATGGGTATATATGGAAGAAATATTGGGAAGAAGAAGTAATTATGCAGCTTTCTGGTGGTCTCCCAACAGTGAAAAGATCGCGTTTCTACGATTTGATGACCGTCCTGTACCAGAGTTTCCCATATATGTAGCCGAAGGAGTACATGGATATCTGGAAGAACAACGTTATCCCAAATCAGGAGATGTAAGTCCCATCGTTAAGCTGGGAATTGCAGATGTTGGAACAGGAGAGACTGTATGGGTAGACATCAATGAAAACTTTGAATACACAGCATGGCCTTTTTGGACACCTGACAGCAAGGAATTGTGGTTTCAACAAATGAACAGGGACCAGGATCATCTGGTCATCTATTCTGCTGATCCAGCCACTGGAGATAAAAAACTCATCTACACAGAGACTCAAGATGCTTGGGTCGAATTTTTTGAAGATATCACTTTTCTGCTAGACAGAAAAGGGGTCATTCTGCGTTCTGATCAGGGTGGCTGGAGACATCTGTATCTCTACGACATGCAGGGTAATCTCATCAAGCAGTTGACGAAAGGCGACTGGGCAGTAAATAGTATCGAACTGGTAGACCATACAAACGGTGAGATTTATTTTATGGGAAATAAGGGAGCTACAACGGATAATTACCTGTTCAAGATCAATGTAGATGGCAGTGATTTGACCAACCTGACACCTGAACCAGGCATACATAGTTGTGAGGTTTCTCCATCAGGAGACTACATCATAGATACATATAGCAATATAAATCAACCCACGACCGAAGTGATACGGAATAAAAAAGGAGAGATCCTCAAAACGCTTGGAACCACCTACCACGCAAATGTAGATCAATACGCAATGGGAAAGGTTGAGTTGTTTACCATACCAAGTACAGACGGATACAACTTGCCAACACTCTGGGTACTTCCTCCCGATTTTGACGAAAGCAAAAAATATCCCATTATATATCAAATTTATAGCGGCCCTGGGAGCGCACGTGTAAGAAACAGTTATCAAAGCTATTCCAACCATTTCTGGGCCCAGCAAGGCATTATCGTCATCACAGTAGATCATCGTGGATCAGGTCATTTTGGGAAAAAAGGTATGGAAATGATGCATCGAAATCTAGGTAAATGGGAAATGCATGATCTAATCGAATCCGTGAAGTGGCTGCAACAAAAACCTTTTGTCGATGCCAGCAAAATCGGTATCACTGGTGGTAGCTATGGTGGGTATACTACTTGTATGGCTCTTACCTATGGTGCCGACTACTTCACACACGGAGTAGCAAGAGCATCAGTCACGGACTGGAGGCTATACGACAATGTATATACGGAGCGGTATATGGATCATCCTGAGGATAATCCAGAAGGTTACAACAATGGCTCAGTGATGGCTTATGCTAGCAAGCTGGAAGGGAAACTGTTGCTCACACATGGCACATCAGATGACAACGTACACATGCAGAATACAGTCCAACTAGTGGACAAGCTGATAGAAGAGGAAAAACAGTTTGATTTTATGCTGTATCCTTATCAACGGCATGGATTTCGAGGCAAAAAGCGCACACATTCCAACCGGTTGGCTGCCAGATTCTGGTTTGAACACTTTCTGGATAAACCCACTGAGATTATTGATTTTCAGGAAAATCAAGAATAATAGCCATCCATCAATGTTATGAGCTCAAGCTGAGAGATGCGAAAATATTATATTTAACTATCATCTTGGATAAATTAAATTGTCAGCCTGATGGATTATATCTGACAGATCATTTTTTTCGCAAACACCCTAGCCCATGGTCAGCCTCCCTTGTGCAACACGCTTTCCGGTCAAGGGGGGCATAATTTCGTAAAGAGAAATTCAGAGAGGGATACTAAATATCTATCATGTGATCAACAGACGCTGTTAGCTTATCTCTAATACGACACACCACTTATGAATATCTTAGCCAACGAAAAACTTCCTTGAAGCCAGGCTTTTTTCCATACATCAGAATGCCGACCCGGTAGATTTTGGCAGCAATCCAGATACAACCCAATATGGTACCTGCCAGCAATAACACCGAAAGTAAAATTTGATACCAGGGTACAGTAGTTATACCCATTCGCGCCATCATAACGATGGGAGAGAAAAATGGAAAAACGGAACCAAATACAGCCAGACCGGTATTGGGACTCTGGATAATGCTGAACATCAAGACAAAAGGAATGACCATGAGTAATACGATAGGCGTTGTAAACTGCTGGGCATCCTGAATATTATCCACAGCTGCACCAGCCGCAGCCATCAATGATCCATACAGGAGAAAACCTCCAATAAAATAAATGGGAAATAGCCAGAGGATATTCCAGTTGAACGATTCAATGGTACCCTGCAACTCCCCCATAATCATTTCAGATCCCTCTGCTACTTGGGGTGTATTGGGTATTTCTACCACAGAAGGTTGCATCAAGGAACCCGTAATGATGGATACTACCAGGAGTGAGCCTCCTGACAGAAAAATCAGTAGCAAAAACTGGGTCAATCCAGCTGCTGCAAGAGCAGTGACCTTACCCATCATAAAATGAAAGGGTTTGATTGAAGAGACAATGATTTCCACGATGCGATTGGTCTTTTCCTCGATTACTCCCTGCATGAGTATACTACCAAAGATCGTCAGTAGTAAATACATCAGAAAGCCCATGACATAGCCAGCTGCACCGGCTATAAATGGATTAGAGGTCTTACCGTCTTTGACAGACTGACCGCGTAGCTTGAAGGATAATTTATCGAGATCCTCCTGACTAAGACCTGCCTGCTGCAACTTATAGTGCTCGATAATGCCCTTCAGTTTATCTTCGACCGTCTCTTGCAGCAGGATACTTACATTTTCCTTACTGTGTATGCGAAAGACCAAACTGGGATCGTCTTTATCAATTTCCTGCATAGGTGGAAGTTCCAGGATAGCCACTTTATTTGAGATGCTATCCATCAGATTCGATAGCCCAAAGTCTGCCTTCCATTGAAAATTTACTTTTTTCATATCTGCCTCTTCCAGGACCTGGAATACCTCCGGCGTATCAACCCCTGGAATCAAGAAGGTGTAGGCCTCTTCTTCAGTATAGATCAAAGCAATTGCCTGAATGCCGGCAAAAAAGCCTATAAATAGCGGAAACAACAATATACCAAACCAAAAGCTTCTTTTCCGGACAATGTTGAAGTATTCACGTTTAAATACAGTGTATATCATGATCAGACACTTGTTGTAGATTCAAGTTGTTTTTCACTAACGAGCTCAATAAATATTTCATTCAATCTGGGCATAGAAAGATTAAAAGAGATGATCTCAAGCGGTAAGTCCACTAGCTGGTGTAGTATGTCTTGCTGAGATCGTCTATCTTCAAATATGATAGTTGCCCGCTCAGGAGTATCTATGGTCACTTCTACTCCCCGCAGTTGATGGAGAGTCTGTGCTTCGCCTTGAAATTCCAGATGATATAAATTTTTCTGAAAACGTCTTCTCACATTACGTACTTCGTCTTCCAGTATCACTTTCCCCTTATTGATCAAGGCAATCGAATCACATAATTCCTCTACTTGCTCCATACGGTGGGTAGAAAATATAATGGTCGTTCCCTGATCTTTCATTCGATGTATCTCCTGTTCGATAACTTTTGTATTGACCGGATCCAGACCGGAAAAGGGTTCATCCAAGATCAGGAGTTTAGGTTGATGTGCTACAGTGGCAATAAACTGCACTTTTTGTTGCATCCCTTTGGACAATTCAGCAGACTTACTATTTTTCCAGTCTTCTAATCCCATTTTTTTCAGCCAAATTTCCCCCCGTTTTTTGGCTTCCCGCTTCGCCAATCCCTTTAACTCGAGCAAATAGACAAGTTGCTCCAGTACTTTCATTTTCTTATACAGTCCACGTTCTTCTGGCATATATCCCATACGCAGTATCTCGTCTCTTGACCAAGGTTTACCTTCTACCAGCATGCTGCCTTCATCCGGTACAGTAATACCGGTTATCATACGGATAATAGAGGTCTTTCCCGCACCATTGGGGCCCAGAAGCCCATAAATCTTACCACTGGGAACATTCAGATCTACCTGATCGACTGCCAGATGTTTGTCGTAGCGCTTTGTCAACTGATGCAGTGACAAAAAAATATCCTGCTTAATCAATTTGATTATAATTTAATAACTGTGTTTTCAGCAAACAAAACTAGATAACAATTGTTGCGATAAGCCCCGGGCATGGGCTTTCTATATTCACATATATAATACTGTAGGCTCTCCAGGTTGATCAAATATCACGACTTGCATAGGTCGAAAATAATATTTTGTCACCTCTCACCCAAAGATTAAACAGAATCATTTCAGGAAGAACGCTTGGGAAGTAAAATTCTAAATGTAGTTCCTTTACCCAACTCAGAATGCTTTACAAATATTCTCCCCTTATGATATTGTTCTATAATGCGTTTGGACAGGCTAAGTCCCAGTCCCCATCCACGTTTTTTGGTAGTAAAACCCGGATCAAATACTTTGTTGAACTGTCCTTTGGGAATACCCTTACCAGTATCGATGATATCAATAAAATACTGTTCTCCTTTCTCACCTGCTTCTATCACAATTTTTCCTTCCCTGGTATTGATTGCATCCAGCGCATTTTTCAATAAATTCTCTACCACCCAGTCAAACAATTGCGGATTGATCATGAGAATACTTTCAGGAGATATCAAATTTTCCACTTCCAATTTGATACTCCCTTTCCGGGTCATACGCTTAGATACATAGTTGGCTGAGCGGTCCAGAACTTCCCTCAGGCTTACGGACTGCAGTTCCGGCTCTGATCCAATCTTGGAAAATCTTTCGGTAATATTTTCAAGGCGTTTTACATCGTGTTCCATCTCTTCCAGCATATTGTACTCATCGGTTCTATCTTCCGTTTTGAGTTTCAGCAGTTCTATCCAAGCCATCAAACTGGAAACGGGTGTTCCCAACTGGTGAGCAGTCTCTTTGGCCAGCCCTACCCATACTCGGTTTTGTTCATTCCGTTTGGCGACTGCAAAACCGATGAATACAACAGTAATAAATGCAAAAGCAACCAAGAGTTGTAAAAAAGGGAACCATCGAAGCTGTTTGAGTAGAAAAGAGTCTCCATAATATACATATTGAAAGCTTCCCGGAGCGTACTCTACGATGATAGGATCATGTTCAGCCTTGAATTGATCAAGCTTTTGGTATCTGATCTGATCTTTTTTCTCCTCAGGGTAGTTATCATCTAGTTCTGGATAAATGGACGTAATTTCTCCGCTTTCATCTACGAGTAATCTGGGGATTCTCTTGTCGGGTTGCTGCACGATCTCATATATGATGAATTCCCAATATTTTATTGCAGCAGTCGAATCCACATTATAATCTACATTAGCTATAATATCCAGTGCATCTGCATAAAGCTGAACCTCCTTTTTTTCTTTCTCCTCTAACTGATTAGCAAGGTAATTGGAATAAGTCAGGGATCCTCCCAACAAAGCCAACGCTAATACGTAGATGACAAACCTGACAATACGTTGTGTATTAAATGCTCGCATAAATTTGTAATTCTGGCAAAAACCTGTGAATCTTGGTTAACTTATATTTATATTTAGGTGTTAATATAAATAAATAGCGATTACTACAAGAGGCAAAAAATTATGAAATACGCGCTAAAAGCCGTTGTACTATCACATGAATATGCACCTGTAGAAACTCGTGAGTTGATCTATCTCTCTGAAGATATCTGTAAAAAGTTGCTTCACAGAACCTCAGAAGTTCTTGGACTATCTGAAGTACTGATATTTTCAACCTGTAATCGCTCCGAAGTATATTATGTTTCTGAAGTAGATCTATCAAGGGAAATCATATCATTACTCTGTATGGAGAAAGGAATAACCGATAGCGGACCCTATCGTTCCTACTTTAGGATTATAGATGATAATGCAGCCTCTGTGGAGTATCTCTTCGAGGTTTCTATGGGATTGCATTCTACGGTACTAGGAGATATACAGATTGCAAATCAGATCAAAAAGGCTTATTCATGGTCGCATGAGCTACAACTGGCTGGGGCATTTATGCATCGCTTGCTACATACGATCTTTCATACCAATAAGCGAGTACATCAGGAGACTGCATTCCGCGATGGAGCTGCATCAGTAAGTTATGCTGCAACTGAGCTTGCAGAGTCCTTGATCACCCATCTAGATCATCCCCGTATTCTTGTGATAGGTCTGGGAGAAATGGGAAGTGATGTTGCCAGAAATCTCGATTCGACTAAATTTAAAGAAATATACCTCAGTAATCGTACGATAAGTAAAGCTAAAAATCTGGCACTGGAGACAGGAGCCCAGGTGGTCCCTTATGAACACTGGCCTTCTCAACTCACCCATTTTGATGTCATCATATCAGCAGTAAGCGTCTCCGATCCTATAATCAGTAGCGCTATCTTACCGGAAGAAAGACTTCACTCACAGTTTTTTATTGACCTTTCCGTACCGAGGTCTATTGATCCTGACGTTGAAAATCTGCCCTATGTAATCTGCTATAATGTAGATGATATACAAAGTCGTACCCAGGAAGTATTAAACAGAAGACGGGAATCAATCGCAGCAGTAAAGCAAATCATCCGAGAAGAAATCACTGCCTTTCACGAATGGCAGAAGGAGTTGATTATATCTCCTACCATACATAAAATCAAAGCAGCACTCGAACAAATCCGCAGGGAAGAGCTTTCTCGTTTTCTCAAAGATAGTAACGATAAAGAATCTCAATTACTGGAAGATGTTACGCTAAGCATGTTGAACAAGATACTCCGGATGCCGGTATTGCATTTAAAAGCTGCCTGTAAACGCGGCGAACAGGAAAATTTGATTGATGTGTTGAACCAACTTTTTGACCTGGAAAATCAACGTAGATCTATACAACAGAAAAAAAATCAATGAGGAAGTCGCACAAAACCAGCTTCCTCAGTCTACCAGCTTATCCCAAAAGAAACCGTGATGCGCTGAAACCCTAGTTTTTCGTGAATTCGCTCTCCTTCGAAGCGGCTCCCCCCATATGTTTCTTCATAAGCCTGATAAGTGTATCCCAGAGTAAATAACCAACTCATATCATTTTTGGTAAGTAAACGGATACCCGCTCCCAGTCCTGCATATATACCTCCTTTTACTTCACCCGTCTCATCTATCCATTCTCCATTCTCCCAGATCTGCCTCTGTTGACCTTTATGAATTGCAAATCCATAGCCTCCTTGTGCATATAAGTAAGGATTTATAGTCCTTCCAGTGGTGATATCCCCGTTGATTTCAACAAAAACCGGAAGCATCATTCCGCGATCCAGTACTTTCAATCCTGTCCCGATTCCAGTATTTAGCAAAGGATAAAATCTATAGCTCTGTACGATAAATAGAGCAGGAATCACTGAACGCTCATACTCCGGCTTACCATTTGCAACTAATGTACTTAAGCTAATTTTGCCATTAAAACCTTTTTCAGGCTGTTGTATAAATTTTATAGGCTTGATATGGGAGACTGGTTCTAGTGTAATGTGAGTAAGCTCATTATACGCAAATCTCCAGATGTTCTGATCTGGGGTTTGGATGGACACGTATTGATCTTGGATGTGTTCCAGAATTTCTCCACGGATGATATTACCGTTTTTCAAATAGACTACATCTACATATGCCTTATCAACCTTTACAGCTTGTTGAGCTGACAGCGTCAAAGACATCAAAAGAAAGATCCCGAAAAGCGTATATTTTTTGTGCATCTCCTTTTTAGGAAAGACGTTGTCTATTTTGTAGATGCTGCATATATAGAAAAAAAAGAGAAATCTTCTGGTATGGGCCTTCTCTCTTTCTATATTTTGGAACGGATAAATCAGGAAGCTTTTTCTGCTTCCTCCTCCTTTTGTTGTCTCTCAGCTTCCTTGCGAATTTTTTCTTCCTCACGCTTCTTGTTTCTCTCCTCAAGTCCTTCAGCGATTGAGTCAGCAATTGCAGCCATGACGAGTTCGATAGATTTTGCTGCATCATCATTAGCAGCAACAGGAAAATCTACCAGATTGGGGTTACTGTTGGTATCTACCATGGCAATGGTTGGGATATTAAGCTTGCGTGCTTCTGAGATAGCAATATGCTCTTTCATAATATCCACTACAAAAAGTGCAGATGGGAGACGATTAAGTTCAGCTATGCCACCAAGTACTTTTTCTAGTTTGGCTTTCTCACGAGTAAACATCAAGCGCTCTTTTTTGTTGATTCGATCAAAGGTGCCATCAGTCTCCATTTTTTCGATTTTGTTCATCTGCTTAATACTCTTTCTCACCGTAGAGAAGTTTGTGAGCATGCCACCTAACCATCTCTCTGTCACATATGGCATATTCACACGCTTTGCCTCACGCTCAACGATCTCCTTTGCCTGCTTCTTGGTTGCTACAAAGAGTATTTTTCTACCCGAAACAGACAACTGACGTGTGGCATGACAGGCGTCATCCAACATTCGCTTGGTCTTGTACAAGTCGATAATATGGATGCCATTTCGCTCCATAAAAATGTAAGGCGCCATCTGTGGATTCCATTTCTTCTTGAGGTGTCCGAAATGTACTCCAGCATCCAGTAAATTTTGATAAGTAACCTCCATATATTGTAAATATGCCTTCTTTAGCGTTTTGAGAATTGTGAACTCTTTCTTGCTTTCTTTTTACCATATTTTTTACGTTCCACCTTACGCGAATCACGGGTAGTAAACCCTTCTTTCTTCAATGGTGGCTTAAACTCTTCATTGGTTTGAATAAGCGCTCTGGAAATAGCCAAACGTACAGCTTCAGCCTGACCGTTGATTCCTCCTCCATTTACTCTCACGATCACATCATACTGTCCCTGTCCAGTCTCAATTACATTAAATGGCTCACGGACTTTCATTTTAAGTAACTCAGAAGGAAAATATTCTTCAAAGTTTCGACTATTTATGACAAAAGATCCTGTACCTGGAGCTAAAAACACTCTTGCTATAGCACGTTTTCTTCTACCAACAGCAACAACTTTATTCATAATATGTCAATGGTTAGCAATTTATTTTTTCAATTCGTAAGGTTCCGGTTGTTGAGCTTCGTGGGGATGTTCATTTCCTGTGTAAATTCTGAGATTCCCGATGATCTGTCTACCGAGTTTGTTCTTGGGTAGCATACGTCTTACAGCAAATTCGAGAATTCTTTCAGGATGCTTATCTAGCAATTGTCTCGCAAATATAGAACGCTGGCCGCCGGGATAACCCGTATGGTGCAGATATTCTTTTTGATACCACTTTTTACCAGTAAAGCGTATCTTCTCTGCATTGATGACAATGACGTTATCGCCACAATCGACATGAGGGGTAAAGTAAGTTTTATGCTTACCTCTTAGTAGACGTGCAATTCCAGATGCAGCTCTACCCACTGGCATGTCTTCTACATCCACTAATAACCAATTTTTCTCAACAGTATTCTTGTTGGCAGATACCGTTTTGTAACTTTGTGTATCCATATTTAGGCTGACTAAAACGATGATAGCTAAAATGGTGGTGCAAATACGGATTTTTTACTGGGAATTGCAATATTTAAAAAGGTTTTTATTCTTTATTTAGCGATTAGTTCCTAAAAATATCATCTGACTGTTTACAAACGAAAAAAAAAGCTACACGTAAATTAGGTTATTACACATTGTTTATCGTTTAAATTGCGCAAAATGATAACTTAGTTTGTATGGTAGAGTTAATCATTTTAAATAATTAGTTACTTTAATTGACTGATGGTGTAGATTAATTCTGGTAAGTTTCATATTATATTCTGATTATAGAAATAATGATGGCGGAAAAGATCTTTATAAGAAAAAGGGGACTTGTTGTTTTGGCTTGTATGTGTATAATGCTGTTGTTGACAGGGAAGGTGTATGCAACACACAATCTCGCAGGACAGATTGTTGCAGAGTTGATAGAAGGTACTACCTACAGGATTA
>CAYXVE010000008.1:0-23627 GCA_964468435.1 uncultured Bacteroidia bacterium | reverse complement strand
AATCTCGCAGGACAGATTGTTGCAGAGTTGATAGAAGGTACTACCTACAGGATTACGTTGACTACCTATACAGATCCAGCTCCAGCAGGTGTAGATCGTTGTTCAGCAGATATCGAAATCTGGAGCGTCAGTAATAATCCTGTGCTTCGCGATGTGCTCAATCTTATCCCAAGAGCCAATGGAGACCTGGACAGGAATCCACCCAGTGATTGCGAAATTCAAAATCCACGCAGAGGTGAGGAAGTATACAAGACTGTGAAGATGAATATTTATACAGTAGTTTACACCTTTCCGGCAAACGCAAAATTCGAACTCAGATACTTTGATGTAGCACGCCGTGAGGACATCAGAAACATCAGTAAGCCTGGCGAACAGGCTTTTTATGTTACCACCATCGTAGATATTCCAAATCCCATCCTGGGAACCAACAATACACCCATCCTTCTTAATACTCCACTCGATGAAGCTTGTATCGGCAAACTTTGGTCTCACAACCCTGGAGGATTTGATCCCGACGGAGATTCTCTTGCATACAAAATTGTAGCCTCTATGCAGTATGATCCTTCCAAAGGTATTTCTCCTCAGATGGCTACAGGGTACCGTTTTCCAGATGATGATGATTCGTTTGATGAAAATGGCCCACTGGTTCAAGATCCCGTCACGGGTCTTATGACCTGGCGTGTACCAGGTGAGCCTGGTGCTTACAACATTGCCTATATTGTAGAAGAATACAGAAACGGTATCAAGTTGGGGCAGGTACTCAGGGATATGGTGATATTCGTACGGGACTGCGACAATAACCCTCCCGTGATACAGGCCCTCACAGATACTTGTGTAACTGCAGGAAAATCTATTTCCTTTGATTTTCTGGCCTTTGATCCTGATCCAGTTGATAGTATCTATTTCAGGCTTAATAATGCCGGTTTGGGTAATAATGGTCCTTTTTCAACCAATAATCTCCCTACCATTACTGGAGAAATTAAAGATGAAGAAAGTGGACTGCGTTTTCCTTACAACGGACTTCCTGTAAGCACAGAAAACACTCTCTTGCGTTTTCCCGATTCTGTAGCTTTAATTGATACTGTCTTTGGTACATTTGAATGGAATACAATATGTGACAACATCAGAAAGCAATTTTATCAGGTTGACTTTTTTGCCAGTGATAACATCAGCTATATTGAAGAGCCAGGAATTACCCTGTTGAGCGCAAACCATCTCGTCGCAATTACAGTCATACCCCCTCCCCCATCTGAACTCAGTGCGACCAAAGAATCGCGCCAAATTACTCTCCAATGGCTACCATCTGAGTGTGACAATGCGCTAGGATACAATGTATATCGCAAAATAGGAGAACCTGGATTCATGCAGGATACCATATGCTGCGATATGAGTCCAGCTGATGCTGGCTACGAATTGATCGGTTTTAATGAAGGTTGGGATGCTACAATGTTTGTAGACTCCCTAAATCAGGTAAATGATATACAAAGTGAATCTTTCTGTTATCTGGTAACCTCAGTCTTCCGGGATGAGTTCAATTCGAGCATTGATGCTCAGTTGGAATCCTGTTCTAGTAACGAAGTATGTATTAATATACAACTCGATACATTGTATGCGACCAATGATAGTGTTTCAGTTACGGATCCAGAAGATGGTGAGATATTTCTGAGTTGGTCTCAACCCAGACAGATAGATGATTTTTATCCACCTCCATATACTTATAAAGTATTTCGCGGGATCGAGAATGAATACCCTGCAGGAGAAATAGCAACACTTGGATACAATGACACGGTTTTTACCGATACCGGATTAAATACAGATTCCACTGGGTATAATTACCGGATCGAGGTATTTGACAGTAATGATACTCGCGTACCCATGGGGGATACGACCAAGCAACGCTCATCCAGCATTTTCCTCACTACGTTGGGAGATAATGGAAACATCAATCTTTCCTGGACCGAAGATGTACCTTGGTCCAATAGTAGTTACGAGGTATTCAGGGCCAGCGGCAACGGGGATTTTGAACCTATTGCAGTCGTAGACGGTACGAGCAGTGGTACACATACATTCCAGGATCAGGGATTGGACCGGGAAACCAACTTTTGTTACTTCGTGCGTTCCACTGGCACCTACGATCCCACAATCCCCCGAATCAAACAGGTATTGATCAACGACTCACAGATATCCTGCAGTACTGCAGAAGATAATACCCCGCCATGCTTCCCACAGTATGCAGCTCAGGGAGACTGTGATAATGCTACACATATCATTACCATTACTAAAAATATGGAGGTCTGCGAGAATGATGGCGAGGAGATTACATTATATTTTGCAGAGCGGGAAGGTGTTCCATACAGGGAAGTGGCTCGTTTCACTTACGGCGAATTTGGAATGGACACTACTTTTGTATTCACCTTTGAGGAAGGAGCTTCCCTTGCAGGATGTTATTCCATTACTACTTCAGATACCGCAGGTAATGTAAGCGATTTCTCCCCTACAAAATGTGTAGAGTTCTGCCCAGGATTAAGCATGTCAAATGTTTTCACACCCAATGGAGATGGTGTTAATGACTTCTTCACACCTGTATTTTTCCGGGATGTAGTGCTGAATGAGATTGTAATCTATGACCGCTGGGGAAACGAAGTACACAGTAGCACCGAAAACATTTCCAAATTGTGGGATGGCAATGTAAATGGAGGTAACGCAGCCAAAGATGGTGTTTACTATTATTTTATCAAATACGAAGAACTGAATGCTGACGAAAATATCCCTCAGGAAGCCAAAGGTTGGGTACAATTACTGCGATAATAACCATCATGTGGATAAGTATGTGGAAAAGTTATGAGTTTTTGGGGGATAACTTGCATAAGTGCTATACAATATGCTGTATGCTTCTGATCAATACATAGGATAATGTAGCTTAACCGTGTAAAAGCTTTGCGCGGGGCTCTTCCGTTTCATTGTATTTCCAAAACTCATACAATATTTAGGTTAGTATTTAATACTTATGTTTATGTGCGAATCAAAAGAAATTTATTGGGTAAAGCTAGCAGGTAATGATAAAATGGACTAAAGGGGATATAGGGAGCCGGATGGTATTAGGGCTTATCTTAGTATGGCTGCTAGAGGCCTGTGCAAACCAGATTTCTCCTACGGGTGGAGAAGCAGATAAGATCCCACCCACAATTATCCGCACAGTTCCCACTGATCAGTCTACGAATATCGAATCGAATAAAGTGAAATTATATTTCGATGAATCCATTAAAAGGCCCACCTATGGTACGGAAATATTTATTTCACCACTACCCAAAATACCTCCCCGTCTGTATATGAGCGATAATGGGAAGAGATTGAAAATTAAATTCAATGACGATCTGAATCCCAATACCACATATGTTATTACGGCTAAAGATATCGCAGATTTCTATGCTGGTAATACCCTGGAAAGTGTCTATACTTTTGCTTTCAGTACCGGAAATCAATTGGACAGTATGAAGGTTAGTGGCCAGGTACAGAGTCCCATACTTGGGAAAGGACAGGAAGAGATGATCTTGATGCTTTTTCCTGCTGATAGTATAGAAGATAATGATATATTCCTTAAAAAACCAGACTATATCAGCCAGACCGATGCCGCAGGCAAATTCTCCTTTCAAAACCTCCGGGATATCCTCTACAAGATATATGGAGTGGTAGATAATGACCAGTCCACCTCTTACAATCAATTGGCTGAGATAATTGCGATTGCAGAAGATCCTGTCATAGCCTTCAGCGATACAGCTATCACAACTACCGTAAAATTATACGCTTTTTTACCAGATAACCAGGCTCCTACTTTTAGCGATTACCTTTGGTATAACGATTCTATCCTTACACTGGAAATCTCAGAACGATTCCTGATCGATTCTCTTTCGATCTCCATGGCTGACTCGCTTCAGGAAGACAATCGACCTGTATCTACCTCTACAGCTATTCCCAACAGCGATAATACGATCATTTTAAAAGCTAGCTACCAACTTGGAGACAGGAGTCATGTAAAGCTAATAGCTCTTGTAGATAGCCTGGGGAACAGGGAAGACACTGTTTTTCAACTACGTCCCTCACGGGAAAAGAAACCGGAAAATCCGCTTGTGATCAAGCCTTCTTACGATCTGGCTGTTCAGCAAATGTCTTTTTATACTTCATGGCCCTTGAACTCATCAGATACTTCATTTATGATCCTTACCGATACCGTGACCTATAAACCACAAAGTAGTGATACAATCCTTTCATTACCAGCCATTAGCGAAAATATACCCTATGTTAATGCCATACCCTATTCGCTTGAGATCAATGGCTTTAAAGGCATAATTAGCCCAACCAATACCCCTGACACAAAAATGCCTTATATACTACACATAGAAGGTGATGCATTAGGATATGAGGATACTGTTTTCAGATATAAACTGCAATGGCCTGACCCGGCAAAGTATGGTATGTGGTCTGGTGTAGTAACATCTGAAGAGTATTCCGGATCTTATGTTCTGGAACTTTTCAAGGATGACAAACTCGTTAGAACCACATACGATTCAGTATTCCATTATCAATTTCTTGAGCCTGGCACTTATCAAATTCGTGTGGTACTGGACGAAGACTCCAATCAGGTGTGGACTCCAGGATCCCTTGACCCTTACCGGCTACCTGAAAAAAAATATCTTAGTCCGATGCAGGCTACGGTCCGTGCCAACTGGTCTATGGAAGAAGATACCCTGGAAGTATTTACCGATGTTCCCATTCAATTGCCCACACCAGATTCTACAGACACGGCAAATAACATTCAAACAGACGGGAACATCCCCAACAGAAACAGAAGAAATTAATGCATCAGTCTCAACTGGACCTTTCCAGCCAGAAAAAGACCAAGCCTGTAAAGGCATTAATCTTACTTTTCCTGGCAAATATTATTTCGGGATTTGCTCAAGGTATAACTATGCTGGCAATTCCCTGGTATCTGGTGCATGAAATGGGAGGTGAAAATGGTAAATTTCTCAATGCTACAATGGTTGGGGCGATCACGCTACTTTCCCTGTTTTGGGGTATCATTGCTGGAACGATCATTGACCGGTACAACCGCAAGCATATTCTGATGACTCTTACCGGTACCGGGGCATGTATACTTTTGAGCGTATCTGGATATGGCTTTTGGTATAGTTCTGTACCTTTCATTCTGATAGCACTGGTGTACTGCAGCACTGTGTTTACTTATAATGTTCACTACCCAAATCTGTACGCCTTCGTACAGGAGCTATTTGATCCCAAGTACTATGCAAAGGTGAATAGTGCACTGGAAATACAAGGGCAAACTACTTCATTTTTAGGTATGATGATGGCGGGTATCTTCATAGGGGGTAGTCCCGATGTCGACTGGTGGCCAGAAAGCCTTACCATCACTCCCTGGAGCCTACACAAAATATTCCTGCTGGATGGGATTACCTACATAGCAGGTTTTCTTCTCGTAAGCCAGATTCCCTACGTACCATCTGATACCAAAAGAGTCGATAAAGGAGCATTGTGGGAGAGGATTCGACAGGGATTCGAATATCTTTGGGAACATCGACCCTTGCTGATATTTGGTATTGCATCATACCTAATGTTTTTCTCACTACTGGTATTAGTACAGGTTATGATGCCCGTATATGTCAATGACTACCTGCAAGCCGATGCTTTTGTACTCGCTTCGTTTAAGGGTATATATTCTTTAGGAGCAATATGTGTTGGGGTACTGGGACTCAGTATGTGGGTGAAAAGGGGCCATACTATCAAACAAATTATTTTTCTGCTTTTCCTTGGAGGAACAGTGTATCTGATTATGGCCTTGACACACTCCGTGCCACTGGCACTGCTGGCAGCCTCCATAATCGGTATCTGCAATGCCGGAACGCGTATTTTACGTATTACCTACATTGTGAGAATTGTCCCCAATCATGTCATAGGACGTGTAAATTCTTTTTTTAATGTATTGAATGTATTGATGCGTTTTTTCTTCATTATGATGATGACCTTACCCTTTTTTAGTGCTTCTGATCAGGGAGGGAATATTATCTATGCATTCATAGTACTAAGCATAGTATTATTTGCAGGTGCTATTACCCTAATAGCATACTATCCATCATTTGATCACCAAACTGCTCTTGCAAAAAGTTAACTACCTTACTTATGCAGGATTTAAATATTTCATCACATGTGTATATCAATTCAAGTTAGATATGTATAAGGAAGTTTATGATACATTTTTTGCCTTCAACGAAACATCCTTTCTGTTAATTGAAACATTATATTGATTAACAGGTATTAATTGAAAGACTTTATACAATCCTGACCTGTTCACATGTGGGAACGCATAGCTACCTATATTTATTCAACCAGGTATATATGGAGGCTTTTTTCACTCTCCTGTATTTTATCCATACATACACTTATTTCCGCACAGGAAACCGCCATTTTATCACATCCAGATTCAACCTTCCTTTTATCGTTGGAAGATATACATCTTGTGGTAGAGGACCAGAAAGATATCCTTTCTATAGACAATCTCATGAACCAGTATGATCGTTTCAGGCCATATGAAGAGATCGCCAGATATATTAGCCCCGATAAGGCTCTTTGGGGACATTTCAGGATATTCGTATCAGACATGGAAAATCAGGACTGGATTCTCTATCTCAACCACCCCGAGTATGAATCACCTGATTATGTTGATGTATTTTTTGTGTACCCTACCGGGCGGATCGTTCACAAAAGTTCGGGAAAATTGCGTCAGCCTGCCCAGAAAGATCTACTGATAGGAAGACAACAGTGTGTAGCCTTTAAGGTCTTACCTTCAGACACACTAGACGTATTCATACGCAGTAAGCAGCTTGGACCCTCTTTTCCGATCATTTATGCTGAAATCACTTCCCGGGATAGTTGGGGCCTGAGAACCTATGAGTTTATGTACAATCAATCCCTGGGCAACATCACCTTTGTGTCGATATTACTTGTCATGGTATTGTATCACCTGATGATCTACTTTGCCACATGGGACAGGTCATATCTTTACTATTCCCTATACGTACTATCGCTGAGTCTGGTAATAATCTTTGAGTCTATTGCTACTAGTTACAGTCTTTGGAATCCTATTATAAACCAATATCTGGCTATAGCATTTCTTCTACTTATCAGTTTTTTTTACTATCAGTTTGCCAGAAGCTTCCTCAAAACTAAGACTCTCACACCTAAGTGGGATCAAAGGATCAAATGGGTCATTTGTGCCAAACTAATGATGATCATTTGCTTGCTAGGCTACCTGTATTTCACGTTTGACCGGAGAACAGTCTACAATGTCATACATATACTAATTGGATTAGATATACTCATCCTATCCGCCTTTTTTGTAAGTCTGTACCGTTCTAAATCCCGTCTTGCGTTGTACTTTATCGCGGGTTCAACAGTCATTTTTGTGGTAGGATTCTCTTTACTCTTGCTTCGAAGCTTCATGGAGGTACAAACTTTTGTTCCCTTTTTCATTTCCTTCATTGTTCATATCATGATCTTCTCACTGGGACTAGGATACAGGATGCAAAGATCAGAAAGAGATAAAAGATATGCTCAGGAAGAGAAGCTCAATACCCAAAAAGCGCTTAATGAAAAACTAGCCAAAATAAATGCTGCCATGGTCAGATTTGTTCCGCATGAATTTATACATTCACTGGGTAGAAAAAATGTTGAGGAAATACAATTGGGGGATAGTGTAGAAAAGGAAAATGTAACCGTATTATTCTGCGATATCAGGTCATATACAACACTTGCCGAAAAGATGACACTACAGGAGAACTTCTGTTTTCTCAATGACTATCTGGGCAAGGTTGGTCCCATCATTAAATCTCATGGAGGCTTTGTCAACCAATACTTTGGGGACGGAGTCATGGCAATTTTTCTGGATTCAGCAGATCAGGCCGTATGCGCAGCCATGATGGTACATGATGCCATCCAGCGTTTTAATGCAGAGCGTACTCAAATGGGTAACATACCCATTCAGGTGGGAATAGGCATGCATACGGGACCATTAATGATGGGCATCATCGGTGACCAAATGCGTATCGAAGCTGGCGTCGTCTCAGATACGGTCAATACGACAGCCCGGATGGAAGGACTTACCAAACATTTCGGCAACTATACCCTGGTCAGTGAATGTACCCTACTGGAAATGTCCAACCTCTCCCTGTTTCAATATAGGTTTCTGGGACGCGTAGCTGTAAAAGGACGGAAAGAACCTGTAGGAGTGTATGATTTCTATCACGGTGATCCTCCTGATTGTCAAAAACTCAAACAATACACACTTAAAGACTTTGAAAAAGGCTTAAAACACTATTTTTATCGTGAATTCCATCAGGCATCTCTCTACTTCGAGAAAGTTTTGGACAAGCATCCGCATGATCTGGCTGCTCACAAATATCATCATTACTGCCTACTGTATCTCCAAGAAGGCATAAGAGAGGACTGGACAGGGGTGGAAATGGTTGAAAAAATATAACTACTAATTTATAGTATCGTATCCCAGATTTGTGAACGCTTTACAGGGTAATCTGTTGTATAATGTAGCCCTCTGCTTTCTTTTCTGATACTAGCAGATTTAATAATGAGATATGCAATGGTAATGATGTTTCTCAATTCGCAGAGTTCGGGGGATATTTTGGTTTTCTGGTAAAATGTCTCTGTTTCCTGATAAATCAATTCTAGTCTACGGGCTGCCCGTTCCAAGCGCAGGTCACTTCTGACAATTCCAACATAATTACTCATTAGCGTCTGTACTTCGCGCAAGTTGTGGGAAATCAATACCCATTCTTCCGTATTGACCACATCTTTCTCGTTCCACTCTGGGATATCCATTTTCCAACTCAACTTCTGGTTAAGGCCTTTGATGGTGTGAAAAATATTATCTGCATAAACCACTCCCTCAAGTAATGAGTTGGAAGCAAGCCGGTTAGCTCCGTGTAAGCCTGTACAAGTACACTCTCCACATGCATAAAGCCTGTTGATAGAGCTATGTCCATTGTGATCTATCAAAATACCTCCACAAATGTAATGCGAAGCAGGTACTACAGGAATCATTTCCTGTGTGATGTCAATGCCCTTCTTGTGCAGGGTATCATAAATAGTTGGGAACTCTTCTTTCAGCTCTTCACCAGGGATTCCTGTGGCATCCAGCAGCATATAATCCATCCCCGAAATTTTCATTTCGTTATCGATGGCGCGTGCAACGATGTCCCTGGGTGCAAGACTTCCACGCGAGTCGTATTTAAACATAAACTCATCTTTGGAATAGGAGTTGCGAAGTAATGCGCCTTTCCCCCTGAGAGCTTCTGTGATAAGAAATGCAGGTTTGGAATTGGGATCGTAAAAAGCAGTGGGGTGAAACTGGTTGAATTCCATATTCGCTACCCGAGCCATGGCCCGATAGGCCATAGCGATACCGTCTCCGGTAGCGATAGGCGGGTTGGTCGTACTAGCATATACATTGCCAGCTCCTCCTGTAGCCAGAACAGTCACTTTTGAGAGAATCGTAACTACTCTCCGGGTACTGAGGTCCAGGGCATACACACCGTAGCATTCTATATCTGGCGTTCCACGGTTGATATACATACCCAGGTGATGCTGGGTAATAAGATCCATAGCAAACAAATCTTCAACGACCGTGAGATTGGGATGTAGCGATATCTGCTCAAGGAGTGTACGCTGTATTTCCCAGCCTGTAGCATCCTTGGCGTGCAGGATGCGATTGGCAGAGTGGCCCCCCTCTCTACCCAACATAAGCACGCCATGCTCATCACGGTCAAAATTGGCACCGTAATCAATGAGTTCCTGTATTCTGGCAGGTCCATTTTCTACCACCATTCGCACCACGTCCTCGTGACACAATCCATCCCCTGCATCCAGCGTATCCGCAACATGTTGCTCAAATGTATCTCCCCGATCCGTAACACTGGCAATGCCACCTTGCGCCCAACGCGTATTGGTCTCCCCCATTTCAGTTTTCGTGATCACCATCACCTGATGCTCCCTTGCAAGCTTGAGGGCCAATGACAAACCCGCTACTCCACTGCCAATTACAAGATAATCTGTTTTAATGGGAGAGGTCTTCGTATCTATCATGCTCAAATTTATATTTACGAATAAACCCAATATGGCAAGATAAGTTAAATTATTTTTCGAAACTGAATTTTGTACATACTAGCTTTGTCTTATGTCCCATAAACCCCTTAGAGTGATCATGCCTGTCATCAATGATCTGGTAGGTGATCAAAGGTTGCACAGGATGGCAAGTACCTTGTCAGAAAATGGGTATGATGTACTTGTCTCAGGTCGCCTACTAGCAGATTCTCCTCCCCTCGACGCAAGGGATTATACTTGCAGGCGCGTAAAATTGTGGTTTACTAAGGGCAAGGCTTTTTATATAGAATACAATCTGCGATTATTTGTGTTTTTATTGAACCAACGCGTAGATATTGTTCATGCCAACGACCTGGACACTCTGCTGGCATCTTTCCTCGCTGCACGCATCATGCGAATCCCACTGGTATACGATTCACACGAATATTTTACAGAAGTGCCTGAATTAATAGAACGCCCTCTAACACGGAGAGTATGGCTTATGCTGGAGCAATGGATATTTCCCAGGCTCCGATATGTATACACGGTAAATGATTCTATTGCGGGTATTTACAGCCATAGATATGGCGTGAAAGTCCGAACAATACGCAATCTTCCCTTCAGTAAACCCGAACCCTTACCCAGCTCAGATTCGAAGCTTGATCAGTCATCTACATTCATTTTACTATACCAGGGAGCCCTAAATATTGGGAGAGGAATCGAACTCATGATCAAAGCCATGCAGTATCTACCTGGATGCGAACTATGGATCATTGGTAAGGGAGATATAGAGGAAAGGCTTAGACTCTTATCCAGTCAACAGCCTTATCCTAAAAGGATTGTATTTCAAGGTTTTGTACCTCCTACAAAATTACACACCTTTACTTCCCAGGCGTCTTTAGGGTTTAGTCTTGAGGAAGATCTAGGAAAAAATTACCGCTTGGCGTCTCCCAATAAGGTCTATGATTACATACAAGCCAGGATACCAGTAATCGTATCTGACCTACCGGAAATGCGTAAGATTGTAGAGGAATTTCAGGTAGGTGAAATACTCTCAGCAGATTTTTACCATCCCAGAGGGCTGGCTACTTTGGTACAGAGCTTGCAATCAGATCCAGACACCTATCAAGGATTTGTAGAAGCTACACGGAAGGCTTCCAGAATGCTAAATTGGGAAATGGAGCACAAAAAACTTCTGGCGATTTATCAGGAACTGGATACAAGTTCTTCCATCTCTTTTGCCTGAATCAACGCAGAAGCAAACCAGAGAAATTCTTCTACGAAGCGTTGAGTATTTTTCACCATAAATTCCTCATTCGGCTCACCATCTTCGTTAAAAATCTTCTGAATATATGGGACCAGCAACTTAAAGGGCATAGGAAAAGCCCCTAATGAGAGTATGAGTAGTTGCATTTCAGTAGAAGCGTTTACTCCCCCAAATCTTCCTGAGCCTGTTGCTACTACCCCCATAGGCTTGCGTTGGAATTCTTTCCAAAAATGATCAATGGCATTTTTAATTACGCCAGAATAGCTACCGTGATATTCAGGAGAACAAAGTACAACAGCATCCGCATTTTGTAGCTTTTCACTGATTTGAGGAAGTATTTGAGGTGGATTTTGCTGTTTTTCCCACCTGTCAGTGAGTATGGGGATATCTAGGTGTGCAAGGTCGAGAATCTCACAGGTTACTTCCTTATACTGTTCAAATATTTTCGCAAGGTATCTACCGATTTTTACAGTTTGCCTTCCCTCTCTCACACTTCCTATGATCAAAACAATTTGCATACAGACTAATCTTTTAATTTTTGTGCTTGTATCAAACCACTATTAATCAACTTATGCGTGCTGTAGATAGTTTGCCCATAGTGAAAATAATATATAGAGTAAGATAATTAACGGAACGGCACTAAACTGCAAAAATAGCAGCAGTAAGAGTCCGGTTAGCAGCAGCAGATACCTAAACAAGTTATCCTTCAAAGAAAAATTCTGGAATTTAAGAGATATAAGAGGCAGATTGGAAACCATTAGTATAAAGGAAAGGACGGTGATTCCCAGCAATACATTCAAATCATTGAGAATCCGGGCCATCCAACTATCTGCCTGATAGTGAGATACCAGCCAGAATGATAGAATCAGTAAAGTATTGGCAGGGGTAGGTAGCCCGAGAAACTGGTTTTCCTGCCTCGAATCCAGGTTAAACCTGGCCAGTCTGACCGCTGATCCTAAAGGGATCAACAGGGAAACTGCGTACCAGGATAATGTATTGTCAGGAGGAAAGACTTTTCCAGTGGCCTCTTGAATCAGCTTCATCATGATAAAACCTGGGACAACCCCAAAAGATATCATGTCAGCCAGTGAGTCAAGTTGTTTGCCCAGATCGCTACACACATTGAGCATTCTTGCTACCAAACCATCCAGAAAATCAAATACTAAACAAAAGCCTATCAAGATTGCCACCATGTCAATTTGCAACTGAAAAAGGAATATGATGCATATCGTGCCACATAGTAGGTTGCAAAGGGTAAGTATATTAGGAATATGGTATTTAAACTTCATATAGTCTGTTTTGACTGATGTAGTTCCGTACGGATTCAGGCATGAGATACTTAATGGATTTTTTCTCTTGGATACATTTCCGGATATAGGTAGCTGAAATATTGAGCAAGGGTGCCTCGACGATCTTTACTGAGGGATGATCATCCAGCGAAGAACTCGCAGCGGTGGATCGTGGATAAGCGTATATGTGATAATACTTGAGTATGGTCTGACTGTTTTTCCATTTAGGCAAATGTTTCAGATTGTCAGCGCCCATAATAAGATTAAACTGATAGGACCTGTATTGATCAGCTAAGTGTGTGAGGGTATCAATGGTATAAGAAGGACGGGGTAGCGAAAATTCCACGTTCGATGCCAGCATTTGATCGTCATCCTCCAGGGCCAACTCAACCATTCTTAGCCTATCGTATTCATTTAGTAAGTTCTGTTTCTTCTTAAAGGGATTTTGTGGGCTCACGATGAACCACAGCGCATTCAGCGGGGTCTCGTTGAGCATGGTTTGAGCCAGAATAAGATGCCCATAGTGGATGGGATTAAAAGAGCCAAAATATAATCCAATATTCATGTATATATCTGTGATTGAGCCTGATTATGACCCTCCATTATTGACCAGGTAATTGCATAAATTCTTGTTGGATCGCTTCGAGGTGTAATAACAATGATTCAAGATCTTCCTTTTGTGTAAAAGGGTTCATCAAGGTTGTTCTTAGGTATACGCTACCATCCAATATCGTCTGTACAATATAAAAATGACCCGTTGATGGCCTTTCAGACGAAACTGTTCCGGATTATATATCTCTCGTAATCGTTTTCCCAGATTCATCATATAAACTGTTTTTCCATTTTCAACTCAATGCCAACTCATTTCTAATGACCTCAGCCATCTGGTATACTGCCTCATCCAGAATGTCATTTACGATCACATAATCAAACCTGGGGGCATACATGAGCTCACCCCGGGCTTTTCCCACTCGCATGTCTATTTCAGATTCACTATCTGTAGCCCGGTGTTGCAGTCTTTTTTCCAAGGTTTGAATATCAGGAGGCTTTATGAATATTGATAATGCGTTCTCTCCGTAATATTCCTTTATATGCAATCCCCCCTCAACATCCACATCAAAAATGGGACATTTGCCCTTATTTAGTATTCTCTCCACCTCAGATTTCAACGTACCATAAAATTTACCTGGATATACCTCCTCCCATTCTACAAATTGATCTGAGTCCCTTAATTCGAAAAATTCATCCCGGGACAAAAAATAATAATGTACGCCTTCCTGCTCATAATATCGTGGAGAACGTGTAGTAGCAGAAACTGAAAACTCAAAAATGTCAAATATATTAACGATTTCCTTTACAATAGTAGTCTTACCTGCCCCGCTGGGTGCAGAGACGATCAAGAGCTTCTGAGTGTAGGAAATTATGTTCCTATTATTGTGCATCAAGTCAATTGTTCGATGATCTGATCTAGTGTAATAGACTGCTGATCACCACTTTTCATATCTTTAAACTGATAGCTACCACTTTTTACTTCTTCCTCCCCAATCATTATTATGTAAGGAATCTCATTTTTGTCAGCATAGGAAAACTGTTTTCTCAGTTTTGCTTGATCTGGGTACAACTCTGCTGCGATTCCGTGGCTCCTTAGTATATTTAATACATGCAGGTTATGCGACAGTGTGTTGCTTCCAAAATTAATCAGCATCACGCTCACATGACTGGTACCTATACTTTCAAAGAGGTTCAATTCGTTCATTACATCGTAGATTCTATCTGCCCCAAAAGATATACCAACCCCTGATAGTCCCTTTTTACCAAAAACCCCTGTCAGATCATCATATCTTCCACCTCCCCCAATACTTCCCATCTTCACATTATTGACTTTGACTTCATAGATCGTACCTGTATAATAATCCAGTCCCCTGGCTAATTGTAAATTGAACTCAACTTTACCCTGAAAAGTTTCCATTTGTTGGTATAGCTCGAATACCTCACGAAGTTCTGCTACGCCTTTCAAGCCGATTGGAGATTCCTTGAATGCCTGCTCCAAAAACTTCAGTTTGTTCTCATTACTACCTTCGAACAGGATTAATTTAAAGATCTTCTCAGCTGCCTCCGAAGGTATATCCCGGGCTATCATTTCCTTCTTCACTCCTTCTTCCCCGATCTTATCCAGTTTATCAATGGCCATACATATCTGGGTAAACTTGTCGGGTTGTTGTACAATTTCAGCATATCCTGTTAGGATTTTGCGGTTGCTAATCATGATGGTAAAGTCATCCAAACCTAAATTGGAGAGGGCTTCGTCATAGATTGCGATAAATTCTGATTCGTAAAGCAGGGAATCTGATCCTACAACATCAGCATCACACTGGTAAAATTCGCGGTAACGCCCACGCTGAGGGCGGTCTGCACGCCAGACAGGTTGGATTTGATAACGCTTAAACGGGAATGTAAGGTCATTTTGATGCATCACGACAACACGGGCAAAGGGAACCGTTAGATCGTAGCGCAGTGCTTTTTCAGAGATTTCGAAAGACAACTTTCCGGCATCTTCAAAGGACTTTGCATTTTTGAGAAAATCTCCTGAGTTCAGGATTTTGAAGATCAGTTGGTCTCCTTCTTCTCCATATTTTCCGGTGAGTACGTCTAGTTGCTCCATTGCTGGCGTTTCCAGCGGAGCATAGCCATACTTGCGAAACACTTCCCGAATGGTATCAAAAATATAGTCTCTGCGCAACATTACCTGCGGCAAAAAATCCCTGGTTCCTTTGGGTAAACTGGGTTTTGACATGTATAATTTGACTTTCAGGATATCCTACAATGAAATGCAAAGTTAATCCCAAACCATTGGGATACAAATGCGGAAAAATGATTTCATTTTAACTTTTCTGATAAAAATGAGTCATTAAAGTATAGAAATTTTTGTCATAAGCGAAAAGATTAACGTATATTCATAATAATACATTATTTGTAGCTAATAATAACTTAACTTAATATCATGGAAGATTTTTTTGGAGCCATTGTCCCGATTGTTGGGGCTCTCTTTATAATTGCAATGATTCGCAGTGGTTGGTTTGTAGTAAAGCAGCAAACTGCAGGTATCGTTCAGCGTTTGGGTAAATTCGAACGCATAGCCTTTGCTGGATTTCAGTTCAAGATTCCCTTTATCGATCAGGTAGCAGGAAGAATCAACCTGAAAGTTCAGCAACTGGATGTGAATGTGGAAACTAAAACCAAGGATGATGTATTCGTTCATCTGAAGGTTTCTGTACAGTACTATGTGCTTAAGGAAAAAGTATTTGAAGCCTTTTACAAGCTGGAAAGTTCTGCCATGCAGATCACTTCTTATGTATTTGATGTGGTAAGAGCAGAAGTTCCCAAGATGAAGCTCGATGAAGTATTTGAGCGTAAAGATGATGTCGCAATTGCCATTAAAACAGAGCTGACCGAAGCCATGGAAGACTATGGATACGGTATCGTAAAAGCACTGGTAACAGATATTGATCCCGACCAGCAAGTAAAAATTGCGATGAATCGCATCAATGCAGCTGAGCGTGAAAAGGTAGCTGCCCAGTATGAAGCAGATGCAGAGCGTATCAAAATTGTCGCCATTGCCCAGGCCGAAGCAGAAAGTAAAAAGCTTCAGGGACAGGGTATCGCAGACCAGAGACGCGAAATTGCCAAGGGTCTGGAAGATTCTGTAGAAGCACTGAATAAGGTGGGAATCAACTCTCAGGAAGCATCTGCCCTAATCGTTGTAACACAACACTATGATACCTTACAGGCGATGGGTAATACGAATAAGAGCAACCTGATCCTGCTACCTAATTCACCCTCCAATGCTAGTGATATGATGAACCAGATGGTAGCATCATTCTCTGCAGCCAGTCTGATGGGTGAGGAAATGAAGACCAATGGACATCACAAGGATGCAAATGGAGCTAAGTAATCCTGAAAAACATACTTAAAATATTTTGTGTGGAGGAAGCCAAAAACAGGCTTCCTCTTTTTATTATGGGTTATTCTTTAGAAAAACGCTTCATCCATTTCCAGAAATTCATGTGCTTTCCAACAGTTGACTACAATATTGGGTATCTATCTACGATACATCTTTATCATTACCTTGTGAAGCATCTCGTATACAATTGAAAAATCCTTTTCTAATTTTTCAAGGCTTATCATTATATTTAGGTTTATACGCGAATGATTAACTGAAAAAAATACTACTATGAAAGTTAGCACGAGGATACAATTGTCCGCCATGATGTTTTTAGAATATTTTGTCTGGGGTGCGTGGTATGTAACGATGGGGACTTACCTGGGACAGACCCTGAAATTTAACGGAGTAGAAATTGCTGCAGCTTACGGTACTGGAGCGATTGCTGCGATGATCTCACCTTTTATCGTAGGGCTAATTGCGGATAGATTCTTTGCTACAGAGCGAGTTTTGGGCGTCATGCATTTGTTGGGAGCGGTACTCATGTATTTTGCTAGTACAGTAGCTGATTTTTCTGGATTTTACCCCATTTTATTGGGATATACGATTTGTTACATGCCTACAATTGCCTTGACCAATTCCATATCCTTTCATCAGATGAAGGAACCAGGAAAAGAGTTTCCAACTGTTCGCGTACTGGGTACCATCGGTTGGATTATCGCCGGTTTGATTATCGGATTTATGAAAGTCGAGGCTCAGGCTATTCCTTTGCAAATTGCTGCTGGCTCCTCACTAATCATGGGATTATATTCCTTCACCCTTCCCCATACCCCTCCTAGAGATAAAGGTAAAAAGATGGGGTTCAAGGATGTATTGGGACTGGATGCCCTTAAATTACTCAATACTCAATCTTTCCTCGTTTTCTTCCTGGCTTCTGTTCTGATATGTATCCCACTCATGTTCTACTATAGTTTTACCAACCTATTTCTGAATGAGATCAATTTTTCTAATGCAGCAGGCAAGATGACCTTGGGGCAGGTTTCAGAGATGCTGTTTCTACTGGTAATGCCCTTCTTTTTCCGTAAATATGGCGTAAAAGTCATGATGATGATCGGGATGGCTGCATGGGGACTGAGGTATATGCTGTTTGCCTTTGGCGACGTATCCTCCAGCTTAATATGGATGTTGTACGCGGGAATAGTTCTCCACGGTATTTGTTACGATTTCTTCTTTGTAACCGGACAGATATACGCTGATGAACGGGCTCCCGAGAACCTAAGAAGTTCTGTCCAGGGTATGATGACCTTTGCTACCTATGGTCTGGGTATGTTTATCGGATCACTGGTTTCGGGTCCTATCGTTGAAAATTATGCAACACCTGATGCATCAGTGCCTCACTTCTGGCAACAGATATGGTTAATCCCAGCTGCATTTTCTGTAGTAGTTCTGATACTTTTCACTATCCTGTTTAGAGAGAAAAAAATGGAGGAAGCTCCTGGTACAGACGAAGTAGGGACCAATATCGGCGGGGTCAAGCCAGAAGGAGCAGTTTAGCTAGATTTTAGTCTGTAGTTGGCAGCTCGTAGTGCAATGAAGAATCATATACTCTTCAAAACACGCCGAGCTACGAATTACCAGCTACATTCTAGATCAGCTTCATTCCGTCAGGATCCCAGTCTACAATGCGGTTTTCAAAATAACTCACATTGGTGGCCAATGCAGGTCCCGCAGCACGCAGACCAAAAGATGCATCTTCTATCACAGGCTTGTTGTGCCTGATGGCTTCGATAAAGTTGCGATGATGTTCCAGATGATCGTTATAGCCTTCCGGTACCTTATATTCCAGTACATCGGGGTCGATCATTTCAGCCTTGGGAGGATATTTTGCGTTGTACTCGGCGACAAATTTTTCCTGCATAGCCTCTGTAAAAGTGCCAAAAGAATCCCAACCTCCATATCCGGGTGCATTGGGCATACGGCTATATACGACTTTAATGCCACCCCATTGTATTTCCATGACACCTTCCGTACCTACCAGGCGTACCTTGGAGCCTCCTCCGCCTCCATCGCTAAAGTTGACACGCATTTGTACATTGAAAGCAGGATGCTTTGCCGTTTCGGGATAATCAAATGTACCCAGGATAATATCAGGCACATCCCTTCCATCTTTCCAGTAACGCAGTCCCCCTGTAGCATAGATGCGTTGGGGACCATGTGAACTTACGATCAGATGTAAGCCCGAGAACAGGTGTACGAAAAGGTCACCGGGAATACCTGTACCATAGTCTTGATAATTGCGCCAACGGAAAAAGCGAACAGGATCAAAATCCACTTTAGGCGCATCTCCTAGATATCGATTCCATGCAATAGTCTTTTCAGATGCATCTGGCGGTATAGAATACTGCCAGGCTCCCAGCGCAGATTGGCGGTCATACCAGATTTCTGCCAGGATAAGAGACCCCAAATCACCCGATTCGAAAATCTCTTTTGCTTTCTGATAGACGATAGAGCTTACTCGCTGACTTCCTACCTGTAAGATCTTACCAGATGCTTTTTGAGCTTCGATGACAGCAACCCCTTCCTCCAACCTGTGAACCATAGGCTTCTCCAGATACACGTGTTTTCCCTTGTTTAAGGCAGCAATAGCCATATGATCATGCCAGTGATCAGGAGTAGAAATGATCACCGCATCAATATCATCGCGATCCAACAGCTCTTCATAGATCTGCATAGTGGCGATCTGATCGCCATATACTTCCTTAGCATGCTCTAGATGGCCTTCGTACAGATCACATACTGCTACAAGCTCCACTCCTGGTAATTTCAAGGCTGAGTTACAGTTTTGAAAGCCCTGAATACCCATTCCAATAGCTCCAAGTCGAATGGTATCATTGGGGCTGTAAGATTTTTCTTCAAATGATGCCGCGACAGCCAATTCAATAGGTTTTTTTCCACCCTGGCAAGTAAAGATGGGAATTACACCTGCAGCCATCGTTCCTCCAGCAATTTTCTTGACAAAATTTCTTCTACTATCTTTTTGTGAACGAAACATATTTGATCTAATTAATCTTCTAAGACAGACTTTTAATATAACTGATTCTAATCACTTATAAAAAAGAATTGTTACAACCTCATTCAAAGACTCATGCACACATATTGTCTGATTTCAGACACGAAAGATCAATTATTAGATGCTTTACCAAACAGAGTCATGCACTTCTGCGTTGTATTCTACATTAAATACTCCTGATAAACATGTCATACTCCTTGCAAAGTCATCTGTTTTACTCAGCCTGAAAGGCTTGCCTTCGTAGATTGAAAAAGTAGAAGTGAAATAACATCATCTGAGCCATTTATACACATTCCCGGTATGTACGACAGCAGACAAAGCAAAAGGGAATATGAGATGTTGAGTAGGTATAAAGCTTTAACCCTCGTTTTATCAACAAGTAAAGTTACCTGACAGGGCCTAAGAGATAATTGTAATAGTACATGTAGCATATGCTGGAATGGTAGTAAGTAGCAGTCACCAAAACATAAAAATACGTGCATATCGGAAAATTCTCTACTCCTAATAACATCTGAAATATTAATTTTTATGAAAAAAAGAAGCTACCTGATAGCTTTCCTGGTGATAGCTCTCTCAGGTGCAGGTGTTTTTTACATCAGCAATGTTGACAATCCCAGATCTGGATTTAAAATCAAAGAGTTATACCATACACAAAAACATCTTACCGAGGATGATGTGGATGATATAGATATCAAATCGCTAGTACCCGCTGCATTTGGAACACCTGACAATCCTTATGCAAGGACAGAGTTTGATCAAATCCGTCTGAGAGACCCACGCATAGATCGTCTACCTTCCCGTATGCGACAATGGGAGCTTGCGTATGCCCGAAAAGCAAACAAACGAGTGAGTCTAAGTGCACGACAAAGAGCTGTAGACATCTCATTTGGGGGACGAGGACCCGCCAATCTTGGCGGCAGAACACGGGCACTCGCCTTGGATAGGACAGATCCCTCATTCAATACCATACTGGCAGGAGGAGTTTCAGGCGGGATGTTTTACAGTGCAGATGGTGGAGAATCCTGGATGCGAACTACAAGAAGTGATCAGTTTCCAAGTGTTTCCTGCATCGCACAGGATCCCAGGCCCGGAAAGGGGAATTTATGGTATTATGGAACAGGGGAAATAGCCGGAAACTCTGCTGATGGCAATGGGGGAGCTTTTTACCGCGGAGATGGAATTTACAAGTCTACAAATGGCGGTAAAACTTGGGAGGTGATACCGATTACCAGCAAGGGCGATATTGCTTCAAATTCAAATCCTTTTCGTTATGTCAATTCGATCGTCATTGATCCCACCAATCTGAATGAAGATGAAATATATGCTGCCGTGATCGATGGTATCATACGTACGACAGACGGTTTTGAGACTTATGAGTTCGTATTAGGTTCTCCCGAAAATATCAGTTTATTTACCGATGTAGCGATCACCCGCAATGGAAGACTCTATGCAACGATATCAGATGACTCTGGAAACAATCAGGATGTAGGGATCTGGACTTCTGCTGATGGAATTAACTGGGAGCAAATCCCCGCTCCAGGACGAACTTCTTCAAATGGATTTCAGCGTACTACAATAGGGGTCAGTCCCAGTAATGAAAATATTGTGTATTTCCTTCGTACCAACCGCAATGGGGAATCCTATGGTCTGTTTAGATATGATGCTACTACAGGAATTATGGAAAACCGTTCAGCACATATACCCAAATTGGGAGGCAGAGTAGGTGATTATGACTCTCAAAATTCCTACAATCAGCTGGTCCAAGTTCATCCTTCTAGCAGTGATATTGTATTTATCGGAGGTACAAACCTTTACCGTTCTACCAATGGTTTTGCGGATGACACGGAGACGATGTGGGTGGGTGGTTACTCATTTTTTAATAATAGGCAGGGCCAGGTAGACCCTTATCTTGAGCACCATCCTGACCAGCATGCGCTGGTGTTTTACCCTGGCAATCCCAACAGGATGCTGTCCAGCCATGATGGTGGCATCAGCATCACCAATAATAATTTACGTGCCGATACAACCCGTGTCAATGACCAAAATCGCCAGCAGACAGATGAAGTCACAATTCGCTGGACCAGTCTAAATAACAATTATACTACGACACAGTTTTACGGGCTCGCCATCGAAGCATTTAATGTGGGTGACAACCTGATCGTAGGCGGCATGCAGGACAATTCCTCCTATGCAGTATTTGATGTAAATCCCAATGCAGAATGGATAGACCTCTTTGGTGGTGATGGAGGATATACAGCCGTAACCTACAACTCGATTATTGTTTCAGCACAGTTTGCGCAGATGATCCGCTATGCCTTCAGCGATGACGACGGATCATTTGAGGGGACTGAGTTGATCAGCCCACCGGATGCGGGAGATTCTCCCTACCTGTTTGTCAATCCGGTGATAACAGATCCCGTCTCTCCCAACAAAGTATTTGTTGCTGGGCGTGAAGCGATTTACTATACACTGGATGTAAGAGAAAATCCCCAGGGAAATGACTGGCTCATGATCGAAGACTCGCTGTTCCGCAGTGCTGGAAATTTTTCTGCCCTGGCTGCCTCCACCAGCCCAGCCAATATACTCTATGCAGGTACCAGCAGGGGAAGGTTATTTAAGATCACCGATTCCAACCAGCCAGATGAAATTTCAGAAATAACAGATCCCAATTTTCCCACTAACGGATATATCAATAGCCTGGCAGTAGACCCACGGAATGCGGAGCGTCTATTCGTAGTATTTTCCAACTACAATGTTCAAAGTATATTTTACTCAGATAGCGGAGGTGATTCCTGGACAGCTGTGGGAGGGAATCTAGAGGAAAACGTAGATGGAACAGGTAACGGTCCCTCAATACGGTGGATTGAAATCATGCCCAATGAAGAAGGAAATATCTATTTCCTGGGAACAAGTACAGGATTGTATACTACAGACAATCTGAATGGTATAGCTACAGAATGGGTTCCTTCTGCGACAGAAGCCATCGGAAATGCTGTCATAGAAATGGTCAAAACCCGCCCTATTGATGGTACAGTGATGGTAGCAACCCATGGTAAAGGTGTATTCGAAGGAAAGATAGACGTCCCTTTACAGCCACATATCTTTATGACAGATTTTCCATGTGCTGGTAATGAGATCACTATCATTGGAAATCAAACCCTGTCGACACAAACACATCGCTTCAGCTATCAGTGGCTCAGCAATGGACAACCACTGCGTGTCCTGGATGGCCCAGCCATCGTCACCGATGGAAGCGAAGCGCAGATCCAGCTCCGCCTGACTAATGAAGTTACCGGTGAAGTTGCCCTATCCAATGCGATTGATATACAATATATATATGCTGATATATGTGGTGGAGAATTAATTACTTCCAATGAAGATGTCATCGAGCCTGAACCGCTTTCATTTGCTGTGTTCCCAAATCCAATAGAAGACATTGTAACACTTCAACCCGGAGATGATTTCACAGGCCGTTTACAGATTCAGGTGTACGATATACAGGGAAAAGTATTTTACCAAAACGAGCTGATAAAGCAGAATCAAATAGAACTGGATTTGAGTGATCTGAGTGCCGGTTACTACTTACTCAGCGTGAGGAATGGAGAACGTGAGGAAGTCGTCAGATTGCAGAAGCGATGATCCCATAGTCATTCTTTGAGGCCTCTGTGCAGAATCAGAAGTACACTGTAATCAAAGTAATTTTGATTACAGTGCACTTAACTAACCCCTTGTAACTCTCCTTCGAGTATTGAGTATACTTAAGAAAATCTTTCATTTTCACCCCTTTCATCACATAACTGATTGAGAGATTCTTCTATATACACTTAGAGCATTATGAAATTCGTATTATCCTTACTGATCAATGGGTTTGTCATCTATTTTGCTGGAAAATTGCTG
>CAYXVE010000007.1:31348-141400 GCA_964468435.1 uncultured Bacteroidia bacterium | reverse complement strand
TCCTCCAAAAGCAACAGCTCCTACAGCAGACCATCTAACAGGAGTTCTTCACCTAGCTACAACCGCAGCAACTCCTCCAGAAGCAACAGCTCCTACAGCAGACCATCTAACAGGAGTTCTTCTTCATCTCGTTCTGGTAGAAGTAGCAGACGAGTAAGACCTGAATAAATACATTTAAAATTATATAGGAAAGGAATCGGACTGCATATGCAGTCCGATGTTATTTGGTAGCACGTATATAAGCCGGATTCTGTAATCCATATACTGGAACCTCTATCATTTATCTAGTCCTACCGTCGCCGGCAGGATCTATCGGCCTACCCTCCGACATCAGACGGGTCGCCCTTATCGCCGGTATATTTGGCCTTTCAGCTCCTGAGGTTTACCTGGCTAATCTGGTCACCCAGACTACCGGTGGGCTCTTACCCCACCCTTTCACCCTTACCCTCGCTCCTTGGAGCGTAGGCGGTCTACTCTCTGTTGCACTTGCTGTATTCCGTATATTGTAAACGGAACCCTTCCTGTTAGGAAGCAGGATACCCTATGCTGTCCGGACTTTCCTCTCTTCCATGATGTAGGAACAGCGATAGAGCTACATACTACCTTTTAAGTATACGAAAAATAATGTGATTTGCTACACATGTATCCATTATTGCCATCAAGTAGGTAGGAATTATCCATAAAACACAATATTCATCCTTGATCGTTAGAAATAAAAGGTTCAACTTTACTTAAAAATACATTTTCATGTCAGCGGAGCTCAATCAAATTATAGAGACATTTATCCGTATTCAAAACGATATATGCCAGGGACTTGAAGCTTTGGATGGAAAATCAACTTTTCAAGAGGATAGATGGGAAAGACCAAATGGTGGTGGTGGAAAAACCCGTGTAATAGAAGCGGGTAACGTATTTGAAAAAGGAGGTGTTAATTTCTCTTATGTGCATGGAATGATGCCAGAGGTCATAACCCAAAAGCTCAAGCTGCCTGCAGGAGTATATTTTCATGCTACAGGTGTATCTATCGTTATTCACCCTCAAAGCCCCAAAGTACCTATCATCCACGCCAATATACGCTATTTTCAAATGGAAGATGGCACATACTGGTTTGGAGGAGGTATAGATCTTACTCCCATTTACATTGTTCCTGAAGATGCGAAGATGTTTCATCAAACTATTAAAGATACGTGTGATCGATTTTCACCAGATTTCTACCCCGAATTTAAATCATGGTGCGACCGTTATTTTTATATCAAGCATCGCAAGGAAACCCGGGGTATAGGAGGAATATTTTTCGACCATTTAAAGGGTAAAACTACGGCTGAGAAGGATCATCTGTTTGATTTTGTAACAGCTGTAGGAAACACTTTCATACTTGCTTATGCACCCATCGTAAAAAAGCACTGGGATGAATCTTTTACAGATCAAGAGAAACATTTTCAGCTATTCAGGAGATCACGATATGTTGAGTTCAACCTCGTGTATGACAAAGGCACCAAATTTGGACTGGACACAGATGGAAGAATAGACTCCATTCTCATGTCTATGCCTCCTTATGCTCATTGGCCTTATCAATATACACCAGTAGAAGGGTCTCCGGAGGCTCAAACCCTTGAACTCTTACAAGCTCATGATTGGATTAACGAAAATATTACAGCATCATAAACTGTCAGGCTGTAATGATCTCGATCAATGCTTTTCCTACTCCTGAGCCAACCTCCTCTACTTCATTCCAGTCCTCAAACCCACATTCAAGGAATTTTATCAGTTTACAGTCATCCCAGACCAACTCTGCTTCACCGACCTGCTATTTGCTAAAGCCCAGACAATCAAAAAGTATGCGTGAGAAGTGGGAGCAGCAGCGTAGTGAAATCAATCAATCCCTGGATGAAGGAATTAATGATTTTGAACAATTCATCAGTAATGTCGAACAATCTGTTGAAGAAAAAAGTGTGGAAAACTGGGAAGAAATCGAATCAACATTCCAGGAGAGAATACAACAACTCGATCAACGTACAGACGAAATGAGTGATCAAGCCAAAGAAGAATTCAATAACCTGAAAGACAGATTTCAATCCGCGAAAGAAGCATGGAAAAAAGAAAAAAATAGCTGATAAATGTTCTCATTGCCCAACCGGGTATATAGAATGGGGAGGAAGCTCATTATGACAGCTTCCTCTTTTTTTTACAACTGAAGGAATTCATTAGTATATAAGCAGGGTAAATCCCGATCTCCTTAAAAAAGAAGATCAAACGCATAACAACTCTTTAGAATATAATTTATTGTGGGGAGATATAAATTTCGAACATTTTTAATAGCTTTAAGCTGTATTATTGACGAATTGACGGAGTATCTTTTTTTAAAACAACTGAATATTACACTATTCAATCAATTTTATTTTCCATTTAATCGTAATTAATTCCTACTGATACGAATTTGCAGGGTATTCCTGAAAAATAAAAGAAATTCACAGTTGTATTGATACACTCAAAAGTGCATGGAAATAGTCAACAGACAGCATGCAAACCAAAATCTAAGAAAATGACATTTCAAGCATGTAATATTCAAAATTATACACTCCTAAATAAATATATCATATATCATTACTTTAAGTTATTTTTTAGTTGTTGTAGCTTAAGCCTAGAGAATCAACTGATTCGTGAATGAAAAAATCCCTAGATTAAGGTATGTAATAATGTGGAATAAATTTGTATATCATGTCTGTTGGTATGAGCTATATTTAGACCATTGTTCTTTCTCATGGATAACAGACACTCCAAAAGATAAGCTGTTGCATGAAACAACCCCGGTTATTTAAGGGAGTTACCAAACAGGAACTGGAACTCATTGCATTTTTATCTGGTGTAATCGCAAGTCTTGCCTCCAGTACAGGATATTTCTATGGAAGATTTTCTGCGGAGTATGGCCCAGTTGCTACCTTTGCAATCGCCATTGTATGGTTTGGTTTTTTCTGGAAAATCACTTCGATCAATATCGCAGAAGAGCCTAACAATGATGAATCTCTAAATAATGAGCATGAATCTCAATCTGTGGATGATAAAAATCAAACCGCGGAACAATCTGAGGAGGCAAATCGCAATAAAAGTCAGGAAAAGTCATCCGGGTTGACAAATTTTTTGCTGATACGAAATAAAGATGAACGGGAAGATCCTGAAGAAAGAGCCATCAGCTATTACATATATCCCTGGATATGGACTTTTACGATATGGACATTAGGTCTATTTGCGCATCTGGCGCTTCCAACCCAGGTTGTAGTAAATGGATATGTGACTTACGGGGGAGAAGCAGATTTACACAATACAGATGCAAAAATAGAAGTATATTACGCAAACAGGAAGATCATTGATATTTATACCGATAAATACGGTTACTTTCAGGTGACATTAGATAAAATATTAAACCAGGATATCATATATTTAAGGGTAGAATCTGAAAATTTTAACCCAGAAAGCATAGAGATCACACTCAATGAATTTACCAGAAAGCTGGACAATCAAAATATTCAGATATACCCAGAATTAAAAAGATTAGCGCCATGAAGAGATTATTACTCGACCAAAACTCCGGTGACACCGGAACCATCCTGAGGAAATTTACACTCCTCTTCTTTTTATTTCTCATTGTGATAGGAATTATTCTGATCTCAATCTATGGCATTAGAAATTTATACTATTTAAGGACTGGTAGCTCCAAAGTAGTATTATCCGGTCAGGTTTTCCAGGTGACTGAGAGGGGAAATCTTGCTTTACAAGATGCTACTGTAAGTATTATGTACGAAGGTGAACGGATCATGGATACTACAGATAACCTGGGGAAATTTCACCTGGAATATACCTGTAGAAAGCGTGGTAAGGGTAAAGAAAGAGTAGTAGTAACCTATCCCCAATACGAGACTGTAGGAAGGGAAATTGAGCTAAACTATACCAAAGGCACCTACATAGACTCAATGGTATTCAGGCTTGGAAATCTTTCTTCTAACGCCAATGAGATGGTCGTCGTGAAAGTAAGAGATTCTATCAGGCAGGCCCATCAGGAATTTCTCTTCCAATATGAAATGTTATCCAATATTGCTGATTCTCTGAAACTGCGAGATACTACTAAAGAAAAGTATTATATGATTGAAAGATTGCTCAACCAGCATCAATATAATACCCGCTACCTCATGGAGGACAGCCTGCTATTTGCATTTAATGAAATATCAGTCGACCGCATGAAACAAAAATTAATAGAACTGCAAAACAAACAACAAAAAATACTGGAAGTTAAAGATTCAATCATTCGCAATCCTTAAATGCTTCATTATGGACAGCCAGCGACCATCACGAAAAACCCTCTACATGAAAAATGTTGCTGCTTTTTTTCTAGTCATACCCTTGATAGGTATGTTTACCAACGATATCCTTGCTCAACCTAATACCAGCGATCTACTGGCAAAATACCGGAATGAAGTTCAGAAATTATCAGACCGCTTGATACAAAAAGAACAGGAGCTGGAGGTAATCCGCTCAGACAACTTCAATCTTAGAAACGATAAAAAACATCTCGAACAAAAAGTTGATATCCTCAAAAACAGAATCAGGGAACTAGAAGTATTTCTGTTCAACAGAAGTCAGACAGATATCAATGACCTGGAAACAGTCGGTCAGGCCTTACAGCGGGCTAATATCGATCTGAATGAACTGGAACGCAACTTTGAAGACCTTACAACCAACTTCATCAGGTCCTCCTTTCATGTATTCTATGCATCTGAACCGGGTCCTAGTTCTTCCATAAAAGTACTTCGAAGACCCGTCAATGCATCATCCGTCAGATACCTGGAATTTAATTTCAGCTCTATCAAGTCTCCCTCCAGATGCTATGTAAGTGTCATTGACCGGGATAATCGCATTTACGTAGATTTGCTTCCTGTAGCGGTTGAAAATTACAAAGGTGCTGCTTTCGTCAAAGTAAATCTCCCTCCAGGATACTATACCGTGTATATACGTACATCCCGGAATTCAGCAGATTATGTATGCTATGACTTTTCGCTCTTTTGATTACTGTAATTCTCATCCAAATAGGAATTTTCTCACCAAAATCCTTTGTTGACGATTTGTAAGGGTCAGGATATAAATACCCTTTTTTTGCCCGCTCATATCCAGCTTCCATGATATTTTTTTCATGTATTCTTGTATTACATACTTCCCTTGTATGTCACAAATACTTACTTTGAGTGGCAACAAGGACTCAAAATCCTGATCTATTTGTATGGATATCCAGTCCAAATTCACAGGCTGATATAGTACAACTGCAGGATCGGGTAGTTTTTCTGAAGTGCCTGTAGTTACAGCCTTCCATTGGTTGTATCTGATCTGAAGAGAATCCAGGGGATCATAGCCAAAAGGGGTAAATCCCACATGGATATCCAGATACAAATCTGTAGGACGGTCGTCCCGACGAGCCACACGAATAAATGCAGACTGTGATGATACACCCTCACTCAGGCATCTAATATCTGCCCCTGCAACATTGGCGGCCTGCAATGAAGCCATGAGGCGATCAGAAAGTGATCCACTTGTGCGTAAAAATCTCGCTTCCATGGAATCGAGAATATCTAACCCAGAGAGTATATTGCCCTGGATGGCGTAATAGGTTCCGGTGGTATGTCCTTTGACATCCAAGCAGTCGACTCCTGTAAAAGCAGCAGACTGTACTTTTCCTTCTTCATCCAATGACACGATGCCATATTGTCTTACAGAAGGATTGTTCTCCACATCATGATCTTTAAGCCAAGAGATGATCTCAGAGGGTGTACTTCCCTGTTCGAGTCTTCTCCGGGCATTTCGTTGATTGTTTCGATTCCATAGGGCCTGTGTGTGAATAGCCCCAAGTCCAGGGATCAAATCACTGATGATCAATGCTCCTGGTAAACCATTTAAAAATCGTGCATCCAGACAAGTAGCACCAGCACTTCCGATTTCTCCTGTAAGGGAGTCTATGGCTACTAGAGAAAATGTGTGCTGTGGGAAAATGGACTGGTAAATGAGAAACAGGAATAAAAATTGTAACTTTTTCATTGTTAGTAACTTGAAACTTCGGTAACGGTGTAATAAAGCAAGATATTACCTTTAACTTACAATGTTTTGATTGTTGTACAAGCCCAGAAGTCATTAACTTTATAATAATTTTTTACCCGGGTCAAGTCCGGTGTTAAGCGTACGTAGTTGCTCATGATAGATGAATATCAGCAATCGCAGAAATGATATTGCAGTTGCTTTGATTATGATTTGGCGTAGGTAACTAAGTGATCTAAGTTTCACATCATCGAGAATAAATACCCTACTAAAGCTGCAACTATGACAAGTATGATGGGGCTAACTTTTAGGGAGCTGAAGGTTAGTATCCCACTCAATATGACGATGACTACAGCCCTCCAATCGATCAGCACATCTTTTCCTAGATTCAGGATGACTGCGGCCATAATACCTACTGCACCAATATTGACTCCATCGAGAAATGCAGCACTCAACCGGGACTTCCTGAGTCTTGGGATAAGCGGATTGAGTATCCAAACAAAGAAAAAGGAAGGAAGAAATATCCCTATAGTCGCCAGGATTGCACCTTTAAATCCAGCTATCTGATAACCGATGAATGTAGCTGTCGTAAGTACTGGACCAGGAGTCATCTGGCCAATAGCGATAGCATCAAGTAGTTCCTGCTTAGTAAGCCATCCCAACCTCTGTACCAGTTCTCCATCCAGATAGGCAACTAATACATACCCACTTCCAAATAATATAGCCCCTACCTTGAGAAAGGAGAGGAATAATTTCCCCAAAGGTACCACTGAAGCGCTAAGTTGCGGAAAAAATAACAACCATACAGGCCAGTTATTTCTCTGATCCATCTCAGTTCCATAAACTCCCACCTGTATGAGCATCCAAACCAATCCCCCGCTAAGAATTGCATATATCTCAGATATTCCCAGCAAAGTAGCTGCACCTACAGCCAGCCCGACCAATCCCAATTGCCAGCTCTTAAGTGCTTTTTTTCCCAATTTAATGACCGCATTGAGTATGAGTACAAGTACGACAGGCTTAATACCATACAGAAAGGGTTCTATCTGAGGCAATTCACCAAATTCTACATATAAATACCCCAAAAATCCTGTCAGTACCGCTGCGGGAAAAATAAATGATATCCCTGCTATGAACAGACCAGTCACTCCTCCACGCTCATGACCACAGTGCATAGTCATCTCGGTGGAATTGGGACCAGGTATGAGATTGGTGGCTCCTACCAGATCCAGAAAATGTTCTCTGGACATCCATTTACGTTTGCTGACAATGATGTCCTCCATCATAGCAATATGAGCTGCAGGACCACCAAAGGCCACTAACCCCATTTTGAAAAAAATACCGGAAATTTCTAGTAGCGTTTTGAACATAGAGCAACTATAGGGTAATTAGCTTGAGTTTGTGGGGACTTGTCCCTGGAATTCGACGAATCACTTGTCTAGCCTCCAGATCCAGCTTGATAGCGACTACATACCAGGGTACACTTCCATCTAGGGTATTTTTAAGTCTTTTTGAAGCCATTTCATTTAGTTCTCTTTAGCTAATTTCTCCATGCTCAGCAATACTATCCAAGATAGCTTCCTTAACCATTTTATATTTGCTTAGAAGTACATTAACGCCTTGCTTACTTTCTAGATGAAGGATCGTGAATCTTATATCCCATTCTGTCGATTTTATCATAGCACTGAAACTTAAAAGCTCATAAAATATCGATTTGTTTTTCCAAATGCTGATTTCTGTTAACTTTGTCTTAAAGTAGAATATAACATTAACAGAATCCCGATGTTAGGATTTATAAAGCTGGTTTTTAAATTAATTCGAGAATAACATGGCAGAAGTATCAGTAGATAAGAAGGCACTGCTTGAGGGAGAACGACCGATGTTTAATGCAAGTTTCGGTAAGTTGATGATGTGGTTTTTCCTTGTGTCAGATGCATTTACCTTTTCGGCCTTACTGATTTCATATGGTGCATTGCGTGTACGTTCTGTAACTGACGCCTCTTTGCAGGCATGGGCAAATCCCGAAATAGTATTTACACATGTACCTGCATTGTACGAGCTTTTCCATATCGAAGCACCCCTGGTATTTGTGGGTATCATGACCTTTATTTTGATTGTCAGCAGTGTTACGATGGTATTGGCGGTGGAAGCAGGGCACCGCAAATCCCGTAAAGAAGTATTTAAATACGTACTCCTCACTATTATTGGAGGAGCTACCTTCCTAGGATGCCAGGCATATGAGTGGTATCACTTTATTCACGGACATGATAATTCAGCTGTAGCGATTCCCGAAAAACGACTTTCAGCGTTAGGGTTTGAAGATAAAATTTCTCTCGTTCATCACGAGGTTCTACCAGCGTTGTACATGTATAACAGTGCCGGAGACCTAATCGGCTTCCGCCTCAAAGATGGCACCAAGATCGTGGACTCGAAAAAAATCGCCACTATCGAAGAGATTGGAACAGCTAAAAATGCTGAAGGAGAATACATCAACCGAACACATGGTGGAGCAAACCTCAAAGCCAATGAATATGGCCCCCAAGCCTTTGGTGACCTGTTCTTCTTCGTTACCGGCTTTCACGGAACCCATGTATTCAGTGGGGTAGTCCTTTTGGTTATTTTGCTTATCGGCGTGAAAAATGGTACTTATGAACGCAGAGGACACTATGAGATGGTCGAGAAAATAGGACTTTACTGGCACTTTGTGGATCTTGTATGGGTGTTCGTATTTACCTTCTTTTATCTGGTATGACACGACTAGTAAGTTTTTGCCCTGATAACGTTAATCATTTAATGACATACATTGAAACATGGCAGCAGATAGTTTAAATGCAAAGAATGCGATCTGGAGAACATTTTTTATCTTGTTGGGACTGACAGTTCTGGAATTTATCATTGCAGGTACCAAGGATTTTTATTCAAGTACTTTTGGATTAAAACCTGAAACTGTAAGTACGATGGTGCTGGCTTTATTTATCATCCTAACAATCTTCAAAGCATTTTATATAGTTGCGGAATTCATGCACCTCAAACATGAGGTCAAAAGACTAATCTGGATCATCCTCATTCCCTTTATCTTTATCGCGTGGCTGATCATCGGTTTACTTTGGGAAGGAAATTATTGGGGAAGCTTTTGAGGCTCTCCTTGTTAACAAAACCCTTTCCTCACGGTTTTTGTATTTAATTAATCAAAGGTAAATGGCCAAGAACCGTATACAAGCCTTGGTGCTGTTAACCATACTCGTACTTCCATTACTGATATATATTCTATTCAGATATATCTCCAAGCCTGTTTTCAATAAGATTCCATATCAGTATATGGAAACAGTATCGGGTGATTCTATCATCCCACAGATTCGTCAAATCAGATTGAACAGTATAGATGAGGATCTCATTACAACAGAAGATATTCTGGGCAAGATTTACTTGATTGACTTTTTCTCGATAAGGGATACACTACTCACCACGGTTTTACATGGTAATCTGAAAAGCGTGCTGAATAACATCAATGAGGCAGATTACATAGGCATGCTATCGGTATATACTGGAGATACGCTCACCCCTGAACTCATTACATACATGGAAACGGAATTTAAGGGAGATGGAAAGCAGTGGAAAGCTGTCTGGGGTAGTCAGAATGATGTACTGAGTCTCGGTGCAGAACAACTGGGAATAGGCGAAATGGAGAAAAAATGGGATAGTCTTGCTTTTAAAGATCAGGTATTACCTTTTACTTCCCAAACAATTGCATTGATAGATAAATCTGGTAAAGTCCGGCAATACTACGTTGCGACTGACCTGGCAGAGATCCGTAAGATCAACGAAGATCTTCAGGCGTTGACAGTAATAGAATATCCTGATGAACTCAGGCGAAATCAGAGAAGGGACTAACAACTATCCACTCACAAAGTTGTACTTAATACAAAGCGATATAACATGCAAATGGAGCAAACTCAAAAGCTGAATGATAAGTTTTATATCCCTTTTATATGGGGTGTATCTATATTGATACCCATGGTAGTAGGTATTTTGCTTACCCCAGGATTGATACCTCCTATAGAGCTGGGTTTTAATCCCTATTTGCTCTCAAAGATCAATGCATTGATCAACTCCACCGTGTCTATTTTACTCATATTGGGAGTCATTTTCATCCGTAACAGGAAGATTCAGCTACATCGTGCTATGATGGTAAGTGCTTTTATGCTTTCAGCTGTATTTTTAGTATTGTATGTCATGTATCACCTAGCAGTAGGTCATACCCCGTACTGTGGTGATGGATTAGTACCAGCTAGTGTGTATTACTTCTTTTTAATCACCCATATAATACTCTCTGTAACGATTATTCCTCTAGCCTCGTTTTCTATATACAGAGCGGTAAATATGCGCTATGAAAGACATAAAAAATTAGCAAAGATTACGCTACCGCTATGGCTATATGTAGCAGTAACCGGCGTACTGGTATATGCGTTTATTTCACCCTGCCATCCTATTTAATGATTGATATGAAAAAGCTAACAACTGATATTTATATATACATACTGAAAATAGCTATCGCGCTTATTGTGCTTCTGGTTGGTATAGCACAGAGCAGTTGGGCACAATGTGCTACTTGCAAATCTGCTGCAGCTACGAGGGATGAAGCCGGAAATCTCGTGGTAGGTCAAGGGATCAATACTGGAATATTGTACTTATTGGCTATGCCTTTTATTATTGGGGGGATTATCGGTTTTATCTGGTGGAAGTATAAGAGTGAATTTGAAAAATCAGCCAGTCAATAGACAATTCATATGTAGAAAAGATAAAAAATGAAGGAATTGTGTTAACAGTTAGTTGCTATGCGATTTCGGTGGAATTAGGCTGATGATCTCTTAGGATAATGGAGGTTTTTTGTGTTCTTAATCAAAAGTGAGGCATTTTAAAAAATCAAAAAAGGTAGCGGAAGTCAGTATACTTCCGCTACCTTTTTTGATGATAGAAATTACTACTGTTCTTTGGGATCAAAAATCTGAACACCGATTGCACGTCCTCCCTGACTACCGCTATGGCTACCCAGATAAGCTCCGAGAATAGCACCCACTGTTGTACCTACACCTGGTATGACAGAACCTAATGCTGCTCCAGTAGCAGCTCCACCGATAGCACCGCTGGTAGCTCCTATATTCTGAAAAGTATCTATTCCAAAATCTTTATCCTGCAAATCTCCGTTCATCCATCTGACTGTACACCAACCCTGATCCACCATACCGAAGGCTACTGCTGTAAAAGCATGGGAATGTTTGATACTAAGTCTCCAGAGTCCTCTCCATCCCATCCGCTTACTAATCGCACGAATACCTTCTTTCACACTCAATGCCAGTGCAGCCTTAGCTCCGCCCGTAGCAGCATCTTTGGCACCAGTACGTATAACCTTCACTGTAAGTTCTCTGCCACCGATCTCACCATTCTGCAATTTAACCATGTTGTCCTGACCCTCTTTGACCATCCCATTAATTCCAGACATCACTGCAGAAACGGCTGCAGTCTCGCCAATCTCAATGATCAGTCCTTTATCTATAGCTGGTTCCATCATTGCAGCAGACCTCGCGATATGTGATTTATTACGCATAATATTCTTGTATATGCTACTGATACGTTCACAGCAGCTTAGTGGTTATAATTTACTCTATTACCTTTATTTTTCCAAAATAGTTCTTCTCTCCTCTCAGTTCCAGTAGAAAGATCCCTTCAGGCAAGTTGTCGCGACTTATGCGTACTTCTGCTGTACGAACCGCTATCATTCTTTTAATTAACCTACCCTGAAGATCACTGATTCTAATCTCATAAGGATAATAATTGGGATTCGGGAAAGTAAGAATCGCCTCATCACTGAATGGATTGGGGCGGAAAGATATATCCGCATCTTCAAACATATTTTTCACAGACTGGATAGCAAAAGGGAATACTTCCGATAAGACTGAACATCCACTTTCGTAGGATGCCTCTACTGTATATTCTCCAGAAGCATTGGGCGTAAATGTAGCACTGGTAGCCCCCTCTATCGCTTCACCGTTTCGATACCACTGAAAGCTATCCCCACTACTAGCAGTAAGCGTCCTTTCTTCAGAAGTAATCCGGGGGATAAGTGGAGAGCATACTTCTGTTACGCGGTAGATACGTCCCTGGTTCATGGCAGCTACAAATAGCTCTCCATTATAGTCTTCTCCAAAGGTACTATATTCAAGTCTCTGTCTGGCTCCTTGGTCGGTTATCTCCCAGTTGTCATTTTCATCTCTTTCTATGGTCCAGATTTTACCACTACAGTAATCTGCAAAGATATAAACACCCTTAAGCAGGGAGTAGTTTGAACCACGGTATACAAATCCTCCTGTAACCGAACATCCATCTCCATTGGGATTATTTCTATACTCAAACACGGGGTTGATAAGGCTAGAGATGTCGCCACAACCAGACGTATTAAAAGTTGCACTACCCTCAACGCAGCGCCATCCATAGTTGGCACCTTTCTGCTCTCCCGCAGGAAGATAAGATATCTCTTCCCAACTGTTTTGACCTACATCACCGATCCAGATGTCAAAAGTCTCTCGATCAAAGCTGAAGCGCCAAGGATTTCTTAGCCCTATAGCCCATATTTCATTGGGTATATCAGGCTCATTGACAAAAGGATTATCATCCGGGATAGCATAGTTCAGTCCTTCATCAATATTATCTACATCAATTCGCAGGATTTTACCCAGCAGGTTTTCCTCGTCCTGAGAGCGGTTACCCGGATCCCCACCTGCTCCCCCATCTCCCAAAGGGATGTAGAGAAATCCATCATCACCGAAAGCCAGATCTCCTGCATTGTGATTGGAAAAGGGTTGACCTATTGTGAGTAAAACGACTTCACTATTAGGATCTGCCTGATTGGGGTTATTAAGAGAAACCTTAAAGCGGGATATGTGTGTAGTATTTCCTTCTCCGGTATAATTTACATAAAAGTAACCGTTTTCTTCATAATTAGGATGAAATACGAGTCCCAGTAATCCGCGTTCATCAGGCGGGTTGGGGCCGACGACCCTATCACGGATGTCCAGAAAGGGAACATCCAATACCTGGCTATCAGCATTTACAATCTGGATAAAACCATTTTTAGCTACTACGAAAAGCCGCTCATCTCCTGTGCTAGCAATATCTACCGGGAACGTAAGCCCCCGTGCATACTCCCTGAGTTCGATAAGAGGTTGTGCTTTTGTTTGATGGAAAAACATAGAACATAAGAGAAAAGAGATTATTAAACGGTACTGTCTCTTCATAATCATTTATTTTTTTATTATATTATATGAAAACGTGAATTCTTCTTATATAATAACGTGAATTCTGCCTAAATGTGAGTTTAATTTAGCAGAAAATACATTAGGTGATTATCCCTTTTGTTTGCTCTGTAAATTGGAAATATTTAACAATAGGGAAAATTATTTGCTTATTTCAAGAAGTATGAATAAATATGCATTAATTAAGGTACACGTATTCCAAATTTGTAATCACACAGTTAAACCAGATACTAACGCGAAAATCATGAAGATTTCAGGTATGAACAAAATTTTTCTTTCCCTTCTAGCAGTCGTTGCACTGTCCTCATGTGTTTCTAAACAGAAATATGAAGAGCTTACACAGGCTAAAGCTCAGTCTGAAGAAGCACTTAGGAGGGAAATTGCAGATCGCGATGCGCAAATTAAAGACTTACAGGGTAGAGCTGAATCCCTTCAGAGCGATCTGAATATGTCAGAAGGCGAAGTAGAAAACTTCGCCGCCCAGGTGAAAGCGGGCAACGAAAAGCTTAATGCACTGTATGAATCAATCGCTGAAGCTTTTGAAACTTATGATCCCAATGATCTGGAGGTAAGTGAACGTAATGGAAAGCTTTACATTACGCTGAGCAACAGCATCCTGTTTGATGCAGGTAGAGCAAGATTGTCTGACGATTCAAAAGAGGTAGTGGAGACTATCGCTAACGCTATCAAGGATAATCCCGATCTTACCATCCGTATAGAAGGGCATACTGACAATGATCCCGTAAAGATCCACAAGTACAAGTATAAAGATAACTGGGCACTGAGTACTGCACGTGCTCTGGCTATCGTATCTGAGCTGGAAAAAATGGGAGTTGATGGTAAGCGTCTGACAGCTGCTGGTAAGGGTGATACTCAGCCTATTGCTTCTAATGATACCGATGAAGGTAAGCAGAAAAATAGAAGAACTGAATTTATTGTAGTTCCTGAGATCCAGGGTCTTTACAAGATCTACAAAGACCAGGAAGGAAGCTCAAGATAAATTTTTAAGACATATAGTTAATAAAAAAAGAAGCCGGTAGTTACCGGCTTCTTTTTTTATACAGGCTTTATCGTTCGTTTTGCAAATAGCCTTACGCTGCACCTTCTAACTTGCGTATCAGGTTTAATGCACTTCCTGCTTTCAGCCATTCCAGTTGATTTTCATTGAACGTGTGGTTGCACAGAATCTCATCTTGGGTTCCATCTATATGATTCAGCATAACTTTAACAGGCTTATTAGGTGCGATGGTGCTTACTAATATGTCTATCTTATCATCTTCCAGAATTTTATCATAATCTGCTGGATTATCGAAGGTCAGTGCTAGTACTCCTTGTTTTTTGAGATTGGTCTCGTGGATTCTGGCAAATGATTTGACAATCACAGCGCGTACCCCTCTATGCCGGGGTTCCATTGCAGCATGCTCACGTGAAGATCCCTCACCATAATTATCGTCTCCAACGATGACAGATTGTACTCCTGCATCAGCATAGGCTTTGGCTACTTTAGGCGTCTCGTTATATTCACCACTGAGTTGATTTTTCACCCAGTTGGCCTTCTGATTAAATGCATTGACTGCTCCCAAGAGGAGGTTGTTGGAAATATTTTCCAGGTGTCCTCTGTAGCGGAGCCATGGACCTGCCATGGAAATGTGATCTGTAGTACATTTACCATATGCTTTGATCAACAAAGTCAATCCCGTAATGTCACTTCCATCCCAGAAATCGAAAGGAGTTAGAAGTTGGAGACGATCAGACTCCGGGTCGACAATCACATCCACATTACTACCATCTTCTGCTGGAGGGACAAAACCTGGGTCTTTTACGTCAAATCCTTTTTCCGGTAGTTCATCACCTATGGGAGGATCCAGTTTTACTGCTTCACCATCCTCATTTGTCAGGGTATCAGTTACAGGGTTGAAGGTAAGATCACCTGCAATGGCAAAAGCCGTTACAATTTCCGGCGAGGCAACGAAAGCATGTGTGTTGGGATTTCCATCATTTCGTTTTTTGAAATTACGGTTAAAAGAGGTCATAATAGAATTCTTTCTATCAGGATCATCGGTATGCCTGGCCCACTGTCCAATACAGGGTCCACATGCATTTGCCAGGACTACCCCACCAATTTCTTCAAATGGCACGAGCAATCCATCGCGTTCAACCGTATATCGGATCTGTTCAGATCCAGGGGTAACGGTAAACTCAGATTTAGCTTTGAGGTGCTTAGTCGCCGCCTGTTTTGCTACGGATGCTGCGCGGTCTAGATCTTCATAGGATGAATTGGTACAAGAACCGATCAGACCTACTTCTAATGTCTGGGGGTACTGATGTTCTTGGACAGCTTCAGCAAATTTAGAGAGAGGCCATGCTTTATCGGGGCTAAATGGCCCATTGATATGGGGTTCCAGTTCACTGAGGTTGATCTCGATCAACTGGTCAAAATATTTTTCAGGTTCAGCATATACCTCTTCATCACCTGTCAAATGTTCTTTGATCTCATTAGCCAGATCAGCCACAGCTTCGCGTTCTGTAGCCCTGAGGTAACGATCCATGGATTCATCATATCCAAATGTTGAGGTGGTTGCTCCAATTTCTGCCCCCATATTGCAAATAGTACCTTTGCCTGTAGCTGATAGTGTTCTGGCTCCAGGTCCAAAATACTCTAATATAGCCCCTGTGCCACCTTTTACAGTCAGGATTCCTGATACTTTAAGAATTACATCTTTGGCAGCCGTCCATCCGTTCATCTCACCTGTCAGTTTAACGCCGATGAGTTTAGGCATTTTCAGCTCCCAGGGCATTCCTGCCATTACATCTACCGCATCAGCTCCCCCTACACCGATCGCTATCATGCCAAGACCACCCGCATTTACCGTGTGTGAATCTGTACCGATCATCATACCACACGGGAAAGCATAGTTTTCAAGTACGACCTGGTGAATAATACCTGCTCCGGGTTTCCAGAATCCAATCCCATATTTGTTGGATACAGACTGCAAATAATCAAATACTTCTTTATTAGAAACCAGGGCTTCTTCAAGATCTTGTTTGGCACCTACTCTGGCCTGTATCAGGTGATCACAGTGTACCGTGGAAGGAACTGCAACTCTATCTTTTCCTGCCATCATAAACTGAAGTAAAGCCATCTGAGCAGTAGCATCCTGCATCGCTACGCGATCCGGCGAAAAATTGACATAAGAGCTTCCTCGAACGAATTCTACTAATTCTGTATCGGGATACAAGTGAGAATAAAGTATTTTTTCGGTAAGGGTAAGAGGTCTTTTCAGCACCTCCCGAGCAGCGGATATTTTCCCGGGTAGCTGCTCGTACACCTTCCGAATCATATCTAAATCAAATGCCATACTATATGATTTTTAAGAAGTGAAACTTATATTATATATCTACTTAGACTACTGGAAAGCCTTCATTACAACTAATGTTAACTACTCCAGAATAGTTCAAAGGTAAACCAATTTCCTTAAAATTTTCAACACTTGGCCTCGCATGTACATACGAAAAAGAGGAAGTCTTGTAGGCCGACTTCCTCTTATTTCTTATGATTTTGTAAAAATGCTCTTCTAGTTTTTACAAATCGATTAAGTAAGGTCCATTTTCAAGGTATATTACCATACTGTTGTTGATATACCGTAAGAACAGGCTTCAGATATAACCTACTGTCTTTGTACCATCTATATATTTAATCTGCAGAGAGCGCATCTGCTCCTGCAGAGATTTCCAAAATCTCTTTTGTGATTGCAGCCTGACGGGCCTTATTGTAACTAATTCTCAGATCCTTGAGAAGGTCTTCAGCATTCTCCGTCGCACTATCCATGGCTACCATTCTGGCACCCTGCTCTGCTGCATTGGATTCTAATACGGCTCTATATAATTGTATACGTAGTGCCTTGGGAATGAGTTCTTTTAATATTTGTTCGCGATCAGGTTCAAAGATATAGTCCGCCTGAAATGAAATATCCTGTTCCTCCTGTTCCTCCTCACCCATGTTTTCCACCATCAGTGGAAGGAAGTTTTCCACCAGCCTGTTCTGGGACATTACATTTCTGAATTCATTGAATACGAGGTATACGCTGTCATACTCTTCGCTGATGAAACGATCAAATATTTCATCTACTACCTCGTTGACTTTTTCAAATGTTAGCTTGGAAAAGACATCCCGGTTTCCACCCAAAATGGTATACCCTCTTTTCTTAAAATGTTCAAGCCCTTTTCTTCCTAGGCACATCATATGTAAGCGGTTATCAGCTAACGCTGCGGCATAATTTTCCTCAATAAAATGCTGAGCTTTTTTGATGATATTCGAGTTGAATGGACCGGCTAACCCTCTATTGGAAGTAACAAGGACAATCAAAACTTTGTTGACCTCTCTTACCTCTATCAGTTTACTGGGAATATTTTCAGGTTCCACGTTAGAGATCACATTGGCGATAATCTCCCGGAGTTTGTTAGCATAGGGGCGTAACATCAGAATACGGTCCTGCGCACGGCGAAGCTTCACGGCAGATACCATTTTCATTGCCTTCGTTACTTTCTGAGTATTTTTGACCGACTGTATGCGGCCTCTGATCTCTTTTAAATTGGCCATTAAGATTTAGTTCAGTGTTTACAACTCTCAAAATACAATCACAGAAATACTTATGCATTGTAGCGACTGGCTACATTCCTGGCTATTTCAGCGAGACTATCCTGCATTTCGTCAGTCCACTTCTTATTTAGAATCTGATCAAATATCTGCTGGTGATTCAGCTTAATTTCCTGAATTAATGCAGCTTCATAGGTATTAATTTTGTCTACGGGAACACTGTCTGCATATCCTCTTGACACAGCGAAGATTGAAACGACCTGTTCTTCCACGGGTACAGGACTATACTGCTTTTGAATCAGGAGTTTAACACTCCTCTTACCTCGCTCCAACTGTCTTACGGTTGCTTTATCGAGATCTGATCCAAATCGTGCAAATGCTTCCAGCTCTCTGTACTGCGCCAGGTCAAGTTTTAGTCGTCCTGCCACTTTTTTCATGGGTTTAATCTGAGCAGCGCCCCCCACACGGGATACCGATATACCTACATTAATCGCAGGTCTCACACCAGCGTTAAACAAATTGGATTCCAGGAAGATCTGTCCATCGGTAATGGAGATTACATTGGTAGGGATGTAAGCAGATACATCACCTTCTTGGGTCTCGATAATAGGAAGTGCTGTGAGTGAACCACCACCTTTCAGCAAAGGCTTAAAGGATTCAGGTACATCATTCATTTGTTGAGCGATGCTATCATCTGCAATGATCTTTGCTGAACGTTCTAGTAGCCGGGAGTGTAGGTAAAATACATCTCCTGGATAAGCTTCACGTCCTGGAGGACGTCTCAGCAGGAGTGAGACTTCGCGGTAAGCAACTGCCTGCTTAGAGAGGTCATCATATATTGCCAGTGCGGGTCTGCCTGTATCCCTGAAATATTCCCCTATTGCTGCCCCGGCATAAGGAGCAAAGAATATCGTGGGTGATGGATAAGAGGCAGGTGCTGCAACAACTACAGTATAAGCCATTGCACCATTGTCTTCTAATGCTTTTACTACCTGAGCGATCGTAGAACCTTTCTGGCCACATGCTACATATATACAAAAGACAGGTTCGCCTCTATCGTAGAATTCTTTTTGATTGATGATAGTATCAATTGCGATTGCCGTCTTACCAGTGGAACGGTCTCCGATGATCAACTCACGTTGGCCTCTACCGATGGGGATCATGGAGTCGATGGCTTTGATACCTGTTTGCATAGGTTCGTTTACAGGTTGACGATAGATTACCCCTGGAGCTTTACGTTCATATGGAGCATCATATAAATCTCCCTGAATAGGACCTTTACCATCTAAGGGTTCCCCTAGTGGATTGATTACACGCCCTAGCAGACCATCTCCGACCTTAAGAGATGCAATCTGACCTGTTCTGTGAACTATACCACCTTCCTTAATTCCTTCGGATTCACCGAAGATTACGGCACCTACGTTATCTTCTTCAAGGTTTAGTACCATTCCTTTCAATCCATTTTCAAATTCTATCATCTCACCGGCCTGAACGTGGGACAAGCCATAAATACGGGCAATACCATCTCCGATCTGCAAAACGGTACCGGTTTCCTCGAGTTCCGCCTCTGTCTTGAAGTTGGAGAGTTGCTCTCTCAGTATTGCAGAGACTTCATCTGGTCTTACTGTAGGCATACTTTTTATTTTTTATGGGTTATGATCTTATGTTAATACTATACTATCACCTAAATGTGATGTAATGATTGTTAGTTGAGTTCAAATTTGTTTCTCATCTTCCTCAGCGCGCTGGTCACGCTTCCATCATACAATTGATCTCCGATTTGGATTTTAAATCCCCCAATCATGCTCTCATCAAGTTTTTGTTCCAGGATAAGAGTTGTTCCCAGTTGTTCTTCCAATTTATCTCTAATCTGAGAGACTAGTTTTTCTGGAAGTTTATACACAGAAGTCAATATTCCACGAGAAATATCAAATTCCTGATCATATATTTTCAGGAATTCTCTTGCCATACTCGGCAGATACGCATCTCTTCCTTTACGGGAGAGTAGATCCACTATCAGCATGGTAAGGGGGGAGATAAATTTTCCATCAAAGACCTTTTGCAGGATAGCGTTTTTGCGGGATGAGGGTATAATAGGACTCTCCAACAGATTGACAAGTTGTCTGCTTTCCTGACAAGCCTGCAGGATCAGATTCATATCGTCTTTGACATCATTCAACATCTTTTTTTCCTGAGCCAATCCAAACAAGGAATTTGCGTATCTGGCACCGATTCTAGCCTCTACCATGAATAATCAGATTAAAGCGTTAATTTGCGTTAGTCAATGCTGTTGATTCCTTCTGCCCCATCTCGCCAATCAGCTTTTTAGCAAGTCTTTCCTGAGCAGAAGGGTCATTGAGTTGTTCTCGCAGAACTTTTTCTGCTACGTGAAGGGACATATTCACTGCCATTTCCCGTATATCATTAAGGGCCTGAGATTTTTCTGCTTCAATTTGTTGACGGGCTTTTTCGACCTCCTTGGCCTGCTCTTTTGCTGCAGACTGTTGGGCTTCCATGATAATTTTTTGACTCATGGCGTTAGCCTCGTTGACAATTCTCTCTTTTTCAGCGCGGGCTTCTTTTAGCAGTTCTTCATTCTCGGCTTTAGTCTGGGCCATTTCCTGACGAGCTTTTTCAGCTTCTTTCAGCGATTCTTCGATTTTAACCTCTCGCTTTTTGATAGCTTCGAGAATAGGTTTCCATGCGAAGGATCTGAGAAGGAGGAAGAATATCAGGAAGATAACCAGGGTCCAGAAGAACAATCCAAAATTAACTTCAAGGATAGAAAGGATAAACATGCGTATATTTGAATTATGTGTGTGTCAAAATAAAGGGCCAGGGCATTCCCCCGGCCATGAATTTTAGCCTGCATTAAGCACAGCAAGCAGACATACCACTACGCCGAAGAGACATACACCCTCGATGAATACTGCGGTCAGCAGCATAGCACCGCGGATATCTCCTGCAGCTTCAGGCTGTCTTGCAATTGATTCTGTAGCCGCAGCTGCCAATCTACCGATGCCCATACCGGCTCCAATTGCAACTAGGCCTGCGCCGATTCCGGCGCCAAGAATACCAAGAGATTCCATAAAATATATATTAAAATGACTAAATAATACCTTAGTGATGATCATCATGCCCTTCCAGGGCCATTCCTACAAATACTGCTGTCAACAAGGTAAATATATATGCCTGTATAATTGCAACGATCATTTCCAAACCAAAAATCACCAACGTAAATAACACCGTAACTGGCGTAATCGCTAATGCTCCGGCAGGGTTTGCACCATTTTTGCCCATGATGAAGATTAGACACACCAGGCCTAACACCATAAAGTGCCCAGCAGAGATATTCGCAAAAAGACGTATAGCTAATGCAAAGGGTTTAGTGAATATTCCCAAAAACTCGACGATGGGTACAAGCGGTATTCCGAACTTGAGATACCAGGGGACTCCTGGCGTATTGAAAATATGCCCCCAATAGTCTTTGGTTCCGTTTGCTTGTGTGATGATAAATGTGAGTAATGCCAGTGCTGCTGTAACTGAAAGGTTTCCAGCTATATTGGAATTGAATGGCATAAGACCAAACAGGTTTGAAAACCAAATGAAGAAAAATAAGGTAAGCAGATAAGGAACAAACCGATCTGCAGACTTACCTATCCAACTTTTTGCTACATCATCTCTAATGAAAACGATAATGGGTTCAACAAATGACTGAATACCTTGTGGTACTTCTCCTTCATTTTTCTGATATCCTCTGGCTACGGAAATGAACACCAACATCATGGTAAAACCTATCAAAATCATCTGAAGGCTGGTCTTGGTAATGGAAAGATCTACAACAGAAGCGTCTTCAACTTTATGTTCTTCTAACCATTCCGCTGAGATAGTATTATGGTGTCCATGTCCTTCCGATTCAGGTATTTCTACACCAGACTTTACAGCATATAATTTTTGCTCATGTACTACATATCCCATAGATTTGAGTGCATCACTTCCCGGGATAAACACTAGACCATCTCTACTACTGTAAAAGAACCAGGGCAATTTGAGTTCTACAGGTATGTATTCGCCATCGCTTGCAGGAATATCGACAATATGCCAATTATGACTATCTTCTATATGGTGAAGAATAGTCTCGGTAGGATTAAATTCTTCATGTCCATCTTCATAATGGGATTCGGTAGCATGCTCCTTTTCATGTTCCGCATGGTCTTGTCCCCAAGCTGTTGTGCAAGTAAACCAAATTAACCCAAAAATTAACTTGTACTTAATGGACATTTTTTATATTTTAATTGATTGGTTTATCATTTACGAAACTGCCCGCAATTTACGTATTAACCCATAAACTTCAAATGTTGTTAATACAAAATAGGACAGGAAAAAGGCAACGACATATTCAGACAGGATATCTTTGGCTATCAGGCCTACAATCAGCACGGAGATAATTCCTATCCCCATTTTTATTCCCATTCCTGAAAGGAACAGCATGGTAAACTGACGAGAATTACGGGAGATTCCCTGGTAAGAAAGGATATAAGCAGCGAGTGTCATAACAAACATCACGACCACTCCTCCAATAGCCGAATACATATTGTATTGAGGATACACATTCTGAACAAGCCAAACTGTCAGAATGCTCAGCAAAACTGTAACTACACCCGTCAACAGTGCAAAAAGCGGTATTCTCATGTAAGATAGTTAGAGTTAATACTTCATTTTCAGGAAAAGGAGCGAATCACAAAGACTGACAGGCTATTTGATATTACCCAGTTTTTTAATGATTACATACATAGCTACCCCACAACCCAGTAGGGAAAGCGAGAGGGTAAACCAAGGGTTAGTTTCCAGCCAAATATCTAAAAAATACCCTCCAGCTACAAAAATCATAATATATGTGATAACTTCAAATCCTACGCCAGTGTAGCGTATATATTCATGAAGTACGCTTTTCTTCTTGTCCTTTTGATCCATATCTGCCTTTATCCCTGAAGAAAACTGACTATAAAGGTAACAAAAAATCAGAGGGAACGGGCTGATTTCCTTCCCTCCGATAAATTTTTCGCGCAACTTGCTTAAGTACTGAACAAAAATGTATGCTTACCAGATAAAATCCGCCTGGAAGACCCTAAAAGTCTTTTATCACACAGGTTTTGCCACATCACACCAGCTACCTTACCATTGTATCCTTTACTTGGATATAGAAGCCATCTGAGGGGACTTACTACCCTGACCATTAGATTCTTCTAATTTTCCGTTGGAGAGGGCTTTGGTGGAGTCAGTAACTTTCTCCAAAAGATCTTTAGATTTCTGGGGAGCTTTGCTAAGTACTTCCTTAGCAGCTTCGCTCATGTAGCTGTTTCCAGTGAAGACAGCACCTACCTGCACAACGAGTTTCTGAGTAAATACGTCACCATAAATTTTACCCGTCTTGTCAATCTGCAGGATTTCACGAGTGATCACATTTCCTCGGATTTCACCTTCAACAGTAATGTTTTTGGCGTCTACTGTACCTTCGATATAGCCCGTTTCACTTACTACGAGTCTAGAACTACACACGAGGTTTCCGATTACTTTTCCTTCGACGCGAAAATCACCTTCGGCATTTACATCGCCTACTATAACTGTACCAGTAGCGACTTTGTTGATTCTTGATTCATTGCCCTTTCCTCCAGGAGATGGGGAAGGAGCTGATCTGATTGGTTCGTTCTTATTATTTCCAAACATAATGGAGGTACTTTAATGAGATAAAATTTCAATTAAAATTAATATACAACGAGGGATCTAGTGGAGTACCTTTGTACCAAAGTTCAAAATGCAAGTGTGGTCCGGTAGAATTCTCGCCTGAATTGCCCATCACTGCGATAGCTTCACCAGAAGAAACATAATCCCCAACTTTTTTATACAGTGTGCTATTATGTTTATAAAAGGTAATAACTTCATCTCTCGAAGCAACCCCAATCACATTGCCATTCTCTTCGTGGAATTCAGCCATGATGACAAAACCATCAGCTGCTGCACGTACCAGTTCATTTTCTTCAGCGACAATATCCAATCCATAATGCTGTTTATCCAGGTTAAAAGGATTGCTAACCTTCCCATTGCCTACAGGAGAAAAAAGATTATTGATTGGAGAAATATAATGAGAGTTGTAGGAAGTTTTGACGGTATGTGTAACCTCTTCCTGCTGACTATTCACGTTAGAAATTGGATTCTCAGCAGAACTTTCACTCTCTACAAGTGCGTTCTCCGATGCCGCTGCAGGTGTAATGTCGACGGTCTCAATATCATCCAGACTCATCTCTGGCAGCTGCTGCCCATTTAATAACGAATTCTGTAATGTCTTAATCAAAGAATCCCGCATTTCGATCTGTTGTCCTAATATTTGTACCTTGCTCATGAGCTGAGCCTGTTGTTCTTTTACAGCAGGATTCAAATATCCGGGTATTTGTTTACGTATAAAAGGTACAAAAAAGATCAAAGAGGTCGTACCTCCTATTAGAATCAGCGAAGCACTGATACCAATGATCAAAAATTTTATGGGTCTGTAAGTAAATACCTTTGCATGAGAAAGCGTAACGTCATCTATCACCTCAACGCGATATCTTTTGAGCAACTGGTTACGCCATCTTTGAAAAATACGCTTAATCATAAGGGTATGCTTACATCTATATCTGTTATATTTGCTAAACCAACGTGTAGAATTGCGGTATAAGTATAGCAATGATGGAAAAAACAAAATTATCTTCTTACAAACATACAATTTTTTTGATAATCCTTTCAGGGGTACTGGCCTTTTCATGTAGTAAACAAAATACAACTATGATGGGAAGGACTTATCACAATATGACTTCTCTGTTTAATTACTACTACAACGCAGAAGAATTATATACTCTGACTGTCAGGGAGCTAGAGCGGGAATATGAGTTTGATGGACTAGGTTTTATCGATATCATATATTATGGAAATGAAGAAAATCCTAAGTATGAAGCGGAATTTGTAGACGCTATTAGAAAAAATGACATTCTGATTTTCAAACATCCACATAGCAATTTTGTAGATGATTGCCGCTTTCTCAATGGTAAACTTAGGTTTTACAGACACGAATACAGACTTGCTATGCAAAACTTCGACGAAGTCCTTAATAATTTCACGGAGTTTGATGACTTGTACGAAGTCTATTTCTGGAAAGCCAAAGCATATTATATGATGGATAATGTGGAGTTGGCAAAGGATGTATTGGCTGAACATATTACAGAAAATCCTGCATACACCCCTAAGGGACGCCTTCAGGGTGATGTCGCTATCTTTCTGGCCCAACTGGCCATTGAAGAAAAGAGATTTATGGATGCAATACGCTATCTGGAAGAAAATATGAAGCGAATTAAAGGGTTTGAAAGAAGAGCACGTGCTCACTTTCTATTGGGACAACTCTATGAAAAACAGGAAGACTATGCCCGTAGCCTTGTCCAGTTCAAAAAGGTAAAAAGACATACCAACGACTACGACTTTATCTTTCAGTCCAAAATCAAGATGGCACAACTCTACGTTGACTATCAGGCAGGCCAGGATGACGACAAAAAAATCTACAAGTACCTCAAAAAGCTTGCACGTGATGAGAAAAATGAGGAGTTTCTCGATCAGATATTTTATCAGTCTGCTCGGCTGGAGTACAAAAAGGACTCTTTGGAATCTTCCCTGGATTACCTGCAACAATCTACTGTTGCTTCTGTGGATAATCGAAGACAAAAAGCGCTCTCATATTACAAGGCTGGAGATATTTATTTCTACGATTACCAGCATTATCCCAAGGCTGGTGCCTACTATGACAGTGCAGCGCAGGTGGTACCAGAGCGAGCTCCCGAGTTCAAAGAAATAACACGTGTGGCTAAGACCATGCAAAAATACATCCGCGCCAAAGAGACCATTGCCTTTCAGGATAGTATGCTCTGGCTTGCAAGCCTTCCAGAAGACCGCCTAAATGCCATCGTGGATTCTGTGTATGAGGCAGAACAACAACGCATGGCCGAAGAACAAGCCAGAATGGAGGCTGAGGCGGCAGCCAATCAACAAAACGGCGGTAATAATGATCTCTATCGCCTCAATCAAATGAATCAGTTCAACCAGCAACGAACACCTGGAGGCGATAATCGCAATAACCAGGATTGGTATTTCGATGATCCTAGTACTGTGATCAGCGGTAAGATCGAATTTGAACGCAAATGGGGCAAACGTCCCAATGAGGATCATTGGCGACGCAGCAACAAAGCCTCAGGCTTTAGTGATGATTACAATGATGTAGTATCCCTGAAAGATACTGGTGTAGATAGTTCTATGGCAGAGCAATACGGAGATAAAGCATCTTACTATCAGGACATTCCCAGAACAGAAGCTGATATTGCCAATGCAAATATGCTCATAGAAGAGGCGCTTTATACGTTGGGACAAATTTATAGTCAAAACCTCAATGAGCCTGACTCAGCGATTAAGACCTTCGAATACCTTCTTGATCGGTACAATAATTCTGAATTTACCCTGCGCGCACGCTATGCGCTCTATAAGATCTATTCTTCCAGAGGCAATCCCCTGGCTGAAGTACAGAAAAACCAAATACTCAACGAACACCCCAATTCCATATATGCTTACCTGATACAAGGACTTGATCCAGAGGAATTCAAAGAAGAGGAAACAGAATTTAAATATGCCTATGAAGGTCTGTACAAAGCCTACAGGGAAAGAAGGTTTATCACCTCTCTGGGGTTCAGCGAATTCCTACTAAATGAGTACAAAGATAAACCCGGTCTCAACCAGGCAAGAATGGAATATATCCGGGGAATGTCTTATGGATATGTAGGACTTATAGACAGCCTTCAGGCCATTTTGACGATGGTATCGAAAAACTACCCCAATTCAGATGTAAAGCAACCTGCTGATGAAACTTTGAAACTTATTAAAGCAGGATTTATGAGTGTGAGTGAAAAAGTATCTGAATCATCTGGATTTCCCGAACAGGTAGAAATAGCACAATCTGCTCCTGACGCAAATGCTGATCCGGCTGATAGTACTTCAACTCAACCTCAAGAGACCGATCCACGCTTCAAGGGGTTTACACAAGAGATCAAAGCCAATGACAAGCTTTTTGTACTGATGTTCATTCCTAAAGAGAAAATAGCCAAAAATGAGTTGAGGACGAAAATTTCTGAATATATCGATCAAAACCACAGTTCAGATAATCTCAAGGCATTTGTATTTGATTATCATCAGACACATTTAGTGCCTTATATCAATAGCTTTCCGGATACTGAAACTGCATCCGCTTTTATCAATACATTCAAAGTATCGGATTTTGGCCAGAACTTGCTGGAAGATGACAAATTCTCCATATTCTATTGTCTACAGTCCAATTTTCGTGTAGCCTATGCCAATAAACGCATGGAAGATTATGTGGCTTTTTACAATGAGGTGCTTGTAAAGTAGGGATACGGAATGGTGCTGAGCTGAGTAACTATTCTGAATTTAGCCCTTTGAAACCCCTAATCAAAAACCGGAAAGTAATGGATGGATATGTGGTGGAAAATGTCACATTTAAGTGTATGCTGGGTTTATTCATAACGGGAAATCTATACCGTGCTGCAAACGTTGGAGGGAAAATGGCAGGTATCCTAACTCTTCATGGCCACTGGAGTGATGAAAAGGATTACGGCTACAACAAATGCCGGACAGCATATCCCTTTCTGGTAAAGTATCTCAAGCTGGATATCCTAAGAGCTAGTATTCTTAACACTCACTTAATCTCTCACTAATACAATTTTGAGAGATTGTACTCTATTACAAACCTTATTCAACCTCATAATCTATTCAACACTATGCGTATAAGACAATTATTTGCTATAGCATTTTTTGTGATGATCGCTGTTGCCGTACAGGCACAGCCAGCGAAGATCATCGTAGATGATCTGGGTGAGGCTCAGCCCTGGAACCATCTAAATGTCAATAATGGAGAAGAACAGTTTCAGTTTGTCGTAGTCACCGACCGCACAGGCGGCCATCGTCCAGGTATTTTCATGGACGGAGTAAACAAGCTGAATCTACTTCAGCCTGAATTTGTCATGAGTGTGGGAGATCTAATCGAAGGATATACCGAAGACGTAGATGAAATCAACAGACAATGGGATGAATTTGATGGCTTTATCGAGCAACTTCAGGTGCCATTTTTCTACGTAGCAGGAAACCATGATTACACCAATCCAGTCATGGCTGATATCTGGAAAAAGCGTCTGGGGCCTACTTACTATCATTTCAAATACAAAGATGTGCTCTTTCTCTGCCTGAACAGTGAAGAAGACAAGGCTAACGAGGGGGGACAATTCACCAAGATCCTCGATAAGCAGTTTGATTATGCCCAAAAAGTTCTGGAAGAAAACCAGGATGTAAAATGGACGCTTGTATTCATTCACAAGCCGATGTGGGTATATGACAACACCGGAAAATGGGAAGAATTAGATGAAATCCTGGGAGAAAGGCCACACACGGTATTTGCCGGGCACCAGCATCACTACGTGAAATACGAACGCAACAATGGCAAATATTTCATGCTTGCTACTACAGGAGGAGGTAGTGGGCTGCGCGGTCCAGCTTTGGGAGAATTTGATCACGTTGTTTGGATCACCATGACAGATGAAGGTCCTATTATGGCCAACCTGATGCTCGATGGCATCTGGAGTGAAGATGTAGTTACCGAAAAGCAATGGGAACTAGTAAGCCAGGTACGCCGCGTAAGCCCTATGCGCATTACCCCTGTGATCGTAACAGATACAGAATTTAATAACGGAATGACCGAAGTACGCCTGACCAACGATAGTGATGTACCTATGCACGTATCACTGAGATTTGAAAATTACTTGCAACTCAGACCTGGATTTGAACAGATGGAAAAAGAAGTAGCCCCTAATTCAGTTGAAATTGTTGAGCTTCCTATCATGACTACTCAAGTAACGGATGTAAACGAGATTAATCCCATGGCTATCAAGGGTACTTTTACTTATAAAGGTGAAAATATTCCCGAAATTGAACTCAACGCCAAGACGATGTTTCGCCCCATCAAGCCTATGCCAGTGCCTATGACCGCTGAAGAAGTAGTTGTAGATGGTAATATCTCTGAGTGGGGAGAATTAGGACATAAAGTAGGAGAAAATCATATTGAGGCTACCCCATTTACTCATACAGGTACTGAAGATGCTAGCATCGCTTTCGATGTGAAATATGACGATACTTATATGTATGTAGGTGTGCACGTGCAGGATGATGAATTACTCACTGACGAAGGAAAATCTCAGTGGCAGCAGGATGCTCTGATGATACAGGTTCATGGTGGCCCTGCGAACATGAGCGCAACATCCACCAGCATGTGGGATGGAGTCGGAATCCTTCAAAACCCTTCTGAATCAGACGGTATGGAAAGAGTATACCGTGCAGACCGCATTCCAGCAGGTGTGAAATCCGTGTGTAAGCCTGTTGAAGATGGATTTGCTGCTGAAGTAGCTATTCCTATTGCCTTGATGGATTCACTTCAGGGAGGCAGTTGGGAGTATGCACGTATAAACGTTGGAATGCTGGATTTTGATATGGAGTACAAACATGAATCACGTATCCTATGGCAGCCTAGCTGGGAAAGTGAGAAAAACTATATTGGCTCGGGCTTATTTATAAAAGATGAGGCTATGAAGGAAAAAGCTTCTGGAAAGAAGTAGAAGAGGGTATTGGGAGCATTGAGGATACTAGGACATTGCGACATAGTAGATATATAGACGTGGGGAGGATTGGGGTGCTGAGTCATGTAATCTGATTGCTTTCACAAAATTTTTTTAAGCCGATATATCTTTTTATTTCCAGATGTATCGGCTATTTTTTTCTCATGAATCGCATTCAGATTATCCATCCATTAGCAAGCTGGGGAAACCTGCGCCTTGACCTGGAACTTTAAGCATGAAATGTAGCACATAGAGTAGATATTGATATTGAAGAGGGTGTTGGGCGGCTCCTCAGCGTGTAGGGGAAATCCTGAGATTTTACCTTTTTTCTCCCTATTTTTACCTTATGCTTGCTGAAACATTTAATTTCCTAAACCAAACACTTCATCTACATCCCTTAAAAGCTATGTACTGGGAGGAGCAACAAATGCTGCTACTGGCTGATGTACATATAGGCAAGGCTGCTCATTTTCGCAAGGCAGGAATCGCAGTACCGGGGGGAGTGATACAGACTAATCTCGATCAATGGAGAACGCTGATTGATAGCTATCGCCCCATACGCATCATGATCCTGGGAGATCTGTTTCACAGTACAGCAAATAGTGAGTGGATGATATTCAAGGAATTTCTGGCAAACTTTCCAGACATCCAGTTTGAACTTATCCCTGGTAATCACGACAAAGCCTCAAAAATATCTCTCGTAAATTTACCCCTTAAACTCAGGGAAGAACAATATAGAGTCGATCCTTTCATATTTTCTCACCATCCACTTAGAAAACCCATAGCAAGACTATATAATATAGCCGGACATATCCATCCCTCCGTCAGATTGAGCGGTCCTGCAAGACAGCGACTCAGATTACCCTGCTTCTATTTCGGTTCACAAGCAGGTATCTTACCTGCGTTTGGCGTATTTACAGGTACATTTGATGTCAAACCTATGGAGGCCGATCATGTATTTGTGATTTCAGATAAGCAGGTGATTTATGTTCGAAGGGACTGAAGAAGCAGATAATTCTTTGATAAGTATGTATATACATACCCATTTGCTCAAATTTGCAATACTTACAATAGTAGGGTTCCTTGTACAAAGCTGTGCCATCTCTTTTCATCGCATGGCAGTACTTCCAGATAAGCTACATGAAGTCTCGGGTATGTATATACATGAACCCAACCATATATGGCTACACAATGATAGTGGGAACCTTCCATTGATATACCAGACAAACAGAAATGGAGTAATAGTGGATTCCATTGTTTTAGGAATTCAGCAGATGGTGGATTGGGAGGACATGACTGCCGATGATGTAGGGAATATATACATAGCAGATATCGGAAATAACGCGCTACAACGAAAATATTTCACCATCTACAAATACTCTCCTGCTACTGAAGCTACACAAACCATCCATTTTTCCTATCCTAATTCATCAAAAAAACCGACTTACAATTCAGAAGGAATCCTCTGGTACCAGGATTCGCTATACCTGTTTACCAAAAACACTTATCCACCCTACAACTACGCTACTCATATTTTCACAATACCGGATCAGCCAGGAAGGTATACGGCCATGCCAAAAGGTAAAATACCCCTCAAAAACAGGATGGTAACAGGAGCGTCTCTGAGTCCGGACGGAAAGACGTTGGCTCTCACCGCTTATAGACTCAAGAAAATACTATGGGTCCCACTTATCCAAGCCTCTTTGTTTCTGATCACCCTGGATGATTGGAAACCAGTTGATGTCTCCAACTATAAAATTCCTCCATGGGGTATTTCTCGGCCTTATGAAGCTGTTGATTTTGTGGATCATAGCACGATATATTTAGGAAGTGAGAAATCTCCCATTCATCGTCCTATGTTACATGTGGTGAGGATCAAAGCTGACAAACAGGAAGTTCTATATCAGAAATAAACTTCTGCTAGTATTTTTTACTGAATAGTAAGGCAAATTGATTAATTTGAAGGATCATTCAGCCTTTTCCTAATTTTTTATCGAGCATTAATACGCTAATGTAATGATTCTTTCAATGACGGGGTATGGAGCGGGGGTCTCCTCTTCCAATAATTATCAGGTGACTGTAGAACTCAAATCCCTTAACAGCAAGTATTTTGACATCATGATCAAGATGCCTTCAGCATACAGTAAATATGAGATCAAATTGCGTAACTATCTGGCAGAAAAGCTTTCTCGTGGTAAAATATCGGCATCGATAAGTGTCGAAGTGCTGAGTGAAACCAAAAGAGTGCTCAACATCAATCATGCACTTGCTAAGTCATATCTTCAGGAGCTTCAGTTGCTCAGGCAAAAACTCAACTTGGATCCTCAAATTGATTTGCCGTTTTTACTGAGCTTACCGGAGGTAATCCCAACTGAGATTACGTCAGAGGACCCTGAGGAATGGGAACTGATTCAGGCTTCATTTGAAAAAGCTTGTGAAGAATTACTAAAAAACAGAAAGGAAGAGGGTGAAGCTCTCAACAAAGATCTCGCAGCTCGCAGGGAAGGGATCAGAAAGGCTTTGATAGAAATTGAAAAACTGGCTCCAACCAGAATGGAAAATATACGTGAGCGGGTCATGCAGTCGCTGGAAGAAATACGAAGTAAAGTAAACGAACTAGATTCGAGCCGTTTTGAACAGGAATTGCTATATTACTTAGAAAGGCTGGATATCAATGAAGAAATCGTACGGCTCAGACAGCATCTTGACTATTTTGAATCCTTGCAACACGAACCTGAGAGCAAGGGAAAGCAATTGCAGTTTTTGTCGCAGGAAGTAGGAAGGGAAATCAATACGATAGGAGCCAAAGCCAATGATGCCAGTATCCAGCGACTCGTCGTACAAATGAAAGAAGAATTGGAGAAGATCAAAGAACAAGTATTAAATATTGTTTGATATTCAGCGTAAGAACTGAAGGTAGGTTAGACCCCCAAGAATTGCATACCTTTGTAAAGGCAGCACATCCAGCATAAGGAATTATTCTTAATTTCCGGTAAGCCATTATGAAGTGTAACTGCGTATAAGCGATCAAACATTTATCACACAAAGCACTTGCGATGAAATACGAAGCTCAGGAACTCTTAAAGGAATTGGGGATCAAGGAAAAAAACCCTGTATTACTTACTGGTACAAAAGGGTATCACGCTCAGGATATCATGTATAGCCCTATCACTGCAGCGGCTGACGGGCAGGTACTAGGACATGTACAAATGGCAGGGCAATCAGAATTTAAAATGGCACGGGATACTTCCCTAAAGGCTTTTGAAGTGTGGAGGGATATTCCTGCACCCCAGCGTGGAGAGATTATCCGGCAAATAGCCAATGCCATACGAGAAAAGAAGGAAGCGTTGGGTAAACTGATCGCCCTGGAAATGGGAAAAATCCTACAGGAAGGCATGGGAGAGGTTCAGGAGGTAATTGATATTTGCGATTTTGCGGTGGGCTTATCAAGACAGTTATACGGTCTTACTATGAAATCTGAGCGAAAACATCACCGAATGTTTGAGCAATGGCATCCGCTAGGAGTGGTAGGAATCATCTCTGCATTCAACTTCCCGATTGCCGTATGGTCCTGGAATGCCATGATAGCCGCTGTGTGCGGCAATACTACGATCTGGAAACCCAGTGAAAAAACCCCGCTAACAGCCATTGCAGCTATGAATGTTATTAAGAATGTTTTGCAAGAAAACAATGTGCCTGAGGGAGTATTCTCTGTATTGGTGGGCGACCGGGAAACGGGTCAGCGAATGGCTTCAGCGCCACAGATTCCGCTGATATCAGCGACAGGATCTACCCGCATGGGTAAAGCGGTAGGCGAGACAGTCGCCAAACGACTGGGCAAGTCGATCCTGGAACTTGGCGGCAACAATGCCGTGATTGTATCCCGCCATGCCAACTTACAACTAGCTATTCCAGCGATTATATTTGGTGCGGTAGGGACTTGTGGGCAGCGCTGTACCAGCACCCGCAGGGTGATCATTGACGAAGCGATCTATGAAGAATTCAAGACCAAGATGATCATTGCCTATCAATCACTCAAGTGTCGGATCGGACACCCACTCGATGTGAATACCCTAATCGGTCCACTGATCGATCAGCAAGCAGTCTCTCACATGATGGAGGCGTTGAAAAATGTTCAGCAAGCGGGTGGCAAATTATTGTACGGAGGCGAAGTCCTCGAGGGTGAGGACCTGCATACCGAGACCTATGTCACTCCTGCCATCGTGGAAGCCCAGAATGAGTACGAAACCGTACAAACGGAAACCTTTGCACCGATTGTGTATATTATGCCTTACAAGACGATTCATGAAGCCATTGAGCTACATAACGGCGTACCTCAGGGCTTGTCATCTGCTATTTTCACCGAAAACCTAAAGGAATCCGAACGCTTTCTCAGCCTTTTGGGCTCTGATTGCGGCATAGCCAATGTCAACATTGGGACATCTGGAGCCGAAATTGGAGGAGCCTTTGGGGGGGAGAAGGAAACAGGGGGGGGACGCGAGTCAGGTTCTGATGCCTGGAAAGCATACATGCGTCGACAGACCAACACGATCAACTGGTCAGATGATCTGCCCCTGGCGCAGGGGATCAAGTTTGATATCTAGCTACCAACTTATAGAGAATATCATCTACTTAGTCGCTTTTTCCTACTACATGGAAGTCCAACAGCTAGTTTTTCCTTGTTCTTTCTGATTGTTTTTCTCTGTAAATCAATGGTTTTGAAACCCTTGCTTTCACATGTAAAAGCGAATAAGCCTTCTCCTTATGTTGAAGATTAATAGCTTATCTATCAAAGATGCTTTGCTGTACATAACTGATGCGGAAGCTTCTTTTTTGCAGTCTCAGTAAACAAAAAGATAAAAGAATGCCCTTGTAACAGGACATTCTCTTTATTTTGACCCTTAATGTATTCTGTGCTAGGAGTGCTTTTCTTTTTCTGTGAAGAGGTCATCACAACTATGCTCTGCTGTGCGCTCTTTGGCTTTATTAAACCTACACTGAGGTAGCATCTCCTTATTCTTAGCACAGAGATAATAGTAATATTCCTCGGCGGTCATCTGCGTACCATCTTTCAGGGTAAAGAGCTTTTCATTGGGATAAGTACGGGCCAGACCTCTGGCGGCCTTCTGAATCCTGCTTGCTTCCAGACAAGTCCTTGTATCAATAAGGATCTCCCTAGCAAGCAGATTGACGCATGCCATACGCTTGTAGAACTTCATATACTCTGCCTTGTGATCAGGCGGAATGGGTATGGGTCCATTGGCATCACTACTGTTGGATCCACTCCACTCCTAGTGTTCCCAGATGGTAGTAGGATCGTCATATCCTGAAGCGATATTATTGAAATTGGACCAGGGAAAGGGTTCAATTCCTGCTGCTTCCAGGGCACCCCCATTAACCAGGGGCTTTGTGCCATCGAGGAAAGAGGCAAAGATAGGGGCATGTCTGAAGGTGGTTGCTTCGCGGAAGTAACCCCGAGCCTTAAAAGCATCAAACTGATGGTGCAGAGCAAACCAGGAAGCCTGAGCGTCTTTCGAAATGGAGTACTTCATCTTATGCCAGCCTGCCTTCCAGGGAACGCCTTTCAAGCCAGCCGACATGAAACAATCATATCCCATATTGGCTGTTCTTTCATCTGCATGAGCTCCCTCGACATGAGGTTTTCTGAAGATTTCAGCGGGGTCCCGGATATTTTTGGATATCTCATTGAAATGCTTTTTCTGTAAATCTTTCCCTGAGGAAGAAATACGATAGTCAAAAGCAAGGGGGCCACTACTCATAAAACAACCTGAAGCACAACGTAGCTGGCCCTGACCATTTTCCTCCTTCAGGATTTCGTGCATGATTTGCCCTGCAATCAACACAGCCCTTCGTCTGAGGCGATCCATTGTTTCAGCTCGTGAACCTTTTAAGATCATTTTCTTGCATATCATACAATAACCTAAATATTATTTGATAAAATAATTTATATTATTGCAAAATTAAATATACAAATAGCTATCGCATCTCACATTTCTATTATAACATTACCTTTGTAAGGTTTGCATTGGTTTATAGCTGATCACTACTGGCCTCAAACATGGCCTTGAAATAAATAAAGACCCTTTTCCCGGTCTTTAACCTACTTGAATGCAAACAAGCGTATTTGCTAGTCAATAAGTTTTTATAATCTATATCATTCGATTATATATATTTTTTTAAATTAATATTATTTGTACAATAAATACATTTTCGAGTGTCACCAGTGTTTGGGATGTAAGTAATCGAGTAGAAGATAAATGGATGAGAATAATTTAATCCTAAACAGAAAAAGGTAAAATATTTCAGTAGTTTCTAACATTTTCCATCTCAATGTTGCAGCTATCTTTATTTATCCTTCGGAGGAATTATGCGTATCATAAGGTTTCATGGATCAACGAAATCCATCTCAGAGTTTGCAACTCAATTGCTCACTTCCTATATTCTAGAGTAATTTTAAGCCTTCAATTATATCTAACAGTATGGGCATTTCTCATAAGCGCCTGTTCAAAATACTGATATATTTCCTGGGAGCCATACTCTCTATAATGTTGATCCTGTACATTATTATTCGTACGGGAATGGTTGACTTTACCATGAGCGAAGAAGAAATCGCGGATTATTTTTCACAGAGTCCATTTCAACCCCAGTCCTACTATTATCATATAGATGGGAAGCGATTTCACTATATGAGCGTGGGAAATGACACATTACCTACTATCCTATTTATTCATGGATCTCCTGGTACTTGGGATGCATTTGCTGCATACATGAAGGATAGTATACTACAATCCAGGTTCCGCATGATTTCTATTGATCGTATAGGATATGGCAAATCTGAACCTGGTCAACCTGAGGCATCTTTACACAAGCAGGCTCAATATATCCTGCCCATTATCGATAAGATTCCTGACCGTATTCCCTTGCTCGTGGCAGGTCATTCATACGGAGGGCCAGTTGCCCTGAGACTGGCAATGGATTATCCTACCCGGATAGATGGACTATTACTGCTGGCGGGGTTGGCAGATCCTGAGTATGAAAGTAGACCACTCTATCAAAAATGGCTTTGTTCGCCTTATCTTAGATGGCTGCTACCAGAAGATCTGGATGTTTCCAACCGCGAAATCGTACCACTTAATGGAGAACTACAGGCCATGCTGCCCCTTTGGAAGCAAATACAAGCAAGAACGATAATCATCCAGGGGACTCAGGACATGTTGGTCGATCCACAACACGCTGCATTCACTGAAGCTCAACTCGAGCATCTATCTCCTTCCCTGAGCTACTTAAATGGAGTCAATCACTTCTTCATTTGGACCCAGACAGTATTAGTGAGGCATTATCTGATTGAGCTTCAGAACTGTCTAAAAATAAAATATCAACATAATGAATTTTAATTTTTTAGAAATTTATGAATGAAGACTACTTCGGATATTTGAATCCATGCATATAAATATTCCATTCACGTATCATAAAATACAGATAAAACAGAATGAATAACTTACATGTAGGAAAAGCAGTATTTTAGTAGTGTAAATAATCATGAAAGTTTTGGCAATAATAAGTTATAACCATGCTGTGTACCCAGATAAAAAATATGTTGCTTTTCTTGACGGTCCTTTTACTCACAGGACAATCACATGCACAGAAAACTAATAGCAACGAAGATGTTTATATAGGTCTCAAAGATACTCCAGTAGCTTTTTCTTTTGTAGAAAAAAACTATAAGGGAATTGATTTACAGCTAAAAAGCTGGAATCTAGATCAAGCTTACTTCATGGATAACGCTGGACTACCGATTCCTCTTACAACGGGAGATACCAATCATGCAGCTCATTCATATCTCTATGAAAATATTTATGAAAATATTGACCTGATAGTTAACCAAGAAAATATAGATAGAGGTAAGATTAATATAAAATTTGTCATTTTTCCGGGTGCCAACCCCAATCAAATACGCTTCGATATAGAAGGTTGTAAAGCATTGGAGCTTCTAGAGGAAGGTTCATTACAATCAGAAAGCAATGCAGGTTGGTTGTTTATGGATGCACCTAAAGCTCACCAGAACTACGGAATGGAAGAGGAAGTAATGGTAAAGTCTACTTATAAATTTGATGAAGCTGGTGTCAACGTGGAGCTGATCAACTACGATCCGATCAATACCCTTACGATTGAGTTTGTGATGGAATGGATACCAGAAATTAATGGCACTCTACCTACCGCATTTTACACTGATTCACAGATATAAAAATATAATTCTAAGCGCCAACTTGTATAACGGAGGAAGTCCCACAATTCGGCTTCCTCCAATACTTTTTTATCAAGTTAAAGATTTCCTTCTGTTCAGTTCTCTTTTCAATAGCTCCACCTCCCGGCTCGATTGGCCAGCAATAGCTGTATTTTCCTGTGCCCTTCTCATCAAATAGGGAATAACAGCTTTTACAGGTCCATATGGTACGTACTTGGCTACATTATAACCCGTATCAGTAAGGTTGTAGGACAGATTATCCGACATGCCCAGCAGCTGAGAGAACCAAACATGAGGATCAGAGGGATTCAAACCCATATCCTGCATGCCTGAAACCAGATTCAGGGTACTCTTTTCATTATGAGTACCTGCACAAATCCATACCATTTCCCTGTTTGACAGTGCCTCTTGAATAGCCAGATTAAAATCCCGGTCTGTAGCTTCCTTGGTAGGCTGCATTGGTGTAGGATACCCCATCTCACGGGCACGATCGTTCTCTTTTTCCAGATATGCACCCCTTACAATTTTCAATCCCAGATGAAACTGTTGCTTTTGGGACAGAGCGATTAATGCTTTGAGGTAATCCAACCGGTCGTGTCGATACATTTGAAGCGTCGTGTAAATATATGCCCTTTTTTTGTTGTAGCGCATCATCATCTGCTCTGCCCATTCATCTATGATATCTTGTATCCAGCTTTCCTCTGCATCGATACATACCGGTGTCTCATGGGCTACCGAAGCACTGCAGATTTGGTCCAGTCTATTCCAGGCTTTGTCAAGTTCGTCTTGTTCTTTCACCCTTAAAGGTTCCTGCGCCTGTTTTCTGGCAAGTATCTCAAAGCTTGCTATACCTGTTACTTTCATGGCAATAAATCTCACTGCTTCGTTTTGACCAGCAAAAGAAATGCTATTCAGTAAGTGTTCAAGCGTATCCTGAAAACCCTTTTCGGTTTTTTCACCTTCTACCGCATAATCCAATATGGTCTTAACCTGAAAGGCATTGAGTTGCTCAATGCTAGTAGCTGTATCTTTCAAATCCACTCCACCACAAAACATATCATACAGCGTTTGCCTGATCAGCCCTTCTACCGGAAGCCTTAGTTTCAATGCAATGCGAATAAGCTGAGGACCTATTCGAGTAAGAAAGGGAGAATCAATCAATTGATACAGACGATATTGACGCCGTAGTTCACGATCTGATCGAGCCTGAAAGGCTTTTTTAGTATTATTAAAATCTATTTTAATCTTCGATGCGGAATTCATAATAATCTGTTAGTTAGAAGAATTGAGTTCATAGTCCTTCATAGACTCAAGGGCTTCCCGGTTGGGATTGAGGGGGAGTTTAACATTCAGCGGTTGAGGTTTGCGAAATACATAAAAATATTCCAATGTAACTTTTCCGGGCTGGTATGAAATCTCGTTGTTTTGCTTGCGTTCTATCTTAGTACCATCCCAAAGCGTGGTATCAGTCCCCGGAGCCAGGTTGCGCAACATGGATTGATGTGAAAAACGACGGATATCGCGTGCATGAATATACATAAGTACTTTACCATCTTGCTCGAGATAATTGGGAATTGGGGTTGTTTTACCAGGACCTTTCCAGAAAAAACGATCTGTACCCCATCCTTTTTCCAGGGGTGTAGAAGTAATCAGGTAACCTGAATCTGGAATATGTATTTCCCAGCCCTTGTCTCCGATCTTACTTTCTTCAGCTCCAGGATAATTATATTTGATCGAAACCCAGCCTTCGAAATTCTCCGGAATATAATAGTTCCTGTCCGTGCGCTTTAATGACGCCCAGAATCCCAGAATGAATATTGCCAGAAATACCCCGCCTAATATGATAATCTTATCTACTTTTTTCAGTTTCTTCATATAGATTCCTCAAACTGTGTAAATAACCCTTAATTATCTTATGTACTATGTACTCATAAAACAGATGAAACTTGCGCTGGTTAACTTAACAAAAAAAACAGGTATCTATTAAGGGTGTATTATCTGACTTTTTTTTATGTTATTTTACATCTGATATGTACATAATTAAATACAGGTTTCTATGTGGATTACAGATTCTTACATATCTGTATATGTCCTTTCATAAGATAAGTCAGAACGCCTTATTCAGTTATCAATATTTCTTTGTAAATCCTTTGTCTCTCAGTCTGAGCAATGAGAAAGTACTTCCCTACGGATAGCTCCTTGAGGTATTCTATTAAATTATCTTTATACGCCTCTACAATATCATAAAATAAAATATCTACTTCCCGATATTCCTCATCCATGATCTTGATACGTATGCGCTGCGACTCTGATGACGCAAATCGTATATTCAATGTCTGACCAATGCGTATGATTTGCATATCAAACTGGTCATTTGTCTCCCCGGTTCTAATAAGGCTATAATCGGAGTAAATATTGAACCCAAATTTATCTGTGTTCCGGATCTGATAGTAATATCTCTTATCGGGTTGGATATTGGCATCCTCAAATTGATATGTTTGCAAGCGTTGATTGATCATGCTCGGAACCGTCCCAATTTGTTTGTAATTATTTCCATCCTCGCTCCGTTCAACGATGTAGCTGAAGCAATCTTGCTCAAATTCACTAAGCCACTTTACGATCACTTTGCCATTCTCAAAAGTGGTATTGATATCTATGATTGAGACTGCGGGCAACATATTTTTGGTACGTGAACTAATTTTCCATTCATCATTAATTCTCAGATATGCCAGTGCAGGATCAGGATCATCTTGAGCAGGCAGGAAATTCCAGATTCTATCATTCTCTGATGGCAAAGAAATGATCAATGCCGAAGAATTCCCCAGCATTAGCTCCTCTTTGTAGGGGAGGAAGTCGACTTCTCTTACGACGGAAAATAAAGACGCATCCTTGATCGTTAATGATTTGTCCATTAATACCATAAAATCTCCTGGATCATTTCCTCCTACTTCCCTGAATTTCATGGATTCCAATGCGTTAAATGATATATCCGTACTTTCTTTTACTGATGCACCAATTCTGAGGCGTTCGAGGGGCTTCAAATAAGTGTTGGAGGAAAGTTGGAGAATATAATGTCTTGTTACAACCAGATAATTGGAAATATCTGCGGTTTGATTGGATTCATTAAAAATCTCAAAATAGTGCCCAGTATTGTCTGCTGGAAGGTTCCCTACATATTTAGAGAGATATACCTGTGTATATGCATGATGAGCGTACACAATACCTATCAGAATCATTAATGCTTTGGGATTGTTTATCACGCTTTGCATTGACTTACTCATTTTCAGCATACTCAGGACCAATGTTAGAACAGTTATGCAAATCAGAAGACTATTCAATGCTTGAATTTCTTCCGTATTCACCGAATGGCATGTACAAGTTACTAGATCAGCTGAACAATAAATTTACTTTTCTTTCCTTTTTGTACATGCATAAAGCGGTTGTAGTAAACATCCTTGAGACCGATCTGCTGGTTCGTATCTTCGCAACGCTCCAAATTGATACTAATAGAGCGGTCTTTTTCTATGGCTCTACGCGCCTCACCTTTGGATTTGGTAATTTCCAATTCAACGAGCAAATCTGTGATATTCATACCAGACTCCAGTTTTTGCCGGTAAATCGTTTTTTGATCACTCACCTCTGCGACATCTTCCCATTCTTCTATAGACAAGTCCTGAAGAGATTCAGGGGAGTTGTTTTTACTAAAAAGAAATTTTGTAAGTTTTTCAGCGCGAAGCAGCCCCGCCGAACCATGAACCCGTTGGGTTATATCTGTTGCAACAGCCTCCTGTAGTTCTCTCAAATGTGGCTGCTCATGATGTTCCTTGATTCGGTCTTCAATTTCATCTTTTTCCTTCAGGGTAAACATTTTGATATATTTTTCTGCATCGGCATCAGAGGCCTGCATCCAATACTGGTAAAATTCATAAGGAGAGGTTTTCTTAGAATCCAGCCAAACGCTTTTACCATCTGCAGTTTTTCCAAATTTAGATCCATCTTCTCTTGTGAGAAGCGGACACACTGCAGCATAGGCTTTTTCTTCGGCCCCCAGCATACGGCGTACCAGTTCCGTCCCGGTAGTAATGTTACCCCATTGATCTGATCCTCCTACCTGCATTTTTACATTGTGGTTTTTATACAGATGATAAAAATCATAGCCTTGCAGTAGCTGGTAGGCAAATTCCGTATAAGAAATTCCCGCTTCACTCTGCATGCGCTTTTTCACGGATTCCTTATTCATCATATAACTGATCGTGATGTGTTTACCTACGTCTCTCAAAAACTGCAAGAATCCCATCTCCTTAAACCAGTCGTAGTTATTGACCATTTTAGCTGGATTGATGACTCCTTCAAAATCAAGAAAATGCTCGAGTTGTGTTCTTATACAAGCTACATTGTGATCCAGGATCTCCTCTGAGAGTAGCTGCCGCTCTTTATCCTTTCCTGAGGGATCCCCCACTCTGCCCGTTGCACCTCCGACCAGTGCTACGGGGGTATGTCCATGCTGTTGAAGGTTGACTAGCATCATAACGGTTACGAGGTTTCCGATATGCATGGAATCGGAAGTAGGATCTACGCCAAGATATACAGCAGTTTTATGTTCATTGAGGTAAGCTTCAGTTCCGGGGATGATATCGTGAATCATTCCGCGCCAGGTAAGTTCTTCAATTACGCTCATATATGGTCAGATTCGCTATGTACTTGAATATTTATAAACTGTAAATGCAACGTAAAATTAATGCTTTTTTTGAGAAGTGATGTCAAATTGGAAAATAGTGCATTGAGCGAGTTGCGGATTTCGCGCTGATACATAAATTACCAAGCATTCAACTATATTAGAATTTCTCTGTTATATTTATGGTATAATCTAATTATTTACAAAGTAAACAGGATTTTCATGACAATTGGTTTACTCAATTCCCCTACAGACAAGCGAGTAGCATTGGTTCCAGATACCATGAAAAAAATTTCAGAATTGAACATGGAGGCAATTATGGAAGCAGAATCTGGATCAAGAGCATACTACGGAGACAACAGCTATAAGGATGCAGGAGTAAAGATTGTTTCGAGGGCTGAGGTCCTTACCCAATCCGACTTAATGGTAACTGTTACCCCTCCATCTATAGATGAACTGAGTAAGTTACATGAGAACCAGGTTATTCTCTCTCTGTTTAATCCATTAGTCCATACGAATTTTGTAGAGCAGGTGAAATCGCTTTCCTGTAAAGCACTCACACTGGACCGCATTCCCAGAACAACAATTGCCCAGTCCATGGATGTGCTTTCATCGATGGCTTCGCTGGCTGGCTACAAGGCCATCATCATGGCTGCGGATCAACTTCCTGGATATTTTCCTATGTTGATGACTGCCGCAGGAACGATCCCTCCTGCAAGGGTACTTATACTGGGAGCCGGTGTTGCTGGCTTACAGGCTATCGCGACAGCAAAGAGACTGGGAGCTACGGTATCTGCCTTTGACGTACGATCTGCGGTGAAAGAAGAGGTACAAAGCCTTGGGGCGAAATTTGTAGAAGTGGAGGGAGCTCAGGAAGACCAGGCTGCTGGGGGTTATGCTGTCACACAAACAGAAGAATACCAACGTAAGCAAAAAGAGCTAATACACGATTTTGCCAGTAAGTCGGATGTGATCATCACCACAGCCCAGATTCCTGGCAGGAAAGCTCCTCTACTGATTGAAGCACGCAGCGTAGAGGCTATGAAACCCGGCAGTGTCATTGTGGATCTGGCTGCAGTTTCAGGAGGCAATTGTGAACTTACGCAAAATGATCAGACCATTGTACAACATGGTGTGGCGATCATGGGATATTCGAATTTACCTGGAGAAATGCCTAATCATGCTAGTCGCTTGTTGAGCAATAATTTCTTCAATTATATAAAATACGTCTTCCCGGATGGGATTGACAGCCTTGATCCTGAAAATGAGATCGTCAAAGGGACACTTATCCAATAAATGACTGCAGGATCTGTTTTACATTACACAATCATCAAAAGATTTCTATGGATACCATCTTTCAGTTTCTGACCGATAACCTCACCATGATATATGTGGTCGTATTGGCAATTCTTTTAGGGTATGAGCTTATTTCAAATGTACCTACTGTTCTTCACACTCCCCTGATGTCAGGAGCCAATGCCATAAGTGGTGTTGTCATCATTGGAGCCATCATACTGCTTCGACAGTCAGGACCAGATGATTACCTCGATCTGGGTCTGGGTTTTCTGGGCATTATTCTGGGGACTATCAATGTAGTAGGTGGGCATGCTGTTACAGACCGCATGCTGGAAATGTTCAAAAAGAAAAAATAGCCGTTTACCCTTGTCATATTTTCATCAACCTGAAACAGGGATCAAAAGAATTTCAATTTTCTATTAGCAGATCATACTATGAATGTAGATTTACTTGTCAAATTAGGGTATTTAGTCTCGGTGATATTTTTTGTGATTGGCCTCCGTGGGCTAAGTAGCCCACGCACTGCCAGAAAGGGTAATATACAGGCGGCGCTAGGTATGGGCCTTGCCATCATACTCACCCTAGTCATGCCCATGGAAAATGATTCCCCTTCATTCATTCCTTATATATTAATTTTTATAGGCTTGATCATAGGATCAGGAATCGGTTGGGTTGTGGCTAAAAGGGTAGCTATGACAGCCATGCCGCAGATGGTTTCCATTTTCAATGGCCTTGGTGGAGCCTGTGCCGTAGCCATTTCTGTGGTGGAATTGTACAACTATCAACCTGCTTTTGAAGCAGGTAATGGCGTATCAACAGGTGTACACCTCACAGCACTACTGGCAATGTTTGTGGGGGCCATTGCTTTTACAGGTAGCCTTATCGCTTATGGTAAGTTGCAGGGACTTATCAATGACCGTAAAGTACGGCTGCCCCAGCCTACAGCAATCAATCTCTTTTTGCTGGGTGTTTTGATAGCAGGGATAATATACAAGTTGGTGATTCCGGATGCTGCTTATGCTGTTGTAATCGGGATCATGGCTATTGCATTAGTTTATGGAATCACATTTGTAATTCCCATAGGTGGGGCCGATATGCCGGTTGTGATCTCTTTATTAAATGCTTTCACGGGAGTAGCGGCAGCTTTAGCTGGACTGGTTTATGACAATCAGGTCATGCTGGTCGGCGGTATCCTGGTCGGATCATCTGGCACCATCCTTACGATTCTCATGTGTGTGGCTATGAACCGTTCTCTGATCAATGTAATCGTAGGAGGATTTGGCAGTACAGGTAAACAGGCTGCGGGCCCAGAGGATCAGGTTGCCCGGGAAATCACCCTGAATGATGCGGCTATACTGCTTCGCTATTCCAATAATGTTGTTGTAGTTCCAGGATATGGTATGGCAGTGGCTCAAGCCCAAAAAGCGGCACATGAGTTGGAAGAATTGCTCGAAGAGAACGGCGTGAATGTATCTTACGCGATACACCCGGTAGCGGGCCGCATGCCTGGTCATATGAATGTCCTGCTCGCTGAAGCTGATGTTTCTTATGATAAGTTACTAGATCTGGATGACGCTAACAAAGCTTTGGGAGATACAGATGTAGTGATTGTGGTGGGTGCAAACGACGTAGTCAATCCTTCCGCTAAAGATGATCCAGGCAGTCCCATCTATGGTATGCCTATCCTTGATATTCTTCAAGCTAAAAACACGATTGTTCTCAAGCGAAGCATGAGTCCAGGCTATGCAGGTATACAAAATCCCCTGTTTTTCCATGAAAATAATCGTATGTTATTTGGAGATGCTAAAAATTCTCTTCAAGGACTGGTCAATGAGGTACGTGCCATAGCTTAATATCACAACTGATATCAAAAAAAGGATGTCAGGTCCGGTGACATCCTTATCAATGGAATAAATTACTTAATATTGGTTATTGCATATTTACTTAAACCGAATTGAAGTATCGTAGTTGAAAATGGGCTTTACTTTCTCATAATCCCAAAGAATAAACAACAATACGTTGAAAAAAACAAAGCACGATAAAAATATGGCTTCTTTGAGATCAAGTGAAAACGACCTTACCAATACACTGAAAAGAATAGGTATCAATAGGATAGAACCCAGTGTAGCAAAGCGCTGACTAATCAAAAAGAAACCGGTAATGATCAAAAAAGGCCCCATAAAATTACCAAAAAAGCCCACTTGTGTCATAGCTTCCACAAAATTAGCTACAGGAGCATAGTCGGGTACCCAGTTCAGATCATGAACCATTACCCTAAACACTCCCAGAACCAGAAACATTAATCCTATTTGTACCCGAAGGAAAGCGATCAGTATTCTGACACTTTTAATCTCTCTAAGTATATCAATTGTCGATAACATATTTTTTCAAATTAGATTTATATTTACTGTATTACATAACAAATCTATATTCCACTTAGGCCACATCCGAATATGCTACTAGAATTTCCTAACAGACGTAAGAAATAAGTACTAAATTTTACACAAACATGCCATTTATATATTTGTATAATCTACGTATATTATCATCCGGACTATTTTTGTTTCTCAGATAGATTTCCATATATTTTGAGCAAATGATATTTCGCTTACTTAAATGTAAGATAAAATTTTAGTATGAATTTTTTTTACCCCAACAGATAGAAATAATGCAACATATGTCAATTTTATTGCCTGAGGTGTTAGAATCAGGAACTCATCTGCGGTGATATGTTCCGTGAGCGGATGTGCAGCATTTGCATTGTGCCACACTATATACAAGTAGTACCCAGTACTGTCTGGATAATGATCAGATATTTCTCGTAATTATATGTTGTTATTTATTAGAATGAGCAAAAACAACCATATATTCAGAATGTTAAATGTGCAAGCTATAAGGACCAACTGAAAACGATGTTATCTTATGATTAATGAACCAGACAGTAGCAAAGAGGGGAATAAAATGGGTCAAAATGAATTAGGGGTACAGCAACGAATTCAAATCAACAATCTTGCCAGAGAAGTGGTATACACTTACATGAAAAATGGGACTATGCTTACAACCGTAGAAAGCTGTACAGGAGGATGGTTATCCACTTCAATAACAGGTATCCATGGTGCTTCAGCCATTTTTGACAGAGGTTTTGTCGTGTATAGCAACAAGGCTAAAGTAGAGATGCTGGGATTAGATGAAAAACTAATGATAAAATACGGTGCTGTAAGTTCTGAAGTGGCTGAATATATGGCCCAGGGAGGATTGATCCACTCAGACGCGGATATATCTATCTCAATGACCGGTATTTCCGGTCCAAGTGGAGGTAGTAAAGATAAACCCGTAGGGCTGGTATATCATTGCTGCCAACAGCGAGGGCGAATACCCATGATCGTAAGAAATATTTTCAATGGAGACCGCGAGGCGATTCGCGGGCAATCGGTGATTAAGGCACTCGAATTACTACTACATATTATGGTTTAGACACCATCACACTTTCCTCAACCATATTTTTAATTGTATCAATGATTCCTTTTTTATCAAAACCACACTCTGCCCATAGCTCTGGCTGTGATCCATGTTCGATAAAGCGGTCGGGAACCCCTAGACGTTGAATGCGGGCATGATAGCCATGATCAGAGGCAAACTCTAATATAGCAGAGCCAAATCCACCTTGGATCACACCGTCTTCGACAGTAATTATGCGATCGAATTTATTGAACACCTCATGAAGCAGTTCCTCATCAAGAGGTTTAACAAAACGCATATCATAGTGCGCTGGGAAAATACCTTCCTGATTGAGATCTTTTATTGCATGCTGAGCAAAGTTTCCAGGATGGCCAATGGTTAATATCGCGAGATTCTCACCCTCGGTGAGCCTACGTCCTTTACCAATTGGTATTAATTCTAGGGGTCTACGCCAGTCGGGCAAAACGCCTTTTCCTCTTGGATACCGTATGGAGAAAGGCCCTATATCATCCTGAGAAGCAGTATACATCAGGTTTCTAAGCTCAGCCTCATTCATAGGAGCCGATACGATCATATTGGGAAGGCATCTGAAATATGCTAGATCGAATACACCTTGGTGCGTTGCCCCATCAACTCCGGCTAGCCCTCCACGGTCCAGACAGAATACTACATTCAGATTCTGAATACATACGTCGTGGATTACCTGATCGTATGCCCTCTGCATGAAAGTAGAGTAAATATTACAAAAAGGGATGAGCCCCTGAGTGGCCAAACCTGCAGAAAAGGTAACGGCATGTTGTTCGGCAATACCCACGTCAAAAGCCCTGTCAGGCATTTCGGCGATCATATATTTAAGGCTACAGCCACTGGGCATAGCAGGGGTAATACCCATGATTTTATTGTTTTGCTTAGCCAACTCAATAATCGTGTATCCGAAAACGTCCTGGTATTTAGGGGGTTCGGGATCGATGGGTACTTTTTTCTGTATTTCTCCAGTGATTTTATCAAATAACCCAGGAGCATGCCACTTAGTCTGATTTTTCTCAGCTTGTGCATATCCTTTTCCTTTCACAGTAATACAATGCAAGAGTTTTGGGCCGGGGATCTTTTTAAGATCATCCATTACCCTTACCAGATGATTGACATCATGTCCATCTATTGGGCCAAAATACCGAAATCCTAGCGCTTCGAAAAGCATTCCAGGCTTTGTAATGGTCGCAGTCAGCGCCATTTCCAGTTTGGAAGCAATAGATCTGGCTTTCTGGCCCAGTTTATCAAGCTTGCCTAGCAGATGCCAAAGTTCGGTTCTTAGCTTATTATAAGTCTCAGAAGTTGAAATGTCAGTCAGATACTCTTTCAATGCCCCCACGTTGGGATCTATCGACATACAATTGTCATTTAATACCACCAGAAAGTCAGCTTTTTCCCACCCACCATGATTGAGTGCCTCAAAAGCCATTCCCCCGGTAAGTGCACCATCTCCGATAACAGCTACTACTTTACGGTCTTCCTGCTTATAGCGAGAAGCCACTGCCATACCCACTGCGGCTGAAATGGAGGTAGAGGAGTGTCCTACACCAAAAGTGTCATATTCTGATTCATCACGCTTCGGAAAGCCTGATATACCCTGATATTTTCGATTGGTATGAAATACGGACCTGCGACCAGTTATAATCTTATGCCCATATGCCTGATGACCCACATCCCATACCAGTTGATCATAAGGGGTATTATATATATAATGAAGTGCCGTAGTTAGTTCTACAACGCCCAGACTCGCCCCAAAATGTCCTCCATGAACCGAAACCATGGAAATAATGTAATCCCTCAATTCTTCACAGAAATCATACAACTGATCTGCACTCAGCTTTCTCAAGTCTGAAGGATCATCTATTTGAGATAGAAGTTTTCCGGATTCTATATTCATTTTTGATATTGTTGTTCGCTCAAAGATTGATATATAAACCTCTGATTTCAGGGTATTGTTTACTTAGATAATCATAAATGTATGACTTTTTTGCCAAAGTAGCCCGGTTTGTGAAAGTAAATTTTGATATAAAGAAAATGCGAAAAAAGAAATAGGAATGTCAGTCCAGGAGTTTTTTGATCATAAAGTAGTTATAGAATTCTTCTCCTTCGATACATTTTTTGACAATATCCCTACATTCAAAGCCTTGTGATTCGTAAAAGCCCTTAGCAGTAAGGCTGGATTCCAGTATCATCTCATCAAATCCAAATCTAAGCACCTCTATTTCGAGAATTTCCAGGATTCGGGTAGCTACACCAAATCCTTGGAAATCTTTGTGTGTGTAGAGACGATTAATTTCATTACCCTTATAAAACAGATCCCCAAAGCCTATAATTCTGTTTTGGAGCTCTGCGACATAGCATATATTTTTCCTAAGAGACTTTGCCCAGGCGTGTTTATTGAGTTCCTCTGGTGCCCATGCACGTAACTGTCCCGGTGTATAGTCATTAGCACATACCCCATGTACTGTATCGTAAAACAGCGTAAGTATATCATCCAGATCTGATCTCCGGTATCTACGATATCTGATAGCCTCTGCCTCAGAAAGGGGTATTCTTACTCCTTTTGCCAGGGTTTTAAACAAGGGTTGTAACATCTCTGATGTAATTCTGGATTTTATACTGTATTGTACAGTTTGCAAGTTTTTAAATTGTACCAGAATACAGCAAAAAACATTCCTGAACTCACATAAATACCTGTCTTTTAGCTAAAAAAATTACATAAAAGGAATAAAAACATCATTCGTGTTGGGCGTCTCCTACTTCATTTTCTATTTGGTCTAGACGTTTCTGAATTTCGGCGTAATTACTGTATAGTCTATCAAGTTCTTTGGTTTCAAATTCCAGCATAGCGTCGAAATTGTGGAACTTTTCATCTATCTGCCTGCTGATGTCTCTGATGTAAGCTTTGAGATTCTGATCCATTTCCACATGGAGTCTTTTGCGTCCCTCCTCAATTTTATGATCCAGTTCACCCAGGATTTTTCTGCGTTGGGTATATATGGTAACACCTGCGAATATCAGGCCAATACCTGTCAGTATACCGCCTGTAATATCCAGGACCATCCCTTGTGTGACAGCTGCCAGCACCACACCGATGACCGTAAGGCCGCTTGCAGTAGCGAGATTTGGTGATATCGAATGATGTTCAGCAAAAACATCTTTTCCAACGAAATTTTCTGAATTTTTCAAAAACTTGTCAAAAGCTTCTTGTAGTTCTCTCAATATACGGCTCCGTTTATCGGCAATATCACCGAAGATATCGTGATCATCACGTAGGATGGTGGTACTATTTTTAATTTTGAGATCGATGAGTTTCACCATTTGCTGTATGCTATCGGCGATATCGACCACTCCACCTTTGAGCTTGGCATGAAAGCTTTTGTTGAGATCGCTTTCCATCTTTTCAGCAATATTGCTGAGCCACTCTTTTACCGAAGCGTCTTTACTGAAGATGGACACAAATGAGCGCTTCATCAGGCTGAAGAAATTCAACCCAGAGCTAATCTGATTCCGGGCGCGCTGGGTGATGCGATCATAGTCAGCGACCAGATTTTCCACCAGCATATCGACTTGTTTGTCGGATCTTTGTTCCTGTTCTTTGAGTGTTTCCCGGATATCTTTACGGAAAAGTTGATCGGCTTGGTACTGCTTTTGGCGTAGTTCTATGCCTTCAGCTATTCGCTGTCCAATGTTCTGAGAGGTCTGTATGTTGTTCTGGAGTTTGAGATAGGGAGCTTTTCCTCCGGTAACATTATCTTGGATATAGGCTCTGACTTTATGAAACTCACTTTTTTCTTTTTCACCGGCCATTTCCCATTTAGCAGACACCGTAAATACAACAGGATCTTCCATTCCCTTTTTTTCTGCCTGACCTATCACACCAACTTTATTTGTTTCCAGGTCTTTTTCATCAATCAGGTCAGCCTGCTGTAATACGAATATGATCTTTTTTCGCCAATCTTCATGTATATAGTCAAAAAAGTCCCAGGCTGATTGACGGTAAGGATTTTTAGCCTCAAAAACGAAGACGATCAGGTCGCTTGAAGGGATGAATTTTTCTGTGATCTCCTGGTGATGAGCAATAATAGTATTTGTACCTGGGGTGTCAACGATGGTAATTTCTTTCAGGATCTCTACAGGTTGTAAAATTCGTTTCAGATAGGGATTAATCTCAATAACTTTTTCAGAGGAACCATAGGTAACCTGAAGAATGGTATCGGTCATGGGTTCAGGAGCTACTTCGACGATTTCTTTACCTGTATCCAGCAGAGCGTTAATAAAACTACTTTTTCCTGCTTTTACCTCTCCCACGATGACAAACATGAATGGCTCATTAATCCGATTGCGCAATTCACTTACGGTTTGAGACAATTCATCATGCTTGATATCAATCGTCAGTTGATGAAGATCTTTGACGATGTCATCCATTCTGGCTCTGAAAGCCTGTAGATCCTGGTCAACAATAGGATTATACATATGATACATCAGCTGCGTCTGTAACTTGATTCAGCTTACAGGCTTATTTGCTATGATAGAAAGCATACTGAATAACTTAAAGACGTGAAAGCAATTCAGATTTCTTTTTCGTAAATTCTTCTTCGGTAAGTACGCCCGCCTCTTTGAGTTCTCCCAGTTGCTTCAGCATGTTCATGATGTCTTCTTTGGTTTCTTCTGCCTGACCACCTCCACCCTGTGATGACTGCTGATTCATCTGATTCATCATCATCTGGCCCATAGCAAATCCTGCTCCCATATCCATTCCCACATTCCCTTTACCAGGATTTTCAGCAGATTTTTCCAACGCATTTGCAGTCTGGAACATCATAAATTTCTGTAGGTCACCTACCATGTTCATCTGTGTATTTTTACGCAAGTACTCTTGTAGTTCAGGAGGCAGGGTAACACTCTGTATGGAGAAATCAGTAACGAGCAGCCCAAGGTCGCCAAAGAAGTTGGTCACGCTAGGCATCAATGCATTGACAAACTCTGTTTTGTTGGCTTGCATCTGCACAAAAGAGAAATTATTCTCAGCCATTTCAGCCACTATTTCCGTGAATCTATCTACCAGTTTACCCCTGAGTGTACCTTCTACATCGCTAAGCGCAAGTACAGGAGCGGTACCAGCAATTTCCTTGTAAAACTTCTCGAAATCTGAAATCCTGAAGTTATAAGTTCCAAATGCACGAAACTCAACCTGCCCGAACTTACTGTCTGGTATAGTTGCAGGACTAGGAGTTCCCCACTTGTTATCAGTAAATTGTCTGGTATTGAAAAAGTATACATCTGACTTAAAGGGAGATTCGAATCCGTATTTCCACGAATTGATCGTGGTCATGATTGGCATATTGCGGGTTGTCAGCTCATATCTACCCGGTTCAAACTTGTCAGCCATACGCCCTTCGTTGATTAGTACAGCCACTTGGGAATCTCTTACCGTCAGTTGTGCTCCCATTTTGATCTCTTTATCCTGATCAGGGAACTTCCATACCAACGTATCACGTGAGTAATCAACCCACTCTATGACATCTATAAATTGTCCTTTAATGAAGTCAAATAAGCCCATGAATTTCTTGAATTAACTTTTGGTGGAAGATAGCAAAAATTCATGGGATAATCACAGTTCACCTATCAAAGTTGATAATATGGTATTTTGATCAATCATTTTGCAAGGAGTCGCTGATAAAGGTTAGGGCCCTTTCCAGGTATCTGCTTGTTCTAAAACGCAGAAATTCAAAGGCATCTCTCAAGTGTTTCTAGGTTTTTTATAGACAGGGACTGTGGAGCAGGGTTCACCATAGCTGAGTTTTTTTACATAGGGTAGCATCCTACGGGTAACGTCTACATATACGCCTTTAGGAATATCAATGTCGCTACAACCCTTGATCACAACTGGCCGATCTGAAAAAGCTGTATAGTCTACCTTATCAAGTGCTTGGCGAAAGAGTTCTGTCTCGAGGTCTTCAAGAGTACCGTAATGCACATACTTTGCATAAGGTTGCAACTTTGATTCCACTAACATAAAAGCCCATACCTGTACAATTACATCAACAGAGCAGGTTATTGCAACATATTTATCCTGATATTGAGTCCAGTCATGTTCTTTTACCCATGCACGGAAATCCTTCTCCCTAAGTATCATCCCCTGAAAAAGCTGATCTTTGATATCGATCAACACCCTTTCACCTTCTGGGTAATATTCCTCTAGTTTAAAAGTGATCAATGGGCTATTGGCCACTTTATTGATTACTTCTCCTTCCATAATTCTTTTGGCTTAGATACTATTGGTTTTTTAACGAAAACTAGTCCTTTAAAGATACATTAGAGAATGGCTTTTCATGTTAAGGGATCCAAAAATCCGCTTTGAATACTCGTATGGTATGCTCCAATTAATAGTTTACAATTATTTAACTCTGAGTCTTTACAGACTTTCATTCTGATAGGTATAATTACCATATTATTAGCAATCGGTGCATGAGACAGAAACATTTGCATGATCATTTCTTTGAAGGATTTTATGAAAAATACTTCGACAGTGTTTTTAATTTTCTATCCCAGAGAGTTAAAAGCCGAGAAGATGCTATGGATCTTACCCACGATGTTTTTCTAAAAGCTTATAAAAATTGGGGAAAAATCCAAACAATCTGCCCCCCTGACAAATATCTTTTTACAATAGTTAGAAATCTACTCATCGATTATTACCGGAAATCTACCCATCATGCTGAACTCCTCAGTTTACCTGAATCTGAACTCCCTGTGCAAGCTCCTTCAGGAAATGAGTACTTCTCAACAGAACAGATTCAATTAATGTATCAGGCAATTGAAGCCCTTCCCGAGCAGCGAAAAGAAGTTTTTAAACTCAAAAAACTTGAAGGGCTCAGCACTGAAGAAATCTCTAGTCAGTTATCTATTTCCAAAAGAACGGTTGAAAATCAGGTTTATAGAGCTACCCTAACCCTCCGTCGTCAACTTGCAAACTTGTTTGCATCACTATTTTAGCTGTTACCTAGTTTACTAATCTTAATTTTGAACAAACTCATTATCACAGTGAGTATTTTGTTGCTTTCCATCGTTTACCCCTTTGAAACCCTTACGATCAAATCAAAACCATGAAAATTGATTTAGAGCTATTGGACAAATTCAGGAGGGGGGATTGCACAGATGAAGAACTGGATAAACTAACAGCATATTTCAATCAGTCTGACAATGCGCAGTGGGAGTTCTTACTCCAACAAGCGTGGGATCAAATGGATCATACTATACTCCATCAAGATGAACAAGCCAAGGCTGAAATATGGAATAGGCTACAAGACAACCTGAAGCCCTCACATAGAGGGACTTACTTCCATACAAAGCGTACAACTTACCTGGTGGCTAGCATTGCTGCTTCCATATTACTACTCATTATCTCTGGATTATTTTTGTTCAATAGTTCACATGATGTCGATAAGTCTGATTCACTCATTAGTCAAACTAATACCGGGGACACACCGCTTAAGATAGCTCTGGAAGATGAATCTATAGTATGGCTCAAACCGGGAAGCCAATTGAGATATCCCAAAACTATGTCTTCAAAATATCGCCAGGTTATGCTGGAAGGAGAGGCCCTATTCCAGGTAAAACAAGAAAAAGAGCGGCCTTTTATAGTTGAAACGGGAGATGTACAAACGAAAGTTCTAGGAACGACTTTCCATGTCAATGCAAGACCGGCCTACCAACATATAGAAGTTGCTCTACTAGAAGGACAGGTTGAAGTACAGCTAATGGAGAAAGAGCGTGTTAGGTCTCTGGATACCCTGATGCCTGGTGAGGCACTTACATTTCAAAAAAGCAGTAAAGAATTTGTTACCCAATCACTACAAAACTCTGTCAGGTATCAATGGAAAGATGGAATCATCCGCTTCAGACGCGCTTCAATCGACGAAGTAGTCGAGACGCTTGAAAACTGGTATGGAATATCTATCATCATACAAGATAGAGATCAAATACATGAAACGCTGGTGCACCGCATCGATACCAAAAAGTTGACCTTGGATCAGGTTCTAGAAGGGATCAATCTGGTTGCTAGGTATCGATTCGAAAAGATAAGTAAATACGAATATGTTGTAAACCCATTTTAACAAAGAGCCTGCTACCGAAATAGCAGGCCATGAATCAGTTAATCTTGTTCGGGCAAGATACATCCAGGATAACTGCTAAAGTGTGGAAGCGGTCAGCAGAGATCCTACTAGATGTATGGAGCCGTATGTTAAATTAACCCTAACTATAAAACTATGAAATTATTGTTACAAAGCCATCTTTTAGCTATGACGAGATTTCTCTGCTACATGGCATTGATTCAATCAACTTTGATGACAGTGGGTTCTGCCAAAACTGTCTATGGGCAGCTTTTTGAAGATACCCGTATTGATTGTAACTGGAAAAAAATTCCCCTTGAGCATGCCTTTGCGGATATACAGGCAAAAACAGACTTGTTTTTCACGTATACCTATGAGACGATAGATGATATTCTCATCTCGAATCAGAACAACGACCTTTCTGTAGCTGACATCCTCAAGTATATTTCTGGAGAGACTGGTCTCAGCTTCAAAATTGCAGAAGACGTGGTATATGTGTATGAAAACGATTATGTCCCAGAAAAAAAGATGCGTTTGGAAGTTCCTGAAATGGACTCTCTGAATCTTATTCTGGATCAACTCAATTTTAATGTAGTCCAGATGGTATCCATATCCAATGCTGCGTTTGATCGCATCATAAGAGGTACTGTAAGGTCTGAGGATGGAGGAGAACTGATAGGTGCTACGGTACGTATTAAAGGAACAGGCCAAGGTACACTTACCGATGAACAAGGCCAGTTCTCCATTGCTGCATCTGATGAAGAACCCGTTACACTCATTATCTCTTACATCGGATATGGAAGTCAGGAAATTATTGTAGAAGATCAGACCAATCTAGAAATCGTCATGACTGAATCGGTTTCTGACCTGGGCGAGGTGGTAATCGTAGGATATGGAGTCACCAAAAAAGAAAATCTTACCGGTGCAGTTGATCAGGTTTCTAGTGAAGTCTTGGAGAGCAGACCGATTTCCAACCTAGCAAGAGGTCTACAAGGTGTGATCCCCAACCTTAACATTGTATTTACGGATGGTACTCCGGGTAGTACACCTCAATACAATATCCGGGGCATCACTTCTATTAATGGAGGGAACCCATTGATCGTTATCGATGGTATTCCCAGTGATCCATCTCTGGTGTCTCTGCTTAATCCCGCTGATATTGAGAGTGTAACAGTGTTGAAAGATGCTGCTTCTGCTGCTATCTTTGGTGCGCGCGGTGCTTTTGGGGTAATCCTAATCAAAACCAAATCTGGTAAAAGTAAAAAGCCAACGGTAAACTACAATTCTTTTGTGGGAATCAATACTCCTACTATCCTGCCCGAAGCCATAACCGATCCCTACCTGAGTATGTCGATCTATCATGAAGCACTCAAAGCGTGGAACGGTACAGGAGCATATACCGAAGAACAGCTTGAATATGCTAAAGCACGTTCTGAAGATCCCTCACTTCCCGAAGTCCGCATTACCAATGATGGGCGCTATGAATATTATGGAAATACAGACTGGTATGATGAAATATATGAAGAATACCAGCCTATGACGCAGCACAACCTGAGCTTCGCAGGTGGAAGTGATCGTTTCAGTTACTATTTCTCAGGTGGGTATTTATTCCAAGATGGAATCTACGAATACGACTCAGATCAGTACGAGCGTTTCAACATCCGAACCAAGTTTGATTTCCAGTTGACCGATTGGTTCAAGCTTCGCAACAATACCTTCTTCAACAATGGAATCTACAATTACAAAACTTACTATGGAGGAAGTGTAACACTTGAGAGATATGCAGTACTTTTGGGTAATGCTCAGCAAATACCCCAGAATCCTGATGGAACCTGGACATATCCTTCAGGATTATCAATCGCATTCCTGCGCGATGGAGGTCCTGGCTCCAACAATGAGAAACTCTTTCAAAACACTGTGGGAGCAGAACTTTCATTTTTTGAGGACAAGTTGAAGATCTTTGGAGATTATACCTATCAGACAGATGGAAGGAACATCAACGAGCACTACAAGCCTGTTACATATTATCGCAATGACATCAATCCAGGAGTCCCCAGTACACGTGGAGTAAGCCGGGTACAGAATATTACGACGGACAATGAATATCACGTATTCAATATATATTCAACTTACGATCAAAGCTTTGGGCTTCACAATATGAGAGCTACGATAGGATATAATCAGGAACTTAGAAAATTCAGTTCTACAACTGCACGTCGCGATGATCTCGTAACCAGCGATCTGGCTTCACTCAATCTAGCTATTGGAGAGGCATTTGTAGATGGGAGCGCCAGTGAGTGGGCTGTGAGGGGCGTATTTTACCGCCTAAACTATAATTTTGACAACAAGTATCTGATTGAATTCAATGGTCGCTATGATGGAACCTCTCGTTTCCCCGAGGAAGACAGATTTGGTTTCTTCCCATCTGTATCCGCAGGATGGAGAATTTCCAGCGAGCCTTTCTTTTCAGGTGTCAGCAATACAGTTACCAACTTGAAGCTAAGAGCCTCCTACGGATCATTAGGTAATCAGCAGGTGCCTTCTTTCTATGCTTACATTCCTACGATGTCTACTTTCACTTCTTCTGTTGTGATCGATGGAGAAAGACCACTTGGCATTAGCGATCCCGGACTGGTTTCTCCTAATCTTACTTGGGAAAAAGTAACCACGCTTGACTTTGGTGTGGATATAGGACTTTGGAACAGATTTTCTCTCACTTTTGATTGGTATCAGCGAGAGACTGCCGATATGCTGACCAAAGGAAGAACGCTGCCAGCCGTACTAGGGACAAGCGAACCCCAGGAAAATGCAGCAGATCTGGAAACCAGGGGATATGAGTTTAATGTGAAATGGAATGATGAAGTCCAGTTGTTAGGAAGTCCCTTCAACTACAATCTGGGTTTTGTATTTGGTGATTACACTGCCGAGATTACTCATTTTGATAACCCCAACAACTTCCTTGGAGACTTTTATGCGGGTCAGGAATTTGGAGAAATCTGGGGATATGAAACCCTGGGGTTCTTCCAGTCTGAAGAAGAGATCGCCAATTCTGCCGACCACACAGGCCTGATGAGAAGACCCGCTGATCTGGCACCTGGAGATCTGAAGTTTGCCGATCTTAATAATGACGGTGTGATTGATGAAGGAGAATTTACGCTCGACAATCCTGGTGACCTCAAAGTAGTAGGCAATAGCCTGATCCGTAAGAACTATGGGTTTAATGGTGGTTTTGACTGGAAAAATATCAACCTTTCTTTCTTCTTCCAGGGTATTGGGCAGCACGAATTCCTTCCAGGCAGAGACGACGCATACATGTGGAGTGTATATAACCGTCCTTATAATACGGTACTGGAACATATCGTTGGTAATTACTGGACGCCAGAAAACCGTGATGCTTACTTCCCCCGTCTATTTGGATATGCAGCTCTGGGAACAGGAAAGCAAATGATTGCACCTCAGTCCAGATATATACAGGATGCATCTTACCTACGTCTTAAGAATCTTACCCTGGGCTATACAATTCCTCAAATGTTCACGCGAAAATTGGGAATCGAACGATTCAACATTTACCTCAGTGGCGAGAACATCTGGGAACATACCAATATGATCATGCCTACAGACCCCGAGTTGCTCAATGTACCTGGTCAAACATGGGGAGACGGTCAAAATTATCCCTATCAGAGAACTTATTCAGCTGGTGTAAATCTAACATTCTAACTCAACGCTTAACCAACCCAATTATATCCTCTTAATCGAAATATCATGAAACGTATTATCATATTATTTTCAGTTATTTCTATCATTACCACAGCCTGCAATGATGACTTTCTCGAACGTGTACCGCTGGATGAGATTTCTCCCCAGACTTATTTCAGAAGTGAGGATGAACTCAACACTTATGTGAATAGTTTCTACCAGTATTTTCCAGGGGAGAACATTTTCAATGCAGACTTCAGTAGTGATAACGTAGAGAAAAAGTCTTATGACATCGTTGTAGCAGGTCAACACAATGTAGAGACAGATGCTAGTTCCGCAGGATGGACCTGGGCTCCTTTGAGGAATGTCAATTTCTTCCTGGCCAATTACGATCAAAGTGAAGATATCGATCAGGAAACGAAAAACCACTACGCGGGCATCGCAAGATTTTTCCGGGCGTGGTTTTACTTCGACAAAGTGAAGCGTTTTGGCGATGTCCCATGGTACGATCAACCCTTAGAGACAGATGACGAGCTACTGTTCAGTGATCGTGATTCGAGATCAGAAGTCATCGACAATGTATTGGCTGATCTAGACTTTGCTATAGCCAATGTACGAGAAGCTACACCATTTATGACTATCAACAAGTGGTGTGCATTGGCATTAAAATCGCGTGTTGCTTTGTATGAAGGAACTTTCGAAAATTACCATGGTATAAGTGACGGAAAAGTTTATCTGGAACAGGCAATAAGTGCTGCGAATGAATTGATGAATTCGGGTCAGTATTCCCTGTATACCACTGGGAATCCCGAACAGGATTATCAAGATCTGTTCCTGTTTGAGAGTGCCAATCCAGACGAGGTAATCCTGGCTCGCGTATATGAAGCAGGACTTGAAGCTTTCCACAGAGGTACCAACGAGTTTATTTCTCCCACCCTCAATGCTCCCGGGCTTACCAAATCACTTATCAACACTTATCTCATGGCAGATGGGACACCATTTACAGATCAGGCTAGGTATGATACCATGACTTTCTTTGTAGAAACCCAAAATAGAGATCCACGTCTTGCACAGACCATTCGCACTCCGGGATACAGTCGTATCGGAAGTGATGAAGTGTTTGTTCCTGATTTCAACAATGCGCGTACAGGTTATCAGGTGATTAAATATGTTTTGGATTCTTTCTACGACATCAACTACAACGTTAGCACAAATGATTTACCGATATTCCGCTATTCAGAAATACTCCTCAACTATGCCGAAGCCAAAGCTGAACTAGGCGAACTTACTCAGGGAGATCTCGATAATTCAGTCAACTTGATCCGCCAGCGTGCAGGAATGCCTACGATGGATCTAGCTTCTCTGACTGTTGACCCAGTCCTCGCTCAGCGATATGACAATGTTAGTGGTGCACAGCAGGCAGCAATTCTGGAAATACGTCGTGAAAGAAGGGTAGAACTAGCGCTTGAAGGATTCCGCTATGACGATCTTATGCGCTGGAGAAAAGGGGATTTGCTGGCTGAGACCTTCTATGGGATGTATTTCCCCAATACAGGATCCATTGACCTGGATAAAAACGGCACCATTGATATCGTACTGACAGAAGAAATACCAGAAAATCAACTGCCAGATGTCCAGTACTGGCAACTGGGAGAGGTGTTTGTATTGTCTGAAGGAAACAAAGGATTTATCGATGTGCATCCAACCATCACAAAGACCTTTGACCCTGGTAAACACTATTTGTTCCCGCTTCCAAGAACGGAAATCCTGCTGAATCCCAATTTGACTCAGAATCCTGGATGGGAGTAAGCCTAATTTTTTATTAAAAAAGGGAAGTCTCATCGTGAGACTTCCCTTTTTTTATTCGTTGTGTTGAGTTTACTTATACTTGACCTGTATTCATTTTTAATATGATACTTTCACCACGTGATCATATTGCCTTTTCTCTGTCCCAATCACTTTACCCGCCTGATCTGTTATCGGAAATATATAATAAGGTGTCATGGTAATTTCATATCCTGGTTTCAGCAAAGTAACTTCGACTGCAAGATATCCATAGTGTTTCCCCCCATCTATCAACTGTCTGCCTTGCCACAGTTCAGGAGCATCCCTGTGTGCGACAAACTTCCGGTGGGGATTTTTGCGTCTAGGATCCAGATCATCTATGGAGTATCCCAGACCATCTCCAGCGATTCCAGTATCCCAATAGTGTATTCCATCTACTTCCGAATGCTCCAGGGATTCATTATGTCCACAAAACACTGCGACCACACCATATTTTTTAAACTCGGGCTGGTAAATTCTCATGGGTATTCCTGCCTGCCCAGTACTCTTATAAGCTGTTAGAGGGAGACTATGTCCCCCACTAGAATAAGGAATATGATGAAATTGCACAAAGATGATCTGGCCTTTGTCATAAGCATCCTTCAGTTGATCAACAGTCCAGTTCCACTGATCAGAGCCTTTACTGATATCCGGTAGGTCATTACCGGGATAAGTATCGATACTGATGTTGATATTGGTATCACCATCCGTACTATCTGGAAGGCCGTTGGATGAATCCAGCGTAAGGACTGTAACAGGTCCGTAATCAATGCGGTAGTAAAAATTCTGATAATCAGGATTATTGTTGGCAGGAGCATCGAAATACGCTTTGTATTTTGCCCGCGAGGCAGCAACAGCTTCAGGTTTGTAGCTTCCATTGCGCGCGCCGAAGTTCTCCCAGTTGCCAATGGCGGGTATAAGTGGTAGGGTGTGAAGTACAGTATCAAATTTTCCAGCAGTATGAAAGAAAAATTCATCCCAGGCTCTTTGGTATCCTCCTCCCTGAACGATATCCCCAGGAAGTAACAGAAAATGGGGAGCAGATTCTTGTATGGCTTTCAGATTTTGCTTAAACCCTTCCGTTTCAGTCAGCGGATAATTCTGAACACTATCTGGTCTTCCCGTGCTTTCAGGATGTTGGGTACCTGGCGCCCACTTTCGGAAAAGGTTCCTTCCAGCCGGGTCAGTCTCAGAATCAGCAAAGGCAATAAAATGAACTGAGGTCTTTTCACCCATTGGTGGAGCAGTACGAAAATGCCCGCGAAAATTGGCGCTCCCTTGCCGTACTATGTAATCATATTGAGTGTTGGGCATCAAACCATCTATCTCCAGAGAATGCTTGACATTGGTATTGGCAAACATATCAGGAAAATCAGGTCTTTCTGACTCCTCCAGTTCGGAGTACATGAGGGCTACTACATTTCTAGGAGTGCTTGTAAGGAACAATGTATCACTCGAACCGGGCTGAAAAACAGTCAATTGCCCTGGGGTCTCTGTTTCAGTAAACCAGGTAATTCGTATTCCGTCTTCAGAAGGAGCCAGTAAATACGGACAAACTCTGAATTGAGCAAAGTGCTGCTGGGTGATCAGCATCATGGATATCCATAATATGTACTTCATATATTGCTAACTAATTAGGTTAACCTATAATAAAATACATATTCATGAAGTATATATTAATCAGGTATTAAATCAGAAAATATAGCAAATTTCATCATCTGAAGTTATGGCTATTCAATGATCATGAAGATTGGAATAATCAAAAAAAATGGGTTACTAATAATACTGTTATTTTTATGTTGTCATAAACGACCCGTCTTCATTCTCCGTGGTCTAATCGTCCATCAGAAATGTCTTGTCTATATAATGGAAATAGGAATGTCCATTGAGATATGGGTGAGTTTCTAGATGGGTTTTTTTCTGATATTCCTGTATGATCAGTTGTGTCAGCATGCTGCGCAGTTGATTGATGTTGTATTTCTCTTTGGCGGAAATACATACGGCAGGTAGATGTGTTTTAGTCATCCAATGAGCTTCAATTCTCTCACGTTCTACTTTTTCGAGACGATCTATTTTATTAAATACCGTTATGACTGGACGTTCTCCAAGTCCCATTTCCTGTAGCGTTTCTTTTACCACTTTGATATGATCTTCAAAATGGGGATGAGAAGCATCAACAACATGTATCAGGATATCCGATTCTCTGGATTCGGCGAGCGTACTTTTGAAGCATTCAACCAGATGATGTGGCAATTTGCGAATAAACCCCACAGTATCTGAAAGGAGAAAAGGAACACCGTAAAAGTAGACCTTACGTACAGTGGTGTCTAATGTGGCAAATAATTTGTTTTCGGCCAGGACTTTGGACTTAGAGAGCAGATTCATCAGGGTTGATTTACCGACGTTAGTATATCCTACCAGGGCAACTCTTACAAACTGGTCGCGATTTTTCCTGCGAATTTCCTCCTGTTTACCAATTTTCTTGAGATCTTTTTGTAATCGCGATATGCGCTGCCGTATGACTCTGCGGTCTGTCTCAATCTCTTTTTCACCAGCCCCTTTAAGACCAATACCTCCTTTCTGACGGGATAAGTGTGTCCACATCCCTGTCAGGCGAGGGAGTAAGTACTGGTACTGTGCCAGATCTACCTGAATCTTTGCCTGCGCTGTGCGCGCTCGTTCAGAAAATATATGGAGAATAAGTGAAGAACGATCCAGAACTTTTGTTTGTAATATTTTATCGATATTCCGAATCTGTGAAGGAGAAAGATCATCATCAAAAATCACCATATCAGCACCCGTCTCCTCAATTGCTATTTTTATCTCCTCCAGTTTACCCTTCCCCACATAAGTACTATTGACAGGTTTATCGAGTTGTTGAATAAAAAATTTGACTGCTTTCGCTGCGGATGTCTCTACCAAAAATGCCAGTTCCTCCAGATAATCTCTAGCCTGTTCAAACTGCATCTCAGACGTACATACCCCTGCCAGTATAGCTTTCTCCTGCTTATGATGGTTGATCTTTTCACGTGTTTCTATCATATATCAGAATTGTCCAAGTATTTTATTATAAAAGAATTCTTTCGATGAAAAATTTTTTAATAATTTGTAAGGTAATTAGGTAGTGAGTACTGCATAGGACCTGTTTTCTTCGTTTATGTGTGAGGGCGGAGCATCAGATGTAATATTATTGAAGTACATGTGTTATTATGCTAAGATAATTCATTAGGAGTTCTCTTATTTAATTTGCTAAACAATATTTACAACTCCCAGCATTTAAAGAATTAAATTAATTTTTTCTCTAGCTATGGTCTACATCAAAACGCATATAATTTCACAAAGATTAATATATGCAGCAGACCTTATATTTAAGCATATACTGGGACTAAATTACCGTCTTTTAAGAATCAACGACCCATCTACCTCTTCACACACACCTATTATATACTACACTAATCAGTCTATATACCAAGGTGTAGTGATCCCATATGATTCATTTTTAGAAGAGACGGATATTCGCCCTCAAAAGTTTAACATTTATACCAAAGATATCCCTTTTATCTTTTACCAGCCTGTAGACTATGAGTATGCGTTGGATTTCGATATATTTTCTACTACCTTTTATTTAGCGACAGAGTATGAAAAATGGTCGCGTCCATGCTTTGATGAGCATGGGAGATACGATGAGACAGCTTACCTTTCTTATCAGCAACAATGGTATGAACATCCCCTAATCCATTTATATGCTGATATGCTCTGGGAGAAACTGGTCATGCTTTATCCAGGGCTGAAGCGTCGGAAACGGAGTTTTGATTACACGATTACTTTTGACGTGGATCACCCATGGATGTTTCTGAACAAGCCGTTGCATGTAAGTTATGGAGGGATTGTAAAAGATCTGGTTAAGAGAAACTGGAATCAGGCCAATAAAAGATTTCAGGTGATGGTATCCAGGAAAGATCCCAATGATACATTTGATCTTATTTTTGCCAATTGTTCTGAAAAGCATACCCGTTTCTTCTTTCTCATAGACAGGAATTCAGCATACGACAGCAGATTTAACCATCGCAATCCTGCCTACCGGCAGTTAATACAGCACACCAGCGTGATGGGCTACGAAATCGGTATACATCCTTCTTATACTACCTTTCTCCAACCCGAACGAATTGAAGAAGAGATCAGCAAGTTATCTTCGATCCTTAAAGCGCCTGTCAAGCAATCGAGGCAACATTTTCTGAAATACAGGTTACCCGATACCTTTCAGGCCCTGATTGATACTGGAATCGAACGCGATTATACCTTGTGTAATTACCTTACAGGTGGTTTCCGTACAGGAATGGCCATACCCTACCCCTGGTTTGATCTCTCTATCAATGAAGTCACCAAATTGTGGATTCAGCCTACACTTTTAATGGATGTTACGTTAAATAAATATTTACAACTCAGTCCAGATGAAGCCTATACCTACGCTGAATCCATGATAGAAAAGACTCGTCTGGTAAAAGGTCATTATACCCTGTTGTTGCATAATGACTCGTTGAGTAATGATGGCATGTGGCGAGGATGGCGCAGGACTATTCTAAAAATCATTAACTATTTGCAAACAAGCCCAAATGGTACTGAATACCGTTGATCGCGAAGAATTAACAGCCGAAAAGTGGGATGAGTTTATCCTCCAGTCTCCTCAGGGAGCTCCTTTTATCTTATACGATTATCTCTGTGCTACAGCCCCTGAGTGGAAAGCTCTGGTCGTATCACTTAATGGAGAATGGCAGGCTGTCATGCCATTTGAAGTCAAAAAGAAATATGGATTCAGCTATATGCTACAACCTCCCTTTTCGCAACACGGTGGAATTTGCTTCCGGGATAAATCATGGAGGAAGCGATATGAAGAATACAGTTGGAAACATCAGATCGGTAACTTGATCGCTCAACCTCTGAAATCTTATCATTGGGTGCTGGTGAATTTTTCTCCCAACTTCGATGATCCATTGCCTTTTCACTGGGCGGGTTTTTCACTCCGGACTCGCATTACTTACGAATTGACCTTACCGGATACTCCTGCAGATTTGTATCAGTATTTTGCTTCTCCTTTGAAAAGACAGATACGCAAAGCAGAAAAACAAGGCTTAATATTTCAATCCAGATGCAGTAATATGGATTCACTGAAAAGCTTGGTACAGATAAATGAGGAAACTGGTAACTTTGTTTTGGGAAAGCATCCTCGTCGCTGGGAGATCCTGAGGACTCTCGTAACTAAAATGATAGATACACCATATAGCCATGTGTTTCAAATTAAATCCAAGGAAGGGATTGTACTTGCCGCTGGAGTATATCTGGTATATCGCGATAAGATGTACTATCTCGCAGGTGCCTATCATCCAGAAGGTAAATCTATCGGTGCTATGTCATTTCTGATGTGGAAAGCTATGTGCAAAGCATTGGAATTTCATTGCAAAATTTTCGATTTTGAAGGATCAATGATTAAAGGGATAGAACAATTTTTCAGAAAATTTGGTAGTTACCCCAAACAATATTTGCAGATACACTGTAACCGACTACCTTTACCGATAAAATGGATTCAAGAGTTTACAACCTAGGGGGTAAAGATTCTTACCTCAATCATATTTTGTACGAGCTACGGGATGAAGACATCCAGCAGGATCGACCACGATTTCGCAATAATCTGGAGCGACTTGGAGAATTAATGGCTTATGAATTGAGCAAAAATCTATCCTATGAGTCTCGTGAAGTGGTAACTCCGTTGGGGACTCTTAAGATGAACGTTTTGTCTGAACAACCTGTCCTTGTATCCATACTCCGGGCAGGTGTACCTTTTCATTTAGGATTCCTTAAAATATTTGATCACGCTGACAATGGATTTATCTCAGCTTACCGTCATCACACCAAAGGGAATGAATTTATCGTAAAGGTCGAGTACGCTGCAGTACCAGATATTACTAATCGTACCCTGATCCTAATCGATCCTATGATCGCTACGGGGAAAAGTGTTGTACTGAGTTATCGAGAGATTGTCGAAGATGCAGGACAACCCGATCAGGTGTACATTTGTAGTGCAGTTGTCAGTGATGAAGGGTTGGATTATGTCCTCCGCCAGATTCCGCAAGCCAAAGTATTTGTGGTTGCTATAGACATGGAACTGACAGCCAAATCTTACATTGTTCCCGGGCTTGGAGATGCCGGGGATCTGGCATTTGGCCCCAAGTAGGGAAATAATCTATCTCCTATTTGTAAACTGCTTACCTAACTCAACTCTTTAATATTGCGTTAAAATGGTAGCACTATGTTGGATTGTTCATGATAAACTGGCTGTTATTACATACTTTTGCTCTTGAATGGTGGGTAGAAACGCTCACGTGGGAGAGGTTTTGGATATATATAGGAGTTGCTTCTCTATCGATGGTAAAATTTTTCATGGGCGTAGTAGCTGCGCTAGTTAAGGACTTCTCTTACCTGGAAATACAACTTACTGCAGGGCTTGGAGCCATCGTTGGGACTTGGGTATTTGCCTACTTTGGTCATGAGATACGCAAATGGATGGAAAAAAAATTAAATCTCAGGAAAAAGGGAAAGAGTATTGCCCGTGCCAGGAGAATATACCGGATATGGAGACGATGGGGATTGGTGGGAATTGTAGCACTTGCTCCCTTAATTTCTCCTCAGGGAAGTATCGGCATTGCAGTATCATTTAAAGAAAGACCCAGGAAGATAGCCATTTATCTGACAATCAGTATTTTTCTATGGACAACTATATTTATGCTACTAAAAGAAACCTTATTGAATATTCTAGGAAAGATGTAATCAGATTCAACCATATAAAGATGAATATATTTTTTAGTCCTTTATCCCACCTCTTTATTTTACTAATCATACCTATGACTTTTTTATCTGGTTGCAATCAGATCACGCCCGGAGATCATGTTCAGCAACCTGTATTTTCGTTTGGCTTAATTGCAGATGCCCAATATGCCGACAAGGATCCCGTGAATAATAGATTTTATCGCTCCAGCCTTCAAAGTCTGAGAGATGCTGTAGATACACTCAATCTATATGATCTCGATTTTGTAGCCCATCTGGGAGACCTGATTGATCAGGACTTCAGAAGCTATGACAGTATTTTCCCCATATACCAACAACTCAAAACAGATGCCTACATCGTTTTGGGTAACCACGAATATGCTGTGGATTCCTCTCAGAAATCTAAAGTACTCTTACGACTGGGAATGAGCCGGAGATATTATGACTTTAAAGTGAAGGAATGGCGTTTCTTAGTCCTGGATGGACAGGGAAGTAGTGTTTTTACCCATCCCGTCTCATCAGAAGCCTATGAAAAGGCCCAAATTACATTATCTGACCTGAGAAAAAAAGGAGCCGCTAATGCCATGGAATGGAACGGTGGGATTGATTCTGCTCAGATGGATTGGATGAAAGAGCGATTGGAATACGCCACTCAAAATAACGAACATGTGATCATGTTTTGTCATTACCCTACCTATCCGCTTAACCATATTCATAATATCTGGAATGATCAGGAGCTGGTCGCAATGGTAGATAAATATCCTGCATTCAAAGCTTACTTCAATGGACACAATCATGCAGGTTATACCGCTATTTACCACAATACACATTTCATCACGTTAAAGGGTATGGTTGAAAATCCTGGTGATAATTCATTTGCGATCATACACGTGTACGAAGACAGACTGGAAATGGAAGGCTTTGGCAATGAAGATAGCCGTTTGATTCCTATCAAAGGGGTTTACAGACATACCCTTACGGCTCATTGAAATGTATGCCTCGTAACATGAAAAGTTTTGTATTATCAGTTAATTACAAATTACTACCTAACACTATTGAAGATTTCCTGGTTTATAAAATAGATTTTGAGCATTATCTTCCTTTTACATTTCAACATGGCAACTTCTCATATTCCCCGCACTTCAAGTACGCGTCGTATCAGGTCCTTATTTACAACCGTCATTTTAACATGTACTTCTGCTTTATTGTATACTCATTGCACCCCAAATCCAACCCTACCTCCTGGAGATCCAGATAATGGAGGTCTTTATTTACCAGAGGGCTTTGAAGCTATTGTAGTGATTGATAGTATTGATGGGAGAGCCAGGCATTTGGCGGTCGCTAACAACGGTGATATATATGTAAAACTATTATTCCCAGGAGAAGAGGGCGGATGTATTGTGCTCCGCGATACTGATCAGGACGGTAAGGCAGATACCACGAAAAAATTTGCCCTTTATGAAAGAGAAGGAAGATGGAGTCTGGAGACCGGTATACGGATTTATCAAGACTATCTTTACTTTAGTTCGGAATTGGCAGTATACAGGATGAAGCTTGAGCCCGGGCAACTAGCCCCTGAAGGTAAGCTGGAACTCATCGTGGACGATGATCATGAACACGGAAGACATGAGCATATTGCAAAGCCCATCTCATTTGATGATCAGGGATATATATATGTCCCTTTTGGTGCACCCTCCAATGCATGTCAGGACCCCAAACGCACCCCGGGTATGCCGGGTCTAGATCCTTGTCCTCAGTTGGAAGACCATGGAGGAATATGGCGCTTTGATGCTGACAAACTAGAACAGACTCAGGAGGATGGCTTCAAGTATGCTACGGGTATCAGAAGCGTCGTAGCGATGGACTGGAATCCAGCAGATCAAGAGCTGTATGTCGTACAGCATGGTAGAGATGATCTGCTCAGGCTTTTTCCCAGTGTCTATAGCCCCTGGGAGAGTGCTTTACTTCCTTCGGAAGAATTTATCAAAGTAACGGAAGGGTCCAACTTTGGCTGGCCCTATTGCTATTACGACCAGATGAAGGAGAAAAAGGTGCTAGCTCCAGAGTATGGTGGAGATGGTGAAGAAATAGGCAGATGTGCCGATTACAATCTTCCTATTATGGGGTTTCCCGGCCACTGGGCCCCTAATGACTTGCTGTTCTACCAGGGAGATCAGTTTCCTAAGCGATACAAAGGCGGAGCTTTCATAGCATTTCATGGTTCTACCAATCGCGCTCCTTATCCTCAATCAGGATATATCGTAGCATTCATCCCCTTTGAAAATGGTCAACCTACCGGAGAATGGGAGGTATTTGCAGATGGATTTGCAGGAGTAGATCCCATTGTAAGTGTCAATGATGCCGTATACCGTCCCATGGGAATTGCCGAGGGGCCTGATGGATCGCTATATCTGGGTGAAACGGAAGAGGGTAAAATTTGGCGTGTTATGTACAAAGGTGCCAAGCGTGAATTTGGGGCACCTCAGTTGGCAGCTATGGAGCAAAGAAAGCAGCTAGCACATATCAGAACCCCGGATATTGCTGAGGATAATCTACAGCGGCAGGGAAAACTCGTCGAGGGAGAACAACTCTATCTACTCTACTGTGGTGCCTGCCACCAACGCAATGGCAAAGGAGCATCCGGAAGATTCCCACCTCTAATCGGTACAGATTGGGTAACCGGCGACAAAGATCGGCTTATCAAACTGGTAATTAATGGAATGGAAGGACCTATCGAAGTCAATGGAGAAGCGTATAATGGATTAATGCCTCAGCATAGCTATCTGGAAAATGACGAAATAGCCAGAATACTGACTTACATTCGCACCAGCTTCGGCAACGAAGCAAGTGCGATCCTTCCGGAGGAAGTAGCAGCAAGACGTTAGTCGATTACTACAGTGAACTCAACTGAAATCAGTGGATCTCCTACAAGGATATGTATTGAGGTATTGCGTCATTGTAGCATTATGTGAGTGTTAATATCTATTGTTACCATTCCAACAAGATATGTGATTTGTGATTATAATTTTACAATCAAACAACACCTCTTATTACTTCTCATCCACCTCCAACGCCTTTAATACCATGTAAAATTCCTCGTAGGGAACAATTGGTTTGTAAGTACTCAGATAAGTATGTTCGATGGAATTGGCATAGTTTCGTTCATCCAGATACATGTCATCAGCCTTTAGATCTCCTTTAAACTTCATCATCGCCCATGTGCGATCCTTGTATGCAATGGGAAGGGTGTACTTCGTTGAAGCAGCTCCCAGCTTATCTTTTGCCAGGAGTGCAAAATAGACTGGATAACCCCCCCGTAGTTGTTTACTGGAATATTTCACGATATCTTCATAATATACTCTAGCTGCATCTTGTTGTCCTATTTCCTCATGGCAAATCGCCTGCAAAAAGTCCAGGATCCGTTCATCCGGATGATAGGGTTGGCCAACTCCCAGGTTTTCCGGCCATTTTCGGGCCTCATGGATATGATCCAGGGCCATGCGATGATCATCTGCTTTCATGAGTTCGATGGCTTTGAGCGTATGCGCCTGCACAAATAGATCATGTCCCTCCCGGGCTCCTTCGAAAGGAAGTACCTGTACTTCTTTCAGTACGGAGATGGCCAGATCGTAGTCGCTATTTTGTAGCAGTGACTTAGCATAGAGTATCTCAATAGCGAAGTTGTCGCTAAATTTTTCAAGAGCCTGTTCCATCACTGCAACTGCCTTCGCAGCCTCGAGGTGATTGAGATAATGCATAGCCAACTGTTGATAAGCGCGCCAGAACTCGGGATCTATTTCTGTTGCCCGGATCAGGTCTTTTTCGATCAGTTCTGGCCTTGCCTCTAATTCCTGCTTGAGCTTCCCTCTGGCGATATAAAAAGGTGCATACTCAGGAAATATACGCTCCCAATATGCCAGGGCGGCGCCATAATGGTGGCGGTGCCAGTTGAGAAGTCCCAGAAAGTATTGTGCTTTCCAATCGTTAGCGTCTTTTTTCAAGGCTTTTTGTAAAGCAGAACGTGTTTCAGTCCGGTGAGGAAATACAAAGTCAATATCCATGGACTTAGCCTCGGTCAAATATTGTTCATCGTCTGTAAGATTATAGAGCCAGTAGGCCACAATTGGATTCACAGGCGACAGTTTCAGGATTTTGATGGCATCTTCATGGAGTCCCAACCTGTCGTAATGTATCGCTATTTCCAGAAAGGATTCAATGGGAAACTCATTTTTAGGAAAATCTTTTACCCCTTGTTCGGTCTGAGTTGTAGGATTGAGCAGATACTGCTCTGAAAGGGCTGCATGATTGAGTGGATCGATTTCGATGATCTGGTATAAATACGCTTCAGCTCGAGCAGTATTACCCATCATACGTTGAGTAGTGGCTGCCAGGAGGTAAGTCTCAGGATGACGTGTATTAAGGCTCAAGGCCTCTTCTGCAAGTTGATATGCATGGATGTAGTTCTTGTCATGGATCTGAATTTCAGCCATACGAATCAGGCTGGGTAGCCTGTACTGGGGATCTTTGACAGATATGCTGAAATATTCCATAGCATGTTGAGCGTAGTCAACTCTCTGTGTAAGAATTCCCGTAAGGTAATTGGCATTTCCATCATATGTATTGATTTCCAAGGCCTTAGAAAGATAAGTTCTCGCTTTATCATATTCCGCTCTACTTAGCGAAATCTCGGCCATTCGGTTGTAAGCCGGGACAAAGAAACTATCCTGATGCAGACAGGATCTGTACTTTTCCAGTGCCAGATCGTATTCGCGAAGCAAGTAATGTTGCTCACCCTGATAGAATAATCCATAGGGTGTATGTAGATCATGATGATCCCTGCTTCTGGGTCTGAAATCTGGAGAAATAGACATCTCTCGTTTTTCATTCAGGTCTGCTATTTTTACACTGAAATCATAAACTGGAAAAAAGTCCATGGAAAACACAGTATCCCAGGTTGTAAGAGGATCGAGTTGGATTCGACGGGAATATTTCTCCTCATCCATGTACATGATTTGTAATACAGTATCAACCTCTTGCAGTGCCATAAAACTCACATGGAGTTTAGCAAAGTCTTCATCTTTCACATGAAGTACTCCTACAGAAGAAGCATCTGTCAATCCTCCTGTCTCTTTGACCGGGAACCACATCTCCTGCCAGGTATCCAGTCCTGAGGGTCCAAAATCATACTGGCCAAAAGGGCTGTTGATTCCACTATTTCTATCTGCTTGATTGAACATTCTCCCAGCCTGTACTTCTACATATTGTCCATCTTCATCGGTCAGCAGATCCTCCCATATTCTTCCCGAACGTGAAAGCGCCCAGATCCAGAGCTTTTGTCCCGGCAAATCATACTGACGGGAATAATGTCCCATTCCTACTTCTTCGTCATGCCAATAAGCCCCTTTGTAATTCTGATTTTCGCCCAATATGTGATAAGATTTACTCCCTCCAAAGTTATTATTACGGTAGTAAGAAAGATCGATCATCTCGTAGTTACTGGAGTCGGGATCCCCCACGAACTTATAAGGCCATGTACCCCATTCTCCTCCGTGACCGATGTAATAGTTACCTGGGTAGAAAAACTGGAGATCATCTTTGGCACGTATAGCAGCATTACTCCAGTAATAGTAAGAATGATGGAGCGGGGAGGGATTGTGCCAGGAAAAATGTGTTTCAAAAAATGCTTTATCTGCTGGCAGGCGTATCTCTACCCGCCACTGCGTACCCGAATGCAGATCCATATCTCCGATGAAGCAACTCACACTCCCATCTTCATTTTCACGAACAAAGTAGTTAACAGGAGTAGCTGTATTGGGCGTGTGGCCGATGTATCCGAAATTAAACTCAATGCCTCCTGAGGTCCAGGGACCTCTCATCGCAATATCACGGAATTTCAGGACCTTGTTCCAGTACAGGAATTCATTCCCTGTCGTTTTGTCTACAGCTCCCCACACTTTTCCTCCTACTTCAGGCAAAATCATCACTTTTATCCAGTCGTTTTCCAAGGTAACTAACTTCCATTCCTTCATTTCTTTCTCAGCGGCATAGCCATCAAAGCGAAAATAGGGATATAGCTCAGGTCGCTTTGTCAGAAAAGGCACTGGATCAGGATCACCAAATGGATAAGTTAGTATCTCCTGTACTTCCTCTTTGATAATGGCTTTTTGGGCAAACAGAGGAATTAATGACTGTAGAAGAAAACTTGTAATGAGCAGAAAGTTGTATTTCATAGAGATTTGAATTTCAGATTTTCCTTAGCTACGATCTGCCATCACTTTTGACAATGCTTATAAAGCATTTTAGCAAAACCCGTAATGAAGCTATTGGGTAAAACCTCTGTTGATTGTGAAAAGTTCTTAGGGCTAGAACCTAATCTGGCTAACAGACTCACTATCCTATTTACGGAAACAAATTAGGTAAATATAGCTATGAATACAACTAGATGATGGTTGAACGATATGCATTTCGTGCCATTTATCTCCATCGGCACACCAACACTCGATCGTCACTCTGCGCGAATAGCAACAGCTTTTCTCCCTTCGCGGTCTCGATCACCGAGACATCCCGTACGTCTCCACGAAGGTTGAGACCTGTCTCAATCTGACGCAGGGCGGTAAACTGCCCTGTTCCATTGCCCGCCAGGATCAGACCCCTGTTGGCATCGATCTCGCCAAACTTCACGCGTGTGGCGGACAGATTTCCTGCCAGGAGAATATCCTGCTGGCCGTCGTTATTGAAGTCGCGGACTTCAATCGCATAGACAGGCGCAAACTGTGCCTCTAAGGGAAGCGGCCGAAAGATAAATCCCTTTCCACCCTGGTTCAATAAAACGCCTGTTTGCAGCGTTTCAGCCTTATACTTACTGGCCATCTCAAGCTGCTGTTCGCTGAGTATATCATCGATCTGCGCATCGGCGTAGGATTCATAGGAAGTAAATTTTTTCTTCAGAAAGATCAGTTGAGAGAGCATGTCATCCCGGGAAGCCATAGGATAGCTCTGACCATCCAGGTAGTAAGTCATGATCGGATCAATAGAGCCGTTACTGTCGAAGTCGCCGGCATAAAGCTCTACGGGTTCTTGCGGACTAGCATCAAACTGAGTATTGGTACCGTGATTCCCTAAGACGAAATCTATGTCTCCGTCAGCATCCAGATCGGCCGGATAAATCCGGTTCCACCAGCCATACATTCCTTCGGGAATGTAATCAGTTGTATGGTCTACCAGCTTTCCGCCCTCATTTACAAAGCATCTCACAGGCATCCATTCACCAGCAACTATCAAATCTAATAATCCATCCTGATTAATATCTGACCCTGTTGCATCGCAGATCATACCAGCTTGCTTCAAGCCAGGAGCCAATGCTTCCGTTTGATCCTGAAAAGAGCCATCGCCTTGATTGATTAGCAGATAGCTATCAGGTGTCTCGGGATATCTTCCAGGCACAATACGTCCCCCTACAAAGAGATCCTGATCACCATCTCCGTCCCAATCTTCTGCGATCACACAGCTACCACTGCTCAGCATCTCAGGGAGAGCGTTATTGGCTTTCTCAAATCTACCATTCCCTTGATTGAGATAAAGCCTGTCCTGAAGTTCTGTAGCGCCAAATTGTGTTTCATTTCCCCCACTCACCACATACAAATCCAGATCTCCGTCCTGGTCTGCATCAAAAAATGTGCTTCCAATATCTTCCGAGGCATCATCCTGGTCGAATATATTTGTTTGAACCTTGCTATACAAACCCTCTGCATTTTGGGTATAGATCGCTCCGGCTTGTCCCTTTGCTCCTCCCATGTAAACATCTTCTTTCCCATCTCGGTCAATATCTCCTTGAGCTATTCTAGGCCCCTGCGTGGAGTACATCCTGGGAAGCAGCAGTTGTTGTTTGAAATCGCTGAAGTCATTTTCCCGGTGAACAAAATCGATCACATCAGAAGCTTCTGTAAATAGCGGACTCTGTACATCTGGAGTTAGAGTAGATACCTCTGTTACTTCATCAGTCTCTGTCTGAGCTATCTCCAACAGTTGGTCTGCAGGTATATTTTTCATCGATTGAAAACTTCCATCTGGCCACTGTATCTGAATTTCCTGAATGACCGAGTCGGTTCCCAGCCCAAAATGTAAAATAGGCTCTACAGATGACTGATATCCCCGGTAGGGCATCAATTCCTGGAATTGCCACTTATCATCTGTAAGCACCTTGACGTTAGCTCCGATTCCATAGGTATTGAGCTTTTTTCCTGTTAAGCGTATATTGATGTAATGGTGATCTGTAAGGGACTCTGCATTATTCTGAAAAATACTGGCAGGTTCGTTGACATTATTAGTAACAAGGTCCATATCTCCATCCAGGTCGAGGTCTGCATAAGCAGCACCGTTGGATTTCAGAATTGGGTCTAGTCCCCATTCCTCTGTTTTCCGGGTGAAAGTCAGGTCTCCATTGTTTTGGAAAATATAGTTGGGGACTTCGATAGCGGGCATTTGTTCTATTAGGTCGAAAACAGCAACTTCTTCTCCAGTTTTTTGGGCTTCCATTTGCTGAGCCACTGTATAAGACATAAATTCCATGTTGGTGTAGTCCTTGGCATATCCATTGCTAACAAACAGGTCTTTCCAACCGTCATTATCATAATCCTGGAACAGAGCCGCCCAACTCCAGTCGGTGTTAGATAGCCCGGATATTTGACCAATTTCACTAAAAGTACCTGATCCATTGTTCAAATGGAGCATATTTCGCATGGTCTGTTGGTAAAATCCTTCTTCTTTGAGAAGCTGATACTTGTCATAATTATCAGGACCTGAGGACATCTTGATACGCTGATTACCTTCCGGGAGCATATCCAGGGATATGATGTCTGGGAGTCCATCATTGTTGATATCTGCGATATCATTGCCCATGGAGAACATGGAAGTATGTGTGAGGTAATAATCCAAGCTATCTGTAAATGTACCATCTTGATTGTTGATATACAGATAATCCTGCTCATTGTAATCATTGGACACATAGATATCGGGCCAGCCATCCAGATTGATGTCGGAGACAGCAACTCCTAGTCCAAATCCCAGAACGTTGGAATTAATCCCAGCATAGCGAGTCTTGTCGACAAATCCCCCCTTCAACGAAAGGTCCTCAAGCGAAGCAGGACCGAGATTTTCATAGATTTTATCTCCATAATCGGGATTATTCCTGTTTTTAAACCTACTTAACGTTTTACTGAATCCAGCAAATTCAGGGACAGAGTGGTTGAGTAGATACATGTCCAGGTCGCCATCCCGGTCATAGTCAAAAAACGAAGCAGTAGTCGAATATCCCGGATCGTCTACAGCGTAAAGATCGGCCTGGTTGGTGAAGGTAGGAATACCATCGGGATCACCTTCAGAGACACCATTATTGATAAACAAGAGATTGATCCGTTTTTCGGGATTATTGGCTGCTGACCTGCATACATATATATCCAGCCATCCGTCTCCATTTACATCTGCCATAACGGTACCAGTATTCCATAGTCCATCAGCACGCACTCCAGCCTTTTCAGCCACTTCTTCAAATTTCATGTTGCCTTGATTGAGGTACAAGTGGCTGGCTACAAGATTTCCCGTAAAATAGATATCTGGTAATCCATCATTGTTGACATCTCCGACTGCTACGCCACCTCCATTGTAGAAATAGCCATATTTCATGACATTGAATTCCTCTGTTTCGCGCAGGATATTTTTAAAAGTAATACCTGTCTTGCTGGAGGGAAGGGAAGTAAACATTTTTTGTTCCTGTTGCTGACAGGATAATAATAAGGCTATGAGGGCGATACAGGTGAAATAGCGTAGGATAAACATGATTTTATCAATTAATTTGAAATACGGATTCAATCATATGATACTGGATAATAAAAAGAGCGCAAGACATTGTATGCTACCCTTTGAGTACTTAAAAAAGAGGTAGCATCAAGCAGCAGTTTTAGGAGATAATCATTAACCATATCAAAATCATAGCCCGTATCAGCATAAAAGTTTAATGGTTTTTAAAAATTGGCGAAGCATTTTTAAAAATTAATAATCAAAAAGGGGAAGTCGCTTGATGAGACTTCCCCTTTTCCAATATGTCATCAATACTTATTGTGGCTTCTTATCCCACCATACGCGTGTAGCGTTGTTGTTGGGACCTTCCAGCAAGCTGACAGCGGCTTCTGTAGCCTCAGCATTATTGGAGAATTCAGATTCCACAAATGTCATTCTTCTAAATATTTCGTCTGTCCCTACAGCAGTATTCTCTGAATTCAGCAGCGGAATAATTCTAGGATAACCCGTTCTTCTCAATTCTGAGAATGCCTCCCATCCATCGGGATACAGTGCGATCCACTTCTGGGTGATAATCTGCTCGAGCTGTCTTTCTTCGCCACCACCTTCTTCAAAAGCTACAGGGATATCTGTAGATGCCTGTGTATCGAAGGCATCGCCTGTTCCGACCGGAGTATTAGTACTAGCTATGTATTCAGCGATAGCATCATCTGGAGCATCTATTCTTTCCTTCATAGACATGGTTATACCCATTTCATACAGCTCTTTGGGAGTTCCTCCCATATTCCATCCAGCCAAGGCTCCTTCTGCACGCAGGAAGTATACTTCAGCAGCAGACATGATCCTCATGGGAGGATTAGTACCTCCCTTACCCAGCGGTAACCATTTAGTCTCCATGTCAGAATTATCGCTGTTCAGGGCGGGAACTTTGTCTACTTTTGCTTGACCGTTTCTCAAGCCTTCATATGGACTTCCATCACCGTCGCTATCACCACTTTCAGAAGGATTGAAATAATCTGGAAGTCTGGGATCTTCATATCCTTCCAGGATACTTTCCATCAGAGCACTCATACGAAACTCACCCCAGTTGGTGATCGTCGTAAATGGATTCTGAGAATTTGCTGTAGTAGACAAATACGCATTCTCATCGTTGCCCGTCATCACTCCATCAGCGATTGCTTTTTCTGCTTCAGCCTGAGCCAAACCCGGATCTGCATATCTTACACGAAGTGCAAGACGAAGTCTGAGGGAATTAGCGAATGTCAACCATCTGGTAGCATCGCCACCGTAGATCTGGTCGTTTGATCCAAAAATACTCGCATCAGGATTTGCCTTAAGTACACTTACAGCCTCATCCAAAGTTGTAAAGAAATCTCTGTAGATATCTTCCTGACTGTCATAAGCAACACTGGTTTCACCATTTCCAAACTCAGAGTAGATGACGGGTCCCCAGTAATCTGTAACTCTGTGGTATCCGTAGACTCTCCAGATTTTAGCTGCAGCGTTCTGCGCAGTCAACCCATTTTCAGCAGTAAGATCTTCTACAAACTTGATGTTGGGAGCAGCTTCAGTGTAGAAAGAAGACCACCCAAGATCAATCCATCTGCCTACCTCCACATATCGATCAGAGTCAAAGTTAGAAGCTGTTGTTGCAAAATACTGAGAGTATAAATCTGCAAACAGATTTTGCCCGATTTGATAGCGCCAGTTTTGACCATACCTTGCATGGTACTGAGAACGAGCAAAAGCCTGACCTAGCAGTGATGCGTCTACATTATCAGCGATCAATGAACCAGGATCTGTATTCAGCTCTTCGAAATCTTCTGTACAGCTATTCAATGAAAATCCCGCTATAGCCAAACAGAGAATAAAAGTTAATTTTTTCATAATTGGTTAGTCCTTATGTTATGTTTGTGTACTTATGAATTAACGACTAATTCATTTTAAAACCCTAAGTGCTTGTTTTATGTTAGATTAAAAGTCAAGTTTTACGTTTACACCAAATGAACGCGCAGTTGGAGGACTGAATGATTCAAATCCTTCTGCTGCTTTACCGGTTCCTACTAGTACTTCTGGATCAAATGTTTCCGCTTTATTCTGGAAGAAGAAAAGGTTTCTACCTACAAGAGATACCTTCACCGCGCGAAGTGGTGAGTTGGGGATACTTAAGCGATAACCCAATGTAATTTCACGCATTCTGATATTGGATGCATCTCTGGCAAATGCTTCACCTACAGGAGCATTTCTACCTCCTACCAGGTTCCAGTATGCTTCAGCATCCATAGTCAGGTTATTGGGACTACCGTCAGATGCCAAAACTGCTGTTTCATCAGCCAGGAAATTTTCTCCAAATACGAGGCTACCGTCTCTACCCTGAAGAGTTTCTTCTACGTGGCCGCCTCCAAAGATGATCGCATCTGTAATGGAAGCAGAACCTCCACCCTGTCGTATATCGATCAGGAAGCTAAATGTAAGGTCTTTCCAACGGAAAGAATTCATAATGCCTCCCAACCAATCTGGGTTGTAGTTACCCACCAATACGGTACGACCAGGTGTAATCAGGGGCAATCCATTTTCACCGATCAGCACGTTTCCCTGCTCGTCGCGCTGAAATCCTCTCGAGTATACGTTACCGAACGGCTCGCCTTCTTCGATGAAGTATGCTCTCAGGAAGTCAGATGCAACCTGAATTCTGGGTCTTTCATCATTAATTTCAACTACTGTACTTCTGTTCCGGGTGTAGTTAAGCGTGATGTCCCAATCAAAATCGCCTGATCTGATAGGGTTCAGGGTAAGTACGCCTTCGATTCCTTCGTTCTCTACATCACCACCATTGGTGAAAAAGCTTGATGCACCTGATCCAACAGGCAGAGCTACTGTAAATAGCTGGTTAGTAGAATTCGTCTTGTAATAAGTAAAGTCTACTGCTATTCTTCCTTCCAGGAAACGCAAATCAGCACCTAATTCGATAGATTCCGTTTCTTCAGGCTCCAGATTTGCATTAGGCAGTGTACCGCTCAATGCCAGATATCCATTGGTGCCACCTGCAGATACTGAAGCTGTACGCTGAAGCTGGAATGGACCAGTATCATTACCTACTTGTGCATAAGAACCTCTCAGTTTGATAAATGAAAACGGTTCAGGAATATCAAATAGGTCCGTCAGCACTACATTCAACCCCACAGAAGGATAGAAAAATGACCAGTTTTCCTCAGGCAAGGTAGAACTCCAGTCGTTACGTGCTGTAAAGTCAAGGAAGATTGCATTCCGATAGCTCAATTGACCGAAACCATAAACAGAGTTTACATCTCTTGGAGCACCGAAGCCATTACTCGCTCCAACTAACTGAGTATTGCTCAACGTAAAGAAGTTAGGAACGGTTAGACCAATACCACTAGGAACATTACCATTTAAAGATGATCCTCTTTCACTTCTCAGGTTACCTCCTACATTCAGATTTAAAGCGAAATCTGAAGTCAAATCTGTACTATAAGAAACCAATACATCATTATTCCATTCATAAGACTCTGTATGAGTCAGGCTATATGCACCATTGTCCGCAATGATATAGCTATCATTAAAGAGCCTGGTTTCATTCTTTCTGAAGAGCCTATCAAAGGCAGATCTTACCTGTATGCTCAATTCTGGAGTCAATTCATATCTCATAGAGGCAAAGGCTATCACCCTGTCAACATCAGCATCGCTCAGGTTTCTGTTCAAGGTCCAGTATGGGTTTGCACCACCGTTGGAACCGGGGTTCCAGTAGTGCTGACGATTATTTCCTTCTGCATCCGTATATTCAAACTGCTCAATATCTTCAGTCTGGATATTACGTGGCAGACGGTAAGCATGACGGTTGGGATTGGCAAAGTTTTCACCTTGTGCAAGCTCATTTTTAATATCCTCTCTGAGATACGTCAGCTTTCCGTCAAGCGTAAGTCTTTCACTAATTTCATTGGTGATACGGAAGTTTATATTATGTCTGCGAAGCTCATTATTGGGAACAACTCCACCAGCGTTAGTATAAGTATATGAGAAGTACGTTTGATTCTTTTCATTACCTGTGCTGATCGCGAGTGAAGAAGCTGAGTTATAACCCGTACGGTAGAAATCTTCTATGTTATCAGGCTGAGCCTCATAGGCATATGTTTCAACCGGGAAGTTGGGATCTGGCGACCAGTGCTCTACCTGCCTGCCATCCAGCGGTGCTCCCCATGAATCCTCGGAACCAGGATTGTACTGTCCTGCATTTCCCTGTCCGAATTCATTCTGATAATCTCTGAAGATGATAGGTACCTCGGCAGTCAGAGTAGAACTCAGACTTACGTTGAATCCTTTCTGTCCCCGCTTGGTGGTAATGATAATCGCACCATTATTGGCACGGTTACCATAAAGTGCTGCTGCGTTGGGACCTTTCAATACAGAAATACTCTCAATATCATCCGGGTTGATATCTGTAATATCTCCCAGAATAGGCACACCATCTACAACATATAAAGGTTGGCTATCGCCAGAGATAGAGCGATTACCACGTAGGATCACACGGGAGGGGGCTCCTACCCCTGAGCCTGATCTGGAGATGGATAAGCCCGCTACCTTACCTGATAAAGAATTGACAACATTCAATTCTCTTGCCTCTGTTAATGCCTCAGGATCAACGTTTTGCGTTGCATAAGTCAGCGATTTCTGCTCACGTTCGATACCCAATGCGGTAATAACAACCTCATCCGTAGTAAGGTCCTCTTCCTGAAGCACTACGTCAATAGTAGTACGATCTCCCACAGCAACTTCTTGCTGAATATATCCTAAAAAGGAGAAGATCAATACCGCATCGTCTCCAGGAACATTTACTGAGTAACGACCGTCGCTGTCAGTCTGTGCTCCCTGATTAGTACCTTCAATGACAACGGTAACCCCAATCATGGAGTCACCCGCTTCATTTGAAACCGTACCCGTCACAGTTTTCTGTGCTATGACAGCAGTCCCAAATAACAAGATAAGTGTTAATAGGCTAATTTGCCTCCATGCAAAAGGTGATTCCTTAAGATTTGGAAGCGTAAAGTTAACATTCATAAAAACGCAATTTAAGGTTAATTAGTATCAAATATTTAGGGGAATACCATAGCTGAAACCGAGAAATTATAAAACTTTGAACTGTAATAGCTTACAGTTGAGGTTTAGGAGAAATAATGGCTGTACGAAGGATTAAAATCGAATAATTCGAAATATAGCAAAAAAATTATTTTTACACATTTATGAAGAGTATGGCGTTAATAGGTATATATAATCTTAATCTTCCACAGTAACGTCTATTTTTCTACAACGGTTGTTCTGAGCGACTTTTATTAGGGAGTTTTCTCGACTAAGATGGAAAATACATCTATGAACATGACATTTCACGCTACATATATATGAAATGGGGTAGTAACTAGCTCATGCCATATAAAGAGCATATCAAATGCCTTTCATGAGGGGACATAGTATGAATAGATCACCTCGTCAGGGCATGGATACAGTAGTAGTACATGGTCCTGCCACTAAGTGGATTTAACAGTAGTCTTGATCTTCACGGACTGTTCCAGCGAACGGTGTACCGGGCAGCGATCGGCGATTTCGACCAGGCGTTCAAGTTGTTTTTCATCCAGATTACCCTTGAACTCTATTTCTCTTTCGATCACATCAATTTTACTACTTGGCTTATCACAATCTTCACAGTCTTTTACATGATCCTTGTAATGAGACAGGTGAATATCTACTTCTTGCAGATCCCATTTTTTTCGATCAGCATACATTCTCAATGTAATACCTGTACATGCACCAAGTGAGGTAAGTAAGTACTGATAGGGAGATGGACCAAGATCTGCACCACCTAATGAAGTAGGCTCATCTGCAATCATATGATGTTTCCCCGCTAATACCTGCGATGTATAACCATCAGCTCCAGTACGCACCAAAACATCTTTATCTGTTTTCAGTTTAAGATCCTCAGCATCAGCAGGCTGAATATATCTTGAAGCCCATGAAGCTATCATTTGAGCAGCATAGGAAGCATCCTGCTTCCGGGTTAGCAAGTGATCTGCACCATCCAATGAGATAAAACTTTTGGGATGACGTGCTGCATGATAGATTCTGGCAGCATTTTCGATTACTACAATCTCGTCCTGAGGAGAATGCAAAATCAGCAATGCCTTCTTAAGATTTGGGATAATACTCTCAAGTGGATGTGTCTCCAGATCATCCAAAAATTGCTTTTTAACCATAAAAGGTCTGCCCCCAATCATCACCCTTGCGACCCCCTGTTCGTGAATTTCCTTTTCTGCAGTGTCAAAATGGTGAGTTACGTGTGCGGGTTCTCCTGGTGCACCAATAGTTGCTACTGCGCTTACCCCTTCCAGCTGTGTAGAGGCCATGATTACTGCTGCTCCCCCCAACGAATGGCCGATCATGAGCTGAGGCGCCTGATAATGGGATTCCAGATAGTCTGCTGCAGAAATGAGATCCTCTACATTAGAAGAAAAATTGGTATCAGCGAATTCCCCTTCACTTTGTCCCAAACCCGTAAAATCAAAACTAAATACCGCGATACCTTCCTGTGTTAATGCTCTACTGATCGCTCGCACAGCTTTTAAATCTTTACTGCACGTAAAGCAGTGTGCAAAAAGCGCATAGGTCTTTGGGTGGCGATCTAAAGGCATATCCAATTTGGCAGCCAATTGCTGGCCTGATTTGTTGTTAAAGCGGACTTTGATAGTTTGCATATAAGAGTAGGTTTGAAATCAAAGTCCAATTAAGGAATTAATACTTTATAAAAAAGACGTCTTTTTTACAATCCTGCACCAATATTGTAGAATCTATTGTTACCTCTCCAAATACTCCTGAAATAATTCATGTATCCTTCTATACTCATCAGCCCAACTAAAAGCTTCATCAAAGCCATGTCCTTCGATCGGAAATACCGCAAGTTCCCAATTCTCTTTCCCCAGTTCTATCAGACGCTGTGAAAGTCTTACCACATCCTGAAACTGGACATTAGTGTCTACCATGCCATGAAGCATTACTAGGGGGTCATCCAATCCCTCAGCATGATAAATCGGTGAGCTCCTCCGGTAGGCGATGCTATCTTCGACGGGTGTATTCAGAATATTGGAGGTATAAGCATGATTGTAATGTGCCCAATCTGTAACAGAGCGCAAGGCAGCACCACAGGCAAAAGTTTCCGGTTCAAGAAAAAGTGCCATGAGGGTAATAAATCCTCCATAGGATCCGCCGTAGATGCCTATCCTGGCACGATCAATCCCATAATTATTAACCAAATACCTTGCTCCATCTACCTGATCTGTGAGATCTTTTCCCCCCATATGACGATAGATTCCAGTACGCCAATCTCTTCCATATCCGGCACTGCCCCTGTAATCGATGTCCAAAACCGTATATCCTCTGTCTGTCAGAAAATTGTGAAACATATATTCACGATAGTAGCTGCTCCACCATTTGTGCGCATTCTGCAAATAGCCCGCACCATGTACAAAAATGACAGCAGCACCATTTTTGACATCCTCCTCAGGCTGATAAAGCCGGGCATATACCATCGCACTATCCCTGGCTTCAAATTGTATAATTTCCGGTGTGCTCCAGGAATAATCTTTAAACCGATTCGTAGTAGATTCCGTAACCTGTTTCATCCTGGCACCTGGCTTGTTTTTCATCATATATAGTTCCCAGGGCTGATTGGATGTTGAATACCTTATTGCCAGATATTCTTCATCTGGAGACATTAATACTTCATGTGCTCCTGCCTCTTCGGTGATCCTTTCTTTATTGCTTCCATCGACATTCATCTGATAGAAGTTTTTTTCACCAGGATGAATTTCATTGGTAGTAATGTAAAAAGTAGTCTTATCATGAGATAATATGACATCCTGTACTTCATAATCTCCATGGGTAAGCGCCATAATTTCCTTCGTGTTAATATCTACAACATACAAGTGAGCGTAGCCGGTTTCCTCCGACTGAAACCATACCTTCTGACCATCTACCAGCCATCCGACGTTACCTATCGAAAAATTATAATTGGAAATACCCGGCCCTCCAATCCAGGCTTCATCACGTTGACGATCCAATATTTCCCAGCTACCAGTCTCCATATCGAGTAGCAGTATCCAACGATCTTTGTTGTCCTGAGAACGGACAACTGCCACAGCCAGAAGCCCTTCATCTGAAAATACAGGGGCAGTAATATTTACTTCACGCGGTCTATCGTATTCAAGATTCCAGGTGCTATCGGGATGTATATAATCCTGAAGAAACAGCGGTTTATCTTTGATTCCGGGAAGGCTGTCTACGACAATGCGGTAGGTGGTATCCACTTTGCGATCATAAATCCAGCTTTCAAATGTACTTTGAGGGCTTCCTACTTTGGAGCGAGCGTTGAGTTGATTGAGATACCCTGTCTCGGTAACAAATTCAGGAACTTTTGTGGCATTATTATCAGAAGGCTGCTGCATAAGCGTGTAAAAGAAAAATCTCCCTTGAGGACCGGCTTCCAGTGAAATGATATTTTTACTGCCCGTATATATTGCTAGGGGACGATCAGGCTTCAACAAATTACTTCGCTTTTCATTGAGTTCTTTCAGCTGTTTTTCCTTCCTTAAAATCCCGAACAACTCCATTTGATCACGCTCAAGCCATTTCTCTTGCTCAGATTTTGGCTTATCCTGATCAGGCTTTTTGCCTTCGCGAAAATTCGTCAGTTGCCGGATACTCCCTCCATCGATTGCCCAGGAAAATATATTATGGCCCCTTTTGTATAAAATCAATAATTCATCCTGTGTAAACTGAGGGTCTGATTCACGTTCAATTGTATGGGTGATCTGTATGGTAGTACCTGTACGTAAATCGTGGAGAAATAAATCTCCATCCTTTTCATAGACACTGAGGGTTTTGTTTTTATTAAAACGATAATCCCTTGGACAAAGGGATTTCAGCTCGTCTATTGTAAGCTTTTCGGGATCAGAGGCTTTTGTATCTGTGCGATACAAGCTTCTCAGCGTGTCCTCCGCAGGATTCCAGGTAAAGTAAATGTGCCGACTGTCATCTGACCAGTAAATTTGTTCTGGTAAATATCCCACGAAATCCTCTCCTGTCATAATTTCCCGGATAGATAAGGTGCTCTGCCCATTTACGATCATAGGCATGAAAGTCCACAGAGATACAATCGCAAGTACTAGTTTCATATGTTAACGTTAAACTTTATTAAACTTATCGATCTAATCGTCGATCATGACTGCCCAAGGCCGGTGAAAGAGACGCCATTTTCCGTTCACGTATACCAAAACATCATATGCAGAACCGAGTCTCATCCCGGGCTGTACAAATTTAAAGCGATAGAAGGTCAGCTCAGGCTTCAAATACGGAGCAATTTCACGATACCCTCCAGGAAAAAAACGCGCCTCTCCCGTATATTCCATCAATTCTTCTGTAGTAGCAGACCACAACAGATATTCTGTCTGATTTTCCAGCAGAGGGTGTACGTAAATATCTGCAATTCTATATAGTCTTTTGTGAAAACGGTAGACTTTTTTGCGGTATAGGGGAAAAAACACTGCCTCACAATCTACCTCCTCGGGTCTCAGACTATCCGTAAGTATCCGCTGTTGTGATTCATCTGCCTGAAGGATAAACTGAAGCATCTGCTCGACACCCTGCCGGTTTCCTGAGAAAGTGGGGATTGTGTCTTGTTGTGAAAAAACGCAATCAAATGAGAAAAATAAAGAGCCAATAACAAGAATGAACGATGGGAGATTATTTTTCATATCTTGATCCTATAAGAGACAATACTAGAAAAAAACCCAGGGAATGAAAAATCTATGGACCTTGTAAAATTAACACAGGAAATCAAATTGAAGGGCTATGAATTAGGCTTTACCATGATTGGTATTTCAAAGGCCGTAGAATTGGAACAAGAGGCCCGGAATCTGGAAAAATGGCTAAAAGCTGGATATCACGGAAAGATGGATTATATGGAAAATTTTTTTGACAAGCGCATCGATCCACGTAAGCTTGTGGATGGAGCAGAATCTGTCATTAGTGTGATTCACAATTATTTTCCCCAATCAGATACCCACTTATCAGACGACCACCCCAAAATATCCCGCTATGCCTGGGGAAAAGATTACCATAAAGTACTCAAAAAAAAGCTATATGAGCTTTTCCAATTTATACATGAATATGTGAGTGATGATATACAGGGTCGGGTGTTTGTGGATTCAGCCCCTGTTATGGATAAGGCCTGGGCCCAAAGATCTGGCCTGGGATGGATCGGTAAACACACCAACCTCATTACTCCCAGAAGAGGATCATATTTCTTCATCGGAGAAATTATTCTCAATCTCAAACTCGAATATGACGGACCCATTCGGGACTTTTGTGGAACCTGTACGCGGTGTATAGATGCATGCCCAACAAATGCGTTGGAACCTTACCAAATAAATGCTCAAAAATGTATTTCTTATCTTACCATAGAATTGAGGGAAGAGATTCCCAATTCCTATGCAGACCAAATGGAAGGATGGATATATGGATGCGATATATGTCAGGAAGTATGTCCCTGGAATCGTTTCTCTACGTCTCAATCCGGTGACTTTGACCCTCTTGATCACGTGAGATTATCTGTAGAGGAATGGGAAGAGTTGGACGAAAAAACGTTTAAAAAACTGACTAAGCGCACAGCCATGAATCGTATTAAGTGGAACAAAATGAAAAACAATCTCAAGTTATTTAACTTATGGAATAACGCTAAAACAGAATAAAGACTTCATACATCACACCATTCCACCTGTAAATCATATGTTTCATCAACTCAAAGACTCCCATGATGCCTTACACTATTAATGCGAAAGATATAATACGTATTATCAAACTGGTCAGTGATATCCACCCGACATGGAAATATTCCTGCGAATCAATAAAATCCCTTTGAAAAAGGGAAGACAATAGATAAAGCTTTGAATGGGTTAACCCACAAATAGTTTACAATTTAAACAGGGGCTTCTGATGAACACCATTAGCATACACACTACCCAACATATAGAACTTGAATATCCAATTGCAGGACTTAGCGATAGAATCGTTGCTACCATTGTAGATATATTGGTGATGAGCGGATACCTGATCAGCTGGTTCACACTGGAATACTACACCGATCTGGACCTGAATACAAAAGCCTGGATTGTGATCATGATTCCCATAGCCATGTATTCCCTCATCAATGAAGTGGTATTCAATGGCCAAAGTTTCGGTAAACGCCTGATGAAAATTCAGGTGGTCCGGTTAGATGGTCTGCCCCCAACCTTATCATCGTATCTACTGAGATGGTTGATCAGACCGATTGATATCTGGGTTACCAACGGGCTTATTGGGATTATCAGTATCTCTGCCAATAAACATGCACAACGTCTGGGAGATATTGCAGCCGGCACGACGGTTATTAAGCTAAAAATCGTTGCTGAGTTCTGGGATTCCATTTTTACGGAAGTGGATGAAGGGTATACCATCACATTTCCGGAAATAGAAATGCTTACTGACCGGGATATGGCGATCTTAAAAGAAGTCCTGGATGCAGGCCTTCGCACTGACAATGATGAATTAATCTCCAGACTGGCTGACAAAGTCAAAGCTGTAACAGGAATCCAGTCAGCAATAAACGATAGAAAGCTCCTTGAAACAGTTCTGAAAGATTATAATCTAATGTATGGGGAATAACTCCCAAAAACTAAAAACAGATTTTTCAGTTATTAAAAAGGATCTTGGAATCATCTAGGATAACCGCTTTGATCATTTGGTGAATATCGTTATACCTTTATTTTCGAATTAATTTTTAGTATATTAACAAAATACTTCAACCCTAAAATATAGCTGCATATGATGTAAGGTTACTTTTCAATTATTTTAACCTAACATTTTCCCCATGCTCAAAATACCAGGATTGCCAATGTGGGTCAGGATTTCAGTGATTGCAGGAATCTTGACCTGGTGCATTATCAATACGAGCCTTCAGGCTCAATCTTTAAAAGCTGCTTCCCAGGAATTTACTACTATAACCGTCAATATCCCTCAACCAATAAAAGGTGGGCATTTGGTGTTTGGCATCCCACTGGGATCTGTCAAGACTCCTAATCATGTCAGTTTGTATGATGAGTCGGGTAACTATGTGGAAGCAGATGTATTTCCCCTGCAAAACTGGCAATCTCGGCAAGCTCACTGGGGTTTAATTGCTATGCCAGTCTCAGATACAATAACTGGGACCAGAAATTACAAAATAACATGGGATCAACTCAATCCGCCTTTTGAGGCAGGAATCCAAATGGCAGAGATGTCATCTGGAGAAATCGCTATCGTTAACAGATACTATGATCTACGTGTAGGTCCACAGGGGATCACCTCCATTGCTACCCCATCTTCTAGGCTGGAAAAGATATCCTGGAGTCCAGGTGTACAACTTTATGATGAATCATCTATCAGAAAAGCAACTTCTGTTGGAGAAGTAAGGAAAATCTATAACGGTAACCTATACAAAAAAATCCGTACGATAAGTCAAATAGGTAAGGGAATAACCATTCATCAGGAATTTGATTTTCTGGCTAACTCACCTTACGTAAAATACCAGACAAGATTTATCAATACCAGTACCGAAGACCTGGACCTGGGTTCAATATTACCCTTGGATGTACAGATGAAGGGAGCGAATGCACTTGCAGTGGGCGTTGGAGAAGACCAAGCAGTGCCTACCAGCGAATTTACCTTGCATCAGGGATCTGATGACTGGTTGTTGGCATTGGATAATCAAACCAACATAAGAGGTGTAACCCCATTTGCACGTGAATGGACCACTATCCGTCTTAACAATGAAGTAGAAGTACAATGGGTGTTTCCATACTTTCAGGAAATGACAGCAGCACTTACAGATAGAGAAAGCATTTTGTCGCTGAAGAATGACAGGTTCTATATACAGCATTACAAACCCTTATCAGATGGTGCAGAAAAAAATGTAAAGCTGAAAAAAGGGATGGCGAGAACCTTTACCCATTGGATGATTTTCAACTCATCTGAAGATCAGTGGACCACTCAGGCTGCCTCTACATCCCAAATGCCCTATGTAGTGTATGACCTGGAGTATCTTGATGGCTCGGGGTTGTCCATGCCTGTTGGCACCCAGCTAGAAATTGATGGCAAGTTGGCAACCGTGCAGAAATCCCTAGAAGAGATACCATATACTACCTCCATCCCCGAAATCAGCAATCTCTATCAGATTGGGGGTATGTCTTACGGGTTAAACCACCCTATTCATAAGACCTCTCAACAGGGTTTTATCCTTCACACAGGTGAAGACATTACACTTGACCTAATACAAGCTTATTTGAGATCTTCTGATCCCAGACTGGGAGAAGCTGCTTATCAGCATGCACTGCTACAGGCAGATTGGGGTACCCTTCATTATGATCAATTGGCCTCGCAGGGTTTTGACTACCAGAATCCTGTTGCCTACGCTTCTTTTGAAGGGCTTTTATGGGGATACATACTTTGGGGAGATCCATGGTTGCTGGAAGCTGCACAGAAACAGGCTCGGGCTGTCAACGGACGATCAGGGACCATTTCGCGCGGTTTGTCGCGCGGAGAAGATCAGTCAAGGGATCTTTCAATGGGTGTAGAAGAGCTGATAGAGCACAGCGCCACAGCTATTTCTCTGATCAGAATGTCTGATCTTACTGGTGATGAGCAGTTCCGGCAAACTGCCGCCCAAATGGTCAACCTGTTACAATTACAGCAACGGGAAAGTGGGAGTTGGGTAGCCCATCAAACTGGTAACAGCATCCTGGAAGAAATCCTTACAACTGCCAAGGTCAACAATTCCCTCTGGCCGGTATATTTCAGGTTTAAGGATGAGGCTTTGAAAAACGCGCTGCTCAAAAGTACCTCCTGGCTTTCAGAACAACAGAACAAACTGTCGGACACTTATCCAGGTATGTTCACAGCAAATCTTGATCTGGGAGGCCAGGAATCAGATGAGAACTGGCTTATCGCTAATGCCCTTACCGCCTCGATGGCATCGGGACTACTTCAGGCATTTACTGCTTCGGATAAAATAAAATATTTCTATGCCTCTAATGCAGCCTGGATAAGTTCGTTGAATCAAAGGAATACTCCTACTGCTTATGGCGCAAGCACCATAGTGACTGATTTACCCAGATTTGTTTACCTTGCTGGTAAACGCAAATTACCAGCTCTCATCGGTATAGATATACCGACTGAATTACCTATTTGGATCGGCATGGGACCCACTACCTCGTGGGATGGGAAGAGATTTGCATTGGACCTCAAATGGCAACTTATTCCAGGCAAGCAAATAACTATTACTTCTGAACAAGTCATGTTGAAGATGTTATTTACCCAGGGAAAACCTGGACAGGTACTGGTCAATGGCAATCCCGTAAAGTTTGAGTTCGATAAATCGAATTCCTTAATTGAATTCGAGATTTTATTGCTCCAGGAAAAAAACATTTACCGAATAGAAGTTGCTACGGAAGATTCATGATTCAAATTATTAATTGAGAGGGCTATGAATCAGTGAGTGAAAACAAGACCAGGAAGGAGGATAATACTAAGTATGTTTTTCAAAGATTAGAAAGTCCTTTTATAGACAGCTAAGCGTTAGAGGAAGTCGACTGTTAAGACTTCCTCTTTCATTTAATGTAAGCTTAAGTGCTGTCGGTGTTGAAAAACAGCGACTAAGACTGAGTTTGAAATAAGGGAAAAACAAGTATGATATGTTATCTATCTTTGAGACGATTTGGGCTGCTATATCTGCAAATCCATGGGATCTTCCAACAGGGCATGAATCATTCCCCAACCCGCTACTCCCTGTGAGTAAGTATTTCCCTGTTCATCAGAAAAAATAACCCGGAAATGATAGGTTCGATGACTAGGGTCTGTTCCTCTTAAGAGAAAGATAATTTCATCTCCGTGTTCTACACACTGATTATATTTCAATTTTTCACATATCACCACCTGTATTTCATTATCGGCCTGGATAGACAATCCCTGGTACCTAAATCGCTTGCCTGAATTTTTCAAACGTAAATGGATTTTAGAAGGAGCTAACTCATCAAATACGGGATCGGACAAACAAGGCGGGATGGCTACGTCTGAATAGTCTTTGACAGAGGTTGATGAATCATTTTCGTCATGATAAAAATGATATTTTTTCACACTGACCCATCCAATAAAAATCATTGATCCTGCTACAAGCATGACCAATAGGTCTAACCAGAACTGAGAGATAATCGTTAACATGTTGAATCCTAATTGGCAATTAATCCTAAACTACATAGCGAAGGATGATGCAGGCTGCAGTAAGTTCGATGAAAGTACAATTTTCTGACATCGTACCTATGTAAACTGAAATTTCGTGTTACATAGCAATCTTGCTTTCCAATCGCTCTGTATATTCAACGGCATAATAAGTGCCAATATGAGAAACATGTAAGATTAACCTCAATAAAACACAACTGGTACTGCTATTGTACTCAGGCTGGTATTTTTTTGGCAAAATTACTTACATCTTCCTGAATCTGCCCGGAGGCAGGTGCTTGTTCATGCTGAGTAGATCTCTGCAAATCTGTAAGCATCGGATTTGTCAGGGTAGTCGGGGTCGATGACACTTGATCTCCTGCAACGGAAGAATAATTAAATGATGGGTGCTTATACTTTGCACGTAATGCTTTGTCTCTCATAGGTATAAAGAATATTGCAATCACCATCAGTACCAGGACCAACATCAAATAAGAGGTTTCCCATAAAGTGATAGAAACGGACAGAATATCACTTGGTATAAAAGAAATACTAAAGTAAGGAAGCATAAAAATGTATGTACAATTCATGTTAAGATTCTACAATTCCAATAGACGGATGCGAGTACTATATATAATTTGATTTATTCAAATATACACTTACTATTACATCAACATCAATGTCCACCCGGTGAACGGCTAAAAATAGAGTATTAATTGCCTAAGAAAAGACTATGCAAATAGAAACTACATTTACATAGACTCCACTCATTCATCCTTAATACTATTTGCTGCACCTCAGAATATGAAGATGTCGATAACAGGACGATTTAGGGTATATTTTCTCCTTTAGGATGGTGATCTTAGGTCGCAGGATATTTCAGGTGGGTGTCTGTGTTTGGAGTCTGGCAGGGATCCATGCGTAGTAACCTCCTGCAAGGGATGTCAATGCAGTAATCAGATAAAACATTACGCTGATCGTAATTGCTGCCCCCTGTTCCAAATGCAAAATTTCTGATCCCAGAAGAAAGACAACTTCCCGCGATCCAATCCCACCTATTGTCAATGGTAGTACTGATACGATGGATGATATCAAAAAGATAAATCCATAAGCCCAGAAGGAACCCTCTACCCCCATGGCATGTAGCAAAAAATATACACAGAGTAACTGAAGCGCCTGAACGATCAGAGAAATCACATGGGAAGGGATAAATATGTGGGTTAGTCGCTTGAATAACTTCCATAGGGAAAAGAAATGCACCAAATAAGCAAGAGTAACTCCTGCAACTACAACCCACAGATTCAGCCAGGTGTAAGGCAATTCGATGAGTTGGGTAAATATCATAGCAAAAACTCCAAGCGCTACGAGTCCATTGATACGGTCTAGTAAAAGGGTTCCAATAATATCCTTGAGTTTGGACTTGTAGCGTTTGTTGAGCCAGTAAGCCTTGTATCCATCTCCACCGATCCCACCCGGCAGGAATAAGTTGTAATACATACCCAACAGATAGAGCCTTAGATTAAGTACATGACTAATTATAAGCTCTATTGCGGAGAAATGTAGATTCAACCTAATGGCTGCCAGAAATTTGGACCCTAAAAATGCCATCCATGCCAACAACAGAAAAAGAGGATTTGCACGCTGCAATAGTTTCCAAGCTTCTTGGAGATCCATGTTATTGATCACAAAATATATGATCAGAGCAGTCAATATCAGCTTAAGTAGAAACTTCAGGTATGATTTATGCGATTTTTTCACCAGACACTACCTCCCTTATTTGATAAGCCTTTTTATTCTGCGATTCATAATAAGTACGGATCAGAACCTCTGTAACGATACCAATCGTGATAAACTGTATTCCACCTACGACCAACATTACCCCTAGCATCAATAGTGGTTTACCCCAAATATCCTGACCCATTATTTTCAAAACTGCCAAATACAGATTGATAATGACTCCTATAAAGAAGACGAAAAAGCCTAGTAACCCAAAAATATGCATAGGCTTCTGCAGGTATTTCTGGAAGAATAGCATCAGGATCAGATCGCTCATGACTCGAAAGGTTCTCCCTATACCATATTTTGACTTGCCAAACTTTCGTGCGTGATGTTTCACATCTACCTGGGTAATCCTAGCACCCTGAAGTGCTGCCAGCACAGGAATAAACCTGTGAAGTTCCCCATACAGACCTAAATTTTTGGCTATCTTACTTTTGAATATTTTGAGTGTACAACCGTAGTCTTTGATCCTAACACCCGTCAGCGATCGAATCATCGAATTCGCTATTTTGCTGGGGAACTTCCTCAGTACAAAACCATCCTGACGGTTTGACCGGTTACCTGCGATCATATCCCAGGGTTCGTGCTCGATTTTGTCCAGTAGCATCGGGATGTCTCCCGGGTCATTTTGCAGATCGCCATCCAATGTTACAATATACGCTCCTGTAGCATGATCAATACCTGCAGCCATAGCTGTACTCTGTCCATAATTTTTCATAAGCTCAATCAATCGCACGCGGTTATCTATATATTTACGGATCTCATCAGGTGTGCCATCCGAACTGCCATCATCAACGAGAATCACCTCATAATCTATACCTGTCAACGCTTCCCGGATTTGACTGAGAAGAGGATGTATATTTTCCTTTTCGTTCATAACGGGTATCACCAGCGATATTTTCACCACAGTATTAGTTTGAATTAAATGTGACCAAATTCAGCGGTATTTTCAATCTACTATTAAACTCATAATGTATATCTGCAGATCTTCCCGCAAGCTGACTATCTGTACAAATGTAATAAGCCCCTTTATAAAGCTCATCAGTAACTGGTAAAATCTCCTTTCGCTCCCGCTCTATGTAATACGTGAGATGATGCTCAAACTCATAGTCAGGGAATACATATAGGGGAGATTCTCCTACAATTTTTACTACTTCAAGTGCAGCATCCTTTGATGGGGTCCATTGATCATTTTTATAACGGTGAGGAAGTACAAACCAGTCGAAACCCAGTCGGAATAGCATCATCACAATCGTGAAAATAATAAATCTTTGGAGGGGCAACCTGAAATATAAAAATAGTGCGAAGGCAAATCCCATAAAGAGCATAACCACTTTAAGCTCTCGGAATGGAACATCATCAAGATCACTTACTACAAAAACTACCCAAACCCCCAAACCTGCCAGGATTCCTGCAATTAAAAAAATATATTCCAATATAAGGTTAATCCTTGGATATGAATAACGGTAGTGTACGTACCCGTATGCGATCAGGATAAAGACAAATGGATACAACATAAAAAGGTAGCGGGGATACGTCTGGGGCGATAACCAGTAGACAATGCTATTAGCTGCCAGGATCAACAGGGAAAATTTCAAAAAGTGATGACCCATAAATATGTTCCACATTCCCCTTCGAAACAAAAACAATACAAATAATGACCAGGGTAATAGGTGCATAACCTGCTCAAAAGGAAACGTGAGCGGGTGTAAAAGGCTTTCATACCAAGCCTTGTCTAGTACTGTGCGCTTGCTAGACTCAGACCAAAGATTGGCAAGATATCCTTCCACATCGGGATTGAACTGAAAATAAGTATAATAGTAACTCCCTATCAACGATAAAAACAATAGCCCTCCAAGAATATGCTGCCAGGAAAAGAGTTTTCTCCAATCCTGCTGATATATAAAAAATGTTAGTAATGTGATTCCCTGAAAAACAATAGATGGAAGACCTTTGCATAAAAAACCTATAGCTGTAATTGTATAGGTAATGAGAAACAAGATCAATAACTGCCCGCGTTCATAAAAATAGAGCACCGCGATAAATCCCAGAAACGTAAGCCATGAATAAAAGATATCTATATGCCCCAACAATCCTGAATATACCAGCATTCTGCCACAGGTAACATACATAATCCCTGCAATGATACCTATCCTGGCAGAAAGATAATAGCGGGTAACTGCGTAAATTGTCAGTCCATAAAGCATTAAAGGAATAACAGATGGCAATCTTACCATCAGTTCCGAATAATTTTGAGTAAATTGAAAAAGTAATATCAGTATCCAATTGTAAAATGGTGGCTTATTGTAATACAGTTCTCCATTGATTGTAGGCACAATAAAGTTTCCAGAGAAAATCATTTCCATCGCTACTACAGCTCGGGTAGGTTCATCCGCCATAATAGGTGTAAGCCCCAGGTTAACGAAATATGCCAGAGGGATCATGATGAGACAACAGATCAACAAAACCTGTTCGTTGTCTTGAAGATAGCTCAGGAATGATTTGATCATGCTTCAAAAATAGTGTAAAAAAGAACAAGGAAGAAATATTTGATATTATGTTGGCTATCAATGATATTTAAGCCTTAATATTTCATCTTCTAAAGTAATACCCATGTCCAAAAATGCCTTATATCCGGCTTCTCTGATGACTTTAATGGCTGCATACATCGCATTATTGGCCTACAGAGCCTCCAATAAAGATCTGCCAACCCCGGTATATGCATTCTATGACACTACATTTGTACAGATCAACATAGCCCCTGCCGCTGAGCTGTATGATGTCTATGGTATCTACAACAATATCCTTGAAGGTCAGCGCCAAATCGTAAAGGCAGAAATTCTGCCAGATAGTTCTTATCAGCTTGCCTTTCAGGTCAATAGTCCCCGGCCTGCATTTGTGTATATCAATGATGAAGCCATTGGTGTATTTCTCACACCCGATAGCACTCTGGTCATGTCGGTAAAGATGCTCTTACCCGCTTTTCGAATTGACAGTATCCATTTCAAGGGCTATACTTCGAAAATTGCCGAATACTATCACCAAAAATCACTCAGATTTAACAACATACATCTGCGTTCGAGCAGAAATACCATTCCCATTGAAGATTTTTGCAAATATTCCCAAACCCTGGACTCGATGGCAGAACAAGAAATAACCTTTCTGGCACTTTACAATCTGCAAACACCTTTACCAGACTGGTTCATATCATTCGAACAGAGTGAAATTGCTTATCACAAGGCTTATCTGAAATTATCTGGAGGCTCTTACTCGGATGACAAATCAACTTGTCTCGACAAAGTCCCATTGAATAATGAGGATGCAATCTTCTCCTATTATTATTATCTCTATCTCAAAGCCTATATCAAGGACCATCTTATGCAGACCACATCCCTGGCTCTCCCCGCTGATCTCAATGAACCCACGATTCAACTAACCGTAGCAGATACCTTACTCAAAGGAAATATACATGATGTATTTCTGACCCGGACGATCTTTGAATTAATACAGCGCAATCGTATAGACCAGGCTAGTTTACTACTAGAACAATACAGGGCTAGCTTTAAAAGCAAAAAATACCTCCGTTTTCTCGACTACCAACTCAAGCAACTCAAGATCTGACCCACTCACTTCCATTGCCATATTTACATTTTTACAGGATTGTTTTGCATAGCTTAAAAAATGTGTTGTATATTAGATGGATGAAGTAGAAGTGCAATATTTTTTAATAAGGAAGAATTATGGGATGTGGATCTTGCGGTGGGGGGGGATGTTCTTCTACGGGATGTGGCCGAAATGGAGGTTGTGCTACTGGCGGATGCAACAAGCTCAACACCTTTGATTGGCTAGGGAATATGTTAGCTCCGGATCAAACGGAAGCAGACAATGTATATGAAGTACGTTTTAAGAATACCCGTAAAGGTTTTTATCGAAATGTTCATGGATTACGCCTTTATATTGGAGATGCTGTAGTAGTCGAAAGTGACAGAGGTTATGACGTAGGTACGCTGTCCTTAGGTGGAATTGTTGCACGTCTCCAAATGAAAAAAAAACATGTCGATAAAAACATTGGAGAACTCCCCCGTATATACCGAAAAGCAAACGAACGCGATCTCGAACAATGGGAACTGGTTCGAAAACGCGATACAGAAACAAGAATAAGGGCCCGCGAAATTATCGATGAACTAAGACTGGACATGAAGCTCAGCGATGTAGAGTTTCAGGGCGATAATGCTAAAGCTATTTTTTACTATATCGCTGATCATAGAGTTGATTTTAGAGAACTGATCAAGATACTCGCAAGAGAATTTAGGATTCGTGTTGAAATGAAACAGATTGGGCTTCGCCATGAAGCTGGATTGGTTGGTGGAATCGGATCTTGTGGAAGAGAGCTGTGCTGCTCTACCTGGCTGACAGAATTCAAAACGGTCAGTACATCCGCTGCCAGATATCAGAATCTTTCACTCAATCCAATGAAAATTTCGGGTCTGTGTGGAAGGCTGAAATGTTGCCTCAATTATGAATTGGATTCCTATCTGGATGCACTGAAAGATTTCCCTGAAGTTATACAGATTACCACCACCAAAGGTGTAGCCCGCCTTCAGAAAACCGATATATTCAAACGTAAGATGTGGTTTTGTTATGAAAATGAATCTACCTGGTATCCATTGGATGTAGATGAAGTCAAAAGCCTAGTAGCACAAAATGAAGTTGGAAAAACCCCCGAAATGCTCCGGAAAGAAGCTGTCTTGGAGGAAGATGACCCGATTGAACGTGAGGACCTGGACTTTGTAGATGTAGTGGGTAAGGAGGTTCCTAAAAATAATCCACAGCGTAACTACAAAAAGAAGAAACGCAAAAAATCTATCAAAGGAAAAATGCCCAGAGAGGATCAACAACCTAAAGCCAGTAATCAACCATCCAGACAGGATAACAGAAAAGGGAACATAAGTAACCAAGGATCTGAAAAAAAACGGAATCCCGATACTAAACAACCGAATCAGGATAACCCAGAACCTAGATCCAGGCGTAAAAAGAAGTAATGATGCTGGAAGTAGTATGACGTTTGTGATACTTTTCCCGGAATACAAACACATTTTGGCACCTTAGATAATGACAATTTTGCCTGCTGTGTTGTATCTCAAAGCTTCAAGATATTCCTTTGTGTATTATTGACTAAATGGAATGCCGTACAAATGATTAGATCTTCCGTCTTTATCATTTTGCTATCTACAATGTGGATAGGGGTGTGTAGTTGTGAACAGGGCAACATCCAACAACAATGGGATTTCGACAACAATTGTTGGAATATACAGGATACAATCCACTACGACGTTGGACCTTCAATATCTGATCCTCGCTACATCTACGTCAATTTTCTGGAAGATTATCCCTTTCGCAATCTATTCCTGAAGCTGATCATGTCTCATCCCTCTGGCTGGCAGCAGGATACCATCCTCGAAGCAGTCGTAGTAGACTCGATTGGATTCTGGATGATTAAAAAAGAAGGCAATGTCTACCCCTATATTTTCCCCTATCAACTCCCTCCTCCACCCGATTCGCTGGAATATTACAAGTTCAAAGTTACCCAATACATGCGAGACACGTCGCTTTGTGAAATCCAATCTGCCGGAGTTGTTTCGATGACCGAATGATTCAATGTGATCATGTTTACAACAGATCACTTCATCTGCACATGAACATGATCATCGTGCCTAACCGCATGGCAACCATGAAATCTGATCTTGGAATAATTCAGATTCATCCTTTGTTTCAGGTATGGTTCCAGAAATATTTTTCCCACTTGCGGCTCTCTGGCAAAAAACATAATCATATCCCGCGTTCTGTCTATATCAAGATCCATACGCCTTTCAGCTACCGAGAGATACTTCAATAGTCCATATTGCCAGTATCCCCTACAAATGCAATCCCCGGGACTATCTGTTTCCCCTGTCTGAGGTGTTTCATATCCTCCATATCCGATCCATGATGGAGCCGTCCTTTGAAGGGGTTTGCCTGTAATGGGATCTGTGTAATAAAACGCAAGATCCAGTTTTTCTCCATCATCATGACTGAGATGAGGTAATAAAGGAAAACCATCCACAAATGGAAAATTACCATCCAGATAAGCAGTAGTAGTACCGGGATATGTATCTGCCATATTTTCTGAGACCTTGAGTATTATGAAGTAAAGGTCATGGCTTACATAATGCCGGTTGAATAGGCAAGTGATAATATGAAGTGGTTTGAGAGAGGTATGAGAAAAAATGGGGAGTGCTTTTCGTCCCAATTTATTCGCGATGGGAGGAAAAATGATAAAAGTAGATGAGAGATACAGGGTCATGAAGAGTAAAGTTTGTAAAAAAAATGGCCTGAGTTTTTCTGAAAATTTCCGTAAAGTATATCTGTAAATGATCAGGCTAACAAGTAAGATAATCCCTCCAGTCTGGGTAAGAACTGTCAACAAGAAAAAGAAAGTGATCCATCCAAGTATTCTGAGCAGCTTCAAGGCATTTATTTTAGATAAAACAAATCTCGAAAATAAACCTTAAATTATCATAGAAAATGATCTACATTTTATTGGATTAGCAAATTCATCAAAAAAGATCCATGCTCATGAAATATATTTTACTTATTTTCTGGTTGTCAATAGTTTTCCTCACTACTCAAGCTCAAATTTATCCTGGAATCAAAATAGGCGGAAATCTATCCAATCTGACCTTTTATGGCCCTAGTGCTCCTGTATTTCCCGACAACTATTACCAGGTGAAACCCGGACTTCAGGCAGGGATTTTTGCTCAAATGCGATTTACCCCATATTTTTACCTCCAGCCAGAGCTGATGTGGATCAGTAAGGGATCTCAAGTTTTGGAAGACTTCGTATCTCCCAACCGTACCCATTTTAACCTGAATTATCTCAGCTTACCATTGCTGGCAGTATACAAGCCATCAGATAATCTAGGGCTGGAATTTGGAACGGAGCTTTCCTATTTGCTATCTACAAGAGTTAATAACCAGAATCTCAAGGAATTTCTGGACTTTCAGGATGTAGATGTGGGATTGTCAGCAGGCATTTTGTATGAATTCGAAAAGATGCTGTTTGTAGATTTCAGATTCAGCTTTGGCCTGTTTAATGTGGAACAGTTTGCTTTTACTGATAATTCGGGAAATCCCATTGATACGCAGAGAACGAGAAATACCTCGTTTCAAATTTCTCTGGGATATAATCTGGCTTATGACAGGTAATCATAGAGGAAGCAGATTGGAAGAATGTTCAAGCCTGATCAACATTCCAATCTGCGTTTACTTAGCATCATTATATCAGCATTCTCATGGGATCTTCAAGGAGTTCCTTCAGCGTTACCAGAAAAGCTGCTCCTGTAGCACCGTCTACCACCCGGTGATCACAGGATAGGGTGACCTTCATTCTATTACCTACTACAATTTCGTCGTCTCTCACCACAGGTATTTTCTTGATCCCTCCGATGGCGAGTATACACGCATCAGGTGGATTGATAATCGCCGTAAACTCCTCAATGCCAAACATGCCGAGATTGGATACCGTAAAAGTATTGCCTGCCCATTCAGATGGTTCCAGTTCACGATTGCGAGCTCTCGTAGCAAAATCCTTGGATTGCGCTGCAATTTTGGAGAGACCTTTGGCATCAGCATTTCTGATTACAGGTACCAGAAGGCCCTCCTCCACGGCAACTGCCATACCGATATGGATCTCGTGATGATAGCGAATCGTATCTCCCAACCAAGAAGCATTCACCTTAGGATGTTGCTTGAGTGCAACAGCGGCTGCTTTGATAACCAAGTCATTGAAAGAAATTTTGACAGGTGATATCTCGTTGAGTTGCTTGCGGGCTTCAACTGAACGATCCATATCGATCTCCATGGTGAGATAGAAGTGTGGAGCCGTAAACTTACTCTCACTGAGTCGTTTAGCAATTGTCTTCCGCATCTGGGATACTCTCACTTCCTCATAAGCCTCCGTTTGTGGTCGTGGAGCTGCAGCAGGAGCCTGGTTTGCCTGAGCAGGCTGGTAGCTTTCTATATCCCGCTTAATAATTCTACCGTTATCCCCACTCCCTTTGACAGCTGTCAGATCTATACCGCGCTCTTTGGCCATCACCTTAGCAAGCGGAGAAGCCTTAATCCGTCCTTCTGTATCCTGAGATGCGGCTGCTATTGAAAAAGTCGCAGTCTCGGGCTCTTTTGAGGGTCCCTGGCCAGAATCAAGCACTGAAAAACTTTCGCCTGCAGCAGGTTGTGGCTCAGGACTAGCGCCTTCGTCCTTGGCTTTACCATTACCTTTTGATTCATAATCTTTGACCAAACCGGAAACATCCTCATCTTTCTTGCCAATGATTGCCAGTAAAGATCCCACGGGGATTCCATTACCCTCTTCTACACCGATATGCAAAAGCACACCATCTTCAGGTGATTCAAAATCCATCGTTGCCTTATCTGTCTCAATTTCCGCAAGTAAATCTCCAGATGATACTTGTTCACCGATTTGTTTATGCCAGCTAGCCACAACTCCCTCTTCCATCGTGTCGCTCAATCTTGGCATTTCGATTACTGATGCCATAATATATATGTATTATGTGTATATGTTAAATATGCTCTACAAAACTAAAAGGAATCTGATAACATTTTAAAAATATGGGGAAAATTATTGTTTTTTAATATAGATTGTCATCAGGTTATTGATTAAGCAATATGTTCTGGTCTATTAAGCGACACCCCTGGTCAGGTATCACACTGCTTATATTATTTTATCTGTTATGGAGAGTAGCTACACTCTACCCGAGATGGGATAATTCTGCTGCCGAGGCGACCATAAGTTGGGACGTTTTTGGATATTATCTGTACCTACCTGCTTATTTCATCTACGATGATCTGGGAGGACTTCAATTTATCGATGAGGTCTTCCGCGAGTATCAACCTGCCGGAGACTTTCACCATGCCGTACAGCAAGATAACGGGCGCTATGTATTGAAATATCCTATCGGAATGGCTATATTATACCTTCCATTTTTCCTGTTAGGGCATCTTTTTGCCTGGCTAAGCGATTTCCCTGCTGATGGTTTCTCCCGTCCCTACCAGTTGGCCATTTCATGGGGAAGCATTGTGTATGCATGGATAGGTCTTGGCATTACACGCAATGTATTATTGCGATTCTTCAGCGACCAGGCTGTCGCTATTTCTATTGCGGTGATTGTACTCGCTACTAATTATCTCAATTATGTCTCCTTCGATGGAGCCATGCCCCATAACTATCTATTTACGTTGTACGCTTTGATCATCCTGCTAACGATATTATGGCATCAAAAACCCAGGATGATCTATGCTATACTATTAGGTGCCAGTATCGGCCTGGCAACAATCATCAGACCGATAGAGCTGATGGCTATACTGATTCCACTATTGTGGGCGGTCAAAGACCGCATCAGCCTTCAGCAGAAACTTCAATTATTACTAGAATACAAACAGCATGTGATTGTTTTGATCATTGTGATGGCGGTGGTAGGATCTATACAAATGCTCTACTGGAAATTGTATTCCGGACATTTTTTGTATTATAGCTATGGTGAATTCGGGTTTGACTGGCTTAGCCCACACATCATAGATGGTCTGTTCAGTGCCCGGAAGGGTTGGCTGGTCTATACACCTGTAATGATCTTTGCCCTGATTGGATTTATCCCACTCTTTCATCAGTACAGGTATGTATTCTGGGCTATTACAGCATATCTATTGATCAATATCTATGTGGTCTACAGTTGGGAGGTATGGTGGTATGGCGGCAGTTTTGGCTCGAGAGCCATGATACAGGCTTATGCAGCCCTCAGCATTCCCTTAGCCCTTATCATTCATGAATTTTTGAACATGAAGAACATCTTCTGGAAATTTATCGTTTTCAGTAGCATGATACTATGTACAGATCTCAATCTGATCCAGACATGGCAGGCTCACTCACCCAATGGAGGATGGAGAGCCGATGGACTTACCAGGAAGTATTACTGGAAAATATTTGGTTCTACCCGCCCCAAACAGGCTGACAAAAAGTTTCTCGATGTTCGTTACGAACTCAGCAATCTATCGAATAAGCAGATTGATACCCTATTTGTCACTGGATTTGAAACTGATACGGTAGCAGCCACTACAGACCAGTATGCACACAGTGGAGCTCGCAGCATGATTATGAATGCTGAATATCAATATTCTCCCAATGTAGAGTTCTCCTTTAGCAGGCTATCTCCCAAAAAAGGTAGTTGGATTCGAACAGGGATATGGGCTATGTATATCAATATGGAATGGGTAGAATGGCAACAATGTCAGCTGATTATGGAGTTTGTAAGGGGCGACGAGGTCTACAAACGGGAAAATGTACATATACAACGATTGATGAATCCCTGGCAATGGCATCACGTTTATTTTGAATATCCCATTCCACGCAATTGGGAACCAGAGGATCGCGTCAGAATTTACATTTGGAATGCCACCGGGCAACAGCCTGTGTATTTGGATGACTGGCATGCAGAACTTATCCAACCCCTATAGGGATTTTTTACCCGACAATACTTTTTTCTATTATTTTTACGCTCACATATAACACATTACAAATTTTACAACATGGAATACTCAAGACTAATCGCTTCAATGGAGGAATCTGCCACGCTGGGTATTTCTCGCAGGGTAAGAGAACTGAAAGGAGAAGGAAAAGATATTGTGGGACTTACACTAGGAGAACCTGATTTCGATACTCCCATACACATCCGAGAAGCTGCGAAAAAAGCCCTGGATGATGGCTATACACATTATCCTCCAGTAGATGGTTTATCAGAGTTAAAGGAAGCGATTGTTACTAAGTTCAAGCGCGACAATGGCCTGAACTATACCCCTAAACAGGTATTTGTCTCTACGGGGGCAAAACAGTCTTTATATAATGTAGTTCAGGCATTGTTAAATCCCGGAGATGAGGCTGTAATACCTGCGCCTTATTGGGTATCTTACGATGCTATGGTCTACCTTGCACAAGCTACCCCCAAATATATATCAACTGATACTGAATCTAGTTATAAAATCACCCCTGAACAACTGGATGCTGCTATAAGTCCTAAATCCAGGTTATTATTTTTCAATACTCCTTCCAACCCAACGGGAGCCATGTATACGAAAGATGAAATGGCGGCACTGGTAGAGATAATGGAAAAATATCCTGACTTGTATATTCTATCTGACGAGATCTACGAATATATTACTTATGGCATAGATCACGTAAGCCTGGGAAGTTTTGAATCGATTTTTGATCGCGTCATCACAGTTAATGGATTTTCCAAAGGTTTTGCCATGACAGGATGGCGTCTAGGCTATATCGCTTCTCCGAATAGTGATCTCATCAAGCTTTGCGGCAAGCTACAGGGCCAGATCACCTCGGGCGCCAATGCCTTTGCTCAAAAGGGAGCAGTAGCTGCACTTATCGAAGATCTGACTCCTACCCTGGAGATGAGGGATGCATTTCTGAAACGCAGAAATATGGTGCATGAAAAACTGGAAGCTATAGACGGTATCAAAACCCCCATGCCGGATGGAGCATTCTATTTCTATCCTGATTTTTCTGAATTTCTTGGAAAAAAGACACCAGATGGTCAGTTGATCAAGGACATTGATCAATTTTGCCTCTACATGATCGAAGAGGAAGGATTAGCAATGGTTACCGGTTCAGCATTTGGTACCCAAACACACGCCAGGATTTCCTATGCTTATTCCACTGAAGTACTCGAAGATGCACTGGAAAGACTAGCAAGAGGCGTCTCCAAATTGTCCTAAGGAGAAGCACGTAGCTTACATGACAAACATTACGTAGCAACTTTTTAAACGATTTATTGTCAGATTGAATCAACTAGAAATACACCCCTCTGTGGACAATCTCAAACACTTTATCAATGCCTGCAATAAACTAAAGGTACTGGTAATCGGAGATTTGATGCTGGACCGATATTTATGGGGTAAGGTAGAGAGGATCTCACCTGAAGCCCCCGTACCGGTTGTAGATATCGATGTGGAGGAAAACCGTCTTGGTGGAGCTGCCAATGTAGCGCTTAATATTTATGCGTTGGGAGCAACTCCCATACTTTGCGGCATTTTAGGGGCTGATAGAGACGGCGTTATATTCAGACAAATCGCAGGGGAGAAGGGATTTAAAACAGCGTATCTGGTAGTATCCGAATCGCGCCGTACTACAGTGAAGGTACGAGTCATCGGAAACAACCAGCAAGTAATGCGAGTAGACCGGGAAGACCGCTATCACCTTGATCAGGAAGACCATAGACAGGTTCTAGGAGCAGCTATGAATGCGTTAGATGAAGTTGACGTAGTCATATTTGAAGACTACGACAAGGGGCTGCTGGACGAACAAATCATACAAGCAATCATCAAAGAAGCTAATCAACGTAACATTCCAGTTACAGTGGATCCCAAATTCAGACAATTTTGGTCATATAAAGGATGTACACTTTTTAAACCCAATATGAAAGAACTCAACGAGGGCCTAAATCTCAGGTTGGGAAAACGCGATATACCCGCAATATTGTATGCCATACAACAGCTTAGAGATAAGATGCCTCACATGCACACATTAATCACACTCAGTGAGGCAGGTATGCTTTTTGTAGACCAACAAGCAAAATACCTTCACGCGACAGCACACTACAGAGATATCATTGACGTATCGGGGGCTGGAGATACTGTGATCAGTGTGATCAGCCTTGCACTGGCAGCAGGTGTATCCCTATCAGAAGCAACACATTATGCCAATCTTGCAGGAGGTTTAGTCTGTGAAGAAGTGGGAGTAGTATCCATAGACCCGGACAAAATACTTGCCGAAGCAACTAAATTATGGCAAGCTTGATATTTACCCGTGTAAGATTTTAAAATTTCTACCCTCCTATAGATAATTACACAAAACTGTCTGATTATTCAACATTACCAAGATTTAACGGCCCTATCTTTGTATTGATGTGCAGCTAATTACTATAGGTACTTAAAGTTAACCGCTATCTCTCCGATAGCGGTTTTCATTTTTTGTATGTGTATTTAAGCTCCTGTAGCTGTTCTGAGCTTCCCAGTAAATATAAGTAGTTGTCTGAATCGATCAGGGTATCTGCATGAAGATTAAGTTCAATACGCTTATCCCCTTTTTTTCTCCCAATAACAACTACTCCGGTTTGGGATCTTATGCGCAACTCACCTAACGTTTTACCAATTAGTTTCGGATACTCTTTGCAAGTAAGTTCTTCTAAGTGCAGATCTGGATTTCCCTGACCGGTGATAACATCAACGAAATCTACAAGTGCAGGCCGAGTGATAAGGTTAGCCATTTTACGCCCGCCAATGATATGTGGGAGTATGACCTGGTTGGCCCCGGCACGCTTGAGCTTGGAGATAGAGGGTTCGTGGGAAGCACGTGCAACGATCTTCAATTTGGGATTAAGTTCACGGGCAGTAAGTGTTATAAATACATTGTCGGCATCAGATGACAACGCACTGATCAATCCCTTGGCTTCCTGAATATTAGCTTTCTCCAGTATATCTTCATGTGTTGCATCTCCATTGATCACGAGAGCATTGTGATGCTCAAGAAAATCGTCGATGATTCGTTGATCTCTTTCGATTGCCACAAAGGGTTGTTTTTGCCACAGCAGCTCCATGGCAGCCTCCTGCCCATTTCTCCCCAATCCACAGATTATTGTATGTTCAGTCAATTTTTTCACTTTTCTGAGAATCCAGTACTTATTGTATACATGCTTGATCTCTCCCTCAATCACAAAAGTAGTGACGGTCGTAATGGCATATATAAAAGTACCTGCACTTCCTATCATTAGCAAGATTGTAAATACTTTTCCCTCATCGCTCAACTCATTAACCACGCCAAAACCTACTGTAGTCATGGTAATAACAGTCATATAGATAGCATCTAAAGGAGTATAATCTTCAATAGCAATAAATCCAATAATCCCTACAATGGAGGTGAAGAGTAATAATCCCAGTGCATAGACTATTCTTCTCAATGACTGCTTGAATTCTGACCTGCTATATGACCCACTATTTGAATATTGCATCATGAATTGTACTGCAAGTATAGCACGTATGTGCAATATTTCAGCATAGTAGCTAGAAAAAACAGCAGGATTATTCAGCCTGTAATATATAAGTGAGATTGAGGCATGCCATTTGGTTCCTTAGAAGAAACCATGTATAATCAAATCCAATCATCATGAACATTCTTTCATTCAAGAAATTAAGCATCGCAGCCATCATTGGTTTACTGTTGGGATTCCCTTCCCTTCATGCTCAAAAGTTGAGTGTTACGGCAAACTTTGGTCAGTTCAATATAGACAAAATCCAATCTGAAACCGCTGATATCGACTACCGAGGAAGTACTTCACTGGGGCTTAATGCTCGCATATTTACCAAAAACCGCTGGGCTTACCGCCTTGGAATAGGGCTAGACAAACTCAACTATGAAGTAGGCGGAGGAATCAGCACGGATTATAGCGCAAGACGAAATGACCTGAAAGGTATCCTAGGGGTAGAAAAGCATTTTATGCTAGGTAACTGGATTGATATCTATCCGGGAGCATTTATACCCATTGTTGTAACCGGAGAAGATGTCATCGACGCTAACCTGGATAACCTCAACAGCGATGATGTCCGTGCTGGTCTGGGCGTATTGATCGGGGCTAATGTGGGATTTCTGAAAATCTTTCGCCTGGGAGTGGAATTTGATGCAACCTTCGACAACTTCAAAAATCAGGTCTATCAAAGCGTAGAGCAAACCTCCGTAGTGCCACTAAAAGGAATCAAGTATAATACTACATTCACCGTAGGTGTTATGCTCTAATAAATTATCACTCACATGTATGTTGTATGTTTGAGGAAGCCCCTGCGGGCTTCCTTTCTATTTATCCAATCCCAAGTCCCTGATCCGCTTTATCACTTCTTCCGTTGTGAGTCCTAACAACTCTGCAATAAGTGCGATCTCGAAGCCTTTGTGGTAGGCATTTGTGATCATCATATTTTCACTCTCAATCTTTCCCTCGGTTTTTCCCTCGATTTTTCCCTCGATTTTTCCCTCGATTTTTCCTTCGATCTTGCCTTCGATCTTGCCTTCCAGTAAGATTTGCTCATAAGTAGTCATGGTCGCATCTTTCA